>CAVKUS010000092.1:0-2256 GCA_963659725.1 Bacteroides sp. CAG:545 | reverse complement strand
TAGACCAATTTGCCCAGGGCGGCAAAAAGCCTGATGAAGTCGCAAAGCAGATTACTGACTTAACCGCGCAGGTTGGCAAGGTCACTAAGCAGCTGGCTGAGATGACCGAGACCGCTAAGGCCGAAAAGACCAAACGCCTTGACGGCATGAAGATGGCCAAGGCTGTTGAACTGCTGACCAAGGGCAACGCTGCAAGCCCGCAGAACATGGCTAAGCTGTTGGAAAGCAGCATCGTAGTCAAAGACGACGAAAGCCTTGCTTACACCGGCAGCGATGGCAAAGAAATCAGCCTGGAAGACGGCGTTAACGGCTGGCTGAAGGAGAATAGCTGGGCAGTTAAGGCGAACGGTGCAGGCGGTGGCGGCAGCAATGGCGGTGGTGGCGGTTCTGATGATCCGTTCCTCAGTGGCTTTAATTCTTAATGACGAAAGAGAGGATTTTTTATTATGGCAATTAACTACGCAGAGAAATATAGCGCCAAAATTGACGAGCGCTTCAAGACTGGCCCGTTGACCGCTCCGGCAATCAACAACGATTATGACTTCACCGGCGTGCAGACTGTAAAGGTTTACTCTATTCCTACTGCAGGCATGAATGACTACACTTCTACCGGTGCAAACCGTTATGGTACCCCGGCAGAGCTGGAGGATTCCGTACAGGAGCTGACCTTGACCAAGGACCGTTCCTTCACCTTCACCATCGACAAAAGCAACTATCAGGACACCGGTATGCTGAAAGAGGCCGGTGCAGCCTTACAGCGTCAGATTGATGAGGTCATTATCCCGGAGCTGGATATTTATCGTCTTGCAAAAATCGCTGCAGGCGCAAAGAACAGCGCAACCGCTGCAGTTACCAAGGCTAACGCTTACAGCGCCTTCCTGGACGGCACCGAGAAGCTGACCGACGAGAAAGCGCCCTTAGGTAATCGTATTGCTTATGTGGCTGCGTCTTACTTCAAGCTGCTGAAGCAGGATGAATCCTTCATCAAGGCTTCTGACCTGGCACAGGATATGCTGGTAAAAGGTCAGGTTGGCATGGTGGACGGCGTCCCCATCATCGTGGTGCCTGCGTCCTACATGCCGGCGAATACCGCATTTATCATCACCAACCGCATTGCCTGCTGCGCTCCTGTTAAGCTGGCAGATTATAAGATTCATGATAACCCTCCCGGTATCAACGGCTGGCTGGTTGAAGGCCGTGTGCGCTATGACGCATTCGTGCTGGACAACAAAAAGGGTGCCATCTACGTGCATAAGACTAAAGCTACCGGGGAACAGGTTAAGGCTACCGAGGAATAATGAAAAGCGTAGGGATTACGCGTGACTTTGAGAAGCTGGTGCGTGCTTTTGAAGCCGCACCGGTCCAAACACGCGAAATGGTACGCAGGCAGGTGAAGATGGCCGTCAGAGATGTCAGGGAATATGCGCGTGACCACCATCGTTTCATTACCCGAAGCGGTATGACTGAAAAAAGCATTATGAGCTTGGCTAAAGACAACCAGGGTACAGTTATGCTTACAAACAATATAGCGCGATGGCAGCATGAAGGTACTAAGCCGTATGTGATTGTGCCGCGCAGCAAAAAGGTGCTACGCTTTGCCATAAACAAGGAATTTGTCTTCAGCAAGCGCGTGCGTCACCCTGGCATAAAGGCGGACCCTTTTCTTTATACGGCAGCTGATGTTATGCAGCCTGTTATTGTCAGCAGATTTGCCAAAGCTTTGGACAGTCTGCTGGGAGGTTTATAATGGATTACATTGATTTCGCAGATATACAGGACGCGGTGCTGGATTGCAAATATGAGGATATTGTCTATGGCAATGAAATCATAAACAGCCTGGCCACTAGGCTTAAAGTAACCGATATCCCCGAGCCTGTACCTTACCTAGTCAAGCGCCTGGGCGTTGTGGCTGCCTGCTATAACAGATGCCTGCTGCAGACCGGCACAGACCCCACAACAGTATTTAACGGCGCTGGCGGTGTAGAAAACAGCGACATATACGCACAGAAGCTGAAGCTGTACAAGGCTGAAATGGAACGCCTTATGGCAAGTATTACAGCTACTGATTTTGGCGTCACCGGAGGGCAGGGGAGAGCAAGTATTCCTCTGTATCGCTCATGAGCAGACGTACCGAGATTACAGATGTTATCATGGGGCTTTTGCGGGACCAGATGCCGGAAGTCCATTGGAGCAGCCTTGTCACCGGTGCCAGCCGTGGCAATAAGCTGGAAGGCACTGTGAGCTGTGACCGTATCA
>CAVKUS010000091.1:0-2388 GCA_963659725.1 Bacteroides sp. CAG:545 | reverse complement strand
AAAGTTTACGTTGTAGGCGTGGCGGCTTTGGCTTACAAACATATTATACGAGGAGTGGCTTATATGAAATTAAACAAGAAACTCACAACGGTTATAGGAACTATTTTGCTTTGCGGAGCAGCTGCTGTTGGCAGTACTCATACGTTATGGGTGAATTGTACTGATTATAATCTTGATTTTAATGAGAAAATGGGTGCTAAAACTAAAATCTATATGGGATGGGGACATCATTTTCCTGTAGATAGTTTTGTTAAGGCTGACGATTTTACTGATATTACGTTGTTGACACCTTCTAAAAATAAAGAAAACGTAAAATTGGAAACTACTGGGTTCGCAGCAAAGCAAATAGAGTTAAAAGAAAAGGGATTGTACGTTGTAGCTGTAACAAGAAAGGATGCTTACAATACATCATATCTGGACACTAGTAAGTTAAAAACAATAAAAGGAACCAAGGAAGGTTTAAAAAATATTGTCAGCAGTACATATTCACAGCAATTTGCAAAATCACTAATTAATGTTGGCAAAGGTGAGGCAAAAAATTTATCTCATATTTTTGGTCAAAAATTGGAAATCATTCCTTTGACTAATCCGTATGAAATTACTAATAATAGTGGTGCTGTGATGAAGTTCTTGGTTTTGTTCAAAGGTAAACCAGTGCAACACAAAAAGGTTTTCGCAATGTATGAAGGTTATTCTAACTATGATGCTGCTTCATGTACTGCATCTACCGATGCTAAAGGTATTGCGGAAATACGTATAGATCGTTGGGGAACTTGGGTAGTAAAAACTAAATTAGAGTTACCGGCTACTGAAGAATTCGCTGATAAAGTTAATCAAGAGAATTATTTTGCATCGTTAACTTTCTATGTTCCTTAAAGTTATGAGGATGGGACAAAAGTAACCTCATAAACTGAAAAAACGGCTATAATTTAAGTATTTTGATATGTACCCCCAATACTGGACATTCAGTATTGGGCATTGGTCCAAATTTGTGGGTCGGGCTGTTACATGAGTGTTGGTCGACCTAGTTTGTGTTATTTGATTTTAATGGTTGGAGCGAATTGCTCCAGCCAGTTTTGTCTTTGAAGAGTGAGCATCAGGCTGATAGCGAGGAGTTTCTCAGAGGCTGTTATGAAATCAGCTTAAAGCAGAAGCAGCTGGATTTGGAATTTATGGATATGGAGTTGGAGCAGCTCTTGAAGAGTTCGTTCGCTGCTTATTCTAATCATGGAAAGTATAATCTCAATAAAGCCCTGAAAGAGTATTTTAAAGCAAGAAGATCTCAGAAGGAGCTGGAGATAAATCTGCTGCTTGACAGGCTTGGCAGACTCAGCTATGATTCCTTCAAGCTGGTGACCAGGCATTGGTCAGCAAATTATTGTAATTTATTCGGTGTAATGCGTAAGGCTAAGCTGATTAAACCGGTTATCAACGTCGGCGCGCGGAAGCTTGAAGAAAATCCGTACCGAATGGGGCAGAGAATTGCACTGCGTAGTCAGGACATGACTGCTGCAAGATTGACTTTTCTTATGCTGCGTGCGCAGAAACTTTTGCTCCCTGATTATGATTTTTATTATAGATGTGAAAGAAAGGCAGGATAAATAAGTTTACAATAAGAAAAGGCTGACGCTTCGCATTTATGCAAGGCGTCAGTTTGTCGGAACTGCACTCGGTTCGGCGAGCGTGTTCTTTATGAAGAAATCGTTGAGTGATATGGTTTAACGCTCGCTTGCGGGCTTTGCTGCCGGTGCGATGCTTTATGTTGTTGTGGAGGAGCTTATTCCTGAAATGTCACAGGGAGAGCATTCCAATATCGGCACGATTTTCTTTGCCGTAGGCTTCAGTGTGATGATGGTGCTGGATGTGGCATTAGGGTAGAGAATAATTTCGATATGGCGGAATGATGCTGGTTACAAATGAGTTAGCGGAGATTTAGGACAGTTAAAGAATATCTTGAATCTAAATTGAAATAAACTGTTATAGATGGTAGCGATTGGAACTTAAAGATTTATTTTTCATATGAAGATAAACCTTTTAAAGTTTATGGTGATAATAACTATCCGTATAATTTTGATGATTTGTATGAATTATTATCTTTTGATAAGATAGGAAGTTCGCTGTCTTGATAAACAAGAAGCCTATATTTTAGAGTTGAAATGTTAGGTTCACGTTCATAAGTAGAAAAAGCTGATACTTCGGCAGGTTGCAAGACTTGCCGGGTATCAGCTTTTGAATATTACTTGTATGTAAGGTTGGTGTACCGGATGGGGCGGTGTTGGTATACTATCAGTCAGTATAACTATATTATCAAATGCAATTTGATAATATAGTTGGATGACGTATAATAAGTTGCGCAAATTCAATTCAAAAAGATAGACATAGAGACTA
>CAVKUS010000090.1:0-2643 GCA_963659725.1 Bacteroides sp. CAG:545 | reverse complement strand
GACTGAGGCCGCAAGGGCGTTGTTTGACGGATATGGCGAAGATGGCCAGAACGTATATAACGGCGGCAAGGATATTATCAGCAGGCAGGACCTGCCGAAGTATCTGCAGAAGGTGAGGGAGGCTACAGGCAATGACCCGCAGGCATTGGCCGAGCAAAGGCAGGCCATTGACAACATCAATCGTCTGGCCGAAAATGGCGCACCTAACAAGGCACTGCAGGCAGCCTATAATGAATTGTTGGAAGCAGTGCAGAAAGGCAATGAAAAGGCTATTGAAAAGGCCGTGGAAGTTGCTGTCAACGAAAAATCCCGCTATGTAGCCGAACGTATCACCCGAACCGAGATGGCAAGGGCGTGGGCTGATGGCTTCATAGCAAAGATAAAAGATGACGCTGATGTTGTGGCTGTGAAATTTAAATTAAGCAGCCATCACCCTGTTTTTGATATCTGCGACATGTACGCCAAAGCTGATATGTACGGCTTAGGTGCAGGCATATATCCCAAGGATAAGCTGCCACCTTTGCCGGTGCATCCGCATTGCTTATGCCGCTACGTGGAAGTCATTGAAGGCGAAGTTGACATGAAGCAGCAACGCGACCAGGTGCGGGAGGCAGGCGATAAATGGCTGAATAGCTTGCCGGAAGCACGCAGGGCGCAGGTGTTGGGGCGTAAGGGCTTGAAGGCTTGGGAAGATGGCGAGGATTGGCAGAGGTATATGCGTGGTTATGCTGGGCTGCGGAAAATAAAAAGTAGGCTAAAAGAAAGTGTGCTTGAACCGCAAAAACGTGGAGTAAAAACTATAATCACACAGAAAACTATAGATAATATAGGCCAATTCCAGTATCCTGGCTTTACAAAAAGAGAAAACGAATTAATGTTACAGGCACAAAAGGAGCTTTTGGCTATAGCAAGAGATAAAAATAATAGCAATGAAGTAGCGATGGTTTTAACTTCAGATCTAAAAGGCAAGACAATACTGCTTGGTAATGAGAATTCGGTAGACTTTGGCACTGCTAAAGCAAAAAACATTTTAGCTAGAGGTGAAAGTTTATATATTATCCATAACCATCCTAGAGGATATGGGTTCTCATTAGATGATATTCATATTTTGACTGACAACAATAGCGTAAAGAGCATTTCTCTTATAACAAATTCAGGACGTATTGAGACTTTGCAAAAAACTGCAAATTATGATAAAATTATGATAAACAAAATACAAACCAAAGTGTTGAAACGTTGTCGCAAGAATAATTTGGACTATGAAACTTACATAAAATTACTTTTAAAAGAATTTACTGAAGGGGGTATGGTCTTATGGAAGTTGTAAATCACATTATTACAGAAGAAGAATGGGAACGTATAGAGAAAGATGTATATGCAAGATTAGAAGCAGCACAAAAGGAAGCTCTTGAGAAAGAAAAAGAAAATATTAAAAAGAAATGAGCACCTACATTTGTGGGTGCTTTTTAATTGGAGGTGCAGCATGTTAAAAACAACTTTAGGCATAGTTCAGGCGGGGTTAATTCTGGGCAAGTTGTTTGGCTCGTTGGATTTACTGTGGGTTTGGGTATTCATCCCGTTATATATCGTAATATTGCTTGTAGCTGCTGTTTTTGGATTAGCTTATTTAGCAGACAGGCAGCGATATAATAAATTATTAAAATAACATCGTTAATCAAGCACGTATAACAGCGTGCTTTTTTATTGCCCAGGAGAGGGCACAATATAGGGCGGAGGCCCATGATATGGAGGTATCAGAACAATGGAAATGAAACAGGTTTACGAAGCACTGGAAAAAGTTGAGAACGGTGCTGACCTCATCGCTGCTATCAAAGGCGAAATCAACACACTCAACAACGAAGCTAAGAAGCACCGCACGGCAGGAGAGCAGAGCGCGACAAAGCTGAAAAGCATCTTGGAGGCTGTTGGTTTAGATGATGGTGACGATGTAGTAGACAAAGCCAAGGGACTTAAGACTACATTAGACCAATTTGCCCAGGGCGGCAAAAAGCCTGATGAAGTCGCAAAGCAGATTACCGACTTGACCGCACAGGTTGGCAAGGTCACTAAGCAGCTGGCTGAGATGACTGAAACCGCCAAGGCCGAAAAGACCAAACGCCTTGACGGCATGAAGATGGCCAAGGCTGTAGAGCTGCTGACCAAGGGCAACGCTGCAAGCCCGCAGAACATGGCTAAGCTGTTGGAAGGCAGCATCGTAGTCAAAGACGATGAAAGTCTTGCTTATACCGGCAGCGACGGCAAAGAAATCAGCCTGGAAGACGGCGTTAACGGCTGGCTGAAGGAGAACAGCTGGGCAGTTAAGGCCAACGGTGCAGGCGGTGGCGGCAGCAATGGCGGCAGTGGCGGTTCTGATGATCCGTTCCTCAGTGGCTTTAATTCTTAATGATGAAAGAGAGGATTTTTTATTATGGCTATTAATTATGCAGACAAATATAGCGCAAAAATTGATGAGCGCTTCAAGACCGGTGCGTTGACTGCTCCGGCAATCAACAACGATTATGATTTCACCGGTGTGCAGACTGTAAAGGTTTACTCTATCCCTACCGCCGGCATGAATGACTACACTCCTACCGGTGCAAACCGTTATGGTACCCCGGCAGAGCTGGAGGATTCCGTACAGGA
>CAVKUS010000089.1:0-2755 GCA_963659725.1 Bacteroides sp. CAG:545 | reverse complement strand
TTATGTATTATCGCAGGGCATTGAGCCTGACGCAGAGCGAGCTGGCGGAGAAAGCAAAAATGTCAAGGGCGCGCATTTCGGATATTGAATGTGGCAAGGGACCGTTTAATATGGAGTCGATATTTTTGCTGGCCCAGGCATTGGGGGTTGACCCTGTGCGGCTTATGCAGGAGAAAGAGTGAGAAGTAGCGGAAATAAAAATTACGTAAGCACATTGCCCATTCCGAAAAGCAAAGCATAAGAAATTAAACTATATGTAAAGTTATGAAATAATTGTGCAAAGATATAAAATTGAGAATATGCGATAATATATTGGTAAAAGGAGTGAGGGCTAAATGTTTGCGTCGAGATACAAGAAGATAGGTGCCAAGATAGTTTTTTACAGGAAATTGAAGAGCATGACACAGGAGAAGCTTGCCGAAGAGGTTGGTATTACGCCGCAATATTTATCGCGTATTGAAAACGGCGGCTATACGAAATGCGTATCGCTTTCAACCTTAATGAAGATTGCCGAGAAGCTAGGGATTACGATGAGTGAGCTAATGGAAGGAGTAGAAGATACTTCTTTATAAATTTTGGAGGCAGCATATGAGTGATAAGATAAAGCGTAGTCAGGTAGATGACATTAACAGACGCAATAATGCGGCTAACAGCTATAAAAACAGGTCATTTGGTAAGAAAAAAAGTGTAATTGACGAATATACCGGCGATAAAATTTTTTATAATGCTAATAAGCATATTAATGAAAAGCAATCAAACGTTGACCACATTGTTCCGTTAGATGAACAAATCAGGCGTTATAGCTCTGATTTGACGCCGGAACAGATAAGAACAATGGCTAATGATGATGCGAACCTTGCTAATACAAATGCTTCACTGAACAAGTCCAAGGGTGCGTTAAATAACCATGAGTATATAGCAAAAAAATATACTGAAGCAGGCGCTGCGAAGATTAACGATGCATCAGAAACCTTATTTGGCAAGAAAATCTTCAAGACAAATAAAAAAGCTGTTGACTGCCCGGATGCTGTGACGAGCGTTAATATGCTGAAAGAAGAAGTGAAGGCAGAGGCGCATATACGGACACAGGCGACTAAGTATAAAATAGCAAATACGGTTAATGAAATAAAAAACAGCAAAGTTATCAGTTCTAAGCTGGATGCAGTTGCGCCATCGGTCAAGAAGGCAACTGCTGCCGGCAGTGAAGCAGCCTTTGTAACTGCAACAGTTTCCAGCTTGACCAATCTTGTGGGCGTGGTGAAAGGTGAACAGGACATTAAGCAGGCTGTAAAAAATGTCGGGAAGGATACTGTAAGGAGCTTTGGCAGTGCTGCCGGTATTTCGGTAGTGCAGGATGGTGTTGTCGCAGTAGCGAAAAAAGCCGGGGCGAAGGATTTTGCCAAACTTGCAGGTAAAAATTTGCCGATTATGCAGCTGACGATGGCTGTAGAAATAGGTGGTATTGTTGCGAACTATTTAGATGGCAATATCAGCTGCGAAGAATGTTCTGCGCAAATTGTTTGCGGTACTGCCGGTGTATTGGCAGCGAACATGGCTTTTGCCTTGGGCGGACCGGTGGCCGCGGTGGTTACTTCCCTGGTTGTGGGGGAAATAACCAGGGCGGTCACTAAATATCAGATGGAACGCAGGCTGGATAAAAAACGCCAGGCGGAATTTAAGCATATTATTAATACTGCGCTGCAAAGTCTGGCGCAGCAAAAGCAGCGGATTGATGAATACAATAAAGCAAGAGATGCATATATGACGGCGGCTTTTGATGGTGGTTTTGAGCTTGTTATGCAGGGCGTTTACGCAGTAGATGATAAAGCGATTACCCAGGGCCTGAATGATATTCTGGCGGTATTTAAGCAAAAATGTGCTTTTCAGTCGCTGGAAGAGTTTAACAATTTTTTTGATGATAAAGATGCAGTGCTGACATTATGAAGGGGGTAAGATGATATGATCGGACTTATACTTGGGGCAGCAGCTTTAGGCAGTAGCTTTTATGGTGCTGAGAAATCAATGCAGATAGATAGCAGGACAAAAAAGCGTTATGCTAAAGCTTTTGCTATGGAACAGGAAGCCCACAGGCTTGTGGAAGCCAAGAAGCAGGCAGCAGATGATGCTATGAAGAAGCTTTCCAACCGTAAGCGTTCGATATTAATTACTTCAATGCAGAATTTTGTTGATGTGTATAGCAAGCTCATGAAAATTGACTTTCGTGATGACAAGATGCTTGCAGTTTTAAATCAGCAGAGCTTTAGCACAGAAGAAATACAGATTATCCATGCAGTAGCGCAGACAGCAGTAAGACCAATGACAGATAAAGAAATTGCTGTCAGTATCTTAAAGGGCTTCGGTATATTTGGCTTAGGCAATGCGTTTATCAATGATTCTGAAAGGGAGCTGCAAATGGCTGGTGCGCAGCTGCGCAGTTCGCGTGTTGTCTACAGTCAGGCTGAAAATTTAGCTGCTGTTTTAGACGGCGTGATAGATTCTTGCAATAAGGTGTCTGATTTATTGCCAAAGTTAAACAGGTTGTTTGTGCAAGCTATTACATATTCAGATGAACTTATTGCTGCTAAGGGCATGGATAGAGCTGCTTATACAGAAAACGACCGCAAGGCCTTTTGCAGCTGTATCAATCTGGCGGTTACACTGAAAAAAATTATTGATGCTCCTGTACTTACGGACGAAGGAAAGGTTACGCAAGAAACAAAGGAAGCGTTGGCAATTGGCAGTCAGTGTATGCAGG
>CAVKUS010000088.1:0-3044 GCA_963659725.1 Bacteroides sp. CAG:545 | reverse complement strand
AAGCGATTTGACAGCACCCTCAACGGTCCATTTATCAGCCTGCATCTCTATCCGGCTTCCACCTGCCCGAACTCTCTGTAAGCGCATTTACTGACTTGATCTCCGTCTCAACGGTTTGTGGTCTTTTTTGAAGTTGTGCCTAGTGTAACACTCTACCTTGATAGAGTCAACAAAATTTTACATATTGCCTGCTTTTGCTTATTTCACGAAAAATAATGTAAAGCAGGTTACAGTTTTGCAGTTTCTGTGCAACAGCAAGCAATATAAAGTTTAGATTACGCAAGTTTTGCTTCTCCACAAGAAAAACTCACCTAAAATACAAAGTTTTTCTTTTCCAAACGAAAAACTTTGAAACTTCAACTGTTTTTTCTTTTGCAGGCGAAAAACTTTATGGTTTCAAGTATTTTTTCGTCTGTAAGCGAAAAACTTGAGAAATATAAGCATCTTTTCTTCTGCAGGAGAAAAACTTTAGGATGTAGGAGAAATAGAACTACCTGACTCAGTTTTCTTCCAAAAGAAAATCTATAATATTCTTTTGCTCAATCCCATTCTCACCCATCGGTAATTCATCAAGCGTAAGCACATACTTCGGGTAGCTGTCATTAATCTTTTTAAGCGGAGCAAACTCACGCTCATATGTTTTTTCATCCAAAACCGATGCAGATACCTGATAATAAATGCGCTTATCCTCTTTTTGAGCAATGAAATCTACTTCGAGCAAATCCAATTTGCCTATGCTGACCTGATACCCTCTTCTCAAAAGCTCCAGATAAACAATATTTTCAAGAATATGCCCGATATCGCGAGTACGTTCACCCAATAAAAGGTTACGCAAGCCTATATCAACGATATAATACTTTTCCAGTGACTTCAAAAACTCTTTTCCTTTGATATCATAACGATTTGCTTCATACAAAATAAAAGCATCTTTTAGTGCTCTAATATAGTTATCAATAGTCCCTGATGTTGTCCTTCTGCCATTACTGTTCAAGGTATCAGCTATCTTCTTGGTTGAAACTATATTTCCTATATTATCGAACAAAAATCGTATTACATCTTCTAAAAGCTTTACGTCTGAAATCCTCTTGCGTTCAACAATATCCTTAAGTAAAACAGTGTTGAATATACCTCTAAAGTATTCCAAGCGAATTTCTTTGTTATCAATGGTTGCAGCATAAGGGAAGCCACCATTAAGATAATATTTATTGAAAGCTGTTTTTTTATCTCCACCGACTAATTCCCAATATTCTTTAAACGACAACGGCAATATGCTCAGCTCAATATATCTTCCGGACAACAGGGTAGATAATTCGCCTGAAAGCAAATATGCATTAGAGCCAGTAATATAAATATCTACATCATCCCGTAAGAACAAACTGTTGATAGCCTTTTGAAACTCAGGAACAATTTGTATTTCATCTAAAAATATGTAATTTTTTTCATTAGGGGATAAGTTTTCCAGGATATGATTATATAGAGCATGATAGTCCTTCAGGCTTTCCCAACGCAAATCTTCAAAATTTATATATTGACAGCATGAAGGATGCACACCACTGCTCACTAAAAAATCCCTATACATTTCCAGCAGTGTCGACTTACCGGAACGACGCACACCTGTAATAACCTTGATAATCTTTTTATCTCGCATTAATTTTAGTTTTTCCAAATATGCCTGACGTACAATCATACAAATCCTCCTCTCTCGAACTACCACTATATTTCTTTGTTCTTTATATAATAACAGAAAGCATAATACTACGCAAGTTTTTCTCCTCTACAAGAAAAACTTACCTAAAATTACAAGTTTTTCTTTTCAAAACGAAAAACTTTGGATTTTCAAGCACTTTTTCTTCTGCAGGCGAAAAACTTTGACTGCTATTTTTTCTTTTACATGCCAAAAAAGGCGGTGCACTAGCACCGCCCCAAGGCTTCAATTAACAACTTCTTATTTCATGCACGCATCACGTGGCAGTCCAAGCTGCTCGCAGATGTCGCCCCATTTTTGCTGTCGTGTTTTCATCGCCAGCAGCTCCTCCACGCTCTTGTCGCAGTGGCGCGCCAGGAACATCGCACGCTTCACCTGATGCGAAGCATAACCCATGCGCATGTACTTGTCCACCAGCTTTTTATCCAGGCCAAACAAACGGTGGATACGGTCAACCTTATACTCATGCTCAGCACGCGCCAGCTTTTCCGGCGTCAGCCCCAGCAGATAATCAACACGCGTCCACACGTATTTATCGCGCAGCTGCGCCACTTCTTTCACAGGCTTTTTTGCTGCGTAAGCATGCAGGCACAGCTTTTTCAGCTCCATGTAGCTGATGCCGCTGTCAAAAAGCTCGCCAAGCTCCTCCTTGTCAAAAAGGAAGCTGTCATGCAAGCCGTTCACTGCCTTTTCCTTATCCATAAGCTTCTTGCCTGCGGCGCTGGCAGTTGCTCCGCCAATGACGAAAAGACCGCAGAGCATCAGGCAGATTAAAAGTGTTATCTTTTTCATTTTGCACCCCTTTGCGAATATTTGATTATCAAATGAGCATTTTTCTTGATTCTTGCTAAAATTTTCTCCTGTTCATCTTTTGTATAGCCAATTACATCTTTGATTTCGTATTTTGGTAAAACGCATAAAAGGCTGTGAAATCCATCTTCTGCATCAGGTGTTTCCACGTATACTAAAACAGTACCATCCGCTTTCATTTCTGAATGCGTGTATTCAGTTCCATCATTTAATGTCAAATATGGATAAATCATATAAAACACCGTCCTTTCATACGTATTATAGCATATTTGCAAGTTTAGAAAAAGCTATATAAAAGTGGCGGCGCAAGCGCGCCGCCGTAGGGGTTAGAAGCTGTATTCGTAACCAACCATGAAGTTAATACCCATAGTATAGAACGAAGACGTTGCAGCAGTAGTTATATCTTTTCTATCAAGTAAGTTATCAATATTTACAAATATTTTGTGGTTTTTCTCAGGCTTATAAGAAAGATTTAAATCAGTAAAGAGATATGGTTTCATAGCAGTTTCAGCATCAACATCTCTTGTTC
>CAVKUS010000087.1:0-3973 GCA_963659725.1 Bacteroides sp. CAG:545 | reverse complement strand
TGACCTTTGACGAAGAAAAGATTTATGCGGAAGCTGAGGCTTGCACCAGAAAGCTCTTGAATAAATAGCAATTAGCAGCAAAAGGAGAAATGCAAGAAAATGGCTAAAATCATTACCAAAGCAAATTTAGCACCTGCAGTTTACGAGTTCGTCGTAGACGCGCCGCTGGTGGCACACAAATGCCATCCGGGACAGTTTGTAATCATCCGCACTGATGAATACAGCGAACGTATTCCTCTGACCATTGCGGATTTTGATCGTGAAAAAGGTTGCATCACCTTAATCGTGCAGGCTGTGGGCAACACCACTAAGCATCTGTGCGACACCTTTAACGAGGGTGATGATATTCTCAACGTGGTAGGTCCTCTGGGACATCCTTCCGAGATGGGCAAGTTCGGTACTGTTGTAGTAGTTGGCGGCGGCATCGGCGTTGCACCTGTGTACCCAATCGCGCGTGCATATCACGAGCTGGGCAACAAGGTTATCTCCGTCATCGGTGCGCGCGACAAGGATCTGGTAATCTGGCAGGATAAAATGGCTGCTATCAGTGACGAGCTGATTTTGACCACCGACAACGGCAGTGCAGGCCGCAAAGGCTTTGTAACCGACCCGCTGCGTGAAATGCTGGAGGCAGGCGAAAAGATTGACCTGGTATTGGCAATCGGCCCTGTTATCATGATGAAAAACGTGGCAGCGACCACCAAACCCTTCGGCGTAAAAACTACAGCCAGCCTCAACACCATCATGGTAGACGGCACCGGCATGTGCGGCGGCTGCCGTGTAATGGTTGGCGGCGAGAACAAATTTGCCTGTGTAGACGGACCGGAGTTTGATGCTCACGAGGTAGATTTTGCAAACCTGGTAATGCGTCAGCAGATGTACAAGGACCAGGAAGCACTGGAATATAGCTGTGGAGGTCATTGCAAATGCGTGGAGGAATGAGAAATGCTATGCCGGAACAGCCGGCTGATGTGCGTAACAAAAACTTTCAGGAGGTAGCACTTGGCTACACTAAGGAAATGGCGGTAGACGAGGCACAGCGTTGCCTGAACTGCCCCAAACCGCGTTGTGTAGGCAGCTGCCCGGTTAATATTGATATTCCTAAGTTTATCCATGAGGTTGCGCAGGAAAACTTTGCCGAGGCCTATAAAATCCTTAAGCAAAAGAGCACCCTGCCCGCTGTCTGCGGACGTGTCTGCCCGCAGGAAAACCAGTGCGAGGGCAAATGCGTGCTGGGTATCAAGGGCGAGCCTGTCGCTATCGGCCGCTTGGAGCGCTTTGTTGCCGACTATGCGCGTGAGCATGGCCTGGACAACGATGTGGAAGCTCCGGCAGAACGCAAGGGCAAGAAGGTTGCCGTAGTAGGCAGTGGCCCCAGCGGTCTGACCTGCGCTGGCGATTTGGCAAAAATGGGTTATGACGTAACCATGTACGAAGCGCTGCATGCTGCCGGCGGCGTGCTGATGTACGGCATTCCGCAGTTCCGTCTGCCGAAGGAAATCGTACAGCATGAAATCTCCGCACTGAAAAAGCTGGGCGTAAAGATTGTGGTTGACGCTGTTATCGGCCGCACCTTCACCATCAAGGAGCTGATGGAGGAGGAAGGCTTCAGCGCTGTTTATGTTGGTACCGGCGCCGGCCTGCCGCACTTTATGCAGATTGACGGCGAAAACCTTAACGGCGTATATTCCGCCAACGAATTTTTGACGCGTGTAAACCTGATGAAGGCTTACGAATTCCCAAACTACGCTACCCCTGTATACGTTGGCAAGAAGGCTGCTATCGTTGGCGCAGGCAACGTAGCAATGGACGCAGCGCGTACCGCGAAGCGCCTTGGCGCGGAGCAGGTATATATCGTATACCGCCGCAGCGAGGAAGAAATGCCCGCGCGTAAGGAAGAAATCGGCCATGCTAAGGAAGAAGGCATTGAACTGCGCCTGCTGAACAATCCGGTTGCTATCCTGGGCGATGAAAAGGGCTGGGTTAACGGCTTGAAGTGCATTAAGATGGAGCTGGGCGAAGCGGATGCCAGCGGCCGTCGCTCTCCTGTAGCTATCGCAGGCAGCGAGTATGTGCTCGACGTTGACATGGTAGTTATGGCTATCGGTCAAGGCCCGAACCCGCTGATTAAGCAGACTACCCCTGACTTGGAGGTTAACAAGCGCGGTAACATCGTTGCTGACGAGGCAGGCGCTACCTCTATTCCGAGCGTGTTCGCCGGCGGCGATATCGTAACCGGTGCTGCAACCGTAATCAGCGCTATGGGCGCAGGTAAGAAGGCTGCGGCTGCTATTGACGAGTACCTGAGCAAGTAAAGTCTGAGAGCTTGTAAAAGTGCAAATCAACGTGAAAAAAGCGTAATTTAATATAGGATATGTTTAAAAGTCCTGTTGTGGATTGAGTAATTCAATCTGCAACAGGATTTTTTATGCTTATATATTCTTTGAATTATAAAATATATTTTTAAAAGTGCAGGCACTTTATACACTATTGAATATTATATTAAAGTTATATAAAATCATAAGATGTTATGTGTCTAATATATATTTACCAGTATTGATTTTTTAATTGCGGTATGTGTATAATATAAATACAGAAGAGTAATGAGAGAGCATTTTTTGACTGTATGCAAGGATAAAAGAATGCTTCGCGAACGGAAAAGCTATGCAGCAGCGTCGTTTAAGCTGGCAAAGCGAATCTTATAACATCAACTGATAAGGTTCATAAAAATACTTATTAACATATCACAAAGGAGGTTGTAAGTTATGCGTTTTTTAGCAATGGTCTTATTATTACTGTTTAGTTGTTCACCAGTTTTTGCTTTTCAAAATGAACCGGATGGTTTTCAAGGGCTTAAATTAAATTCGTCGTTTGAGGAAGTGAAATCATCGGAACTTCTGTGTGATAAAAATTACGGAGAAGACGAAAAAGAAGTAGACGCCTACGACTTTGATTTAAATTTAAGTAATGAATATAGTGTCCGTTTAGATGAGTATTATTTTGATTTAGATGAACCAACACAAAGCTTACACGGAGTGCCTTTTAAGGTATTATATGCTAATTTTTATAAAGATAAATTATATAGCGTAATTGTATGTTTAGGGCAGTCTGTTGTTCGTACTGAAGATGATAAAAAATTGAATATGTTTTATTTCCGTGAACTGCAAAGAAATTTTACGGAATTATATGGCTCACCTACAAGTACGTATCCGGAACAATTAGAAGCTAATGATTCGTATACGAAACTTCAGTGGCAAGGAGATAAAGCTATTATAATTTTAAGATGGATTAATGATTTCCCGCAATTAACCATCACATCAGTACCGTTACAGAATGAAATAAAAGAAGATATTTATAAACAAGCTTCGACAGAAGTGAATTAAAAGCGTTACTTATAGGCTTTTATGGCTGGGGCAGAGTGCTCCAGCCATTTTTGGTAGGAGGGTAATAATTCATTCTTGTAGTAAGGAAAACCAGGGTGTGTTACCATAAAAAAGCTGTGGAATGCACTTTAATGCTAAATATAATAAAAGAGGCGGGGACAAAGCCCGGCCTCTTTGCTTTAATGATAACTTTAATTACTTCTCTTCTTCCTCAAACTGAAAAATGTATTCCACCGGCTTGCCAAACACCTTGGCGATATCCATTGCCAGCTTAAGCGAGGGATTGTATTTTCCGTTTTCCAAGTTGCCGATTGTTTCCCTTCTGACACCGACAAGCTCTGCAAGGTCGCTTTGCTGCATTTTTCTTTCTTTGCGCAGTTCGTGGATTCTAGTTTTTAATACAGGCATTTTGCACCATCCTCATTATTCACGTTCAAATTGTAGGAAAAAGTACCCATAAAGTGTTAAGCTGATGCCAATAATAATTCTAAGTATTGTTTCAGTATCAAGGGTAATATTGATAAAAGCTATGATGAGCAATCTGGTAATATGTCAAGGCCTAATTTAGGAAAAGATTTAGAGGATTAGCA
>CAVKUS010000086.1:0-4011 GCA_963659725.1 Bacteroides sp. CAG:545 | reverse complement strand
TAGCAGCCATTTAAACTGCTACGCTTAAAAAGTCTAACTTTTTGGGGTCACCTCATAAAAGTCTGAGGGTTTTCTTCATTATATATAATGATTTAGGCATGCATCCCCGCAAGCGCGGAAGCGGACCTGCGAGCTGCCTATCCGAACGCAAAATAAATCTCAAAAGATTAGTATAATAAAAGGCAAAAAAAGTCCTGCGCAGCATCTGAAATGCACGCAGGACTATGAAACTTGCTATGAAATTTTCGGCTTACAGGTCTTCTCCGTCTTGCTGAATCGCACCCTTAACCTTGTTCATGCGCTGCCATACATAGGCAACAGCAACGAGCGCAACACCGATACCGTCGGTAAATACGCCGGGGATAATCATGCAGATACCGCCAACGAGGAACAAAATACGCTGCGGAATGTTCAGCAGATTGTTGCAGAAACCGATCATCGCCATGGAAGCACCCCACATACCTACAATCGCGGTGAAGGCGCTGTAGCAGATGGTGAACGGAGTTGCGTTGATCATCAGCAGCTCAGGTGCCAGTACAAAGATGTACGGAACGATGAACGCTGCAATCGCCAGCTTAGCAGCGATAACGCCGGTACGCATCGGGTTAGCACCGGCAATACCTGCGCCGGCATAAGCTGCCAAGGCAACAGGCGGTGTAACGTCGGCAACGATACCGAAGTAGAACGCGAACATGTGCGCTGCCAGCACCGGTACATTCATCTGCACCAGAGCAGGCGCTGCAATGGTAGAAGTAATTACGTAGTTGGCCGTTGTCGGAACGCCCATGCCCAGGATTAACGAGGTAACCATGGTGAAGAACATTGCCGGCAGCAGATTGCCGCCTGCCAAGTCCAGCAGAGCAGTTGCAATCTTCAGGCCTACGCCGGTTTTGGTAACAACGCCGATGATGATACCTGCAGTTGCACAGGCAATCAGTACGCCAAGCACGCCCTTGGAGCCGTCAATGAGGCCTTGGACGATTTGCTTGAAGCCAATGCGGGTGGATTTACGCAGGCATGCGCAAACGATGGTCAGCACGATGGCTGCCAAAGCAGCACGCATAGGAGTATAACCGCTTACGAGCAGATAAACGATAACGATTAACGGAATAGCCAGATGGCCTTTTTCCAGGAACAGTTCCTTGAACTTCGGCAGCTGGTCACGCGGAGTGCCCTTCAGACCGAACTTTTTAGCTTCGTAGTGAACGCCCAGCCATACGCCGATGTAGTACAGCATCGCCGGGATTACGGCAGCCTTAACAACCTCAAAGTACGGAACGCCTACAAACTCTGCCATCAGGAAGGCAGCAGCGCCCATAACAGGAGGCATCAGCTGACCGCCGGTAGAAGCAGCGGCCTCAACAGCGCCCGCAAATGCCGGACGATAGCCGAGCTTTTTCATCATCGGGATAGTGAAAGCACCGGTACCGGCAACGTTACCAACGGAGCTGCCGGAAACAGTACCCATGAGGCCGGAGGACAGTACGGCAACCTTCGCTGGTCCGCCTGCTGCCCAGCCTGCGATTGCGTTGGCAATATCAATGAAGAATTTGCCCAGGCCGGTAGTTTCCAGATATGCACCAAAGAGGATGAACAGATAAATAAAGGTAGAAGATACACCCATAGGCGTACCGAAAATACCCTCGGTAGTGAAGAACAGATGGTCAAACATTTCCTGCACGCCAACGCCGCGATGCGCCAGAATACCGGGAACGTAAGGGCCTAAGAAGGCATACAGCATGAAGCAGAAGGCAACGATAATCATCGGCCAGCCTACTACACGGCGCGCTGCTTCAAATACCATAATCGTACCGATAAGGCCGACGATGAAGTCGGTTTCCGTGTTCATACCGGCACGCAGTACCAGCTCCTGATAGTTGACAACCAGATACATAGCAGTACCTGCGCTGAGCAGTGCCAGGAAGGCATCAAAGGGATGCATCTTGCTGCGGGACCAGGAATGTCTGCTTGGATACAGCAGGAAAATCAATAAAAAGCCGAAGGCTAAGTGAATAGCGCGCTGCAGATGCGCGTCCAGCACACCGAAGGTGGCTGTATATAATTGGAAAAGTGCAAACAGAATACAGATTGCGGAAATAATTTTACCCCACACACCTGTAAGCTCACGCTTGTCTGATTCCTTGTCAAATTTTTGCAATACCTCTTCTGCTGAAAGCTCTCTTACTTTCTTTTCTTTTTCAGACATGGGTATCAGCTCCTCTCATTTAATATAATAAAACCTAAAAGTACCATTCCAGCCAGTACTGATATCGATACATGGCCTTCACCGTTACCGCAGTCCCCTGCCCGTACAGAGCAATCAGATCATAGCTGTCGCCGCCGTGGACAATATGCGGCATCGCCTGCTCGGATATACGCAGGGCAACCTCCTTATAGGGACGGTTCATCTCCATATCAAACTTGCCGTCAGCAGTCTGCGTCAGCTTGCCATCGGCAGCGGAATAGGGATAGCCCCAGCCCAGCGAGGAAAAGCGGGTGTGCGTCATGGTCATGTTATTTGCGCCGTTAACCCTGAAATAATCATTCCAGGCAGTTTTTTCCACCGAATGCGTCAGGCTGATGTACCATTCATCGCCTGCCGCTGTGGCAAAAGTAACAGCTCCCGAAGCTCCCTCAGGTATAATAGCCACCACCAGGCGCGTACTATACCACCCCAAAAGCATTAAAACAACGCTTACAATAATTACTAAATTCTTTACTGGGAAAAAAGACCGGCCACCGGCAAACGCCGGTTTCCGGTCTTTGAAGTTCGGCATCATTTAAAATCCTTATTTTTCGTTAAAGAATTTTTCAGCACCCGGGTTCAGCTTAATGGACATGCCGTCTTTAGCAGTTGCTTTGCTGATAGCATTTGCTGCGGAGTGAGCAGATTTCATACGGTCAAGGTTGCCGTACAGAGCTTTAGCAATTGCATAAGCGGTGTCTGCATCCATCTTGTCGGTTACTGCCAGCATGCATTTTACTGCTACTGCGGTAACGTCAGCATCCTGCTTCGGATAAGTACCGGCTTTGATAACCAGCTTGGTGTAGAACGGATATTGTTTAATCAGAGCGTCAGCCTTGTCAGCCTCAACCGGAACCAGTACAACGTCGTTCTGAGTTGCGATATCCTGAATAGCAGCGGTCGGATGGCCTGCAGTTACGAAAGCAGCATCAACGTTGCCGTCTTTCAGAGCACTTGCAGCTTCACCGAAGGACAGGTATTGAACCTTAATATCATCATATTTAATGCCATATGCTTCCATGATCTGGCGAGCGTTAGCTTCGGTACCGGAGCCTGCAGCACCTACAGCGATGCGTTTGCCTTTGAAATCAGCAACAGATTTGATACCGGATTTTTTCAGGGTAACAATCTGTACGGTTTCCGGATACAGAGTTGCAAGACCTTGCAGGCCGGCAACCTGTTTGCCTTTGAACATTTCAGTGCCGTTGGCAGCATAGTAAGCAATATCATTTTGAATAAAAGCAATTTCAACCTTGCCTTGGCTGAGCAGGTTTACGTTTGCTACGGAAGCGCCGGTAGATTGCGCGGAAGCATTGGTACCCGGAATATTTTTATTCAGGATATCAGCAAGAGCACCGCCTAACGGGAAGTAGGTACCGGAGGTACCACCTGTAGCAATGTTAATAAATTTTTGTGCAGCAGGTTTTTTATCATCTTTCTTATCTCCACCGCCGCAGCCGGCAATCATAGTAGCCATAACCATGATACCAAGTAAAAAAGCCAAGAGTTTTTTCATAAGAATCTCCATGCCGCGCGGGGCTCGGCACAAATAGGGATGAAACAGAACCCGCTAGATTCTCTGTTTCTGTTATAATTTGCTTGAGGAAGGTACACTACAAAGCACGGTGAGGTGAGTTTAACTCGAACCTTCGTAAGTAAGTATAAGAATCAGTGTAAGTGTTGCCTTTTCAAGCACAAATAAGTGGTAGTTCGACTCCGCACACTAAGAATTGTTTTAGCTATTGTTAAATGTGTGGTAACACAGT
>CAVKUS010000085.1:0-4256 GCA_963659725.1 Bacteroides sp. CAG:545 | reverse complement strand
GCACTTCAATCTGCAGCTTGCCCTTGCCAAGCACATAGCGCTCGCACGCCAAATCGCCTGCTTTGGCAGCCTCTGCCGAAGCATCGGTATCCAGTGTTTCGTGGCCGTTGGCTGCAGCATTGCGTTCTTCATAAATATATTGCAGCGCCGGCAGGGACCAGCCGGGGAAGTTTTCGCTGCCATCGGCAGCAATACCGCTCAGCTTATCCATATCCGGCCAATTTTTATACCAGTCGGTGCGCAGTGCCACAAAGGCGCCGTCGGGAATCGGTCCGTATTCCGCTTCATAGGCCTTGATGTCCTCAACCGTTACAGCGTAATGCACATCCTCAGCAACTTTGGCAGTAATATCAATTACGCACAAGGGGAACAGCATCTGCTGAGCGCCGAATGCTTCGGACAAGGGCATATCCTTGACAAAGTGACCGGGAAAGTCAATGTGTGTGCCGTATTGGCCGGGGAATTTAAAGGTCTGAATCAAACATTCCAGCATCGGGTTGCCCCAATCGAAAACCGTCTTGCTAACTTCTACGGAGCCTGCGGGAATACCGCTCCACACCGGGCTGTCATTGTTCATGGAATGGGAAAGCTCCACCCATTCATAAGCGTCTGATTTCATTTCTGCTAACATATTCCATAATTTGTACATAAGAAAACCCCCTCAATAAAAATATTAGTCCTCACTATCATCATAGTACATTGATATGATTTTGTAAAGCAAATATTTGCATAACAGAATCTTTGTATCAACGCAAAGGACTCGCCACCGCTAAACAGCGGCAACGAGTCCTTGTATACGTAATAAATTATATCTTAATTAATCTCTCAGCTTAGCCTTATATGCTTCGGCAACCTCAGCGATAACCTTTTTCATAGAAGCATCAACCTCAGCGTCAGTCAGGGTACGGTCTGCAGCCTGATAGGTCAAGTTGAAGGCCATGGATTTGCAGCCTGCAGCAACCTGCTTGCCGGTGTAGATATCGAATACACGAACACCCTGCAGCAGCTCGCCTGCATGCGCACGGATTACCTGCTCCAGCTCGGCGTTGGTTACCTCTGCCGGAACAACAACGGCAATATCACGGCTCATGCTCGGGAACTTGGGCAGATGCTTGTATTGCGGTACAGCGGTTGCGCTTGCTACCAAAGGCTCTACGGCCATTTCCAGCACGTAGGTAACCTGATCCAGCTCAAAGTTTTCCTGAACTACCGGGTGTACCTCACCAAAGGAGCCGATAACCTCGCCATTGACAACGATATCACAGCTCTTGCCCGGATGCAGATACGGCTGCTGGCTGCGAGTCATGGTGTAATCGCTCACCTGCATTGCTTCCAGCAGTCCTTCAACGATGCCCTTCATATCATAGAAGTCAACGTTGCCTTTATCATCGCTCCAGTTGAGAGCCTTGCGGCTGCCGCTCAGTACTGCGGTCAGCAGCTGACGCTCCTCGGGATCCTCGGTCAGCGGCAGTGCCTTCGGCAGGAAGATACGACCGATTTCAAACAGGGCAACACTGCTGTTGTGGTTGCGCAGGTTGAAGGAGGCAGTCTGCAGTGCGCTCGGAACCATGGTGGTGCGCATTACGGAGAAAGCGTCGGTAATCGGGTTCAGCAGCTCGATGCAGTTACGGCGTGCATCATCTGCTGCCAGCAGCATTTTATCGTAAGCGTTAGCCTTGATGAAGCTGTAGGTCATCATCTCGCTCAGGCCAGCGCCTACCATGTAATCCTGCACATCGTCCTTAACATCGTCCAGCACGGACTGGCTGCCTTGGGTGATGGTCAGCTCCGGCTGATGGCTTTCGATGAAATCATAGCCATGCATACGGGCAATTTCTTCGCTGATATCGGCATCGCAGTCAATATCACGGCGCCAGGTAGGAGCGGTAATCAGCAGCTCGCCGTCCTTTGCTTCTACGCCAAAGCCCAATTTAGTAAGGATAGCAACCATTTCTTCCTCAGCGATATTTACGCCGATGCGGCCGTTAATCTTGGCTGCGGTAGTGGTGATTACTGCCGGCTTCAGCTCTTCCGGATAAGCTTCTACGATACCGCTGAAGGTTTCGCAGGCACCCATTTCTTCCAGCAAGTGAGCAGCACGGTTCAGTGCGTCATGGTCGCGGATGGTGTCCACGCCACGTTCAAAACGGCCGCTGGCTTCGCTGCGCAGGCCCAGCGCACGGGAGGTGCGGCGGATAGAAGGACCGTGGAAGGAAGCAGCCTCCAGAATAACGTTCTTGGTTTCGTCGGTAACCTCGGTCAAAAGGCCACCCATAACACCGCCAAGGCCGGCAGCCTTTTCGGCATCACCGATGGTAATCATAGCGGAGGTCAGCTCACGCTCCTTGCCGTCGAGGGTAACGAGCTTTTCGCCTTCTTCTGCACGGCGCACAATCAGAGTGTGGCCTGCAACCTTGTCGGCATCATAAGCATGCATCGGCTGGCCCAGCTCCAGCATAACATAGTTGGTAACGTCAACTACGTTGCTGATAGGACGCACGCCGCAGGCACGCAGGCGGCGCTGCATCCATTCGGGAGAAGGCATGATTTTGATATCCTTCAGCACGCGGGTAGCAAAGCGGGAGCACAGCTCCGGTGCATCAATTTTAACGTTTACATAATCGCTGGCCTTACCTGCGGCAGCTTCCTTAACATCCATAGCGGGCATTTTCAGCGGGCAGCCGGTAATAGCGCTGATTTCACGCGCCAAGCCGATAATGCTGAAGCAGTCCGCACGGTTGCTGGTCAGGTCGATATCAATAACGGTATCATCCAAGCCTAAAACGGTTTTGATGTCTACGCCAATCGGAGTATTTTCCGGCAGAATGAAGATACCGTTTCTTTGCTCCGGCAGCAGCAGCTTGGATTCAATGCCCAGCTCATCGGCACTGCACAGCATGCCGAAGGAATCAAGACCGCGCATTTTAGCTTTTTTCAGCTTCAGGCCCTCAGGATTGCGCTCGCTCGGAGGCAGTACGCTGCCAACTACGGCAACAGGCACAATGTCATATTGATGTACGTTTTGCGCGCCGGTCAGAATCTGCACCGGCTCGCCGCCCTGGCCGTAATCCAGCATGCAAACCCACAGGTGATCGCTGTCGGGATGACGGTGGATTTCCATAACCTTACCGGTGATAACACCCTCGAGGCCCTTGCCCAGTTGGGTTACAGTGTCAACCTCCAGGCCGACACGGGTAATTTTATCGCACAGCTCCGCAACGGAGATGTTAATATCTACATATTGTTTTAACCATTCTAAAGATGCAAGCATGATTGATCCTGCTACTAAAAACATAGACAAAAGTATTTATGTCTTAGAAAATTCCTTGTTCATCGTACTCGCTCTCGCTGTCTTGCAAGACAAGCTACTAGCGTTTGTATAGCACTCCGAAGGCGTTAGCAAATATGCTCCTTGCTAAAAACAAGGAGATAAGCCTGTTCCCGACTAGCCATCGGTACATATATCAGAACTTTTATTGTTAAGCTATCCGATATTTTTTAGCATCTCGCAAATTTAGTGAAGCATTGAAATCCCGGTCTTCCGTATACCCACATTCAGGACAAACATATACTCGGTCTGTGAGTTTCAGACCTTTATGGATATGCCCGCAAACATGGCAGGTTTTAGAACTTGGATAAAATCTGTCAACCATGTGCACTTCTATGCCTATGATCTCTGCTTTGCGTTTCAGCTTGGTCAGCAAGCAATTAAACCGCTGCGCTGCCACAGCTTTTGCCAAATGCCTGTTCTTCATCATACCTTTGACATTCAAATCTTCCACCGTTATAAAGCGTGGTTTTTGCTTTACAATTTCTTGGATGACTTTATTTTCATAATCTTTACGAATTTCATCAATGCGCTGATGAAGTTTCTGTACCTTCAACTTTTGCTTTTCTATGTTTGCAGAGGCAGTAGCAATCTTACCACCTTTCTTTTTCTTGGACTCATATTTACGGCTAAGGCGCCTCTGCTCTCTCCGAAGCCTTTTCTCCAGTCGTTTGACCTTAGAGCTTTTATTAATATTTTTAAACTTTCTGCCGTTACTTACGACAGCTAAATCTTTGATACCTAAATCTATACCGATGCCATCTGTTGCTGTACGGTACGATGTTTTTAAATCTTTGTTGTATTTTGATTTTTCGTCAATATCTACCACTACGGACACATAAAATCTGCCAGCTACGTAGGATACCATCCCGTTGATAACAACTGCACCTACGGGCAAGTAGCCAAATTCTTTGAGCCTGACTTGTTT
>CAVKUS010000084.1:0-4289 GCA_963659725.1 Bacteroides sp. CAG:545 | reverse complement strand
AGTCTTCTAAACGCTTTTGAGTAGTGTCTTTGGTTCCCATAGAAGAACTCCTTTCATTAATTATAACACATTTGTGCTTGAAAATATATAAACTGACAGTTAGTCAGGATATATCACGTGCAAGAAATATGCCAAAAAACAAAAACGCAGTACTCATAGCACTCGGAATCTCCGAGCACCATAGGTACTGCAGCTTAATACTAACAACGTAAGTCGAAAGGTCCTGCTTATGTAGTTGTAAATGTTACATTTGTAGTTGAGTATACAGGAGAAATTATATAAAGTCAAGCAAAATTCTGACAATAATAGCTGAGGTGACAACTAATGAAAACAAAACTTCTTATAGTAGGCGCCGGTGGCTTTGGCCGCGTGACGCTGGAGCATGCCAGCAGGCAGTTTGACTGTGCCTTTGTCGACGATGGCCAGGCAGCTGGTACAGTAGTCGATGGCGTGGAGGTAATAGGCGGCAGCAGCGATTTGCAGCGCCTGCATGACGAGGCCGGCTTTGATCAGCTTATAGTGACCATTGGCAACAACAAGCGGCGCGAGGAGCTTTACCGCAATGCCAAAGCACTTGGCTACAGCTTTCCCAACATCATCTGCAGCAGTGCTTACATAAGTCCGCATGCTAAAATAGGCTGTGGCTGCGTGCTTTTAAACAACGTCGTAGTGCAAAACGGCGGGCACGTTGGTGACGGTGTACTGCTGAACCCCGGTGTAGAGGTACACAACGACGCCTTTGTAGATGATTATGCGCTGATTTACACCAACTCCGTAGTACGGGCGCTGGCACATGTAGGCAAGCGAGTGCGTATCGGCAGCAATGTAAGCATCAGCAACAACGTAAACGTAGCAGACGACAGCGACATCCCCAACGGGACAACGCTGTGAGTATAAAAGAGAAAAGATAAAAACTAGGAGGGTTTACACATGACCGCATTTTCTGGAGCAACTTTGATGATTACCGGTGGCACCGGTTCCTTTGGCAACACAGTGCTGAAACATTTTCTGGAGACTGATATCGGTGAAATCCGTATCTTCTCCCGCGACGAAAAGAAACAGGACGACATGCGTCACAGCCTGCAGGCAACGCATCCCGATACAGCAAAAAAAGTAAAATTTTACGTAGGTGACGTGCGCGACTACCGCAGCATCCGCGATGCTATGCCCGGTGTTGACTACATCTTCCATGCAGCAGCACTCAAGCAGGTACCAAGCTGCGAATTCTTCCCCATGCAGGCCGTAAAAACTAACGTCGAAGGCATCGACAACATGCTGCACGCAGCCATCGAAGCTGGCGTAAAGCGCGTAGTCTGCCTTTCCACCGACAAGGCTGCTTATCCCATCAACGCCATGGGCATCTCCAAGGCTATGATGGAGCACGTAATCTATGCCAACGCCCGCGTAGCTGCTGAGCGTGGCGGCACCGTAATCTGCTGCACCCGCTATGGCAACGTAATGTGCAGCCGCGGCAGCGTAATCCCGCTGTTTATTGACCAGATTCATGCAGGCAACCCCATTACCATAACCGATCCTGACATGACACGCTTCCTGATGAACCTTGACGAAGCAGTAGACCTGGTAAAATTTGCCTTTGAGCACGCCAACCCCGGCGATCTCTTTATCCAAAAGGCAGATGCTTCCACCATTGGTGACCTGGCCAAGGCAGTACAGGAATTGTTTGGCGACACCGGCACCAACATCATCGGCACACGCCACGGTGAAAAGCTTTATGAAACACTCATGACACGCGAAGAGCGCCTGCGCAGCGAAGACATGGGCAACTACTTCCGCGTAGCAGCAGACAGCCGCGACCTGAACTATGATAAATTCGTAGTCAAGGGACATGTACACACCATGGCAGATGAATCCTACACCAGCCACAACACTACACGTCTTGATGTTGCAGGCACCGTGCAAAAGATTCTTACCACCGACTACGTACAGGAAGAGCTTAAAGGAATTCGTCATTATTAAGCGGAGGGTGTGCAAATGAAAATACTCGTAACAGGTGCCAAAGGCTTTGTAGGGCAAAACCTTGTAGCAAACCTCAAAAACATTCAGCAGGGCAAAAACCGTACACGTCCTGCCCTGCAGATAGATGAAATTTATGAATATGATATTACCTCCACACAGCAGGAGCTGGACACATACTGCGCACAAGCAGACTTCGTCTTTAACCTGGCTGGCGTAAATCGTCCCAAGGAACAAAGCGAATTCATGCAGGGAAACTTTGGCTTTGCTTCCACTTTGCTGGATACACTCAAAAAGTATAACAATACATGCCCGGTAATGCTGGCAAGCTCTATACAGGCAACCCTCATCGGTCGCTACGGCGAATCAGATTACGGTAAATCCAAGCTTGCAGGCGAGGAGCTGTTTTTTGCATACGCAAAGGAAACAGGAGCTCCGGTACTGGTGTATCGCTTCCCGAATCTCTTTGGTAAATGGTGCAGACCAAATTATAACTCTGTAATTGCCACCTTCTGCAACAACATCGCCAACGACCTGCCGATTCAGGTCAACGATCCCAATGTAGAGCTGGAGCTTTTATATATCGACGATTTGGTAGAAGAAATGCTGGACGCACTGGAAGGTAAAGCACATCGCTGTAATTATAATGGTCTCGCAGCGCAGGCAGCAGCAGACGGACGCTATTGCTATGCGCCGACAACGCACAAGGTAACGCTAGGCGAGATAGTTGAACTGCTTGATTTGTTCAAAGCGCAGCCTCAAAGTCTCGTTATGCCGGAAATACCCTACAACAGCTTCGCCAAAAAGCTGTATTCCACCTATCTTTCCTATTTGCCGGCGGAAAAGACCATCTTCGACCTGAAGATGAACCAGGACGAGCGCGGCAGCTTTACTGAGCTTTTAAAAACACTGAGCTGCGGCCAGTTTTCCGTCAACATCTCCAAACCGGGGATTACCAAGGGCGAGCACTGGCATAACTCCAAGTGGGAATTCTTCATCGTTGTCGCTGGCCATGGCCTGATTCAGGAGCGCCGCATCGGTTCGGACGAAATCCGTGAATACGAAGTCAGCGGTGACAAGATACAGGCAGTACAAATGCTGCCTGGCTTTACGCATAACATCATCAACCTGTCACAGACAGAAAACCTGGTAACAGTAATGTGGGCCAACGAACAGTTTGATCCGCAGCATCCTGATACCTTTGGCGAGAAAGTAGAGGCAAAGCATGAGTGATTATAGCAAGGTAAGCTTCCAAAATAACGGCAAGCTGAAGCTTTTGATTATCGTAGGCACCAGACCGGAAATCATCCGTCTGGCTGCAGTTATTAAAAAAACACGCAAATATTTTGATGTAATCCTGGCGCATACAGGACAAAACTATGATTATACACTGAACGGCGTCTTCTTCCATGATTTGGAGCTGGCAGATCCTGAAGTGTATCTGAACGCCGTAGGCAGTGATTTGGGCGAGACCATGGGCAATATTATCGCTGAATCTTACAAGCTGATGGCAGCAATTAAACCGGATGCTGTGCTCGTTTTGGGCGACACCAACAGCTGCCTTTCCGTTATCGGTGCTAAGCGCATGCATATCCCCATCTTCCATATGGAAGCAGGCAACCGCTGCAAGGATGAGTGCCTGCCGGAGGAAACAAACCGCCGCATTGTAGATATCATCTCCGATGTTAACATGGCCTATTCTGAGCACGCGCGTCGTTATTTGGCAGACACAGGCTTGCCGAAGGAGCGTACCTATGTTACCGGCTCCCCAATGGCAGAGGTGCTGCATATGAATCTGGCGAAGATTGAAGCATCTGATATCCATGCACGTCTGGGATTGGAAAAGGGTAAATACATTTTGCTTTCCGCACATCGTGAGGAAAATATCGATACAGAAAAGAACTTCACTTCGCTGTTCACCGCAATCAACAAAATGGCAGAAAAATATGATATGCCGATTCTGTATTCCTGTCATCCGCGTTCCCGCAACCGTCTGGCAGCCAGCGGCTTTGAACTGGACAAGCGCGTAATTCAGCATGAGCCGTTGGGCTTCCATGATTACAACTGCCTGCAGATGAACGCCTTTGCTGTAGTATCTGATTCCGGTACACTGCCGGAGGAAAGCAGCTTCTTCACCAGTGTGGGGCATCCGTTCCCGGCGGTGTGCATCCGCACTTCTACGGAGCGCCCGGAAGCGCTGGACAAAGGCTGCTTTGTGCTCGCAGGCATTGACGAAAAAAGCCTGCTGCAGGCTGTAGACACAGCGGTGCAGATGAACCTTGATGGCGATGACGGACTGCCGGTGCCTGATTATG
>CAVKUS010000083.1:0-4502 GCA_963659725.1 Bacteroides sp. CAG:545 | reverse complement strand
TCCTGGTGTTCTGCCTGCTCTATCCGCCCTGCGTCGCAGCGCTGGCTACCATCCGTCGTGAGCTGAACTCCGATACCAGCACACTCTGCCTTATGGGTTATGAGCTTGTTGTGGCCTGGTGCGTAGCGTTTATCGTAAGACAAATCGGCTTAATGCTTGGCTTTGCCTAAAAAATTGTATAAGAAAACAGCCCAAGACTCTGCTATGAGAATTGGGCTGTTATTTTTTGTGGCTTTAGCCCGTGGAGCACTATCAAGTTTCTTTTCGAAGAAACGAGCTGGTGCTTCACACATAACCATCCGCTATGCTGGTGCGCATTGATTGTTATACAAAAATACGTCATTCCGATATACAATAGTAAGTGTTCAAGTCACTATTGCAAAGAAAGGCATGACGTATTAATAGCAAATAAAACTAACGAATTATCACATTCAAAATTGGTATGTAAATATCATATTGTCTTTGCAATGATATTTTCAATCATACATCGTTGTGTCAATTCTATCGAGGCAGACTTTTGCTCCATGTAGCTTTGCCATTCGAGGAAAAGCCTAAGAATAAACTTCCGAGCGATAATTTGAAATATTATCGTCAGAGAAAATCATTAACTACCAGACAGCTTGCCGAGAAAATGGATGTTGTTCCTGCTACTATCCTGATGTATGAACAGAATAAATACCCTATCCCTTATGATGTAGCCAAAGAATGGATTTGATGGGAAATGAATTATGCATACCTCTATTAAAACATAATTTCATATGGTATAATACAAACATTGCGGAAATGTCCAATATAACACGAAGGGAGGACTGCGCATGAAGATAACAGATCTTCTTGGAGAAGCAACAGAATATGATAAAAAGCAGGCAGTTGAACATAAGAAAGTGAAAAGTTGGCTTAAAAGTGTCAGTGCCTTTGCGAATACAGCGGGCGGAACTTTAATTTTTGGTATTACAGATGGTGAAGAAATTGTTGGATTGGAAGATATTAAATCCGATTCTGAATTTATTAGCCAGAAAATCAAAGAAAGAATCTCACCATTTCCAGAAGTTATAATGAAGCTTCGTAAAACCGAAGATGAAAAAGACCTTTTGTTGCTTTATGTACCGGCAGGTGCAGAAACACCTTACTATTATACTGGCGATGGTGTGACAGAAGCTTACATTCGTATTGGTAATGAAAGCGTTGTTGCTGATGCGACTGAACTGAAACGCTTGGTTATGCGTGGTAGAAACTCTTCTTATGATTTGGTGATGTCACCATACAATTATGAGGACTTTTCTTTCAGTAAGCTGAGAGAACGCTATAAATCCTGGACTGGCAACAGCATGACGGAGAAAAGTTTTGAGTCTTTCGGTATCCGAGATGCAAATGGACACCTTACCAATGCAGGCGCTTTGCTTGCTGATGATGCACCCATTCTCTGGTCTCGTCTTTTCTGCACAAGATGGAATGGGTTAGATAAAAGTGGCGGACAGGTTGATGCTTTGGATAGTGCCGAGTATAGTGGCAGTCTTATCATTCTTCTGAATGAGGGCATGAGTTTTGTAAAGCGTAACATGAAAACCATTTGGAAGAAAACACCTGATTCCAGAATTGAAATGCCGGATTATTGCGAGCGAAGTGTTTTCGAAGCTTTGGTCAATGCGTTGATTCATAGGGATTATCTGATTAATGGCAGTGAAGTTCATGTGGATATGTTTGATGACCGCCTTTTAATTTATTCTCCGGGTGGAATGCCTGATGGAACACAGATTCAGGGGCGTAATATTGATGATATTCCTTCAACCAGAAGAAATCCTGTCCTTGCAGATATTTTTGCCCGCCTTGGATATATGGAACGTCAAGGCAGTGGATTAAGTAAAATCCGTACCGCATACGAAAATGCAGCAAATTATCAACCGGGTTTGGAACCGACCTTCCGATCCAATCGAGTGGAATTTACTGTAAAGCTTCCAAATCTGAATTTTAAAGCATCAAGTAATGAAGCTTTAAATGAGGCAATAAATGAAGCTTTAAATGATAATCAGAAAATGCTCCTTGATATGTTGCGCAATGATCCAACAATTACGCAAAAAGAAATTATTGAACGAGTCTCTTTGTCGAGAAGCACTGTTCAGAGAATGATCAAAGAGTTGTCTGAATTAGGACGATTAGAGAGAATTGGTTCAAAGAAAACTGGCAGTTGGATTGTAAAAGAGTAAAAGAAAATATTTTATTTTGAAATCTCCGTTGTTCTGTTGTAGAATGACGGAGATTTTTCATGTAAATGTTCAGGTGGAACGAGCAGACAGCATCTTCTGATACGACTGAAGGGGATTATAATGTCATCCCAACAAACAAATTTCGGAATTTGACTTTCAGAGGAATTTGAGAAAATATGTGAAGTGGTACACCTTATACTGCTTGCCAATTTGTGAATCCAGTAAAAAGTGTGCTACTTCTTATTGCAATTTAGGTATAGCTTTGGATAAATTAAGTGTAAAAGAGTACGAAGCCCCTTTCAATGGTAACTAGTAGTCAAAACGCCCCTAACAGGAGCGGCGAAGGTGATAAGACAATGTGGCTTGAAAAAAGTGAAAGCCAGCGTCTTGAGGTGCTGGCTATTATTAAGGGCTTATAACCCGTCATCAAACCGCCCGTTTGACGGGTGCTCCTGATTTTGCAAAGATTATTTTGCTGCGTTCAGCTGCTTTATCAGCGCATACGCCTGCTGCCAGCTCGTCAATGACAGCTGCCACAGCTCGCTGTACGCCCGCACTACCGCCTGCGGCGAACTTGCATGCAACGCGCACAGTCCCCGCACTCCTGCATAAGGATAGTACGGAATGCACGTCCACGCCTCCTCGGGCGTCTGCAAAAGCGCCTGCGCCAGCGCCAAATGCCCCTGCTGCAGGCACCACAGCCAACGTGCAAACTCCGCCAGCGTTTCCTTGACCACGGCAGCCTGCGCCGCCTCCGTCTGCCGGCCGTACCAATAGCGCTGCGCCTGCTTGTACTCCGCACTCTGCACCGCAGCTCCGGCAGCGCCGAAGTGCGCCAGCACTGCCTGATAATGCAGCAGATGCACACGCTCATGCACCAGCACGGAATCATAATAGGCTACGTAATCCCAGCCATGCTCAGCACATTCCTGCCTGATAGCATTCATATAAAGCGTAATCCCATTGCCCGCAGCAAACTCGCCATGCAGCAAGCGTTTGAACCTAAGCTGCTGCAGCTTTTTGCTCCAGCTGTTATATTGCTTAGCCAGCCTTGGCAATGCAGTGATATCATACTCCGCCTGCAATGCTTCCGCACGCTTTAATAATTGCCTGCCCTCGCGCTGCACGGCAACCTTGTCATAGCGTCCGTACTGCCTGTAAAGCAGCACGTCGGACTCTGCATACGCTGTTGGCAGACCAAGCCCTTCGGGAGCAGTGACGATATTTTTTAAGATAATTTCTAACATTCTTTTTGAATAAACAAGCACTTTGCAGCCTCTCAGGCCATCCCGCGCTTAAATTATAATACCATGGCAATGGTCAATCTCATGCTGGATAATCTGCGCCGTAAAGCCGCTGAAGCTCTGCTTGCACTTTTTAAACTGCATGTCCTGATAAGCCACCGTAATTTTTTCGTAGCGCACTGCAGCACGCTCGCCCTCCAGCGACAGGCAGCCTTCTTCCGTCATATATTTGCCGGAGTGCTTGATAATCTCCGGGTTCAGCATCGCAATATTCGTGGGGCCGATATTTACGGCGATAACGCATTTCTGCACGCCGATCATATTTGCTGCCAGGCCCACGCAACGGTCCGCATGAGCTGCAAGCGTATCTAATAAATCCTGCGCTACTGCAATATCCATAAAGGTTGCAGGCTGGGATTTTTGTGCCAAAAAGGCTTCGTCTCTAATTATTGGTTTTTCCATGGTGTACCTCCGTTGGGTTTCTGCTTAACGCCAAGTTCGTCATCAAAAAGACTTTCACATAAGACTATAAGCAATCATCCTTCAAAATAATCATAAATCTTTGCTTCTACCGGCGTTTTCATTTCATAAAACATTTGCACAATAGACAGCTTTTCACCCTTGTTGCCGGTAATAGTGGTACCGATGCTCTGCTTATGCAGCATTTCACCCATAAAATAAAACTCTGAGCCCTCAGCATCACTCTTTTTGATAAACAGGAGCTTCAGTGTTTCCGGCTGCTCAATCGCCACAACCTCCGGCGAATCAATATTTACTCTGCTGCGCGTCTGCCAGTTAAAAATCGTAGGACTGGCAAATCTGTCATCATATTTAGTGCTTTCACTGATATTTTCATCCTTTTTATAGGTTACAAATATCGGACAGGTGTTGTATTTAACCCTATAGCCATAAACAACAGCGCTTTCATCCTTCGCCCAGTTCAATATACGGCAGACATCCTTACGCGTATACGAACCATACAGCTTGAAGCCATGATAAAATGCTCATGTACGGTAAGGAAGCAAGCAACCGAAAACAAGAGATAGACCGCCAG
>CAVKUS010000082.1:0-4798 GCA_963659725.1 Bacteroides sp. CAG:545 | reverse complement strand
GTATTTCATTAAAATACCCCCAATACTGGGTGTCCAGTATTGGGGGTACATATCACAAGATTCCACAACTTCTTCTCTTCAAGTTTTTCCTTAGGAACTCTGAAAGTAATTGTTACAACGCCAGGCGCACGACCAATTTCTATAGCACCAGAAATAGTTGTCCTGTTCATAACTTCCGGAACAGTCATATCAAATAAATCAGCACCTCTTTGCAGGCCATTTTCAATAGCTAAATTAAGATTTGCACCTGTACCGATTACGCTAATAGGAGCAGAATCCTCAAAAGCCGGTTGATTCCATTTTTTCTGCTCAGCAGCAGCAATCTTCTTTTCAGCGTCTGTTAAAGGTTTGGCAAGATACGGTACATCGTCAATAACCGGCAACAGAATAGGGCCATCGATAGGTAAATTCTTAATCACATTAACTTTTAATGTAATTGTAGCGCATACATCAGTAGTATGACCGGCAATTTCTCCTTCGCCTTGCATAGCATGTACATCACCGGCATAAATACCTGCTCCTGCAACCTTTACAGGACAAATCAAAATAGCACCTTGACGTACTTTATTGATATCCATATGACCATCAGTTTTATCTTTAAGAGTTTCCTCAGTTTGTGCGTACTCATGCGGAGCACCTAAAAGGAAAGCGCCAAAATCTCCTGCATTATGAGAATCAGGCATGGGACGTTTAGGTGTACTGCCCAATTGACCGATAAACGGTCTCATTCTAGTTGCGATTCCCGGTAAATCGGAAGGAGCCAAAGCAACAATAGGATTCTGAACAGCAAAATCCGGAGTCTGCATATACTCTTTGCCGTTCTCAGCAATTTTTTCAGCCCCTTCAGCATTCAAAGTAAGACCTATTGTTTTGCTGTCATCAAATACTATGGTATAGCCATTCGTAAAGGCAAAAGGTGATACCGGAGCTCCGCAATTGTTGCATCTGACGGCATCAGGGCCTATACCCTCTAAATGGCTGGGAGGATTTTTAGTGCCACACTTGGGGCAAACTCTGGCAACGAACGGATCACCTACGAATCTGTCAGCAATTGTTTTATCATTACCGGAAGCAGTAGCTTTAGATGTAACATTTACAGATTCGATATGAATTGCAATTGCATCACCGGGTTCTGCACCTTCTACATACACCGGCCAAGATACTTCATGTCCGCCTCGCAGTTCAGAAGTAATCATAGGGCTCCAACACCCTGCTGCAGTATTCAGAACTATACGGCCGCCATCTTTAACCGGTCCAAGCATATCTACACTAGGGTCTAAAATACCATTAGTAAGTTTGTTGACAAATACAGTTTCCTGAGCCTTCATTTTGTACCCTCCTTAGTAATCATTTTATCAGCGTATTCTACGCAATTATAATATTTACAGATTGTCTAAGTAAATCTGTAATATTTACAAAAAACTTCAACGGAAAGCAAAAGCTACAGCTACTCGAATCAGACTCTTCATCAGAATCCATGTTCGAATAAATGTCCTAAAATTCGAATTTTTCTAATTTAATTCTTCAGTACCATTATAACACTCATATCACTAAAAGTATACTTTTATACAATAGTCAAAAAAGCGAAATACATAATAGCTGTTTTCAACCTTCCACCTTTATATTTTTATATCCTACACATCATCAGCTCGTCTTTCTTCCATCAATCCTTTCTTATAAAAAAATCGGCTTGCGCACCCTAAATTTGCTGCACAAACCAAAATTTAACAAATATCTTATTCTTCAGTACCCGAATCCTCTACTTCAGATACTTAGCAATCATCCTGCTCGCAGTATTCATCTTTAGCACTCATTCTTCATACCCAAAAACCTGATTTACCTTGTCTTCAAATTCTTTATAAAAAGGCGCAGCCTCCGTATCAAACTCCAAATCAATCATTGCCTTTACTGCTGCATGATAATACCAGCTCTGTACATTCTTGCCACGTTTGAAGCGCTGCCATAAGTCTTCGCCGTATTTAGCATAATCACGCGCAATCGCACGCATATTGGCCAGCTTATCTGCCAAAACCAGCTTCTGTTCACGCGCATCAGCCTTTGCCAGGTGCGCCAATGCTTCCTCTTTACGTTTTTCCCAAGGATCTTCTTTGTGCTTTTCAGTATGACCTTCAACTAATGCGCCAATATCATCGCCAAATCTTGCATAAACATCTTCCAGTGTTGCGCTGGTATCTTCCACTACATCATGCAGGACACCGGCAGCCATCAGATGCTTGTCGCCTGTCATTACCTCCAAAATGTGCATTACCTCCAGCGGATGCACGATGTAAGGCATAGTCGTGCCCTTGCGCAAACCGCTGCGATGCATGGTAGCAGCATATGCGATAGCATCATTCAGCAATTCGTTTTCAACCAGTTCCTGTGCAGTAAGTTCAATGTTTTCAGCCATGATAGCACTCTCCTTTTTGTTACCATTTCTATCTACAATTATATTATAATCCCGAGTAACGTCAGAATTTGTCTATCAGAAGTTACCAATTTATACTAAGCAAATTTTTTTATCTTTCTATAATTCTTTTTCCGTAAATATTTCGTCACTGAAAAATTTTATCCTGCATTTAAAGCTTCCCATTTTTCCGCTTTAAAACTGCAGCATAACACATACTTTAGTATAACATCTATCATTAACTTCTCTAAACCTAACTGTATTTTCATCCATATAAGTATTTTGACTTTAGCTACCATAATCGAAACACATTAAAACCGTTAAAATATCCTTTGGCTGCAACTATTATAGCACGCAACAAGCGCTTCTTGCTAACAGAATTCTATCAAGGGATCAGAATGCAGTCTCGCGGAGTCGACGTCTTTGCAAGCGCCTGCCGTGATACGGATTTACTTCAAAAAAAGATGAGCTTGTCAGCCCTGGTTCCTGCTTGTAACGGGAGCAGCCACGGCTTGAAGCTCATCCTTTTATTTTTTACAATAATCAAATACTGCCCTTAATTAGCTTCTATCCATCCATCTACGGTTCTTGATTCACTGGATATATTAACGCCAATTTTATGTACAGTTCTGCTATCGTTCAGATAAGGTAAAGCATATTGCTTATCCTCAATCTGCTTCAATGCTTCTTCTGCACTACCATCAAGCTTGAACTCAAAAATATAAATATCATTATCACTTTCTATAATGACATCAGCTCGCCCTTTACTGTTCTGCTTTTCAATCAAAGTTGTATAGCAGGATAACAAGCGGAAGATAATATAAAACGTATATTGAAAATGAGTTTCAAAATCCTTAGCACGCTCGTCCTTATTAGCCTCATAAGGAATCGATGCAAGAAAAGCTGTAAAAGCATCCTTAACCGACTCCAGGTCACCGCGCCGCAGCATACGGTCCAAATTAACAATCCAATAGGCCGCTTCGCTCTCATCCTTCTTCAGATAGCTATTGGCCATTAAAGTCACAAAGCCTTTTCTGACCTCAACATTAGGATAATCCAAAGTATACTCCCTATAATGCCTGTCGTAACCTTTAATCGTCAGGTAACCGCTCTGATAAAGCATCGCCAAAGGATTTTCTGCATCCGCTCTGTAATCAACAAAATACTGTGATTCATAAGCTCTGCCGGTCAGCTTTTGCATATTCACATGATGCCCTTCCAAAAGCTTCACCAAATATGTTGGCGTTCCTGACTTATACCAATAATTGTCAATGTCCATCTTATTGAAAGCATTGATAATACTGAATGGATTGTAAACATCAAGTAACGCATTGCTAAAGTGGTAACCATCATACTGCTTTTTCAGCAAGACCTGCATCTCATCAACCGTATAGTCAAACTTTTTAGCCATTTCACTGATCGGTTCAGGCAAAACTGTATGTAACTCCGCTTCCGTAATACCGCAAATAGCATCATACCTGCTGTCCATACTGATATCATTCGGCTGGTTAAAGCCCGAGAAAACCGTAATTTGACTGAATTTCGTAACACCAGTCAGAAGCACAAAGCGCAGGCTGGCATCAGCAGCCTTAAAGGTACCATAAAAATCCTTCAGGATACTGCGATTCACATTTTCTAAGTCTTCCTCCAGTACATCCAGAAGCGGCTTGTCGTATTCATCTATCAAAATAACTGCTTGATGCCCTGTTTGCGCCGCTGCCTGCTCCAAAACATATTGAAAACGACTGCTCAGGGTTGTATATATATCGCTTTTGCCATATATAGCTTCCCAACTGCTCACATATTCTTCCAGAACCTTCTCCAGTTCTCCAACAACATCAAAGCGTCCCTTGGCAAAATCAATTCTGAAAACAGGATAAACATCCCATTTATCCTCTAACACTTCCATTTTTAAGCCACGGAACAATTCACTACGTCCAGAGAAATAAGCATCAAGGGTGCTTATAAGCAAAGATTTGCCAAAACGACGCGGACGCGACAAAAAGCATACGTGCTCCTGTGCCAGGCGATATACTAAATCTGTTTTATCTACATATACGTAATTGCCGTTTCTGATTGTTGCAAATGTTTGAATGCTGATGGGATAACGCATGGCTTAACCTCCGTTTAATTATATCTATATACATTTTACCATGAAATAATTAAAAGCTAAAGCATAGACTTTACGTTAAGCCTTTATTTCACTTCCGTACTTCATGCCCTACTTTCTAATCGTGCAAGGGCGCAGTCCATCAAACTCATGAATGCTCAGCTTTCCACCCTTAAAAATATCCTCCACCCCATTGACTTAAACTGCACTCTAAGTATTATACTAGAGACAACAGGAAATTAGTCAAAGGAAAGGACGGATAACAAATGTCTAAAAAGGTT
>CAVKUS010000081.1:0-5043 GCA_963659725.1 Bacteroides sp. CAG:545 | reverse complement strand
GTGTAAGCTGTTTAATGTTGCGTATTGTTATAGAATCACTGCTGACACCAGCACCATAAGTATATATACCTGAAATCTTCTTTTGACCTTGAAGATTTTCTATTGTTATATCATTAGCATTAACCCAAGAATTTCCATATAGCTCTAATCCGAAAACCTGATAATTTCCATATGTATCGCTAACATTTTCTATAGATAAGTTTGTAGTATTTAGTGTGGACTTACTTTGTAAACGTATAGCAGCATTTGAGAGAGGAGCTGCACCCTTAATAGAATTATTCTTTATATTAAGTCCGCCATTTAAATGTAACGTAAGACCATCATTGGAATCAACAGCAAACTGAGTTCCGCTTATATTTACTACACCATCAACAGAAATTTCATTATTCCTAGAGTTGCCTTGGTTTATACCATAATCTGCATTGAGAATATTTAACTCTTTGGCTTTTATATTAATCTTTTGACCCCTAGAAAAGGCGATACCATTCTTGGTATTATCTAATGTCAGCTTATAATTTCCTGCATCTATGTTTATTGCACTGCTTGAAGTTTTTACACCATCTTTACCAGTTACCTTAGTATCCTCGCTAAAAGTTTTATCGGACGCTAGTGGACCGGTTATATCTGCAGCTAAACCTGCACAGGGAACAGCAAGTAATGCAGATAAAATTACGCTAGTCAGGAATTTTTTACTAGCTTTCGTCCCCCCCCAGAACACATATGCTTTTTGTTGTTTTTCGAAACATTCTTTCATTTCATGTATCTCCTATATAACTTATGATTGATATATTTCTACAAAATTGGAAACATTCCTGCCAATATTCTACTTATCAATTTTTTTGAATAATATATGTTAAACCCAGCAAAAATTAAAACATCAGCTCAGAACGTCCAGAACATACCGGCATTCCACTGCCAGTTCTTACGCAGGCTGCCTCCGGTAGAACGCTCTACGTCTGCATACAGGTGGTTGTTCTTGCCAGTCATGCAGGCAAAGCCAAAGCCGTATTCAAACCAGGTGTCATGGTCATGGTTATCAATGCGCAGGCTGTCATTGCCGTTAGTCAAGGTAGCGCCGTAATTACCGGCAAATTGATGCAGCCAGTTGGCCTTCAGGTAGACCGTATTCTTTTCGTCCATATCATACATAAAGTTGCAGCCGATACGTCCCAAAACGCTGTTGGGATCGCTTTGGCTTACGTGGATGCCATTGCTGGTGGTATATCTTGCACCGCCCAAATAACCCAAGGTAAGCTGTGCTTGTGGCTCAATAGACCAATGCTCGTCAAGATACTTCTTACGACCATATTCCGCACTCAAGCTGATACCAGAGTTGTCAAACGCACCGATAATCTTCTTGCCTTCGGTATCAAACACAGTGAAGTCGCTGTCTGCATCATAAATCTTAAGCGCCAAGTCCAGATAATGGCCTTTATTGCGTAGATCCGTGCTATAGAAGCCGATAGATTTGGCTTTCAGCTTGCCACTGCCGCGGTTAAAGCTGTTCTTGCCGTCATCGTAGGAGAAGGCTACGCCCTGATAACGTTTCAGCTTATCAGTATTTTTTACAACATCGTCATAGCCAAGCTGGTACATGGTGTGGCGGTTGCTGAAGCCATCGCCGCTGTATTTGCCACCTTTGACACGCACCCAAACGCCTTCCTCATTATTGGTTTCGTGGCGTAGGTCGCCCATGCGCTGCATAAGCTTGTCGTCCTCCACCCAGTTAGCGAAGGCCAGTCTTTGAGTTGCATCAACAGCATCTACGCTGGTGGTCGGTTTTGAGGGGATGAATTCTACTTTTTTCAAGTACCAATCCTTAGTGTAACCAGCAGTAGCGCTGTCTTGCATATCTAAAGTGTACTTATTCCAATACAAGGATCCTTCCTTATCGTTGGCAAAGAAGTGGCCCTGCTCGTCCTTTACACTTACAAGAACCGTGCCAGCAGCACCGTCAGTATTGCCATCTGCATTAACGTTGTTGAGCGTAATGTAATGATTGCCGCTGTGGGTGCCTGCGATGTACAGACGATCGCTGTTGTTGGTATTAGTGCCTGCGTCGATGTCCATGTTAAAAGTGCTTTTATCCCCTTTTAAAGTGCCGATGGACAAGCGTTTGAACTTATCATCCTGCATATCAACCTTCGCCTTGCTTGTGTCAAGAACTTGAATGGTGGAATCGTAGTCAAAATCATTCCAAACGCTGCCGTCATTAAGTGTTAAATGGATACCCTTGTTGCCAGCATCTCTCGTATTTACATCTTGCCAATGTGCATCGGTTGTGTTACCGGTGAAGCTAGAACCTGCATTGTTAACAAAAGCTGCGATATAACCATTGTTTTTAGCAGTCAAATCGCCATTAATTACAGTTTGCAAAGTGCTTGAATCCTTGCCGACAGTAATATTGCCACCGCTAGTCCAGACAGTGCCTTTGATATTAATAGCTTTTTCAGCTTGGGCATTTACGATGCTGTTATCATTAACAATCCCCCATTTGTCAGAGAGCAGATTTAAGGTTTTGCTAGCATGGAGTTGTGTATTAGCACCGTTTTCATTGTAAATAGCTCCCCAGGAGGAACCCGAAACAGTTATATTGTCTGCTGCTTTTATTTGAGTATCAGCTTTATCTTTGGCATAGATACCGATATAGGAACTGGAAAGTTTTACATTTTCTGTAGCGTTTAGATTAGTAATAGCTCTATCATTAGAATAAATAGCATATTGAGAGCCAGAGATGCTTATATTATCGGCTTCAGCATTTAATGTTGAGGGCTTAATAGCTTGATAGCTATTCAAACTTAAACCTTTGCCTTGGCTATCACTTTCAGCAGAAATGATAATAGCTTTTCCTTTCAAATTAATTAAGGGACTTCCGAAGGTTTGAATGCCTTTAGCAAAACCACTGATCTTCAAGGTATCTTTAGCATGGAGGTCAACGGATAATTTATTATCACCATTCTCTCCATACGCTAAAAGATATAAGCCAGCCTTTCTGGCAGCTGATTCCAGATCAGTTGTTCCCAAAGTGATATTAGCAGCCTGAATGCTGAGACTGGTATCAGAATTGCGGTAATCATTTTCCATTGCAATTGCAGTGCCGCCAGCATCAGAGGTAAAATTACCTGTTAAGTTAATAGTTGCCTGAGCATTATCAAATAATTTAAGGTTGGTTTCTGCACCACCGGAAGTAGTAAGGTTGCCAGCATGAATCTCTAATTTTGAACCCCCATCCATGTAAATGGTTGCTGCATCATTATATTCATCCCATTCCTTATTACCGAAATAAAGATTACTGTTATCACCGTTAATAGTTAATTTTGAATTAGGGTTAACTTCTAAAGCTCCACCAGAAGACTCTAAATTCATTTCACTCCCATTGCCTAATTCAAAATCGACATCTACATTCCCAGAAAGATAAATCGCATTACCAGTAGAGCTGACATTAGGAGAAACAGTTAATCCTTTATTGAAGGTATATTTTCTTTTTTCTGCACCAGCATATTCATCGTTGTATATTTGCCATTCAGAGTCAAGGACAACTTTATCATCGTAGGTCGCGTCAGGCCCAGGTCTTTCGTTAATTTCCGCATAAGCAGTACTTGCGCAGGCAAAGGCGAGGCTCGCGGTCAATATAGATAAGAGAATTTTGTTTGTTTTTTTAGATTTCATGATAGGTTGCTTCTCTCTAGAATTTATTATAAAGTACAGTCATTATATTGGACTATAAGAAATAAAATTTTAGCACATTAGTCCCCCTGCAAGACCTGCATGGTAATTAAAAAGAGAACGGTAATTCTCAAAGTAAGTGCCGGATTAGCGGTAAAAGTAGCACTTACATGTAGAACCGCCTTTTGCTAGACTTTAGATAGCGAAATCTTGCGCGTAAAATCTCATAGTGACTGCAAGGTCTAGTTAAACTTGCAGTCACTATGAGATTTTACGTTTATTGCTCCCCCATTCGATGAGTTCTTATGACTTTTAGCAATTTCAGAAACTACGGTATAGCAATGTTTCGCATGATTCCAAATGACTTTGTAAATATGATTCATGATATACCCTCTCTTTCCAACTATAGAGATTATGGATTGGTATCTAGGGATTGGGATTGGAATCATACTTTTCCTAATTCCCAATCCCTAGCTGCTAACCCCTTGATACTTCTCTGCTCGAATCACTTTTTGTTTGGCTCTGTGCTGGGCTTCCCGACAGGTCTCACTGCAATAGAAACGCCTCCTGTCCAAAGGATCCGTGACAATGACGTTTTTTCCACAAGCGTGGCACTGGAATTGTCGAATGCCTTTTTCTCTTTTCTTTTCCGGATGTTTCCAGTACAATTTCTCACAATGGACACAGCAAAATTTGAAACGGTTATCGGATGGATCATAGACATTGACCACTTCCCCGCACTGCAAGCACCGAAATGAACGAATGAGTACGGCTTCCTGCGTATGTACTTCATCCTTGGGCAGTCGTTTCCGATTGGCAGCTACACGGCAGGCTGGCGAGCAATATTTCTGCCAACTTTTTAGCGGAGTAAACTCTTTCCCGCACCATTGACATTTCATACCATATGCATGCCTCCCCTCCTACACACTATCCATTCCGGAAAATTTTTCTTTTCATGATTTGAGAAAATATCTCTTTTCTCACTTTCCATTTTTGCCATCTGTGAATAAATGTGCTTAAATTCTTATTTAGACAGTACTACCCCCCCCGATTTCGTCAATGCCTAAACCAACTGACCACTACATGTTAAAACGCTATATGGGGAATGGGTATATTTCCGAAATAGCATCCATTGGATCATTCCTATCTCCTACATCATGAGTTGTTAGCTGTTTGCTGTTGGTTATTTGAATCACAACACCCAACGGTTAATACCATCAAAAAAGGAGCTGTGAAGAAATGAATCCTCATTTCTTCACAGCCCCTTTTTATTTTGCTTTCATTTGGTTCAGGGTTCAAGGTTCAGGGCTCTCGTGGCGGCTTCGCCGCCTTTTTTTAGAAGATGGTATTCTCGTATCGCAGCCTTCCCCTCTAGGG
>CAVKUS010000080.1:0-5622 GCA_963659725.1 Bacteroides sp. CAG:545 | reverse complement strand
CTGATATGACCCCTTTCTCTTCCTCTAAACGTCTATGCTGTTGGGCTGGTCTTACTCCAGGTAATAATCAATCTGCTGGCAAGAAAAAATCTGTTAAGATAACCCGGGCCGGAATATACCTGAAGCCTGCTCTTGTTCAGGCTGCTCACGCAGCAGTAAAATCAACAACAAATCCATACTTTAAAAATAAGTACGAACGCATTTATAAACGTAGAGGAAAGAAAAGAGCCATTATAGCTATCGCAAGAAAAATACTTACTGCCATCTACCACATGTTCAAAAACGGAGAATTATTTAATCCTTGCGATATATACAAAGAAAGCATTCCAGAAACGATTCAGCTACATCAAAAGAAAAAAGCTGCAAAGCAGGCAATTAAACTGCTTGTTAATTTAGGGCTAATCGCTGAAGGAACTGTTTCTCTTGAGCTACTAGCCAGTTAGTTAGCAAAAATTTTTAGCCTTAAAACTAAGGCTTATTTAAGTGCGTCAAAAATCAATCTATGACGATATTTACAGCTAAAGACGTTGTTTCACACTAACACCAGCCTTCCATCCCTAAATATTTGTAAAAAACCTGTATAGTGAATACATCATAGCAAAACTGCAGCACATCTCAGAAAACGCAAAAAAGCAATAACAGACCTTATAAAGCCATTCATCAGCTATACAGGCATGATTCAAAGCATGGACAGCAAAACACCAGAGCAAAGGAATAAACGCTATATAAAGCCCGATAATAGGGGCTTTGACTAATGAATCAAGCATATCCATTACTTCTTATTCAAATTAAAATACTTCTGAGGTGCATCGGGATCATCATGTACTATAGCAAGAGACGAATCAACGATATCAGCGAGTGTATTACGGATCTTATCATCGCTGTAGCCGGAATTTTTCAGAATCATAACGATAAAAGATACGGCCGTAGCATATACCTGAGCCGCATTATTAAATGAATCAGCTCCGGAAGCGGTTACATAAGTACCATTTTCATTACGTTTCACCATGATAAAAGGTGTTTTGAGCATCGTTAGAGCTTCAAAGGTCTCTTCAAGCATAGCCGGCAGTTCCTTAGAATAATTCTTTTTTCTTATACTCTTCGCAAAATCATGATTGATAGAATCCAATAATCCCATTAGACAGACCTCCGACTCATAAAAATTAGATAAATCATATAATTAATATGGTAACAAAAAATGAAATATTATATCCTGAAAAAATTCCGAAAGAGCAAACAGACCTAATGAAAGCTGCATCAAGAAAAACCATAGCTTATGATATCTGTTCAGATGATTTACACTACAGATAATCTCCTTACCGCCCTCAGAGTGTTTAAGATAATAATAAAAGCCGAAAAGCAAAAGAAAAGAGAAGAACCACATAGTAACAACGATGAAGCCTGCATAACACTGAAACAACTTAAGGACAGGCATAACAACAAAATAAGTATAAGATAAAGAAAATGGCACTAACACAAAAGGAAAGGCAAGAAAAATAAATTTCATTAAATAAGGTAAGACGTGCTGACCTTTCTTGTCAGCTTCACCTGCTTCAATCAAAAGCTTATCAAGATATATAACATCAAAAACATAGAAACAGAATACAGAAACAACAAAAGCAAGAGAATACAATATATCTCTCATATGAGCTGTATTTATTTTAGAGTTAAACCACCAAAGAAACGCATTATCCTGGCTAAGATAAATAAAACCACCAATAGCTAATAAACGAAGAAGTATTTTTAACATAACTTATTTTCTCCTGTATACATGCACAATACTGCCACTAGCAGTCATTTCAGTGATGTCAAAGGAATAACCATAATTAGCCAGCATTATATCAAGCTCTTTAATCTTTTCGCCTGAGTAATCGGCTTCTGAAATACGTATAACAGCCTTACGTTTCTTTATGCGTTTGTAAATACTATTCTTGTGTGAATACTTCAAAAAAGCTATGCCGAAAATAAGCAGCAGGATGGCTGCTGAAAGCAGCATAGCAAAGAAGGTTATAATCCCCATATCATCACTCTCCGGAAATCATGTTACCACAACCCCATAGGATCAACATATTGTCCATTATGCCACCATTCAAGGTGCAGGTGAGGACCGGTAGAAAAACCTGTAGAACCAACAGCAGCTATAACAGTACCTTTACTGACATATTGGCCATAAGATGCATAAAGCGCGCTGCAATGAGCATATAGCGTATGATCGCCACCTGCATGTTCAAGAATAATGCAGTTGCCATATCCGCCATAAGGAGCAGCATAAACAACTCTGCCATCCAACATAGCAGGAATGCCGGTGCCATAATCATAGCCAATATCAACACCACTATGGAACTTCCACTCACCAGTAATCGGATGTATACGCCAACCAAAAGGAGATGTGATTGGTGCAGCACTGACTACGGATGAAATCCCCAACATAAATAAAACAAATATAAACAAAAAAACTGATTTTCTCAAAACTTACATCTCGATTCCTAATTTAAAAAGGCTTTAAAACCTGCGTAGGATCATGCAGATTACCATTGGCATCTTTATATTCAAGATGCAGATGTGGGCCTGTAGAAGCGCCTGTAGAGCCTGTCAGGCCTATTATATCGCCACGCTTGACTTCCTGGCCCTTGCTTACGGCAATACTGTTTAAATGACCATAAAGCGTTTCATTACCATCTTTATCACGGACAACGATATAATAGCCATAACCACCTTCGTCATAGCCGGTCTCGGTAACTGTTCCATCCATAAAAGAGGGGAGAGCGGTATTTTCATCTATACCAAGATCAACACCATGATGATTTTTGACTTCACCAGTAATAGGATGAACACGCTCACCAAAAGGAGAGGTTATCTCATAACCGCTCCATGTACCTTCTCCGCTTGCTCCACCACCGAACATGCCGCTAAAAAAATTTACAAAAATAACCAAAAATAAAGCTATTACAATAAGCAGGGCAGCAGCACATAAAAGAATAGCTTTCTTCATTTCCTGTCACTGATATTATGCAGTTTATATTCTAAAAATCTACGCTCACGACGAGCAATCATCTGATGAGCAAGACCATAAGTAAGCTTTTTGGCAGGATTTATTTTAAGGTTGTTTTTTTCAAAATAAGCAAGCTGTGCTTCAGTAGCAGGCAGCTCATTAATCATCTTAGATGCTCCAGCACTAGTTGTGCCTTGGGGAACATCTATACCATTCTCCATAAGCAGAATACGCTGCTTAGGAGAAGCAGGAAGCAGATTACGCAGACGAATAAAATCTTCTGCATCCTTGATAAACTCACTGGCTGTTCTTCTTGTCCAGTTCCATTTTTCTTTATAGTCAACGCCTAATAGCTTTAATTCTCGGATCTGGCCTGATGTTACAGGCAGGCTATCAAAAAGTTTCTTTAATTCGTGAATAGGAGTATTATCATCAAAAGGGACTCCTTTAGTAGAAAGCTCTTTTTTAATTGCAAACAATGTTTTGTTAGACATACAAAAAACCCCTTCCAGCTTAACCAGTTTATGCGCCTGGCAAAAAGCCAGACGCATTGAATTGGTTAGATAGATTAGATTAGTTACCTAGTCTTAGGTTATAAAGGTTATACGTTGTTAAATAGATAATCAGCGAAAATATTTTATTCGCCCATGCCCTGACCTTTGGATTGAGTTTGAGTTTTAGCTTTAGAAGCCGCAACTTCTTTTTCAATCTTGGCTTTCTTTTCAAGATTCTTCTGAGCAGTAAGCATGGCTTTTTCAACCTTGTTGACAACTTCGAGATTCTTGGCTACGCTGCCTTTGTAATCAGCGGCATCCTGCGGCAGAGTGCAGGCAATGACATGAGCAAAATATTGATTCTTGGTAGGCTCAATATTATTACCATTCTTATCCTGCAACATTGGCAGACGAGCAAGCTGATTTTCAGTAGGCTCAACATTAAGAGACAGCAGTTGCTTAGCCATATCCTTGACAGCAGTATCTTTGATAATGCCCTTATCACGATCATAATGATCATAAGCAGCGATACGGGCTACATCCTGCAACATGGATTTTTCACGAGGTACAGCATCCTGGGTAAGAATAGCAGTAAGTCTACGAGTCTCTTTATCTGCGACAACAAAGTCATGAGTTTCCTTACGGATAGCATCACGCTCAGCAGCAGGCAAATCAAGACGATGCTCTTTAGCATCCATAAATTTTTCAGGAACGCGGGTATCGGGATGATCAATCAGATATTTAGCATCAGATCTGCCAATCAACCCAGCAGTGTACTTAGCATCCCAGATAGCTTCCTGAGCTTCGCCATAAGTAGCAGGAATAAGAGGACGGGAACCATCATTATAACGAGAATCTTCCTGAACATATCCAGCTTTCTGCAGATAAGACTGTTGAGCTTCAGTAATAGGAGAATGTTGATTCTCTTCAAAACGACGGATAGTGTTTTCAACAGCACGTTGAGCACTGAAAAGATTGTTATGCTCTTCATCCAGAGTAATAGCATAATAACTCAGCTGAGCCTTCATGCTGGGAGTAGGCTCCATACGCATAGCATCTTTTTTCCATTCCGCATTGGTATATGCCTGACCTTCTTTGATGAGCTTATTTTCAATAGCCACTTTACGAATAGCTTCGCTAACAGGCTGTTTAAGGCTGTCCTTATAATCACGCTGCAGCTTATCCATAACTTGACGAGCTTCACCACAAGTAAGCTTTTCGGCACCTTCTACACGATTACGCAGCATTTCAAACTGACGATCAGTAATAGGACGGTTATTAAGCAATTCCTTAGCCTGGTCAAAGGTAGTATTCTCATCATACTTAATGCCGGCAGCCTTCATGTTAGCAATCATTTTAAGATTAGGCTTATTCTCAAAATCTTTTTGCTTAGAAAGAGCTTCCTGAACAGTAAGTTTTTCGAGATCTTCCGGAACCATGTGATACTTCAAAAAGTTCAAGGCAGTAGAAGTAGCAATAGCCTCATTAACCATCTTGGAACTCAGTTTGTACTCATCACGGGCACAGCCGTCAAGCATCTCCTTATCAATATGAGCCTTATGATAGGGATGCAGACGATCATAGATCTTGGAAAGAAATGCTCTTTGTGCATCAGTGGCGTTATAATCGCCTTTTTCAAATTTAACTTCTTCTGCCATAATTTGTTCCTCCTCCTGAGCGCGTCTTGCGCTGTACATACGGGCATTTTCAATACCCTCAATTTGTTTCTGCTTGGCATCTGCAATTCTGTCACCTTCGGCAGCATAAGCGTCCTCACGGGCCTTCTGAAGAAATTCTTCTTTGCTCATAGAAGTTCTCTTAGAGGCAGCAGATTTACGTTGTTCAGCTTCTTTTTGCAGTTTTTTTGATAAATTCTTCAAAAACATTGCATTGGAAACTTTAGCTGCAAGCTCGTCAGCATCAAGAAACTTCTTGTTGGCAGCAGCTTCGGAATCTTGGGAACTGCCTGATGCAGCATTAGGGACCGCTGAAGCGGTATGTTCGTCAGCCATTTTAGAAACCTCCTTAAAAAATTTATATCAACAGCATAAAACAACAAACTCTCCGGATAGCTTATATATTTTAGCTGTCAATAACACAATAACTATTAATCAAATGAAATCGATTAATAAGCAT
>CAVKUS010000079.1:0-5739 GCA_963659725.1 Bacteroides sp. CAG:545 | reverse complement strand
TTTCGCTCTCTCGGTCGGTAGGCCGTAGTATCTTACCAGCACATCAGGATTTAACATTGGTCGTCTCCTTCAGGTCGATGAGCCGTGCGATGTGTTCAGGCATTGCTTCGCTCATGTAGCCGTTTTCGGTGTCGAACTCTCCCAGCTCAACCAAGCTGATGTCTTCAATTTCACTCGGCTTGCTTTCGTTGGCCTTCCATCGTGCTGTTCGTACTGCCTGTGCTCTGTTGTTCTGCAGGAACGGCTGAGAGTAGCCGTTGGTCAGTGCATCGTGGAATGAATAGAATTTCAGTTTCATGTTTTTCTCCTTTACTCTTCGTTGTCGTTGTCGTTAGGTTCTTTAACCACTGCGTGATAGATTTTGTCTACCATTGCAAGGATTTTTAGCAGAATGTCCATCGTTTCCTTAAAATTCATTGCCTCGCCTCCTTTCGTTATTTTTCGTTGTTACAGTCGGATACCGCCCCGCGATACCTTCGGCCGGACGTTGACGTTTTTCACTCGTTTGGCCGTCTGGGTAAAGCGTTTCTGGTCGCCTCGCCCTGCCCCGCTTCTGTGTGCTATTTTTACACCCCCTTTCTATATCGTTTCTCGCGGACGTCTACATGCACAAAATTTGTGTAGCGAATTACTCCTCCTTTGCTTTCGAGATTGTCCATAAGGTTGCTTATGTATTTTGCTACCTCTTTGCTTGTGTGCCCTTTTACTACTATATCTGCGGCCATGCCTTTACAATGAAAGCTGTTTTTTGCGCCTCCAACTTGTGTATTCCACCATGGCGTTCTGTATCCGCTGTTGATTTTCACCGGTGCGTTGAAGTGTGTTCTTATTGTTTCTAGTATTGTGATTAGTTCTTTGCAGATTAGCAAGTGCTCGCTTCCGTCTTTGCACTGAAATTCCCTTGCTTCAAAGTGTTTGCTTATGTATCCGTAATCTGCTTTGATGTATATGATATTTTTTGTTATCATTTCTTTGTTTTCCATGGTTGTTTCCTTTCTTTTAAATATAAAAGGCAGACAACCTATTGATTGCCTGCCTTTATTTTATGCAAAAATCTCTGTTTTGTCAATACGGTAAAGTTCAACAGAATCAATGCCGCGCAATTGTGCAAGTTTACTTGCGTAATTTCTTGCTTCTTTCGTTGTCATGTTTTTCAGTTCTTTTGTGTTGGTGCAATCATCGTGGTTTACTACCATGAGGAATTTGTAAATTTTTTGTTCAGCCATTTTTTGTGGCCTCCTTTCTTTGATTATATTATATCATTTTTTGGTGGAAAAATCAAGTTTTTTTTGAAATTTAATTGATATATCAGCAGCTGATATATCAGCAGCTTGTTTTGCTCCTTTGTTTTGATTGGCGCTTTAGCGCCCTGCCGTGTGGAGCGCATGCGGAACTCGGCTTAATAAAATTTTCCTTTTTAGCGCTGTGCGCGTTATGTTTTCGGTTCGCGCCATTTTTGTTTTAGCTTGTCCTTTTCTTTTTGGATGTTTAGGTAGGTTTCATAGTCCACGCTTGTAGATTGCTCTAGGTTGATTAAACTTTGTATCGCGCTGCGTCTGCGTCTGGCTCTAACCTCTCTTAGCTCGTCAGAATGTGCTTTGAAATAGCTTTCTGTGTCTTGGTCGGTATCCTTATCCAGTATCTTATCAAAATAGCGTGGAGGCCTTTTTTCGCGGCCTCCTGCGCAGATGATGTTATCTGTTTTCAAGATTTCATCTTTATGTTCGTTTAGGTACTTTTCGCCGATTCCTTTTGACATGATTCTAAATTCAGGCTCTCTACCTTCCATCCAGTATTTTGCCGCTTGCTCTGCGCCTATGGCTTTTTTGTTGACGTATTGCGCTACGTATGCGTAACTTCCCGGTTGTGCTGGCGAGAAGTCCAACATGCCTTTGCCCCAGATTTTTTGCATCCATTCGCTTTTGAAATAGCTGTTGCCTTTTTGGTTCTTGTACCATTGTGCATCCGGTGGCTTTAGGCCGAAAATGATTGCATGGTAGTGTGGTCGTTTGGTTCTGTCGCCATATTCAGCAGCCAGGAAATATTTTATTGGTTTTTTGTATGCTTTCCGCAGTCGTTTCAAAAATAGCTGCACGTCTCTTTTGCTTACCGTCTGGCTTTGAATGCTTCTGTATCCTTTGATTATCTCGCCGTATGGGATATGATCATCATCATAAGTTAGTGTTAGAAAAATCACATCGTCCCATTCTTTGGCCTCTAGTTCTATTCTTGTTGCCCATTGGTCAGCCATTTGTTTACGGCAATACTCACATTTACCGCATGGTAACAGTGCGTATTTTCCTTTTTTTATTCCGTCCATGATGGTTGCTTGTTCTCCTTGTTTGGATAGGTTTTCCAGACTTCCCCAGAGTTTTGGCTTTTTCGTGTCCATCTGAAATACTAATGGTTTTGTACATGGCATATTGTTACCGGCACAAGCTTCCTTGTCTATCTTGTGCCGGTTGACACCTCTCTTTCTTTTTCTATTAACTTGTTGTAGTCGTAGTAGTAGTAGTGTTGAAAGTGTTGAAAACTTGTTTTTTTAACGTTACTATGTTTATTTATTGCCTTTTTGCTTGTTGAAAACTTGTTGAATTGTTGATTGAATTGTTGAATGTTCGTCATTATGACGAATTTCTTTGTGCAACTTTATGTTGAAAACCTGTTGAAAGTGTTGAAAACTCAAGTTTTCCACATTTTTTATTTTTTGGATTTTTGTTACTAAAAAAGGGGGATGTTTTGCCATCCCCCTTCCTTTCTTAGTCTCCTCTGTATGCGTTGAATGCGTCCATGTTTGGCATGATTGGCACTCTTTTGTTGTATTTTTTGAAGTTTCCTGCTGTGTCTTTGGCTGCTTTGCCAGCTTTTTCTACTGCGTCTTTGGCTGCTTTACCAGCTCCTGCAAGGCCTGCACCTAATTTGTTGGCTGTATAGGTGTACTGTTGTACCTGTTTTGCGCTCGAGCTTGCCAGCTCGCTTGCTGCTTGTTCCCAGCTTTTTGCGCTCTTAAACTGTTTTGCGCTGGTGGACTGTTTTGCCAGCTGTAGGTATTTGTCTGCTAGTTCTGCCGTGTTGTTGCCGTATTCGTACATCGCGGATACGCTTGCGGCCTGTGCGCTCTGCTGGTTGTATCGTTGGCTTCCAATGCTTGCAGATGCTCCGGATGGTGCGCTTGTTGCTCCGTTGGTTGCTGCTAGGATAGGATTGATTCCCGCTGCGATCATGTCTTTTACGGTGTCTTGATAGGCTGTTCCGCGCATTTCCTTCTGAAACGCTCTTTCTGCTGCTGCTTCTGCGCTGTTGTACTTCTTGGCGCTTGCTTGGCTTCCAGCGTTTGCAAGGTTGCTTAATAGTCCGCTCATCATTTGCAGTGCGTTTGCTGTGTTTACGCTGCTCTGATTTCCAAACGTTGCGATGCCTGTCGGTGTACTAATTTGCGTTGCACCTATCTGTTGCGGTGCTGTTAAGCTTCCGGTTGTGCTCTCGCTGGCTGTGCTGCTCTCGCTGCCTGTGCCTTGGCTGTTTTTGGCGCTGCTTTGGTTACTGTTTGATATGATGCCTGTTAACATGCTTAGTCCTTGCATGATGTATGGCATAAAGCTTAATAACGTCTCCATTCAAAAATAGCCCCGCTTTTGCGGGGCTTCCTCCTTTTTTAAATTCTTTCGATACCCGGGATACTGTAAATAGGCATTTCCCTGTACCAGTCTTCCTTGAAATAGAAGTCACATAAGAATTGATGACTGATGTTGCTCGTTACTGCAATTGTTCGGTCAATGTTCTCTTGTCCTTCCTGAATCCATTCTGCTGAGAGACGCGGAAGTTCGTTATAATCGTCTGCATAGTGCCATGCGTCTAGCGATGTCTGGTAGTTAGAGCGCATTTCTCCGGTTACGTAAGAAGGCTTGTACCGGTAATCTGCCCAGGCCTCTTGATAGCCAAAGATTTCATTATCTTCGGTCGTGCCCTGTGCATAGATTTCGCGGTTATATACAGGCTGTTCGCCCAGTGCTGCTAAGCGCGGGTCGTAGTATGTGAACCGTCCGCCACGTGTCCACTTGGTTGCAAGTCCTTGCTGGTAACTGTGCTCTACTCGTACTACTGCCAGGCCGATGATATAGCCGTATTCAGTTGCTGCATAGTCCACCATCTGTTTGCTGCACGTGGTCAGGCTGTATGCTGCTGTATTGCCCAGTGCCTGCCCGGTCGTGGTGTCCGTCTGGCTTGTCTGAACTACCTGGTTGACATTGATGGCGATGCGCTGCCCGCCGATGTATTCGGGAATCTGCAGACGGCTGTCCGGACTTGTTACGCCCCACGTACCAGACAGGAATTCACGGTATCGCGTGCCGTTGCGTGCATCAGCTTCAAAGATGTGCTGCAGTGCGATGCTCATGCGCAAGTCTGCAATGCTGATGCCGCTTACGCTGGTTAGGTCTGTTCCTAGATATGCCGTTTTTGTCCCTGATACCCCGCTGCTCGATACTATTGCCGGTTTTTTTCCGGTTGTTTCTTTCGTATTGTAAATTTCTCCGTTATTGTACAGTTTGATTGTGTCTGCTGGAGCCTGTTCGCTGGTCAGTTCGATGTCTTTATACAGTTTCACTGCTGCATTGCCAGCAAGGCTGATTTCCACGGGGTCAGCTTTCAACGGCGATGGCAGACAGGACGTGAAGTAATCGTGAAATTTTCCGGCTTTGGCTGGATATCGTGCGTATAGCGTCCCTTCGTTTGTGTTGGTTGTCAGGTCAGGTTTGTTTGCATACCTTTTTTTTGTTGCGTTTCCGGGTTCGCTTTCTTTTCCTCCTTCATCTGTTTTTTTGTAGCCCAGCATCAGCGGTGCTTCTAGGTTTTCATCTCGGAACCATTCGTTGTAGATCATGGCATAGGCGCGTGCCGGCAGCGCGTTGACCTTGATTTCATTTTTTACTCCGGTCGGTAGGCCGAAGTAGTCTCCAATGCTGCCGTTATTCAGGCCGTTTTGCCCGCCGATTGTGCAAGTCGGTGTGCTGTATTCGGTTTTTTCTGCCCAGTAGTTGGTATCGTTCTCGCCGAACATGTTCTCCCAGTGTTCCCAGAGTAGACGGCACGGAACAAAGAAGAAATATGTATCCATGTAGCAGTTATCCATGATAGGATAGATTGGAGTGCTCATACGGATTAGCCCGTTCAGGTTTACCCGTGCTGTATCGCCCGGGAGTACTTCATCACAGTAGATGGGTACCAGGTCGCCTTCGTTGATTGTCGTCAAGAGCTGGTGACTTCTGTCAAATTTGCTTCGTGGTCGTTCCATTCGCGGCACTTGCGCAAAATGGTTTTCACTGTTTCTGTTCGTTTTCCTTCACCTCTTCCTTTTTTTCTTCTTCCGGCTTCGGCTGTTCGGTCTGTTGCATTTGTTTCAGCTGTTCCAGTGTTTCGGCTGCTGCGTCTGCTTTTTCGTGCATCGTCATGATATCCTTCGGCAGATTTTCGAGGTCTGTCCCTTCGGTGTATATCATGCTCTTTGCTTTAATGCTGGTGTCTCCCGCTTCCAGGCGTGCTATTGCGCTTGCAAGGTCGTAGCCTTCGCCGGCTCGCTGGATTTTCTCGTATGTGTTCTCGTCCGGCTGCTTTATGTAGTCGGTTGTGCCGTTCGGTCGTTTGACTGCTTTCCATGTTGGTGCGATTTTGCTGCCAGGATTGTTTTTCGCTCTCTCGGTCGGTAGGCCGTAGTATCTTACCAGCACATCAGGATTTAAC
>CAVKUS010000078.1:0-5942 GCA_963659725.1 Bacteroides sp. CAG:545 | reverse complement strand
CGGTCCTAAGGTAGCGAAATTCCTTGTCGGGTAAGTTCCGACCCGCACGAAAGGTGTAACGATTTGGGCACTGTCTCAACGAGGGACCCGGTGAAATTGAAGTACCTGTGAAGATGCAGGTTACCCGCGACTGGACAGAAAGACCCCATGGAGCTTTACTGTAACCTGACATTGGGTTCTGATACATCACGTACAGGATAGGTGGGAGGCATGGAAGCGAGGACGCTAGTCTTCGTGGAGCCGCCGTTGGGATACCACCCTTGATGTATCGGAATTCTAACCGTAGGAGTAACGAAACTCGGGACAGTGTCAGGCGGGCAGTTTGACTGGGGCGGTCGCCTCCCAAAGAGTAACGGAGGCGCCCAAAGGTTCCCTCAGCGCGGCCGGAAATCGCGCGAAGAGTGTAAAGGCAGAAGGGAGCTTGACTGAGAGCCAAACACGGCGATCAGGTACGAAAGTAGGGCTTAGTGATCCGGTGGCATCCAAGTGGAAGGGCCATCGCTCAACGGATAAAAGCTACCCTGGGGATAACAGGCTAATCTCTCCCAAGAGTCCATATCGACGGGGAGGTTTGGCACCTCGATGTCGGCTCATCACATCCTGGGGCTGAAGTCGGTCCCAAGGGTTGGGCTGTTCGCCCATTAAAGTGGTACGTGAGCTGGGTTCAGAACGTCGTGAGACAGTTCGGTCCCTATCCATCGCGGGCGCAAGAGATTTGAAGGGGGCTGCTCCTAGTACGAGAGGACCGGAGTGGACGAACCAATGGTGTACCAATTATCTCGCCAGAGGTATAGTTGGGTAGCTACGTTCGGAAAGGATAAACGCTGAAAGCATCTAAGCGTGAAACCAGCCTTAAGATGAGATCTCTCATAGAGAAATCTAGTAAGACACCTTGGAGAAGACGAGGTTGATAGGTCGGGAGTGTAAGTACAGTAATGTATTCAGCGGACCGATACTAATATGTCGAGGGCTTGACTTGAAAAGTAAGCCTAATCTTAAAGAAATTCTTCTGTTGAAGTTTTGAGGGTACAAACCTCAACTAAATAATCCGGTGGTGATGGCTAAGGGGATCCACCTGTTCCCATCCCGAACACAGTAGTTAAGCCCTTATACGTCGAAAGTACTTGGCTGGAAGCGGCCTGGGAGGATAGATAGCTGCCGGTTAGAAAAAAGACATGTCATGTGACATGTCTTTTTTCTTTTACCGTCAGCTATCTTATGACCAGCAGCAGGCCTGGCTGCCCAGCCACCGCATTTGAAGGAGCAAAGCGACGCGCAAATGCGTTTGTGGCGAGGCGTGTCGTAAGTAAGCTTTGCTTACTTACGACTGAGGATAGATAGCTGCGGACTAACTTAGCTTACTCCCATACTTTCTCTATTCGCGAGAGGTATATCATTCCAGTCAGCAGCAATTTCTTAACGCAAATTTCGTGTGGAATCAAGACGAAGTGTCGCAAAACTCGCGCTATGCAAAGAGATTTTACTATAGTAGATAGCTTAGCGCTCAGACAATGCAACACTTCGTTGATTCCGGACACTCATTTGCTAAAATTGCTATTCCTTGCACGATATTACCCATCGCTCAATTTACTAGAGTTCGAAGAACACATATTGCAAAACGAAAGGTGGCAGTAAAGCGACATTATATGTTCTACTTGCACCACATTGCCACTTGTTCTATAATATACCTATCTTATTTTTCAGGAGCATATGCATGAAATCTTTACTTATCACCGGCTTTGACCCATTCGCTCACTATATCGTCAATCCTTCCTGGAAGGCAGTAAAGGCTTTGCCGGATGTTGTTGGCGACTATCAGCTGCATAAGCTGATGCTGCCTAATATATTTGATTTAGAAGCAAAAATTTTGCTGGAGGAAGCCGGCAGAGTAAAGCCTGATGTAATTTTATTATGCGGTATGAACAGCGGCAGCACCAGAGTACAATTAAATTTAGCGGCTTTAAACATTCGGGATGCTTTCTTGGAAGATAACCTTGGCCATCGTCCTTGGGGCGTGCCCATCAGGGAGGGCGCTCCTGATGCCTATTTTGCTACCATTCCTGTACATAATATGGTGCGCTCTTTGCGTGCCAAGCATTATCCGGTTGATCTGGCGCTGAGCTCAGGAGGTTTTGTTTGTAATGATATTTTTTATCTTACTCTGCATGCCTTCAATGGTACGGATACTAAAGTAGGCTTTGTGCATGTACCGTTGCTGCCGGAGATGGTGATGGATGAGAGTATGGCCATGCCGTTAGAAAAAACTGTGGAAGTTTTGCAGGCAATTATCAAAGAATTATAATTTACCGGATAGCTGCTATGGCTATCCGTTTTTTACATATCTGAGCATAAATTTGTATGCTTATCCGCTATTCTTTTTGCTTCTTAAGCGTTATAATATCATTATACTTTCAGAAGGCAGGTGATATGATGTACTTTCAATACGGCGAAATGGAAATAAATTATCTTAAGCGCAAGGATAAGAAGCTGGCCTTGGCGATAGAGCAAATCGGCCATATTGAGCGCAAGCTGGATGCTAATCTTTTTGCTGCTGTTGTACGTCATATTGTCGGTCAACAGATTTCATCCAAGGCACAGGCGACTGTTTGGGCGCGTTTAGAGGCAAGGCTGACGGTGGTTACACCTGTTACAGTGTATGCTGCGTCAGCACAGGAGCTGCAGGCCTTAGGCATGAGCCTGCGTAAGGCGGAATACATCAAGGATTTTGCTGATAAAATAGTCAGCGGTGACTTTGATTTGCAGGCCGTGGAGCAGATGAGTGATGCAGAGGCGATTACAGCTCTGAGCAGTCTGAAGGGTATTGGAAAATGGACGGCAGAAATGATATTGCTGTTTTGTCTGCAACGACCGGATATTTTGAGTTATGATGACCTGGCGATTCAGCGAGGCTTGCGGATGCTGTACCATCACCGCAAAATTACGCGCGAGCTGTTTAATAAGTATCAGAAGCGTTACAGCCCCTACGGCAGTACGGCAGCCATTTACCTTTGGGCGATTGCTGGCGGTGCGATAGAGGGCATGAAGGATTATGCGCCTGCGAAAAAGCGTTAAATTACAAGGGTTCTATTCCCCTTAGCGCTACCACGCAAAATAAATGAGGTTGAATATGTTGTACTATAAAAAGATTTCCTCGCCTTTAGGCGAAATAACTTTACGCAGCGATGGTGAAAGTTTAACCGGTCTATGGTTTGCAGACGATAAGCATTATGGCGATAAAGATATTCAAGATGCGCAAAATGCGGAGCTGCCTGTTTTTGCACTTGCCGAAAAGTGGCTGGCGGAATATTTCGCAGGCTGCGAACCTAAGGTAAATGTACCTTTGCAGTTTACCGGCAGCGATTTTCAGAAACGTGTCTGGAAGATATTGCAAAATATTCCTTACGGCAGCCTAGTCACCTACGGTGATATTGCACGCGAAATAGCGAAGCAGAATGGTCTTGCGCGGATGTCGGCGCAGGCCGTGGGTGGTGCAGTAGGGCGTAATCCGCTGTGCATTATTGTTCCCTGCCATCGTGTTGTCGGCACTAATGGCAGCCTTACCGGCTATGGCGGCGGGATGTGGCGCAAAGTGCGTTTGTTAGAGATAGAAAAGGTGGATATGAGTAAATTAACTGTACCGACAAAGGGCACAGCGTTATAAAGGAGTTTTTATATGAATAAAATGTATTATCCTGTTGTCGCATTGGCATTGGGACATCTTGTTACAGATATGCAGGCGGGTGCTCTGCCTATCGTTTTACCGCAGCTGAAGGAGCTGTTTTCCTTGAGCTATTCACAATTGGCGGCGATTGTACTGCTGCAAAATATTATGTCATCCGTTATTCAGCCGGCCTTCGGCTATCTTACCGACAGGCGCTCGCTGCCGCGCTTTCTGCCGCTTTGTGCGGCGTTGGCAGGTGCAGGCTTTGCCTTTGTAGGCTGGGTATCAAGCTATACGCTGCTTTTATGCACTGTTATTTTTATCAGTCTGGCGAGTGCAACTTATCACCCGCAGGCTTCCAAAACAGTAAATTTTTTGAGTGATGATACAAATCGCACGAAAAATATGGGCTTGTTTTCTATCGGCGGTAATGCCGGTATGGCGGTGGGCTCTATCTTTATGACCTTCCTGTTAGGTTTGGCCGGAGGCATTCACAACACCATGTATTTTGCTGTCCCCGGCTTGCTGGTTTTCTTGCTGATGGCTAAGGCGATGCCTGATTATATCCGTGTCAACAAAGAGCATGAGGTGCAACAGGCCAAGAAGGCTGCTGACGGTTCAAGCGAAAAAATGTCGTATTTTGCGCTTTTCCTGATTTTGTTCTATATCTTCATGCGTTCTTCTATTCACAGCGGTATTTCAACATATCTGCCTTTATATTTTATGAAGTTTCGCGGCTTTGAGGCAGTGTTCTCCAGCAGTCTGGTGTCCGGCTTCCTCTTAGGCGGTGTGGCAGGTACCTATGTCGGTTCAATTTTGAGCGACAGGCTGGGAGCACGCAAAATTCTTTTAGGTTCTATTACGCTGAGCATTCCGGCGATTTACTGTATTACGATTGCTACGACGAAGCTTTTTGCTATGGCTTCTGTTGTTATTGCAGGTTTCTGCATCATCGGCTCTTTTGCGACTACCATTATCATTGCGCAGTGTATGATGCCGAATAATGTGGGCATGGCGTCCGGCCTGACAATTGGCTTCAGCGTTGGCTTAGGTGGTTTTGGTGTAACGATTCTTGGTGTACTGGCCGATAAGTTTGGCTTGCCGATGGTTATGCAGCTTTTGGTATGGCTGCCGATTGTAGCAGCGATTACGGCTATTTGGATTCCGATACCGAAAAAATTACAAAAATAACAGCATGTGGCGAAAAACGGGTTCCCGGTACTTTCTCTCCTGTCTTTGGCCAAGCATATGATAAAGTGTTATAGAGGGGTATTTTCTTATGGATAATAATTACAGACTTGGTATACTTTATGGCCTTGGTGCCTATCTTTTATGGGGCGTGTTGCCGATATACTGGAAGCTGTTGCAGCATGTTGAGGCAATGGAAATTTTGGCGAGCCGTTTTTTATGGTCGGCCGTTTTCGTTTTTTTCTTGTTATTGGCAACAGGCAAGCTGAACATCTTCATGCAGGAAACCAAGGCTATTTTCAGCACGAAAAAGACAGCCTGCTGCATGGTGCTGGCAGCAATTATGATAAGCTTTAACTGGGGTATTTTTATCTGGGCGGTAGAAGCAGGACGCATTGTGGAAACGAGTATGGGATATTATATCAGCCCGCTGATGAATGTACTCTTTGGTGTAGTGTTTCTGCGTGAGCGCCTTGCTAAGCTGCAGATTGCAGCTGTTAGCTGTGCTGCTGTCGGCATTGGTGTGATTATTGTCCATAACGGAGGCCTGCCTTGGGTAGCATTGACACTGCCATTGACCTTTGCCTTCTATGGTTTGCTGAAAAAAATTATTGTTGCCCAACCGATGACGAGTATTCTGTTGGAAACACTATTGATTTCTCCCTTGGCTGCAGGCTACTTATATTATCTTAGCATCAACGAAGGTACTGTTTATCAAAGCTGCGATATGAGTACGCTGCTGCTTTTGGCAGGTGCGGGCGCTGTTACGGCAACACCGATGCTGCTGTTTACGGCCTGCGCGCGTAAGCTGCCTTTGAATATTGTAGGCTTTTTGCAATATATTTCGCCGTCGATATCGCTGATGATTGGCGTGCTGATTTACGGTGAACCGTTTACCTGTACTACTGCTACAGCCTTTGGCTGCATTTGGGCGGGACTGGCACTGTTCATCTGGTCGCAGATAAGAAGATAAAAATAAACTCCTGCAGGCAGGCTAGAGGCCCGTCAGCAGGAGTTTTTGCGTTTAGCAATAATGCCCATTTTTGAAAAATACAGGCTGCTTATGCTATAATTATATTTGTTTTTTATGGAG
>CAVKUS010000077.1:0-6023 GCA_963659725.1 Bacteroides sp. CAG:545 | reverse complement strand
CTGATATGACCCCTTTCTCTTCCTCTAAACGTCTATGCTGTTGGGCTGGTCTTACCCCAGGTAATAACCAATCTGCCGGCAAGAAAAAATCTGTTAAGATAACCCGTGCAGGAATATACCTGAAGCCTGCTCTTGTTCAGGCTGCTCACGCAGCGGTAAAATCAACAACAAATCCATACTTTAAAAATAAGTATGAACGCATTTATAAACGTAGAGGAAAGAAAAGAGCCATTATCGCTATCGCAAGAAAAATACTTACTGCCATATATCATATGTTCAAAACTGGAGAATTATTTAATCCTTGCGATATCTACAAAGAAGATATTCCAGAAACAGTTCAGCTACATCAAAAGAAAAAAGCTGCAAAACAGGCAATTAAACTGCTTGTTAATTTAGGGCTAATCGCTGAAGGAGCTGTTTCTCTTGAGCTACTAGCCAGTTAGCAAAAATTTTTAGCCTTAAAAGCAAGGCTTATTTAAGTGCGCCAAAAATCAGTCTACGACAATGTACGTAGCTAAAGATGTTGTTTCACACTAGTTCCCCTCCTTTAATATACATATGTGCTAAGATAACAAAATTCACGCAGCAACATATTGTTATTCTTCTTATTCGTCAACATTGTGTAAATTCCTGCTAAAAAATTCATAAAAACGTCATGTATACATAATACTTAAGAATAAAAATGCAGAATCCGTGAAAAATTCCGGCTGTTTTTTGATTATTAATACAGCTTTTCTGCATAAATCGCTGTGGAATCATTTCATTATAGATTCATTTTGCTTATTTCCGTAATCTATGTTACAATAATAGCGTTATGTTTATTGCTTTTTCTGATAAAGCGAGAGTCATCAAAAACATCTTTTTAAGGAGTGAATAATATGAGTTCCGGAGCTTATTCTTTAAGACTCGCTCGTACCCTGTACGAAAATGTTTATCATGCTATGCTGTACAATGAAAACCAACAGCCTATCGGTGATCTGGAAATTATTCCTAACATCCCTCTCGACCGCAGCCAGGTTCCTGAGGATGCACCGGAAGTACCGGCTTATCTGCTGGTAATCGTAAAAGACGCTGATATCAACAAGGACAACCTGATTGATTTTGAAGAGCGTGCTTCCTATGCTCTTCTGAAACGCTTCTCCACCGAAGTTATCAACTTCCAGCACTGCAAATTCTACTATCCGTCCCCTGCCTTCATTTTTGAACAGCCGGACGCAGTAAACGGTGGCGCTGAGCCCATGCCGCTGCAATAATTTAAACCGAAAAACTCCGCTCCCTGCTGCCTGTGCAGTAAGGAACGGAGTTTTTTTGTGCCCAAACTTTTGTAATTAAGCCTCCGCAGCTGCCTTGGCAACCGCTTCGGACATACTCTTAACGTATTCGTAAACGTGCTCGGGGGAAGCCTCGCCGTATTGTGCAATGATTTTTTCAATCGCACTGCCCACAATAGCGCCATCGCTAGCCTTAGCCATCTTATATGCCTGCTCCGGAGCAGCGATACCGAAGCCTACAGCCACCGGAATATCGGTAGCCTTGCGCACCTCTGCCACAATGCCGTCGATATCGGTAGTAATGTTGCTGCGCACGCCGGTAACGCCTAAGGAAGAAACTACATATACATAGCCTTGGGCAATAGCGGCGATTTTCTGGATGCGGTCCTTGGAGGTAGGCGCAATCAGCGGCACCAGAGCAACGTGATGCGGTTCGCTGAACGGACGCATTTCCTCGCGCTCCTCATACGGTATATCCGGTATGATAACGCCGTCTACACCTGTTTCTTCGCAGCGGGTGAAGAATTTCTCCGCACCGTAGGCATAAATCGGATTAGCGTAGGTCAAAAATACCAGCGGTACCTGTGTTTCCTCACGAAGCTCCGCTACGAGATCAAAAATTTTATCGGTAGTAGTGCCTGCAGCCAACGCACGCATATCCGCTTTTTGGATAACCTCGCCCTCAGCCACGGGGTCGGAGAAGGGAATGCCGAACTCAATTAAGCCTGCACCGCCCTTAATCATAGCTCTCACCAGCTCCTTGGTTGTAGCAAGATCAGGATCGCCTGCGGTCACAAAGCCGATAAATACCTTTTTCTTTTCGTCAAATGCCTTTTGTATTCTATTCATGTAAATCAACTCCCATATAACGTGCGATTGCGGCAACGTCCTTATCACCGCGGCCGGAAATATTTATAACCATAATCTTATCCTTCGGCAGAGTCGGTGCCAGCTTCATAGCGTAGGCTACGGCATGGGCACTTTCGATTGCGGGGATAATGCCTTCTGTTTTGGAAAGATAGTTGAAGGCGTCAACTGCCTCCTTATCGGTAGCAGGAACATATTCCGCACGGCCGATGTCGTGCAGATAAGCATGCTCGGGGCCGATGCCGGGGTAATCAAGACCGGCGGAGATGGAATAAACCGGAGCAATCTGGCCGTATTCATCCTGCAGGAAATAGCTCTTCATGCCGTGGAAGATACCCAGCTTGCCGTTAGCCATGGTTGCAGCATTCTTGGGATTATCTACGCCCAGGCCTGCAGCCTCTACGCCGATTAAGCGCACGTCCTTGTCCTCGATGAAGTCATAGAACATACCCATAGCATTGGAGCCGCCGCCGACGCAAGCCACCAGTACGTCAGGCAGACGTCCTTCTTTTTCCAGCATCTGCGCTTTGATTTCTTCGCCGATGATCTTCTGGAAGTCACGCACAATTTCCGGATACGGATGCGGGCCCATAACGCTGCCCAGAACATAGTAGGTATCCTCAACACGTTCGGTCCATACGCGCAGCGCTTCGTTTACTGCGTCCTTCAGGGTACCGGTGCCGCTGCTTACAGGCACAACCTTCGCACCTAAAAGCTCCATGCGGAACACGTTGAGCGCCTGACGCTCGCAGTCCTCCTTGCCCATGTAAACAACGCATTCCATGTTCATCAGCGCCGCTGCGGTAGCAGTCGCAACACCGTGCTGGCCTGCGCCTGTTTCGGCGATAACACGCTTTTTGCCCATCTTCTGCGCCAGCAGAATCTGGCCCAATACGTTGTTGATTTTATGGGCGCCGGTATGGTTCAAATCCTCGCGCTTCAGATAAATCTTGCAGCCACCCAAATCCTTGGTCATTTTCTCTGCATAATACAGGAGGGACGGTCTGTTGGCATATTCGCGGTACAGGCGCGCCAGCTCAGCCTTAAATTCGGGATCGTTTTTAAATTTTTCATATGCAGCCTCTAATTCCAGCACTGCGTTCATCAAAGTTTCCGGCATGTATTGACCGCCGTGAATACCATATCTACCTTTTGTCATCGTTATCTCCCCTTACCTCCGCTATAAATGCGGCAATTTTTTCCGGGTCCTTCAACCCTTCTGTTTCTACGCCACCGCTTACATCTACGGCAAAGGCGTTACTGTTTTTCAATACATCTGCAACATTCGCTGCCTCAAGACCGCCTGCGATAAAATACGGCTTATTGATTTTTTCATCTGCCACCAGCGCTAAATCAAAACGCTTACCGGTGCCGCCGTACTGCCCCTTAGTATAGGTATCAAAGAGCAGGTAATCGCAGGGATAGGCTTGCAGATTTTCAAAGGAGCCTGCGTCCTTCACGCGGACTGCTTTGATAATCGGCAGCTCCGTCTGCAGCCGCAGCCTTTCGCAGTAGGCCGCATCCTCATCACCGTGCAGCTGGATGATGTCTATCGTCCTGCTTGCTGCCAGGCGTGCTATCAAATCTATCCCGGCATTGACGAAAACGCCGACTGCCTTAATCTGCGGGTTAAGCATTGCTTTCAGCTGTGCCGCCTGCTGCTCCGTCACCTCGCGTTTGGTCTTAGCAAAAACGAAGCCTATATAATCCGGCAGCAGCCTGTTGACGCACTCTATATCCTGCGCACGCTTCAGACCGCAGATTTTAACTCTTACCTTACGCATCACGCATCTCCTTCAGCATCGCCGCCGCATCAGCGCTGCGCATCAGGGCCTCGCCCACCAGCACCGCCTGCACACCTGCCTGCTTCAGCGCCTGCGTATCGGCAGCACACTTGATGCCGCTTTCCGCTACAAAAATCTTGCTTGCGGGAATCGCATCCCTCAGGCGCAGGCTGTTTATCGGGTTCACGCTGAAATCCTTGAGATTGCGGTTGTTTACGCCGATGATTTCCGCCCCCGCCGTCAGTGCCTGCTGCACCTCGTCGGCAGTGTGCGCCTCTACCAGAGCGCTCAGCCCCAGCTCCTGCGCCTGCGCCAGGTATTCGCCCAGCTGCGCTGCACTCAGCAGGCTGCAGATAAGCAGAACCGCGTCGGCGCCGATGCATTTGGCCTCGTAAATCTGGTACTCATCCAGCGTAAAATCCTTGCGCAGAATTGGCAGCTCCACTCTTTGGCGCACCGCCTGCAGGTAAGCATCGCTGCCCTGAAAGAACTTAGGCTCCGTCAGGCAGGAGATGGCTGCTGCGCCGCCCGCCTCGTACTCTGCAGCCTTGCGCAGGTAGATGTCCGTAAAATCGGGGGCAATAACGCCCTTCGAGGGGGAGGCCTTCTTCAGCTCGGCGATGACACTCAGGCCGGGGGCAGCAAGCGCTGCCCTGAAATCCTTGCCCTGCGGTCTGCCCTCTGCCTCATCACGCACCGCATAAAGGCTTTTGTGCGCTTTGAGCGCCCGCACACGCTCCTTGGTATATTCCGCAATCTCATCTAAAATCATAATCTAACCTCTTTAATCAGCTTATTTATTGCTCAGCTCAATCAGCTTTTCCAATGTCTGCAGCGCCTTGCCGCTGTCAATCAGCTCTGCCGCCAGCTTGACGCCATCCGCAAAGCTCTCAGCCTTGCCGCCGATATACAGGCTGGCACCGGCATTCAGCAAAACCGCATTGCGTTTCGCTCCCTGCGCTCCCGCCAGAATGTCGCGCGTAATCTGAGCGTTTTCTTCCGGCAGACCGCCTACCAGATCAGCCTTGGTGCAGCGCTCCATGCCGAAGTTCTCAGGCTTAATCACGTAATTTTTCATCCAGCCGTCTTTGAACTCGCAAACGGTAGTCGGTGCGCTCAGCGAAATCTCATCCAGCTTATCCTGACCGTAAACCACCATGCCACGCTTAACGCCCAGGTTCATCAGTACCTGCGCCAGCGGCTGAACCAGGTACTCGTCATACACACCCAAGAGCTGCATCTTCGGGCTGCCGGGGTTCGTCAGAGGTCCGAGGATGTTGAATACGGTGCGGATGCCCAGCTCCTTGCGGATAGGTCCTACATATTTCATCGAGGTGTGGTATTTCTGTGCGAAGAAGAAGCACATGCCGACTTCCTTTAACAGCTCTACGCATTTTTCCGGGTCCTGCTGAATGTTTACACCCAGCGCCTCCAGGCAATCCGCAGTGCCGCATTTAGAGGAAGCGGCGCGGTTGCCGTGCTTAGCAACCTTCATGCCGCCTGCCGCAGCAACCAGAGCTGAGGTTGTGGAAATGTTGAAGCTGTTGGAGCCGTCGCCGCCGGTACCGACGATTTCAAAGATGTCCATGCCGGTTTCGCATTTCAGTGCGTGGTCACGCATCGCAGCGGCGCAGCCGGCGATTTCATCGGTAGTTTCCGCCGTAGTGCTCTTGGTAGAAAGCGCTGCCAAAAAAGCCGCATTCTGCGTTGCACTTGTTTCACCGCTCATAATCTCGTTGATTACGTCATATGCTTCGTTATAGGTTAAATCCTCTTTGCCGACGATTTTTACAATTGCTTCTTTAATCATTTTTTATTCCTCCCATAGTTTACGCTAACATTCTACGAGAAGGCCTATCACAGATTGTTATACAAAAAAGCCTGTCCTGAAGCTGCTTAGCTTTTCTAAGCAATTCCAAGGACAGGCTGTAAATACTTATACCTGCGGTACCACCTTGTTTCGTCGCTATCGCGACGCGCTCTCGCAGAGTGCCATCACACTCCTCACCCTTAACGCCGGTGTTGCGTTGCCGAATACTCTCGCCGAAGCGATTTGACAGCACCCTCAACGGTCCATTTATCAGCCTGCATCTCTATCCGG
>CAVKUS010000076.1:0-6446 GCA_963659725.1 Bacteroides sp. CAG:545 | reverse complement strand
ACTATACACTTATATTATAAAAAGCATGAACAATGAGCATCTTTTTTCTCACCCGCTTATTTTACTCTTTATTAATATTCTCTGTCAACAGCCTTTTTTTAAGCTTCAAAAAGCAATTCTCTTGTTATTTTCATAAATATTTTAAGTTTAGTAAAAGCTAACATCAATTTATATTGTAATTCTCAAAAGAACACTTTATAAAAAGTCTTCTTCTCAGATAATTTTTATCCATAAATATTTTTGTGAAATATATGTAATAGCCTGCTGACAGATGCAAAATGCGCTAAGAGGGATTGCACCTCTTCCCTTCCTATAATAAACGAACTCATTTCAGCTACTCTTGCTTCATTACCAATTGCTTGCTGATGATTAATTATCTTCCTCAGGTGATTCATCACCTGATGCCTCTTTCAATCATAAACTATACCACCTTGTCCCCCCCAGTCAAACTCTTATCCAGGAACACGCTACAATAGGTGAAAAAATTTTACGCATAGCCTTTAATATGTTGCATTCATTACATTTATATTGAAGGGCTTTAATAGTTAAGGTTCAGATGGGTACAAGTAAACTTTAAAAAATTGTATCTTTAATAAATTTTGCGCAAAAAATACGCAACAGACATGCAATCTGCATCATCCATATAACGTCAAAAAGGACCATCCCCACAGTCGATACATTATCGTCAGGGGGACAGTCCTCTTACACTTTACTTAATTATTATTTCCGTTTTAAATTTCCAGCTTCTTAAGCAGGAACTCCTCTTCATCCTCTGACAGAATTTCACCATCAAACATTTTGTAGACTACGCCAACAGCCTTAGCCAGGCGCATCACAATCTCCACACTATAGTGACGGTTTAAATTTGCCAAGGTCTGTCTTGCCATCGTCAGCGAAGCCTCGGATACAGGATTACCGCCAAAGCGCTGGTCGCAGGCATAACCAAGAGCAATCAGGCAGCAGACAATATCACTGCTGTAGTTCGCATCAAGGACGGTGCGGTTGTTGATAACAAAGCACAGGTCCTTCACCGCCTGCTCCACGTCGAGGCCTGCAGCTCTGCCGCCTTCCAGGCGCAGCGCCATACCAAGGGCATGCGCCGTAACCTGCAGGTTGCATCTGGTGTTTTCACAATAAGCATCCTGATGCAGCTTCCTTTGCACAAAGCTGCCGGCCACACGGCTCTTGCCCAATGCGTACAGACTTGCTGCATAATAACGGCTGTTGTCTGCCAGCGGCTCTAACTTGGCAACCTGCTCTTTGCTGCCACAGCAGGCAAGAGTATAGATAGCCTGAATGTTGACATTAATTTTCGGGCCGTAGGACGGGAAGCCCTGCAACACACCCTGCAGCTGGTTCAGGCATTCCCTTGCCAAACTTTGGCGCTGCTGTTCCGTCCAATAGCCTGCGTGTTTGCGTGCGATGGTAAAAAGACGCATACGCAACTCGTCATTGTTGGTGTAGCACAGCATCTCCAACAGCGGTCTGGCAAATTCATCCTTATTGCCGGCAGAAGCAATGCTGCTTGTACGCTGGCTCAGCTTGTTGATGACATCCTTCTGCGCATCGCCTTTGACCATATACTTGCGTTCACACAAGGTCTGCAGTCCATGCAGCTCGTTATGCACATTCAGCTTAGTACCGGCAGGCGGATTAAATTTCAGCCTGGTAACAGGCGCATTAGTATTATCACCGCCGATAATAATTTCTGCTGTTTTCTGTTCCATAATGCAGCGCATATCGGCATCACTGCTCAGCAGCATTTCCATACTCAGCACCTTGTTGCTGCCCATGAGTACGCGGATAGCAACGTAGGCACCATCTTTGTAGCCATGCTTCAGCTTAAGATGGCCGTTGCCGATTGTCCGGTAATCGTTACCCAAAACACGTCTTTTAATGGGAATGGCAATTTCCGCCTTGTCCGGCAGCAGCTGAAAGCCTTTAATATAGTCGGACTGATACGGAAGCTCCGTACCGCTTGCTACAAGCTCCTGCACTGCGCCGTCACGCATACCGAGATACAGGCTGTCGTTAAGGATATTTTTACCCCATTCAATAGCAGGTCGCTGCTGTACGGCTGCAACAGCAGCCTTAGGGGCTGCAGCCTTGCCCGGCAGTGGCTGCAACGCAGGCGCTGCTGCGCCTACCATACGCATATCCTCCTGCATCTGTTTTGCGTATTTGTGCAGATAGTAATGATATACGGCTGCACCTCTCGCTACGGCCTGATCAGGGTCCAGCGCTACAATCGGCTCCAAGCCGAAGAATTCGCGCAGGCGGTCCGTAACCATATAGAATTTGCTCATGCCGCCGTTGACAATTACAGCATCTACCTTGACTTCACCCGCCAGCTTGGCTGAACTCTTTTGCAAAACGTCAAGAATAGGATAGATAATATTCTTCGTATCCTGCAGGCTGTCTATTTTCTTGTAGTCGGCAAACTGCAGATTTTTTCCCATAAACGGCTGCAGAATCTTTTCTACAGCCTCCTGAGTGAAGCTGTCGTCATAGGCGTAACCGATGCCGCCCATGTTGCCGCCTACGAAAAATTCTTCGGCATCCTCCTCATCATCCCAGCCGAAGCTGTCATCAGCGGAAAAGCTGCTTTCTGCCTGCCGGCGCTCGCTCAGCTCCAGCTTCAGCTCCTCCGCATAATTCAGCAGCTGCGGCATAATCGCCTTCTTTTCCTGCTGCAGCTTGCGCACAATCTCGGGATGTGCGCCATACTGTCTTTGATAGTGCTCAAACATTACATCGGCAACAGCCCGGTCAAAGTCATCGCCGCCCAAAAGCGTATATCTGTTGGTAGCAATTTCGTCTACCTTTAAAACGTCGGGGCAATCCTCGCGACGTTTAATCTTGTGCATGGTAATATCCAATGTGCCACCGCCAAGGTCAAAAACAAGCACGTTCTTTTCGCTGTTAAGATCAATAATATGATTGGATATTTCACCGTTCTGTACCTGATTAATCAAATCATAGATAACTGCATTCGGCTCAGACAGCAGCACCGGTCTTTCGCTGCCGTCATTATCTGTCACCTGAATGCCGGCCAACGACGCAGCATCTCGTGTTGCCTGGCACATTACGGAGTCAAAGTTAGCAGGTACGGTGATTACCGCGTCTTTGATTTCCGTGCGATAAATCTTGCTGGCTTCACGCAGCATATGCTGCAAGATACGTGCCGAAATCTGCGCCGGAGACTTATCCGTAATCTCATCAGCCAGGCCTTCGGCAGTAGCACGTCCCATCTGGCTTTTAATAGATTTAGCCACCAGATGCGGGCGAAGCGCATACTGGTTTTTGGCAAAGTCGCCTACCAGCGGCTCGTAGCCGTATTCCTCGCGATAATACACGCAGGACGGCAGCAAAGGCTTTTTCTGCGTGTTCAGTCTGGCCTTGCCTGCTGCGCTGTTGTAAACATCAACGGCGCGCGGCAAATCCACTACCTTGCTCACGATATCACCATTAGCCTTAAGATTGACGGTGGCCAGAACAGAGTTAGTAGTACCTAAATCTATACCTACGCACAAATCATTGTGCTCTTCGTTATTAATCAACATCCTCAACAACCTCCTTTACCTTCGGACGCGAAATCTGCACCTGCTTTTCGCTGTAAATCCAACCGGGGGAAATTACCTTAACCTGCTTTTCTTCCTCTGCATTCACAAAGGGGGTGCCCTCGTAGTTCCAAAATTCAATATCAACAGCCTTTACAGTACGCAACGATTCCGGCTTCAGCATCGGGTCAATGTGGCTGTCACGCAAAAACTGCACCAGCTTGCGTACCATAATCAGCAGGCCGTTAATTTCCAACGGCAGTACGTAACCGCTTTTTTTCACTGCATCAATACCCTTGCGCAGCATCAGCAGCTCATCTAAAATACAGCCGTATTTATCGGAATTCAGCTTTCCGAAAAACTCTGTCATCTCCTGCAGCTTGACAGCCTCCAGTCGTTCGTCGAATTCGTTCTGCAAATCTCTGAGCAGCATATCCGACTGCTCCAGCGCGCTTTCAAGGCTTGCCAGCTTTTGCAGCAAGCGCTCCTGCTCGGGACTTTTAGTTTTCGGGGTATTACCGTTTTTGCTTGGCGCACTGCTATGATGCTTATTGAAGCCATACGTATAAGTAATGGCATTTTCTATATCATAAACCAGATATTTGCACAGGGTATTGCCAAAGTTTGTAATCAGCTCGCGATCCTTTTCCTGCTGCAGCGCAGGAATATTGCAAAAGGCCATCATCAGAATAATTCTATAGAAACGGTCCGGTCTTTTTTCCATAAATTTTTCCATGGTGCTGCGATACAGCGCAAAGGCCTGCTTGTCACCGTTCATGCTTTTTTCCAATAACACGACGATACCGGTAGCGTCCACAAATATCTCTTGTCTTTTATCAAAACTATTTATTTTAAAATCGCGATAGATTCTGATCATATCGTTATCGCTGCAGCTGCAGGCAAATTTTTCCTTCAGGACCTCCACACAGGCACCGGGCGACAGCTTTAGATTGCTGCACAGAGCCTGTACAGCAAGATTTTCCAAAACAATATCCGTTGACATTCTATCCATGCGTCCTGCCTTTTGATGAACCTTCCGATGAATCTCATTTAAAATCTCCTGTACCTTAGCGCTTTTTGTTTCCAGCATTATGCTTCCTCCTAATCCTTATATTGTATAAATTTCGCCTTCCTCAGGAAATACTGCCTGAGTTCTGCAGCCAGCATCACGCATCAGCTCCTGCTCCACGGTGTAGCCATAGCAGCCTTCGGCGCAGTGAACCAGATAAGCCTGCCGCGGGTTCAGCCTGCGTATGAAGCTGAGCATTTCTCCGTAGTCCTCATGCAGCGTATAGGCATTGTCAAACAAGCGATAGCGCCAGCCGACCTGCTCCTTGCGCTTGGTACCGATAACAACATGCGGATGTGCCGCACCGTCGTAAAAGCTGCTGTAGTTGTTTTGCTGCAGCACCGGCAGCTGCAGGCTTTCCATGATGTGTACAGCGTCCATGGCCTTCGGTTCGAGATATATCGGGAAAACCTGTCCGCTCTGCTCCATCACGCGGTTAAGCGCCATAAGCAGCTCCAGCACTCTGCCGGCATCAAAGGCCTGCAAATAAACTGATTGTCCCCAGCGCAGGCTGTTCATAACCTCTGTAATGCGTTGCTGCAGGGTATTCTTTTTGCGGACACTATATGGCTGCTTGGCGTGCAATGCGCACATCAGCAGCACGTCTATCTCCAGGTCATCCGGCAACCAACAGCCGTCAAGGCCAAAAGCTGAATGCAATGAAAAGTCACCGGTATAAAGAATCTTGCGGCCTGCATATTCAAATAAGGTCATCATAGCTCCTGGGATGTGCCCCGCCGGGAAAAATGTGACTGAGTAATCACGTTGTTTGATTTTTTGCAGGTAATTGACAGGCGCCACTCCGCTCAAAAGGCGTGAAGCTTCGGCGGCTCCCTGCTGATTGCTGTTAACAGTCAGGCGATATTTGGCAAGCTGTTTTGTCTGCAGTGTCATGTAGACAGAGGCCTGAGGCGCCATCTGCATAACCTGCGGCAGGTAGCCTACATGGTCAGTGTGCGCATGCGAAATATAAACTTGGTCAAGCTGCTGCATACTTTCCATAAACTGAGACGTAAGCAGACTGTGTAAATCCGGTGTGCAGATTGCTCCGTTGATACGCTGAAGGCCGCAGTCGAGTAAAATATTGCTCTGTCCCAGACGCAGGTAATAGCAGCTGCGGCCTACGCTTTGCGCTGCCCCCAAAGGCATAAAGAAGATTTCTTTTTGTCGCATCTCTTGCTCCTTTCCGCTTGCTGATAATTCAGTGTTGCTTTTTCATTTAAATCACTTGCTGACTTCAGTATAGCAAGCTGCTGTGACAGTTTTTGTCTATCTTTGCTTTTGCAGATATTTTTTATTTCAATATGATTATACGTTGAAGGATTTAAAATATCATTGAAAAAAAGGTGCGTGCTCAAGGATGTGAGGATATGCAGACTTGCTTGCTTTTACTTTCACTGTTTATATCTGCGATTTTTGTTGCCAAACGGCACACCAAGAAAGTTTTTTATTATACGAAAGAAGAAGAAGAAAGATAATATCCAGCATTTTTTTAAATAAGAAGTTTGCCGAGCCTGCTTTTGCGCAACAAAAAAGCTTCAGCCGTAGCTAAAGCCTTACCATTGCTCAATAATTGTTATATATTTGTTCTTTGCAGTAGCATCCTATGCGCACGCAAGCTAAATTGTTGCTTTAATCTTTTGTATCTGCGGAAGCTTGCGCATAGCAAAAAAGGCCGCTTTGCAGCGACCTTTTTTGACTTTCCGAAGCAGGCAGGGATTCCCCCTGCCTTGCTTTTTACATATTATACAGATGAAAAATCAGAACGTAAATCTCAAGCCTGCGTCTACACGCCATTTCTCTTCAACGTCACCGCC
>CAVKUS010000075.1:0-6474 GCA_963659725.1 Bacteroides sp. CAG:545 | reverse complement strand
GTCTTTTGGAAAATCGGCCTTTTTTACCAAAGACGTTTGCTGTCTTTTGGAAAATTGGCCTTTTTTACCAAAGACGTTAGCTGTCTTTTGGAAAATCGGCCTTTTTTACCAAAGACGTTACTTGTCTTTTGGAAAATCGGCCTTTTTTACCAAAGACGTTTGCTGTCTTTTGGAAAATTGGCCTTTTTTACCAAAGACGTTAGGAGATAATATGAAATACGAACCACTAAAAAAAGTATATTACACCAACGAAAGCGGCTATGAATTAGAGTATTCCAAACGCTATGCCGCACCTTTTACCCAACATTTTGATATGCCCATCAAAGAATATAATCGCAAAAATACTTATTCTGCATTTCTCATTTACACGCAAGAACTAGCGCTACTCATGGAGCAGATATACAAATCATACGAAACGCTGCTGTATGCAATACATTCTGTGCCTAAAATAGTGTTAGATCAATTTACGTTATTGTCTATACTTGAAGAAGTCAAATCTACTAATGAAATAGAAGGGATCCATAGCACAAGGAAAGAATTGCGTGATATCATTGACGGCACTGCACCACGTTCGGCACGTTTTACTTCAGTAATTCATAAATATGAAGATTTGCTGGGGAGAACTGATATAGAATTCAAAACATGCGAAGACGTAAGAGCTTTTTACGATGATTTTGCACATACTGAAGTTATTGCAGAAAATCCTGACAACGAATTAGACGGTAAATTATTCCGAAAGTCTTCTGTTGATATTGATTCCGGTACTGGCAAAACCATTCATCAAGGAGTTATGCCTGAAGAAAGTATTATAAGTTTAATGCATTATGCTTTGGAGCTTTTAAACGATGAAAGCATTCCATTGCTTGTCAGGGTAAGTATATTCCATTATTTTTTCGCTTATATCCATCCCTTTTATGATGGTAATGGCAGAACGGATAGATTTATTACCTCTTATTTTCTATCTAAACACTTCCACCCATTAGCTTCATTAAGGTTATCTATTTTTATAAAGAAAAATCGTGCAACTTATTACGCTCTTTTCAAGGAAGCTGACAGTGAAAGAAATAGAGGCGATATGACTCCGTTTGTCACTGGCTTTATGCGACTCTTGTTATCTACTTTCAATGATACAATTGCAATACTTCAACGCAAAGAGGCTCAGTTGGAAACATACAGAGCTAAAGTTGATAAATTTATCAGTGATGATGATTTACTGCAAAATATTTACTGCATTCTCTTGCAGGCAGCTTTATTTTATGGTCAAGGTGTCCCGATGGCTCAACTAGTAAAAATGACTGACAAATCTCAAAAAACTATAAAAATACGCCTTGAGTCAATGCCTAGGGAACATTTGCTAATTACTACTGTCAACAGAGTTAAATATTACAAGTTAAACCTTTTGATGTTTAAATAATTAAGAGCGGAAGAATTTTGATTGTAACACGATATATTAATTACGACACATCACTCAAATTACTAAAGCGATCAAAAACACCGGCATCTGCCGTACCCTCGGTACGGCGGACGTCGGTGTTTTCACGTCTAAGCCCAAGCTTTATTAATCTCTTCTGAACAAATCTCTGGTATATACCTTTTCCTGCACATCATCAAGGCAGCTGTCATAACGGTTTGCAATAATTGCCTGGCTTTCAGCCTTAAACTTCTCCAGGTCGTTCACCACAACGCTGCCAAAGAAGGTGCTGCCATCCTCCAGCGTAGGTTCATATACAATAACCTTCGCACCTTTAGCCTTAATGCGCTTCATTACGCCTTGAATGCTGCTCTGGCGGAAGTTATCGGAGTTGGATTTCATAGTCAGGCGGTATACGCCAATTACAGGCTCCTTGCCTTCCTTCTGGGCATCATATTCAGCATTTGCTTCATAGCCACCAGCAATTTCCAGTACGCGCTCAGCGATGAAGTCTTTACGGGTTCTGTTGCTTTCAACAATCGCTTCAATGATGTTTTCCGGTACGTCTGCATAGTTTGCCAGCAGCTGCTTGGTGTCCTTCGGCAGGCAGTAACCACCATAGCCAAAGCTGGGGTTATTATAATGGCTGCCAATACGCGGATCAAGGCAAACGCCGTTGATAATCTGCTGGGTATCCAGTCCTTTCATCTCAGCATAAGTGTCAAGCTCGTTGAAGTAGGAAACGCGCAGTGCCAGATAGGTATTGCTGAACAGCTTAACAGCCTCTGCTTCGGTGAAACCCATGAACAGAGTATCAATATTTTCTTTAATAGCGCCCTCCTGCAGCAGGCCGGCAAAGGTATGCGCTGCCTTCACCAAACGCTCATCCTCCAGGTCGGTGCCCACGATAATGCGGCTCGGATACAGGTTATCGTACAGCGCTTTGCTTTCACGCAAAAATTCCGGGCTGAAGATGATGTTCTTGCTACCTGTTTTCTCGCGGATGCTCTTGGTGTAGCCAACGGGAATGGTGGATTTGATTACCATAATAGCATTGGGATTATACTGCATAACCAGCTTGATTACTGTTTCTACAGCGCTGGTGTCGAAAAAGTTCTTTTTGCTGTCGTAGTTAGTCGGTGCAGCGATAATAACAAATTCTGCGTCTTTATAAGCCATTTCTGCATCCAGCGTAGCAACAAGGTTGAGGTCCTTTTCAGCCAGATATTTTTCAATATAATCGTCCTGAATCGGGGATTTTTTGTTGTTGATCAGTTCAACCTTCTCCGGGATAATATCAACGGCCTTTACCTCATTGTGCTGCGCAAGCAGCGTAGCCAGGGAAAGACCAACGTAACCAGTACCGGCAACGGCAATTTTCATGTTAATCATACTCCTTTTAATGTTTTCAGAATTTTGTTTAACTTTATATCAACTCTCCTGTATACTTAACTTAGCGATTGCATATGCGCAACCAAATAAGTAGTAACTGACGAGAATTATCGTTATTTATTCATTTGTTTTTCACTTAAATTTTTCTAAAACCTCCCACCTAAAATTTGCTTTCTAAGAAGTTTATCTGTATAATATAAGTAGGGATTTCCCTACTTATCATGCTTGTTTAAAAGGAGGCGCATCTTATGTATGTTGATACTTTTGTAGATAATGCTAAAGTTATGGCTAAAGGACAAGTTACAATACCTAAGGACATTAGAGCAATACTAGGAGTAAATAGTGGTGACCGCATCACTTTTATCGTCGAAGGCAACTCTGTGCGTATGGTTAATTCCGCAGTTTATGCGATGCAGCTTTTGCAGCAGGATATGCAAGGAGAAGCTGAACGCTCTGGCTTAACTTCTGATGACGATGTAATGCAACTGGTTAAAGAGCTGCGAAATGAGAGTTAGTTACTGAAGAAATACCTCCCGCCGCCGTGCGCGTCAGCGTGCGGCTTTTTTGTTTTATATTCTTATAGGAATATTTGAGCATATTACCTTATCATCTGCATTCTTAACATCATTATCACTTAAAGCATTTACAAAAATTTCTCTTAACTGTTCTGCATTATTACTCGGTCCAATAATAACTTTGTATATTAAATCATTCATATTAAACTTTATATTTTTATACTGAACATCAGCGAAATTTAATGTTTTTACAATTCTAGGAGCACCATTAACTTCTACTCTTTTTTCCTTAAGAATCTCATTTGGCGGACTCATATAAATACTACTATTACATAAAATTCTCCATTCACGTTCTTCCTGAAATCCTTTATGCTTCATACTCAATACTGTAATTAAAAACTTAGCAAAAACGTGATTAGGGAAATCAGGTATAGTCTTTAAGACGCTTTGGTTATCCCGTAATCTTTTTGTAAAATCACTAACTGCGTCTCTAAATTCTTTTTGATCAAAATAAAACATGGGTATTGTTATAACACTTGTATTAATTGCTTCCTCTAAAAACATAGGTCTATTAAAAACTAAAGCCACCCCATTTAGAGATGCATAAGCGCGCCACATTGATAATCGTCCATACTTATCTTCATCTGGCAGGTGTTCTGTTAAACACAAGGCATATGTATTCATTAATTTTGGACTAATATTGTTATAATTAAATTCTAGATTTTTAGTACAACCTGTAGATATTTCTTCTAGAACTCCTTTTAGCTCTGTTCCAGTAGCGTTATTATAAAAATCCAACAACAACTGATGCCCTATTTCGATCTCACTATAATCGTTCATATATTGAACATTGTTAAGCCAAATCGTTTTATTTTCAATTATACTTAATGCTACTTTTGCCGACGTATAATGAGCTAACTTACGATTTTCCTGTTCCAATTCCGCAATTCTATCAAAATATTCTTTGCCAAAAATCTGCTCAACAAGTTTTTGATCAGACATTTCATCTGCACCTTCGCAATATAAACTAAATCAACCAATATATACGTTAAAGTTATTCTTTAGATATCAGCAGTGAATTTTCATAATTAATTAACTCCAGTAGTTTACAAAAAAGGAATTAAAATTTACAAAATAGCGTTTTGGTGTGGCAGTTTTACCATGTTAATGTAGCAAATCATCTATAATATATAAATTAATAATCACGCACTTTGATATTTCGGAATGATTTCCTTTATTAATTTTCCAATATTACTACCATAATTATATTGCAGCTCTTCTATGCTTTCACAAAATCTACTTTCATTACTTATTGCAACATCTATTTTATCCATAAAAATATTTGCATTATAAGTGCTTTTATTAAACTTATCACAGTGAGATTTGAGGTTTTTTATTAAACCTTTAGGAGTAAAATCATCAATGTCTTCGTCGACTCTTAAATAATGAAATAATAACCATAATTCAAAACAAGGATTAGTTACATATAATTCTATTTTTTTACTTCTACATGTTTCTAATACATTTTCATACTGTAAATCATTAAAGCTACCTTTATCTCGATCTACAATCATGCAAATTCTATCAATGCTGTCATCATATGTAATTATTTTACTATTTATTGATTTTGCTATAATTTCTATTTGTGTTTTTAAGTCAACAGGTAAAGTAATATTTTCTAATATCATAGCAATTAAATCTTCAAGATTGCCTATACTAGAATTTATATCTGTATCGAATTTCTCTTCGCATTTACATATAATTTTATTCAGAAGATTTTTATCATCGGATCTAATATAATTCTTATCATGTAACCATTCCAACACTTTTTGGCAACCAGTATAATAAGAATAGCATTTATTATTATATTCACTTAGGTTTCTAGTCAATATCTCTAATACCTTACTTGGATGACTGCACCCACCTTCACAATACCCTCTTTCAATATTGATTACGTCTAATAATGGATCTATCCCTAAGACATAGCTATTATCTTTAATAGCTTTAAAATATTTTGGTTCTGTTTTTATACCTTCAAAAACTAATAAAATTTTAGTTTTTATCCGCCTAGCACTGATACTTGATAACCTATTAACCTGATTCCTAGTTTCTCTCATAATTCACACCTTCTCTATAGGAAATATCGTATTAAAAATTGGAACTCCACCATATCTACCTTCTAAGTAAGCTTTATCTATAATGCAATCAAACTTATCATTATACTGACTAAGCGGATAAATATCACTAGCACCAGATTCACGTTTATCTACAAACCAAACCTCCTCACGCCTAAGCAAATTAAAGTCTAATAACCTTGACTCATGTGTAGTTACAACTAATTGCACATTCTTAATTTTAGCTAATTCAAAAAATAAGCTAATAAATTTATATGTCAAAATTGGGTGAAGACATCTATCTAATTCATCAATAACAAACGTTTTATCATCTTCAGACATAAAAACTTCCAACAAGTCAAGAACTCTTATTGTTCCATCTGATTCTTCTGCTAAATCAAAAAGGAAATCATTTGTTGTGTGTTTGAATTTTAGTGTTTTACATTGAATATTTCCTTTTTTATTTGGTTTTAAAATAAAGAAAGCATTTGGAGCTCGCATGGTAATACCAAAGTTATTCTTAGTTTTATTTTTTTCTATTTGTTCAATTATATCTTCAATTACTTCTCGCGGCACATGTCTAGCAAATTCCTCTTGACTAATATTTTCTATTTTAAAGCTTTTAATGCCTGTTCCAAATGCTCCTATCAGATCACAAACCTTTTGAAAATTATCTTTATTCATAAAGTATGTATAATCTGATATAACATTTTTCCTATTCTCGCTTATATCTAATTTTCGAGTAAACCACATATAAACATCACTCAAACAACGAATTTCTTCGTATTCTTTATAAAGCCTATCTTTTTTATCATTCATAACTGATAAAAATAATGCATTTGAATTATTAGCAACATCACCTGCATATATTTCTAATTTCGTTTTTAAATCAGGTCTTTTTATCATTTTACCAAAATCATATGTTTCATGTTCTATATCTCTAGTGAAAATCATTTCTTCTTTATTGTCTTCTAAGACTTCGTAGAGCCATTCAGAAACAAATTTCATCTCATTTAATATTACTTCAAAACCATAACTATAT
>CAVKUS010000074.1:0-6811 GCA_963659725.1 Bacteroides sp. CAG:545 | reverse complement strand
TTTTAAATTGCTGTAGAAATGATTCAATGTGCTTTACATGAATTTGTTTAATAAAAAACGAAAAAGCTTGCCGAAGCAAGCTTTGGTTCCACACACTGTGGGGTCTTCCGAGGAAGACGATTTGAATAAATCATGTTTTTTGAACTCGTGATGTAACTTCTGATGGTACTCAAGAAGTTACTCATAGTATATTTCATCTGTGGAGGTTTGTCAATATGCAAAAATTAAAGAATTGTGATTATTATATCGGTTTAGATATGGGTGATGCATCTGTTGGCTGGGCTGTTACGGATACAAATTATAATATTTTAAAATTTAATGGCAAAGCATTATGGGGAATCAGACTTTTTGATTCTGCCAATACTGCAGCTTCTACAAGAGTTTTTCGTTCCGGCAGACGCAGAATTGACAGAACAACATGGCGCCTTAAGATGTTACAGGAATTATTTGCGGAGGAAATCGCTATGGTTGATCCCGGTTTCTTTATGCGCTTAGAGGATAGTCGTTTACATTTGGATGATAAGCGGGATAAGGCAGTATATAATTTATTTGTTGATAAAAATTACACAGATAAGATTTTTTATCAGCAATATCCTACAATGTATCATTTGCGTTATGCATTGGCATCACAGCCGGGACCGTTTGATGTGCGCTTACTTTATCTTGCTGTGCAGCATATTGCTAAGCATCGTGGACATTTTTTGTTTGATAATCTTGATGCTTCCAAAGTAAGCGATTTTAATGCGGTTTTCAGTGAGGTTGAGAATTATGTCCGGGATGAGATGGGAATTGAAGATTGGTCATGTCAAAATATAGAAGAATTGGCTAAAGTTTTGTGCGATGTAAACTTAGGACGTACCACTAAGCAGAAAGCTATGCAGAGTTTATTACCGGCACAGACAAAACAGCAGAAAGCTATTATACAGCTTTTTAGTGGTGGTAAAGCTAAGTTAGCTGAGTTATTTTTTGATGAAGAATTAGATGAATGTGAAAAGAAATCAGTAAGCTTTCAGGATGATGATTTAGATGAAATTGAGCCTGTGCTTACAGCAGTATTAGGGGAGCGTTACGAAGGGTTACTCCGTTTCAAAGCTATTTATGATTGGAGTTTGCTGGCAAAAATATTGCATCTTGATACAAGTAAAAAAGATGAAGGTGAACAGCATCTGCTTTCTGAGTGCAAGGTGCAGGTTTATGAAGATCATAAACGGGATTTGGTTGTTTTGAAATCTATGCTTAAAGGTAAGCCTTTATATAATAAGATTTTTAGGCAGGATGGAGATATTTCTTATGAGAAATATGCTAAAGGAATCAAAGGACGTAATCAGCTTGATTTTTGTAAGGATCTAAAGAAGCAACTTGACGGTATTGCAGAATACAAAAAGATAATGCAGGAAATTACGAGTATTGATGATGCCAAAACAGAGGAGGAGCGTTTGCTGTTTCGTGTTGCCAACGGATTAGCTTTCCCTAAACAGACAACTAAGGACAATGGTATTATTCCTATCCAGGTACATTTGGCAGAATTAAAATGCATTCTTGATAATGCTGAGAGATATTTACCATTTTTAGGTGAAACTGATAATAACGGTATTTCTGTGCGTGAAAAAATTGAACAGATTGTTAAGTTCAGAATACCGTATTATGTAGGTCCGCTTGCTGGTACACGCATGTCTAAAGAACAGGGAAGATGTTGGGTTGTACGTAAGAATGAAAAAATTTATCCTTGGAATTTCACTGAAGTTGTTAATCTGGAAGAAAGTGCAGAAAAGTTTATAACCAATATGACAGCAAAATGCACGTATCTTGTCGGTGAAGACGTACTTCCTAAGGAATCATTATTGTATTCGGAGTTTATGGTGCGTAATGCTATTAACAATATTACTGTTGACGGCGAACGCTTGCCTGTTGATGTGCTGGAAAAGATCTTTAAACAGCTTTTTCTTGCCAAGACATCAAAGGTTACCAAGAAAACATTAGAAAGATTTTTTAGACAGGAAAACATTTCTTTCCAAAATATCGGAGGCATTGATGATAATATTAATGCTTCGATGAAATCATATAATGATTTTAGAAGAATTTTCGGTGAAGATTATATTCAACTGCATAGAGATGAAATTGAAAATATTATCAGATGGATAACCTTATTCTGTGACGAGAAAAAGATGCTGGTCACTAAAATAAAAAATACTTATCCGCAGATTTCTGATGATAAAATCAAAGCTATCAAAAAACTGAAATATAAAGACTGGGGCAGACTGTCTGCAACTTTGTTAAATAGCAGTGCTATAGCTTATGAGGATAAAGCTTTTGGTGAACTTGTCACTATTATCAGCGCTTTGCGTCATACAAATAAGAATTTCATGGAGCTTTTGAGCAACTATTGTTCTTATGACTTTATTGGCAAGATTAAAGATTTTAACGGTAGCAGACAAAGCAGTAATGGTAAGCTGACTTATAAAGACGTGGAAGATCTTTACGTTTCTCCTTCTGTTAAGCGTTCTATTTGGCAGACGCTGACGATATTGGAAGAAATCAAGAAAATTATGGGCCACGAGCCTAAGCGTATTTTTATTGAGATGGCCAGAAGTAAGGAAGAAAGCAAGCGTACTGACAGTCGTCTGAAAAAGTTGCAGGACTTATATAAACAATGCAGGGAAGAAAATATTGATTTTATGCCTCATACAGATGAGCTCAACGCATTTAACATTCAGCTGAGTTCCAAAAAAGAAGATGATTTGCGCAGTGATAAGCTCTATCTTTACTATACGCAGATGGGACGCTGTATGTATACGGGCGAAAGAATAGAACTGGCTTCTCTGTATGATGATAATCTGTATGACATTGACCATATCTATCCGCGTTCAAAAACAAAGGATGATAGCCTTAGCAACAGGGTACTTGTTAAAAAGGAGGTTAATGCCGCCAAAACAGATATTTATCCGCTTGATGCAGCTATTCGCACTAAAATGCATAGCTTTTGGAAGTTACTGTATGATAGGGGGTTCATTGATGAGAGAAAATATGAACGTCTGACACGCAGTACACAGCTGAGAGATGAAGAGCTGGCCGGCTTTATCAGCAGACAACTTGTAGAAACAAGGCAGTCGACAAAAGCTGTTGCTACGATTTTAAAGACAGCTTATCAGAGCAGTGAGATTGTATATGTTAAGGCCGGAAATGTATCTGATTTCCGTCAGCAGTTTAAATTCATTAAATGCCGTGAGGTTAATGATTTACATCATGCAAAGGATGCTTATCTGAATATTGTGGTCGGTAATTGCTATCATGTGAAATTCACTGCTAACCCTTTGAATTTTATTACAAAAAAACAAGATAACAGACGTTATAGTCTGAAACCGGAGATTTTTTATAAATTTAGCATTAAACGTGATAATGATATTGCCTGGATTGGCGGTAAAGACGGTACGATTACAATTGTTGCCAAGACCATGCATAAGAACAATATTCTCTTTACCAGACAACCGGTAGAAGGCAAAGGAGAATTGTTTAAACAGAATCCTTTGAAGGCAAAGAGTGGTCAATTGCCTTTGAAAGCAGGTTTATCCGTAGAGAAGTATGGTGGCTATGATTCCTTGACTACAGCGTATTTCGCTTTAGTCAAATCAGAAGGAAAAAAAGGATCTGTGCAGCTTTCCATAGAAGGTATACCGCTTGTTTATGCCAAACAAGGAGAAAAGGCGGTACAAGATTATCTTACAGAAGTTGTACAGCTTTGCAAGCCTGAAATAAAGATTCCTAAAATAAAAAAATATAGCTTGTTTAAGATTAACGGTTTTCCTATGCATATTTCTGGTAGGACAGGAAAGCAACTGGTATTTTATGGTGCTGGACAGCTATGCATAGCTGATGACGTTGCTGATTATCTGAAAAAGGCTTTAAAGTATGAAACTGATATAGCAGAAAAAGAAAAAACATTAGCTGATCAAAATGCTGATGACATACAGAAACAAAAAGCGCAAAAAGGACTGGATTTTTATGAGCAGAAGTGGGGAATTAGCGGAGCGGTTAACGTACAGTTATATGATATGTTTATTGTTAAGTCTGCTAACAATTTGTATAAGAACAGGCCTGCATCACAGACAATTACTTTAAAAGAAAAGAGGGAGCATTTTGTAAAATTAACGTTATCAAAGCAGATACATATCATAAAAGAAATTTTGAATCTGTTTAAGTGTGCAAGTGCATCTGCTGATTTTAATTTAATTGATAAGGGTACTTCTTGTGGTACGTTGAAGATAAGCAATAATATTACTAAATTAAAAGAATGTATCTTGATTAACCAATCTCCTACAGGTGTTTTTGAACAGGAAGTGGATTTGATGAAGCTATGAGCTGGCGTGTAATTGTTATCAGTACACGGGCAAAGCTTGATTTACAGTTGGGCTATATGGTGGTTCGCGGAGAGCGGACCACCAAGGTCCATCTTGATGAGATTTCAGTACTGCTTATTGAAACAACGCAGGTTTCATTGACAGCGGCTTTGCTTGCGGAAATGATGGATAGAAAAATAAAGGTTATTTTTTGTGACAGCAAAAGAAATCCTTCAGCTGAGCTTATTCCGTATTATGGAGCGCATGATGTCAGTGCTAAAATAAAGCAGCAGATAGCTTGGAGTGAAAGCACTAAAGGTGATGTTGGTACGGCAATTATATATACCAAAATTAAGATGCAAGCTGCTTTGTTGAAGAAGTTAGGGCTGGATACAGCAGCTATGCTGGAGGAATATGCTGCGCAGTTACAGTATCGCGATGCCAGCAACAGAGAAGGTCATGCTGCTAAAGTATATTTTAACTCTATTTTTGGACTTGGCTTTACCAGAGCAGATGATATTGCTGTCAACTCAGCTTTGAATTATGGTTATATGGTTTTATTGGCTGCATGCAACAGGGAGATAACCGCCAATGGTTATCTTACACAGCTTGGACTGATTCACGATAATAGTTTCAATGCATTCAATTTGGGCTCAGATATTATGGAGCCGTTGCGGCCTTTTGTTGATTATCAGGTATATGATATGCTGGTAAAAGAAAAGCTGCATTGCTTTGATAAAGAGCAGAAGCATGAAATCTTAGAAGTACTGAATAAAAATGTTGTAAACAATGAAAAGCAGGTTACTCTTAATTATGCTATTAAGCTATATTGTAAGAGTGTTTTTGATGCACTTAACAATAATGATGTAAGCATAATCAAGTGGAGCAGCTTTGTATAAGTGATTATGAGTTATAGATTTATGAGAATATTAGTTCTTTTTGATTTGCCAATTACCACGCTTGAAAATAAGCGTTCCTATAGGATTTTTCGTAAGTATCTGTTAAAAAATGGGTTTATGATGATGCAGGAATCTGTGTATTGCAAAATTGCGCTTAATGCAATAGCTGCAGATGCAATCATCAAGAAGGTCAAGCTGAATTTGCCACAAGAAGGACTGGTGCAACTGCTTACAGTTACGGAACGACAGTTTTCGCGTATGGAGGTTTTGGTTGGACAAGCGCATAATGATGTTTTGAACAGTGATGAAAGATTGGTAATATTATGAAGCTGGTTTATACGGAGCTGGAACAGCAGCTTGTTTTTCAGGAAAACAGAGTAAATGTTTTGGTAGTTGAGAATAAGGAGCTTTTCCGCAGAATGATTCAAGAGCTTGCCAAACAGATTGACAGTGGAGAAGGTCGGTTTGTTTTATCTGACAACGATAAAACTTTAAAAATAGATAAGGATGTCTGCCTTGTTGTAAATCCGTTCACTTTGGAGATAAATTCACGCAAAGCATTAACCGGCTTATATAATGAGCTTGGTAAGTTGGGAATGAATGAAGAAAATTATTTGAATACCTGTAGAGTGAAAGGTCAGATTGCAGAGTATACTTATGGTTTACTGAATCAGGTTGATTATGCTTTGAAGTTTCAAGATGATTTTAATCTGCAGAGCTTGTTTAAAGCATTGGAGGTGGAATTTGAAGCCGGAGAAGAAAATTTTTTGGAAGGACTGGTATATTTTATGGATGTCTGCAGCAAGTTTCAAAAAGTAAAGATTTTGGCTTTCGTAAATTTGAAGACTTATTTGACGAATGATGAGTTGCAGAAATTTTATAAAGAAGCGTTTTACAGGAAAATGCATCTTCTTCTTTTGGAAAACAGTGTTGAGCAGGAGCTTGCAGAAGAAGCTGCATGTATAGTTGATGATGATTTATGTGTTGTTAAATGATTTTGATAAAGAATTTTGAGTGATTTATAATGTCTTTGTAGGGATCTGAGGAAATTACGCTATGGTGATGATAGTTTCATTCGTGGACAATCTCTGAATTTGAGGTTTGAGAGTGATGTAATTTCTGATGGTACTCAAACCTACTATCGGAGTTAGTAGCAAGAGGAACGTTTGAGAGTGATGTAATTTCTGATGGTACTCAAACATGTTTCTGTTAACTGTTTGCCGTTCCGCTGTTTGAGAGTGATGTAATTTCTGATGGTACTCAAACAATCTAATGGGTTTTTTATCCGGTTTACTCGTTTGAGAGTGATGTAATTTCTGATGGTACTCAAACTGGCATCTGTCGCAGAAATTTGCTTCTCTGGTTTGAGAGTGATGTAATTTCTGATGGTACTCAAACTTAAATCTACTCTGCAATAAGCCTCTGTTTCGCCATTGAAAAACTTTCTCTAAAAATTTTTTCAAAAAACTTCTTGCCAAAACGTTAAACGTATGGTAATATATATAACTGTCAGAAACACTGACATTGGCCCGGTGGTTCAGTTGGTTAGAATGCCGCCCTGTCACGGCGGAGGTCGTG
>CAVKUS010000073.1:0-6849 GCA_963659725.1 Bacteroides sp. CAG:545 | reverse complement strand
CAATAAGTGTTTCCGTCTGCGTGGTTGTACTATAATCTTTTTTTAACTTATCAGCCGTAATATTACTATTACTCAATGCTGCATTTGCATTAACTAAAGCGTTATTACTATTTTGTAGTGCAGTGTTTGCGTTGGCCGTAGCATTACTGATATTTGTCTGTACAATCTTGTCCAGCTTAGCGGAGCTGATAGCTTCATCTGCAATCATACTCTCGTCAATAACAGTCTTGACGGTGCAGGTCGACTGCCCGGATGTCGGACCATCGCCAAACATATCCACATAAGCACAGGTTACATCATACACGCCTGCTTCACAGCTATATGACAGGGTATTGTTCTTGCTGTACACGCTATCATCATTGATGTAATAGCGCACGCCGATGCAGTCACTGGGTACAGCCTTGCATTTGATGCCCATGCCGCCTACTTTAGGGCTAAGCACCGGCGGTTCCGGTCTCGGCGGTTCTGCTTTGTAGTATTTCAAATCTGCAGGAGCACTATATTGGCCAATGGCGCTTTTAGCATACAGATATAGCGTGCCTGTACGCTCTGACAGCGCCAGCGACGCGCTGAGGCCGTTGGTACGCGCCAACAGGTTTACATCCTCAACACCGGGGTAATTGTCGCGACGTATCTCATAAAAAGCAATATCAGAGTTAGTAACCTCTTTCCATGTAACTAAAGCAACGTCATTAAAGCTGATGTTGAAATCATCCGGAGTGTTCGGTGTAGTAGTCTTTACCGCTACCGTAATATCAATCTGAGGCGACATATCAGGGCTGGTAGCCATACCGTATTCATCCTTAGTGCATACAGCAAGCCGATAGGTATCGCCGACGATGGCCTGAGGTATTACGCATTGGTCTTTGCCGGAGCCGCCATAAAGCCATCCACCCTGCCAGCCCATCTCATCTGCCGGCACGCCCTCTGCCATAACCATTCTTTCTGCCTGCTCATTGTTGGTCTTATACCAGAGCTGGCCTTCCAGATATGTAGCCATATCAGGCGGAGTCCAGTTGACAACAATGTCATAACGGGCCACACCGTCAGCAAGCTGGCGGTAACGATTATAGGCCGTCAGATTCTGCACCGGAGGGATGTAGTAAGCGTTAATGGTGTACTCGTAGGCCTGCACATCAGCAAGGCTCTGCTCACCGGTACTGAAGATATTGTAGGAGCAAAACTTCAGCCAGATCTTTTTGCCTACGTCCTCTTTCCGGACCTCGGTTTTCAGCAGCGCCTCATCGCAGCGCACCAGACGCGCTCCGCTGTTATGCGCCGTAGCAGTAGTGTTGTATTGTCCACGCCTGCAGCCGTCAAGGCGGTAATTGCCGTTGCTGAGCATTGTAGCCGTGGTGTAGCTGATGCACTCACCATCTACCCAACATAATGTATTGCCACGTTCTGCATCCTGCGCGGTACCGCTGAGCAGCATGCCGTTAATCTTGACCTCGCAGGATGTATCACTAACCTGCATGTTTTTGGCCAACGTACCTAAGCGCGCATTGTTGGTTATAGTACCGACTTTCCTATAATTGGTATTATTGTCGCTGACAAATACTGTACAGCCTCCCCAGGCATCCTTCTTGCCTTTGGCTGCTATCCAGATTTCGTTACCATTGGAAGTCAAATCGCTAGGAGGCTGAAATATCAGCGGTGTATCCGTATCCCCCGGCTCAGCGTTGAAATCTACATAAGGTCTGTCAACCTCATGCACATCATACAGAGCTTCGGAGTAATCGCCTGCAGCTCTGCTGATAGCAGTAACGCTCAGAATGCCATGCGCATCCTCTGTGATGCCGTCAATCATCGCTACCTGCTTATCAAGACCAATATTAGCATCAGTCAACGTCACAAGGTCACCCGGTTCAAGCCTGCAGAAGGACCAGTCAAGTTTGAAGGTGTATTTATTGCGCTCATATTTGTTGCGCCTTGCCAGCTCTTCGGCCAGCTTCACCGCACGCTTTTTAGTGTAGATATAATGAGCAGCCGTTGTGCTTGCCTGCCGTAAGCCATAATCAGCAATATTTTCGCTGTCCTCATAGCTGACGCTTTCTTTTTCATAAGCATTTTCGCGATTGTAAAACTCCACGGTAAAGCGGTTATACAGCTCACTGCTGTCTTTGCGGGAATAGGTTACGCAGGCTCCGTTGCTTTGTTCAAGGAAATCGTCCGCAGTAAGGTTATAGACAATCTGTTTATCAGGCTGCCACTCGCCTACCGGACGGTCAGCCCTAGGCACGATTTTAAAACGGTCATTGCTCCAGAACATGTACGCATTGGTCAGGCTCGCGATCTCATTGACAATATCACGAGCCGTCTTTGCGCTGGTGTAGTCTGCAGGTGTTGAAATAAGGAAATCCGACTCACGGCAATACTTCCGGTAATTCTCTAAACCTACAATTTCAACATCCTGCAGCCCAACTTTGTCCAGAATGTATCTGATGTAATCAGCAGGGTTAACGTCAACTCCGTCACCGGTATCCAGCAGCTTGCCCTGAACCTCAAAGTTAAAATTAGGCAGGCTGGCATTGTTGCCCAGGTCGATAACACCGGCCATATAAGCAAGTCCGGTATAAGGCAGAGCCTTTTCCGGATGTTTACCGACAACGTAAGGCCACGGCTGCTGATCAGCAGTACCGCTGTACAATGTCATGCCGATTTTCTCGGACGGATACTGATACAGTTCCTTGTCAATCCATACACGGCCGATTCCTTTAATAGGTCCTTCGCACAGTCCCATAATGACAGCAGCCGTGTATGTATAGGTTATCGTGGTCGATTTTACACCGCCGCCCTTGCCGGAGCGCTGGGTTTCCCGGTGCTCATGGGCCTCAAAGTCATCATAATAAATAACGTTGCCGCTGATGCGCGTTGTTCCAAGCAGCTCCATTACAGCGCTGCCATACTCAGCCGTGCTGACGGTAAAATTGCTGATTTTGTCCGCCCTGCTGACGATATTTGCCGTCTTAAATAAACCCATCTACTCACCTCCAAACCTATATATACCACGCAGCCTGCTTCTGCCTTTTGCATCCAGAAACATTACATCATCAACGCTGCTGAGGATAACTCCCTGTTCAACAACAGCATGACAAACCATGCCGTTACCAACATATACACCGCCATGAGAAATGCAGCGGCCAAACTGATACAGCAGGAAATCTCCTGTCTCCATCGTCTTGACCTCACGGCAATAGGTCTGCACATAATGCAGGAACCATTCATCACTGTGATGCAGATGCCATTCGTTGCTGTATGGTGCTACATTTACAGAGTCCTTCGCAATGCAGCCTGCATCCTCCGTTGCCGCTATCAAAAGCATGCCGCAGTCAATTCCGTGGCCTCTGCTCTTTGCTCCGTTGACATGTGGCGTACCCAGCCAGCTCAAAGCAGCTTCGGCTATTTTCTGTCCCTCATTCATTACATCAGCACCTCTTTCAATGGAACATATGGTGCAATCAGGCAGCCTGCTGTACTGTCCGTGCTGGCCGTTATCGTTCCGCCTTTTGTTGAATATGTGCCCTGCGGATAATACTTTCGCACCGGGAATTCCTGGCTAAGGCCTTGCGTAACAGCCTTGACTGTAAGGTCCAAACCTAAACCGCCGCACGATTTCACTTCTACCTTGCCGCCAAACAAACCAATAGCGCCGATAACTACGGCATCACGGAAAAAGCATCTGCGTAAATACAGCTTGCTCATATCCAGTGTGCCGTCATGTGCAGCCTTCAGCAGCGGCGTGTTGCCGATTTTAGCAGTCTTATCTGCCTTGATGTTGACACTCAGCGTGTCGACAACTACGCTGTCATTAACCTTGACCTGCTGGCGTTTGATTAGCAGCACGTCATGTCGATAGTTATGGCCATCATACAGGATATCCTTATCTGCGTCAGTGTAGTAATAAACGCCGCCATCAGGCAGGCGCAGTTCGAACAGGTCGCAGCTTGTCATATACTTTTCCGTATTCAGGTAATTTTCTAAGCCTGTGGCTACGTCCTTCATCTTGCTACCTCCAGCTTGATTTCTGCGGTATTGATATTGTCAAATTTCTTGCTGATGGTCAGACCGTCATCTGCCAATATCACTTTCCAATAATATGTATAGTTAGCCGTTACTGTGCCGGAAGGAATCTGCTGGAAGGTGATAATGCCTCCGCTTACAGTGTAATTTGTTGTCGGCACTATTGCGCCATTTACCAGAACGGTTACATTCTCTACATATTCCACCGGCTCTACATAGCTGCCGATGCGCGCTACGCACTGATATTTGCTGCTGCTCACCTGCGCCAGCGGTGCACCTTTTTCCGTATTATGCTCCGGATCAAGCCAGAGGAAGGCCTCAAAGGAGCCTTTTATTAAAGCGACGAAGCCTAACAGCTCATCTGCCTGTGCATCCGTCAACGCAGGATAGCTTGCTTTGATAGTCCATGCCGGGTAAAGCTGATTGGTCAATGTACGCACACGGCCGGAGGCAGATTTCTGTACAGTGGTATTCCATTTTTCTTCAAAGGTGCTGTTCCAGCTAAATTTTCTTAATTCTGGGAACTTACGCATTACCACACACCTGCCTCACTTGCGAAGTTACGATTGCTGTCAAAAAGAGCTTGCTTCACAACGTCCAATCCGCCACGATTAAGGAAATCGCCAAAGCTGGCAGCATCCATTGCAGAAACATTCATAGACAGATTAACGCTCTGGACCTGCCCGCCATTGCTGCCACGTTCTGCCTTATAGCCGGCAACACCGCCGGAACCAACAAGCCCGCCGCTGGCAAAGCCTCTCAAACGCCCAGTATTCAGGCCATTAAGGAACGGTACACCCAAACGGTCTACTGCCTGAGCATTAAGCACGTACTCGCCATTCGAGAGCATTGCAGGTATGCTATCACTCGTACCGGTACCGGGGCCATCAACCGAACCACCTGTTGCAAGGCATTTGCCGAAAGCACCCTTCCAACGCGCAGCAAAACCACCACCGCCGCCAGTGCAAGCAGCTACGATAGTTGCGTAAATAGCAGCCTGGATAAGCTGTGCAATAAGCTGTTTCAAGATACTTTTCATAGCATCGCCAAAACTCTGCGCACCAGTAATCCAGTCAGTTATAGCACCGGAAAAATCCTTCGCCAGCTGATTGCTGGTCTGCTGAATTTTGCTGATGGTATTGATTTTTTGCTGTTCCTCATCATATTTCTGTAAGGCTTCATTCATTAAACGAACCTTTTCTTCGTAGCTGTCAGCATTATTGGCTTTTGCCTTGCCCGCCTCAAAGTCACGTTCAGCGTCCATGCTCCATTTACCAACAGTAGAGGATGTATCGTGTCGCGCTTGCCATTCTGCCTCCTCGTTATCGTAGTCAGTTTGAGCACTATTGGCCTTAGCTGTAGCAGTCTGATTGATATTATCAATCGTATATTGGTGCGTTTTATTGAGCAACGCCAACTTCTCCCTGAGCATCTCCAGCTCTTTTTGAGATGCTCCACGCAGCTGCGCTTCCTTAAGTGCATTTTCAGCAGCAAGCATCTGTTCCGTGTAGGCCAGTTCCTCTTCCTGCAGTTCCTGCTTTTTCTTAAACTCAATTTCTGCAAGTTCTATGCTTAACTTTTGAGCGTCAGTTCCATACTTTTTTGCAATAGCGTTCTGAGCTGCCCACATGTCTTTTTCTTTTTTCAAAACAAGCCGGACATAGTCGTTTTCGATTTTCTTCCGCTCCTGAGCTATCCTGTTTTCGTCCTGCAGAGCCTTTAAGGCTACATTCTCCTGCTTTAAGGAAGAATTTCTTCCAGAACCAATGTCATTTTTATCAGGGTTCTGAAAAAGATTGCTAGAATCAGATTTTCTGGTAGTCTTTTTGGCTTCCTCATAGATTTTATAATCTTCCTGAATCTGAGCAAGTTCAGCATCAGCATTACGAGTATCAACAACAGCTTTTTTCGCTGCGAAAACTCTGCCAAACCAGTCAATGGCTTTTTTTGCAAAATCCTCTACTTCTTTAATAGCATCACCAAGCATAGAAGAAAATTTGCTAAACCAATTATCTTGGTTGCCTGTAATATTTGCCCACATATCGCCTATAGTGCCGATAATCCACCGCACAACGCTCAGAATTGCTTCTGTAACAGCAGTACCGATGATAACAACAGTATCAAGAATAGCCTGTACTGCTATGTTAACAGCATCAACAATTTCATCCCAATAGGTGATTATCAGCGCAATAGCAGCGCCGATTGCAGCACCAGCAGCCACAATACCTGCAGAAAGTCCCAGCACCGCGCCTAACGTCGCTACGGCTGCAACCGATACAACAACAAGCACTGCAGCAAAAGCGCCAATAACACCAATAACCGATGCAGGCACGCACTCCTTGATGACGTCGCCTAAGCTCTTTCCTTGCTCCGTCGCAGTCTGCATCTTCTGCTGAAACTCTCCCAGTCTGTCAGACACATCCTTTAAGATGCCCTTGATGTTAAAGGCTTCCGTCAGATACTTACCTACAGCAGCGGAAGTGTTGCCAGCAGTTTCTTTGATGTTTGCCAGAAGACCGGCAACTTCGTCCGAAGTCTTGGCCATCATACCGCCGAACTGTTCATTCATGCCTGCTACAATGGTCTGCACTGCCGCTTTAGAGTCAATAGCGCCTTTAGAGCAAAGGTCCTTCATTTCAGCTACTGTTTTGCCTGCAGCCTGCGCCAGCATATCCCATGCCGAAATACCCGCGCTGGTAAGCTGCATCATGTCCTGCGCATTGAGCTTGCCGCTGGTCTGCATCTGGCCTAAAGCGTATGCAAGACGGCTCACGCCTTCAGTGCCTAAGCCTAAACCGCTGGCTGCATCGCCTAGGTTGGTAAGCA
>CAVKUS010000072.1:0-6969 GCA_963659725.1 Bacteroides sp. CAG:545 | reverse complement strand
TTTTTATATACTCCGACTATTATTTATTCGACATTAGCAGAAAACATCCTCTTATTGAGAAGAAATTTATTTTATCTGCTGAAATCTCGGGCAAAAATATATGCAAAAAGCCGGTGAAGCTTATGCCTCACCGGTCTTGTTATATCATGGTTAATTAAATTACGCCTTAATTATTTGGCAGCTTCTTCGGTTGCTTTAACAGCTTCCGCAGTTTTGGCAGCCTGTACCTTTACGGCAGTCGCAGGATTGCTCATCGGCACGCCGATAGAGGTTTCCAGTGCGGTCTTAGATGTGTTGTAATCATACAGAGCCTTAGTATAGTTGGTCTTAGCCTGAGTCAGCGCAACCTGAGCATCAAGCACGTCAGTGTTGGTGCCAACGCCGGACATATAACGCAGCTGAGCGATACGATAATCCTCATCAGCCTGCTCTACAGCCAGCTTAGTGGTGCCGATACGTTTTTCTGCTTCGCGCAGTCCCAGGTAATTGGTGCGAACATCAAGATTTACGCTGTCCACAGTATTGCGGTAGGTTTCCTCAGCCTTTTTCAAATCAGCCTCAGCACCATGAATCTTAGACAGAGTTACACCGGTATCGAAAACGTTCATGCTGACATTTACGCCAACGCCCCATTTTCCGTTGTCATCACCAGGCCAGCTGGAGTCACTCCATTGCTGAGTAGCACTGGCAGCAACCTGCGGCATATGACCGCTGCGGGCAACCATCAATGCACCTTTGGCTGCATCCACATTATATTTAGCCTGCATCAGCTCCGGACGGTGCTCGGCAGCATAAGCCAGGCAGTCATCCATGTTTTTATCATAAGCATTATAAACAAGCAGATTATCGAGCTGCAGAGTAGTATCCATCGGCAGGCCGACGATTTTATTCATGTTCGCTTCGGCAACCTGATAGGAGTTTTCAGCCTGAATCAGGGTTTGCTTAGCATTGGCCAGCTCAACCTGGGAGCGCAGCACGTCAACCTTGGCTACAACGCCAACGTCATACTGTGCCTGAACATTTTTCAGATGGTCCTCCAGACGAGTAACGGATTCCGCACTGAGCTTCTGGATATTATCTGCCTGAAGCATATTGAAGTAACCGTCGGTAACGGTAGAGCGCATTTCGTTATAGGTGCGCTGTACGCCAACCTCGTTATATTGGTAATTAGCCTTAGCCTGTTTAATAGTACCGCTTAATTTACCACCGGTAAAAATCGGCAGCGAAGCACTCAGACCGTTGGCATGAGTATTGCCGATTGCCTTAGTCCAAAGACCGGGAGCAGCTTCATGAGCATCATCATAGCCGCCGCGCTGAGTCTGATGGCTGGCAGTGATGCTGATACCGCGGCTCTGACGGGCAGCGTTGTAGCTGGCACGTGCGCTGTCAAGCTCGTATTGGGCAATGCTTACGGTCGGGTTGGTCTGGAATGCACGCAACATAGCGTCGTCCAGATTCAGGGCTACAGTTTCGCCGGCAAAAGCACTTTGGCCCAGTGCCATGGTCAGCGCTGCAGATAAAAGCAAGAAACGTTTTGTTAATTTATTTCTATTCATCCGAAAAACCTCCATTTTCTAAAACTGACTAACCAGTCAGTAGTAAAATTATATATTTATTTAGGGCTGTTTGTCAAATATTTTTTAGAAATAAGTGCGCACACCCATATAAGTATTAGCTTTATTACCGCGCACATCCATGGTTTCGCCGTAAAGCGACAGGTTATCATGCAAACGGAATTCGCCGCCCAGACGTACCTTGAGATCATCAAAATCGTATAACTGGGAATACAATCTGAAATCCCTGCCTAAATCATAGCTGGCGCCGACACCGAAGTCACCCTGCATGGCACCCATACTGAAAGCAGCGTTGCCATACTGACGGCCTACGAGAAAATCAAATTTATTGGCATTGCCGATGTCATAACCGCCCATATAAAGGAAGGTGTCATCCGCAGGATGCAGAGTTACGCCAAGACTGCCGCGCCAGTCGCCGCCCTTGGCAGCAAAGCCGGCGTCAGTCGAAACCTTCGCCTCGGTAAGCGTTCCCAAAATCTTATTGGCACGCTCACTCGTTTCTTTAACGTTGACCAGGGTTTCCTTCAGCGATTTTTGCGTCACCGGATCCTTGGCTACTGTTTCCAGCACCTCAACAATATTTTCCATACGCTGGCTGGTATCTGCCATATTCTGGGCAATCGCAGCCACATTTTGGCCTGTCTTGCCGTTATTGTCCACACCGTTCATGATGCTTTCAATATGCGCCGCCGTACCGTTCAAGCGTCGGCTCAGCTCATTAATCTGATGAATCATCGAAGTAATATCCTGCTGGTTGGCTACCGCCACATCAGCCATGACCTTCGTAAAGGTATTCATGTTCTCGGCAATATCATTCATATTCTTAAAGCCGGATTTCATGGACTGCTGTACTTCCTTATCGCCAAAAACATTTTCGAAGGCATTAGCGATATTTTCCATACGCTTCACCAGATCACCGGAGGAAGCAAAAAACTCATCCATGCCACCGCCGGGAACACCGTTAATTGTGCTGCCTTCGGCTACATATCCCTTTCCCTGCTTGGCAGGAGGAATAACGCTGACAAATTTTTCGCCCATGATACCATCGGAAGAAATCGTAAAGGTTGCTCCCTGCGGAATTTTGATATCATCGTTGATTTCTGTGATAACCTCTACCTTATCGGGTGCCACATTAATCTTTTTGACCGTGCCTACCTGCACACCAGCATAGCGCACAACATGCCCGGGCATCAGGCCGCTGACCTGAGGATAGTTAATGCGCAGCTCATAGCCCTTTTTGCCAAAACTGAAAGCACCCATAAAGGTAATAATGCCGGCCAGCACTACTGCACCACCTAACGCAAAGGCACCAACCTTAACCTCACTGCTGCTCATCCTTCTCCTCCTCTTTTAACTCCGTACCGTTAACAAACGCTTTAACGACAGGATTACTGCTGTTTTTTATCTCCGCAACCGTGCCTACCTGCACAATGCGTCCATTATATAGCATAGCGATACGGTCAGCGGCGTAATAGGCCGATTCCATATCGTGTGTTACCAAAACCGAGGTTACTCCCAGCGTCTGCTGGGTTTTGCGTATCAGCCTGCTGATGGTCATTGTCATCACCGGGTCCAGACCGGAGGTGGGCTCGTCATAAAAAACCATCTGCGGCTGCATGGCCAGCGCCCGCGCCAGGCCGACGCGCTTTTTCATACCGCCGGAAAGCTCTGCCGGCAGCATGTGCTGCGTATTCGGCATGCCTACCATCTCCAGCAGACTGCTGACACGTTTCTGTATTTCCTCCTCCGGCAGCTTAAAGTGACGCCGCAGGCCAAAGGCTACATTCTCGCCTACGCTTAAAAAGTCGAATAAGGCTGAATACTGAAAAACTACGCCCATATGCTGGCGTAGGCCATCCCATTCATCCTCGGTGAAGGAGCTTACCTCCTGACCATCGATGATGATACTGCCGGCAGTAGGTGCCAGCAGTCCTGTCAGCAGCTTGATAATAGTACTCTTGCCTGTACCGGAGGGACCGATAACCGCCAGCGTTTCACCCTGACGCACGTCCAAATCCAGATTATCAAGAATTACCTTGCTGCCAAAGGCCATTTTAAGTTGTCGGAGCTGAATCATTGCTTCATTGGACATATTTCCGGCTCCTTACACATACAAAACAATCGAAAGAAAATAGTTGGTGATGAACACCAGAATAATCGAAAGCACTACCGAAGCCGTGGTCGCAAGACCAACGCCCTCAGCGCCATTCGGCGCGTTCAGGCCCTTATAGCAGCCTACGATAGCAATTATCGCACCAAAGACACAGCTTTTGACCATGCCGCCAAATACGTCATAGAACTCTGCCAGTGTCCTGATAGAATTTTCATAAGTAAAGCTGCCGATGCCGGCGTAATAATGCGCCACAACCCAGCCGCCGATATTACCGATAAAGTTAGCAAAAACAACCAGCACGGGCATCATCAGCACCAGCGCGATAAAGCGCGGTACTACCAGATAGCTCACCGGATTGGCAGCCATAACACGCAGCGCGTCAATCTGCTCGGTAACCTTCATCGTGCCAAGCTCCGCCGCAATCGCCGCACCTATACGGCCGGCAACAACAACGCCTGTCAGTACCGGCACCAGCTCACGCGCCATAGCGATAGCTACAATGCCGCCTACGGAAGAGGATGCACCCAGACGCACGAACTCCTTTGCCGTCTGCACGGAAAAAACCATACCGGTACAGAGAATGGTCATCATCACAATCGGCAGCGAATCCGCTCCCAAAAGCGCCATCTGACGCACAACCTCCTTGCCGTTGGCATCCTTCAGCCGACGCAGTGTTGCCAACAGCAGCAGTGTAAGCTTGCCGCTGGCAGCACAGAAGGCCAATATTCTGTTGCCCATTGCTTCACAGATAGATTTCAGCATCTTTACATCCTTATCTTCAGCTTTTTCTACATAAATATTATACCGCCAAATTATGGCGAATGTATGACACAAAACAGCCATACCGATACAGTAACGGGAAAAATTTTGTTAAGCGAAAGAAAATGTCACTCTGCAGATTTATTTGTCAACGGTAAGCATAATTTCGCTCTCGCCGTCAATAATAAAATCAAAGGGATACTTCTGCTTGAACGGAGAGCCCTGCAGCATACCCGCAAGGCCTGCATCGTTAGCCGCTGCCTCCGGATTGGGCGGCTGCATTTGTCCCATCGCCACATCAATAATCAGTTCATTATTCTTGTCAGCCGTATTCACGCTCTTGATATAATCGCTGAGCTTGTGGCGTGTTTCCTTTTTCTTGGCAGCGGGAACACCCTCGGACTGCTGCTTGCGCAGCAATTCGATAGCCCAGGCCATGCTGCTGCCGCCACGCACGTTGAGTGCCAGCTTGCCGCCCGGATGATCCTTAGGCACCTTGAAATAAACCGTCTTGGTAAATTCTTCGCCACGGTAAGGCTTCATAGTAACATCAATAGCTACCTTGTCGCCGGGCTTAACCTTGGCGTTCTTGGTGCGCACGTTAAGAATTTCCGCTACCTGCACCGCATTGCTGACCTCTGCCTCTACGTTAATGCCGTAAATCTGCACAGGCTCGAACTTGTTCTGCATCAGAATAGTTACAGCCTCCGTCAGCTCCGCATCCAGGTTTTTCAACAGCGCGTCATTGGAATAATACATATTTTCGCGGTCAATCTTCAGCATTTCCTTTTTGCTGTCCACGCCGGTAATGGTAAAATGCAGCTTGGCCGTACCGCCGCCATTGCGGTCCACAGTCTTGCTCACAGTATTTACTACGGCGGCATCCACCATCGAGGGCACCAGCTGCTCATCATCAATCAAACGCATGCGCATGCTGTTGGCCTGTCCACGGCTGCTGTCATTGACCGTAACAAACATCGGAATAGAACCAGGCTGTTTGCCTACCACACCGCCGATACCGCTGGCACGGTCCTGCGTAATGCTGCCAATCGCCTCACCCAGATTGCCTACCTTATAGCTGCTCTGCAGGTTGGGCACTACGCCAAGCACCCACACCTTATTCATAAAGAAGTTGCTGCTGCCGCGCTGCATAAAGGGATGGCCGAAGGCCAGAACCTTACCGCTGTCATCGGTCCAGGTAACAGTACCGAGAGCGCCAAGAGTCATATCACCCTGCATCAGAGCAACGCCGACACTGCTGCCCGGCTCCAACGGCTTATCGCTGGAAGCACCCGTACCGCCGCTGTTGACAGCAGTCAGGCCGAAGGGCTGCAGCTTCTCCTGCAGATATTCCATGCCATATTCCGTAAAACCGCCTGCCATCAGCGCCGTTCCCTTGGGAATCCAGTCTGCCGGCAGCTCTCTCGGTTCGTCCAGAAGCGGCAGCATTTTGCCGATTGGTGTCAGAAAGCAATAATGCGGGTCGTTGAAGGTCTTGCCGAAGGCCACAGCACCGACAAGTCTGCCGTCCACATAAACAGGACTGCCGCTCATGCCCTGAGCAACACCACCTGTCTTTTCAATCAGATCGCCGTAAAGGCGCACAAAAATATTATAACCCATAGCTTCACTGCCGCTGACACCTAAAATTTCTACATTAAAGGTTTCAATAGTATCACCGCTGATAACGGTTTTGCCTATGCCCTGCATACCTGCGCGCAGGTCGCGCACCGGCATCAGAGGAACATTGGCGGCAGCTACCGTCAGCAGCTGGCAGCAAAACAATAATGCTAATAAAAATACTCTCATACTCGCTCCTAATAATAAAATATTTACCGGTCTGCTTCCGGTATTTACGTCATAATACTGCAAAAACCGGCGGCTAAGAAGCTCGCCGGTTTTCTTTACCGTTATTCACTAACCTTAGCTACAACCTGCTGTGCCTCAATCTTATCACCGGGTTTAACCAGTACCTGGCTAACCTTACCTGCAGTTGTAGCACGCGCAGCAGCAATACTGCCGCCAGCTATAGATTTTACCTTTACCAGAATGTCACCCTGCTTAACCTGGGTGCCCTCCTGTACCAGTCCTTCGGCAACTACAATACCGCTGACAGCGGCGCGCTGGTCAGTCACAGCAGCACAGCCAACGGCAGCAAGCGTAAAGATGCCTAAAGCGGCAATAGTCAAAATCACTATCAACTTTTTACCCATGTGACTCACCTCATTTCAGATATATTTCTCTAACATAAATTATACAGCCTCAGCAATATTTTGACAAGTGAACAGACTGTAAACAGCTCTTAAATAAAACATTATTAAAATCATCTGCAGTTAAAAAAATACCGGCACATAATTTTTTACGTTTTTTTCGCCTGTCCTACCCGAAATCACCCTTTGGGGTAGGGTGCAAAAGCGTTTTTTTGGCTATAATATAAGCATCAAAGAATATAATTCCCACATCTGGAAAGCAATCTGGTAATATGTCAAGGCCTAATTTAGGAAAAGATTTAGAGGATTAGCA
>CAVKUS010000071.1:0-6985 GCA_963659725.1 Bacteroides sp. CAG:545 | reverse complement strand
TGCTAATCCTCTAAATCTTTTCCTAAATTAGGCCTTGACATATTACCAGATTGCTAATCTATCCTTAATCAAAAAAATGACCAAAGAAATTCCTATATTATATCTTGTCTTTTATTCGACATAAAAGGCGAGAATCCTTTTTATTCTCCAAAATACTATATATTATAACATATTATAACAAATAAAATCCACTATTGTTTCACCGTAACGGCTGCTGCGTACCAGCTCACAGCCTGCCGGCAGCTCCGGCAGTGCGTTATGCGCGCTGCGTTCCACAACAAGATAGCCTCCCGGACGCAAAAACGACTTTCTGCCCAGAAGCGCAATTATCTGCTCAATCCAGCCCTTATTGTACGGAGGGTCGCAAAAAGCAAAGTCAAACAGCTCCCCTGCTGCCACCAGTCTTTCCGCAACTGCCGGAGCGCTTCCCTGCAGCACCCTGCAGTCAGCCTCAGCACGGCACTTGGCAATATTGCTGCGCACCAGTCGCAACGATTCCTTGCTCGCATCAATAAACGTAACAGCTGCAGCACCACGGCTCCAGCTTTCCAGCCCCAGGTTACCTGTACCCGCAAAAAGGTCCAGCACCTCAGCACCGATAATCTTACTGCCTATAATATTAAAAACGGATTCCTTAACCCTGTCCGCAGTCGGCCGTACATCGTATGTTTTCGGTACAGTCAGCTGCAGGCCGCGGGCCTTGCCGGTAATTATTCTCATATACTGCTCCTCTGTGTTATAATTGGGTTGAGATGAAAGCCTCCGTAACAAAGTCAGTTTTCATCAAGCATTGCAAAGCAAACAATTAATGTATTGCGAAGTGAATAAAAATTTTAGCAAATGAGTGTCCGGAACTATCGAAACAAGGCAACTCTAGACGAACGGTTACGCTCGAACAAAATCGGCGCCGCATGTTTCGCCCATAGTTCCACACGAAATTTGCGTCGTGCCCCATGGCACGGGAAAATTTTTCCTGAACGAAGCTATATATTAATTGTTGCACTCATATAAAATTCTTTCAAAGGACACCCTTATGCGCAATTCAAGCAAAATAATCTTCATAATTTGCTCCATACTGCTGATATCAGGCATCTGCTTACGCCTTGCGCTGCCTTCAAGCACTCCGCTCAGACTGACGCAGCAGCCACCAACGCAAAGCATTTTGCTGCTGCCGCTGGACAGCCGCCCTGTCTGCAGCACTATGGTGCAAAAGCTGGGCGCACTTGCAAGCCTAAATGTAATTTTACCGCCAAAAGCCTGTCTTGACAACTACCGGACGCCGTCTGACAGACAAAAACTTTTACAATGGCTGCAGATAAACCAGTCCAAATACGATTACAGCATCATTTCTGCCGATAATCTGCTGCACGGCGGCCTGCTGGCCGCCCGCATGAACACCGCCACCCCGGCAGAGGAGGATGCGCTGCTAAAGCAGCTGCAGCAGCTTTCTCCGACAAAGCAGCAGACAATCTTCTCCGTCATTCCGCGCCTGCTCGTCAGTGATCAGCTTTTGCCGGATCGCTGGTACCAATATCAGCTGATGCGCTATTCCCAGCTTGCCGACATGGTGCGCATAACCGGCAGCTTCGCCCTCACACAGGAGCTGCGCCGCACAGAAGCTAAAATTCCTACCAAAGTTTTGGACAAATACCGCAGCCGTTATCAGCAAAGCGACCGCTTCAACCTAGGCCTGCTTAAGCTTGCCAAGAACGATAGGCAAATAACCTTCGGCCAGGACGATGCTTCGCCCATCGGTCTGCCGCATGCCAGTACCGTAAGGCTGCAAAGCGAAATCACCGCCAAACATCTGCAGCAGCAGGCCCAGCTTACCTACGGCGCAGATGAAATTGCCTCCCTGCTGCTTACACGTTATTATCTGCAGCAATGCAGTTGGCAGCCCAAGGTTTACCTGCATTACGCTTCTCCACAAACAGAAAGTGCGGATATGCCCTACATGGCCGTCTGCGTCGGTGCAGCGCTGCGCAACCAGCTGAAGCTCATCGGAGCGTCAGAAGCAAACACGCCGGATAGTGCAGACCTCATCTGCTATATTAACTGCGGCAACGATGATTTCCGTCCTTCTGCCAAGCAGGCACAAGAGCTGCAGCAAATGCTGGACCAAGGCTATAAGGTCGCACTCATCGACAGCAGCGCCAACTTTGAAGCCGAGGAACTGCTGCTGCCGCAGCTTTTATCGCACAACGTGCAAATCAATAAGCTCGCCGCCTACGCTGCCTGGAACACCTTCAGCAATTCGTCAGGCACTGCCCTGGCACAGGGACTGCTTTTCTGTGGCCGTCTGCGTCAGCTGCAGGCAGCAGGTGCAGCTGCGGACCGGCTGGCAGCACTCTACGCTGCCAATCTGAACTTTACGGCAGAGCGTATACTCGAAGATTATTATTACCAAAAGCTGGTGCATCCCCAACTGCGGCAAATACTGGAAGCCTTTGGCACAAATCCCGTAGAGCTGGACAGCGAAGATAAAACGGCAACAGAGCAATATATCCAGGGAAAGCTCAGCCTGCAGGCATATAAGCTGCTGCACGATAATTTGGGACGCACACCCTTTTATCAGCAAAACGGCCAAAGCTATTATCTGCGCGACCTCAGCGTCGGTGCCAAGCTCCCTTGGGCAAGAATTTTCGAGGTAGAGCTGCAGGTATGGACAGATACAGGCGTAAAAACAGAATAAAATACAGTACAAGCGTATTTTTTCTCAATAAGCTTAAACGAAATAAGCCTCTGATATAACTTCATTTAACAGTATATCGGAGGCTTATTTAAATTTATAAGACCAATAACACAAGCGCTATAATGCTAAAGTCTTAAATACCCTGAGAATTAAAAAACGAAGGCTGCACTTTTGACAGCACAGCCTTCGCTCTTTTATCTCAGCAGAAGCCGAAAATATTATTTTTTAGCTTTAGAATCAACTACATCCTTCAGGATTGCTTCAAATGCTTCGAAGCTCATAGCGCCCATATCGCCTTCGGTACGGTTACGCGGAGAAACGGTATTGTTTTCCATATCGCGATCGCCGACAACCAGCATGTACGGAACTTTTTCCAGCTGGCCTTCGCGGATTTTCTTACCGATTTTTTCATTGCGTGCATCAACAGTTGCACGATAGCCGTTAGCCTCCAGCTTATGAGCCAGCTCATAGCAGTAGTCAACAGCACGGTCGGTTACCGGCAGGAAGCGAACCTGCTCCGGAGCCATCCAGGTCGGCAGTGCGCCTGCATAAGTTTCGATGAGGTATGCCAGAGTACGCTCGTAGCAGCCCAGGGAAGTACGATGGATGATGTACGGCAGCTTTTTCTCGCCGTTCTCATCAACATAGTACATACCAAATTTCTCTGCCAGCAGCATATCAATCTGAATGGTAACGATGGTATCTTCTTTGCCGAATACGTTGTGGAACTGGATATCCAGCTTCGGACCGTAGAAGGCAGCCTCGTCAAAGCCAACTTCATATTTAACACCGAGGTCATCAAGAATTTTCTTCATAGCAGCCTGTGCATGATCCCATTGCTCAGCGGTGCCTTCATATTTGTTGTTCGGGTTTGCAGGATTCCATTGACTGAAGCGGAAAGTGCATTTATCCAGCATGCCTACAGTTTCCAGGCAGTATTTAGCCAGATCCAGGCAGCCCTTAAATTCTTCTTCCAATTGGTCAGGACGAAGAATCAGATGGCCTTCGGAAATAGTGAACTGACGCACACGAATCAAACCGTGCATTTCGCCGCTGTCCTCGTTACGGAACAGAGTAGAGGTTTCACCCAAGCGCATCGGCAGCTCACGATAGGAACGCTGACGGTTCAGGAAAACCTGATATTGGAACGGGCAGGTCATAGGACGCAGAGCGAAGCATTCTTTAGTTTCGTCATGCGGGTCACCCAAGATGAACATGCCGTCAAGATAATGATCCCAGTGACCGGAAATGCGGTACAGATCGCGTTTTGCCATCAGCGGAGTCTTGGTCAGCAGATAGCCGCGTTTTTGTTCCACATCCTCAACCCAACGCTGCAGCAGTTGGATTACACGTGCGCCTTTCGGCAGCAGGATAGGCAGACCTTGGCCGATATAATCAACAGTGGTGAAATATTCCAGATCACGGCCCAGTTTGTTATGGTCACGCTTCAAAGCCTCTGCCTGCTGTTCCAGATATGCATCCAGCTCTTCCTTCTTTGGGAAAGCAATACCGTAGATACGTTGCAGCATCTTGCGGTTGGAATCGCCACGCCAGTAAGCGCCGGTAGCGGAGGTCAGTTTAATAGCGTTGCCTTTAATACGGCCGGTGGAATCAAGATGCGGACCTGCGCACAGGTCAGTGAAGTCGCCTTGTTTGTAGAAGCTGATAACCGCATCCTCAGGCAGGTCATTAATCAGCTCAACTTTATAAGGCTCTTCTTTTTCTTCCATGAATTTTACAGCCTCTGCGCGCGGCAGTTCAAAGCGCTCTAATTTCAGCTTTTCCTTGCAGATTTTACGCATTTCGCCTTCCAGAGCAGCGAGGTCCTCCGGAGTGAACGGAGCCGGAGTATCGAAATCATAATAGAAACCGTTGTCAATGCTCGGGCCGATGGCCAGCTTAACATCGGGATGAAGTCTTTTCATAGCCTGCGCCAGCACATGGGAGCAGGTATGCCAATAGGTTTGGCGGTATTCCTTGTTTTCAAAGCTAAATTTGTTTTCCTCAGACATTTTTGTTTCCTCCTAACATGATGTATCGTAAACAGTGCAGTCCGGGCAAAAAAATAAACCCCGGTCCCACACCAAAGGGACGGAGTTATCCGCGGTTCCACCCTCATTGACATATGTAGTGACATACGCCCACTCGGTACCGTTAACGCCGGTAATACGGACTGGCATACTTGCTTGCGCGTTCCGCAGTCAGTTTGAAGGCGGTGCGCCCTTCGTTTCCTTCCTGCTGCTCTCAGCCACGGCAGCATTTTCTGTAGAACCCTCCACGACGGCAATTCCTTCGCATTACTGTTACTATTTTCATTTACCAGTTTATTATAGCACACCGGCAATGCTTGTCAAGCTTCCACTGGAAAAAACTTTTATTTCATAGTATAATAAGAAAATAAATTCTTCTACTTGTAAACATGCCAAATAACGAGTCCTTTGTGCATGTATATTAACCTTTATAAAACGTATATATTCAGAACTGTTAATAATCAAGGAGGCGTATGCATGGCAAAATTCACATTTCGGCACCATAAGCTGGCAGCAGCCATCTGCACAGCTGCTTTACTGATGCCGGTTTCCGTCCAGGCCAAACGCCTGACTATTCTTTATGTACCCTTAGATAACAGACCTGTCTGCTCCGCCTATGTACAGCAGACAATGGAGGCTGCAAACTGTAAAATTATTCTGCCGCCCGAAAAATATATTGCCACTAACGAAAGAAACGGTAATCCCGACGGCATTTGGGACTGGCTGGAGCACAAGGCTCCCAAGGCCGATGCCGCAGTTATCAGCACAGATAGCCTTGTTTACGGCGGCCTTGTCGGCTCGCGCACACACAACGTAAGCCAGGAGGAGCTGCAAAAGCGCGTTAATCATCTTTACAAGCTGAAAACTACCCTGCCGATAAAGCTTTATGCCTTTTCGACGATTATGCGTACCCCACGCGCCAGCAAAGGGCGCGTAGAACCGCCCTACTACAGCACCATAGGCCCAAGTATCTTTGCCTACAGCCAGCTGCTTGACAAACAGGACCAGGGTAAGCTGTCGCCCGCGGAAAAGCTGACGATGCAGGCACTGGAACGCAACATGAAAAAAGCTGAATTAGGCGACTGGCTGGAGCGACGTGAAAAAAATCTGCTTGTTAACCAGGAGCTTACACGCATGGCCCGCAACGGCAAATTTCATTATTTTGCTATCGGCAAGGATGATAATGCTACTCTTTCCGCTACGCACATGGAAGGACGCAAAATCAGCCTCAGCACCTTTGATATGAGCAGGGACTGCTTCCAGATTTTGGACGGAGTTGATCAGCTCGGTCTGCTTTTAATTGCCCGTGCCTACAACGAGGCCAACGGCACCAAACCTTCCGTCTATCCCATATACAGCGTGGGGGCCGGTGCCTCCACCCTGCCCCAGTACAGCGACGCGCGCCTACAGGACAGCGTGCCGCAGCAGATTATCGCTGCCGGTGCAGTACAGGCACAATCTGCGGACAACGCCGACCTTATTTTGGCACTCAATACACCGCAGGACGGTATCGTCAAGGATTCTACAGCTGATGACAACCAGCCCTTCGCATCTGCCGGCAATAAAAATTTTGTCGGTATTCTGGGGCAGCTGCTCCGTTCCGGGCGCAATGTTTCCCTGGCCGATATCAGCTATTCCAACGGTGCGGACAACGGCTTTATGAGCCTGCTGGCCAACAGCATCAACCTGCAGCCGTTAGCAGCCTACAATGGCTGGAATACAGCTGACAACGCCGTAGGCTATGCCATCGCCCAAGGGCTTATCGCCCGCGATATGAGCAGCGAAGCACGCAGCAGACTGCTGCGCCAACGCCTTATCGACGATTGGTTTTACCAGAGCAATGCCCGCCGCAGCATTTCCAACGAGCTGGAAAAGCATAACCGTGAGGATTTGAAATATGATCTTGCTACAGAAGAAAAAAACATCCTGCAGCAGATTACTGCCGACTGCCAGAGCATGGCCAACAGCTATTCTATAACAAGAGGCACTAAATTCACCATCTCCTTCCCCTGGAAGCGTTTATTCGAGGTAGATGTAGAAATCAAGAAATAAAAACCAAAGCGCAGAGAATTGTAGTCAAAACAGACAAGCTCTGCGCTTTTATTATGCCAACGTTTTTATATAACAGCCGATAAGAAAATTTTCGGCAACAAAAATCCCCGTCACTTTCGTAACGGGGATTAATTTGCATTTGTGACGAAGCACATGGTGCTTTATTCGTCTTTGGTTCCAATCACCAGGCTGGCGAGAAAGTGCCAGAGGC
>CAVKUS010000070.1:0-7097 GCA_963659725.1 Bacteroides sp. CAG:545 | reverse complement strand
GTGTTACAGCATGGATGAAGAAAAATTATCCCAAATTTTTATCCCGGATATTAGCAAAGATAACGATAATTTATTGAATAGTAATCTTAATTTAGCTTACTATACTAGTGCTGGAACTTTGTTTAGTATTTTGAAGTATAAACAGCTATGGTTACGTAGTACCATGTGCATGAACGATTATCAAGAGATTAAATATGCATTTGAATACGTAAAAGCAGCTTTATATGATAATAATTCGAATATATTCAACGAATATATTATTACTTTAGCAAAAATAATGAATTTACCAGAAAAAGAAGTTATAACTAAGTTTAATGAATTGGTGAATAATATTTTTGGAGAATCGTATCTCCATACCTATATTATGTGCTTCAGCGAACATGATGAAGGTAACTTCCCTGATGGCAATTTACAGATGTTTAATAGTTACGGACGAGGAAATGGAGCTTGTGTGGTCTTTTATAAAGAAAGACTAAAAGATTTGTATTTGCCTATATTTAAAGTACATTACTTCGAAAAAGAAGAAATCAGAGATAGAATAGAAGAGTTGCTTAAAAGATTAGCAGAGAACTCTCAGACGTTATGTACTGTTGAAAATAATGATTTATTAAATTATTTGAAGTTGTTCTTTATTCATCTTATTGTTACAACAAAACACCCTGGTTTCAGTCAAGAGCGAGAATGGAGATTAGTAGTTAATACTAAACTTTTAAATTATAATGTAGTATTCAAAAATGCTTTGACTGAGGAAGTTGAATGCATTAATATGGTTCCGCAAATTATAAAGAAGCTAGAAATAAGTGGATATGAGAATGTGCTACATAAGATTATTTTGGAGCCTAGATATGATTTGGCTGCAGAGGTTTTAGCAGTAAAAAAGCTGTTAGGAGAAAAATGGCATATTAATGATACAAATGAAATCGTAAGAGTTAGTGAGATACCCATAAGAAGATAAGTAGATTTAAATAAAAAATAAGTGTAGAAGTTGGAGGTTAGGAAATGGTTAACGAAATTAATTCAAATGACAAAGTAATTAGAGATTTGGCACATGGCTATATTACATTAGATAAGTTTTTTCAAAAGCTCGTTGACAATAAGCATTTTCAAAGGTTGCGTTATATTAAGCAGCTAACATGTCAACATGTTTATCCCTCTGCTAACCATACTAGATTTGAACATTCTTTGGGTGTATATTATCTTTCTCGTCGTTACTTTAAAGCTATAAAAAGACAGTTAATAGAAAGTGAAGATGTTGATGAGAAAAGTTTTGAAAACATGCTTTTTAACCTTTCTGTTGCTGCACTATTGCATGACGTTGGGCATGCACCATTGTCCCATCTTGGCGAAAAGTACTTTAATGTAAGAAAAATAAAAAAAGCATTTGAAGTTGAATGCGATAGCAGAAATATAGCGTATAAGGATATTTGCGCCTGTAAGGGTGCAGCACCACATGAATTGATGTCATGTTATATTATAGTGAAGTATTTTTATAATATTATTCTGCAAGAAAAAGCTAAAGAGTATGATGTTGATTTCGAACTTATTTGTAGAATGATAGTTGGTGCTACTTATAATACAGATAGTAAGTGGTTTGAAGATTTAGCTATCGGAGTACTAAATTCCAGCACGATTGATATGGACAAATTAGATTACATTATTCGTGATCCTTTGATGACTGGTATCAGTGTGCCAAGAATAGATGTAACAAGATTTTTTAGAGGGTTAAAGTACAAAAAAGAAACGCATAAGGTAGTAATACTTAAACAAGCAATTACCGTAGTACAGAATATAATTGACACTAGGGATTGTTTGTATCTCCTTGTTTGCAATCATCACGTAACAGTTTATACTGATTTTATCATTGAGTTCTATATTAAGCACTTAATGTTAATGCACGATAAAGGTCAGTTAGCTATTACAGAAGATAGCTTAGATGCTAATGACTACTTCAGCTGTGATGCTATTGGTGAAAAACTTGTAACTGATGGAGATTTACTTTGTAAACTCAAGGAATATTATAATAAAAATAAAAATTTCTCTCCATATACACAAGTTATTACACCACAGATTTTTGAACGAAAATTCTTGGCTCCGTTATGGAAAGACTTGTACAGCTTTAATATGTTTCAAGAGAAATATATCGGAGATACTTATAAAATAGAGGATATGTTGAAGAAAATGTGTGATAATGAGGATTATATTTATCGTCGCTACATAGCTAGAGAGATAAATAATAAATTAAAGTTAACGCATGGAAATATATTTATAGTGCCGAGATCCAATAAATTCTACATGGATAATCCAAATAATAAGTTTTACATTTATGTTAATGACTGCTTAAAAAAGATTTCTGAATTGTTACCCCAAAAATATTATGGAAATTTACATTCTGGTGCAGCTTTTTACGTCTATGGACCTAAAGAACATATAGATGAGGTTAGGGAAGCTTTTGTAGAAGTAATCAAACGTGGTTTACCGTCTAAAGATAAAATTGATTATCCCGAGAGCATTCCTAATTGGTTAAAAGACAGTGAGGATGATTAACCAAGTATTGATAAATGCTACCATACTTTATATATGCCGGTCAATTAACATACGTAATGTACTAAATTTATAAAAAAATCGTCTTAAAACGTTTGGTATTTACATAATCATAACTGCTTTTTGAAACAAAAAGGAGCTGAAAGGCAATTGAATATAAACGAAGAATACAACATTTGGCTGCAGCATACTGCAGATAACCAAGAACTTCATCAAGAGCTTGTTGCAATGCAAAATAACAAAGCACAAATAGAAGACGCCTTCTACTGTGAGCTTGCCTTTGGCACCGCCGGATTGCGTGGTGTAATGGGCGCTGGCACCAACCGCATGAACAGCTATATCGTTGCCAGAGCATCGCAGGGAGTAGCAAACTACCTGAAGCAAAACCAGGCGCAGCCTGCAGTCGTAATAGGCTATGACAGCAGAAATAACAGCCGCAAATTTGCTGAAATAACAGCAGCAGTCTTCGTTGCCAACGGCATCAAGGTTCATATCTGGCCTGAGCTGATGCCAGTGCCGACAGTATCCTTTGCTACACGTTATTTAAAGGCCGCTGCAGGCATCATGATAACAGCATCGCACAATCCTGCAAAATACAATGGCTACAAGGTATATGGCGCAGATGGCTGCCAGATAACTACAGAAGCAGCCAACAGCATCCTTGCAGAAATCAATAAGCTGGATATTTTTAAAGATGTAAAAAAAGCAGATTTCCAAACCGCACTTGCCAGCAAACAAATCAGCTATATAGATGATGCTGTCTATAATGCCTTCTTAAAAGAAGTAAAGCAGCAATCCGTATTGTTTGGCGAAGAAGTGAAAAAGGACGCTGCAATAGTATATACACCGTTGAACGGCACAGGATTAAAGCCAGTTACCCAAATATTGGCAGAAGCAGGCTACACCAACATCAAAATAGTACCGGAACAGAAATTACCGGATGGCAATTTTCCGACCTGCCCATATCCTAATCCTGAGCTTGCTGAAGCACTGAAATTAGGCATAGAATACGCCAGAACCAACAACGCTGACCTCTTGCTGGCAACCGATCCGGATTGCGACCGCGTAGGCATCGCCGTAAGAGATGAGCACGATGAATACCAGATTCTGACAGGCAACCAGGTAGGTGTACTCCTCTTGGATTACATCTGTAGCCAAAGAAGTAAGCACCACCAGCTGCCGGAAGCTGCAGTCATGATAAAAACTGTTGTAACAACAGCAATGGCAGAACAAATTGCCCAAAGCTATGGTGTAAGAACCATCAACGTATTGACAGGCTTCAAATATATTGGTGAGCAAATTGGCCTGTTAGAACAAAAAGGCATGGCAGGCAATTACATATTTGGCTTTGAAGAAAGCTGTGGCTATTTAAGCGGACCTTATGTACGCGATAAAGATGGCGTAAATGCTGCATACCTGATTTGTGAAATGTATAGCTACTATGCAACGCAGGGCATCAGCATCCTGCAAAAGCTGGCAGAACTGTATAAAAAGCATGGCTATAGTATAAACCTAACCTGTAGCTACGAATTTGATGGCAGCACTGGTCTGGCCAAAATGCAGCAGATAATGAACAACCTGCGTCAGGGAGTGGCGGAGCTTGCAGGCAAAAAAGTAACCTCTGTGCTTGACTATGCAGGAGGCATTAACGGCCTTCCTGCGGAAAATATGCTGCAATTCACACTGGAAGATAAATGCTCGGTGATTGTGCGTCCTTCCGGTACAGAACCCAAATTAAAGACCTACATTTACGCCATTGGCGAAAGCAAAGCGCAGGCAGAACAAATTGCTGAAAAACTGATTGCAAGTAGCAAAGAACTGCTTAAATAAAAATAGATATAAGAGTAATTGTAAAAGAAATGGAGCTGTTTAAGATGAAAAAAATAACCAAAGCTGTAATCCCTGCTGCAGGCTTAGGCACCCGCTTTTTGTCCGCAACCAAAGCCTGCCCCAAGGAAATGCTGCCAATCGTAGATAAACCCACAATCCAATACATTATTGAAGAAGCACTTGCTTCCGGCATTGAAGACATTTTGATCATCACCGGTCACAACAAACGCTCCATCGAAGACCACTTTGACTATAACCCTGAGCTGGAACAAAACCTGCGTGAGCATGGTAAGGACGAGCTGCTGGCGATGGTCAAAGCCATTGGCAACATCAACCTGCACTACATCCGCCAAAAGGAACCCAAAGGACTGGGACATGCTATCCTGTGTGCCAAATCCTTCGTAGGCAATGAGCCTTTTGCAGTCCTCTTAGGCGATGACGTAGTATATAACGATGAATACCCCTGCTTAAAGCAGCTCATGGACGTATATAACAACACCGGAGCAAGCGTATTAGGCTGTCAGACAGTACCGCAGGAGAAGGTATCTTCTTATGGTATTGTAGCAAGCGAAGCAACGGATGCAGAGCGTATCTTCAAGGTAAACGACATGGTAGAAAAGCCTGCAGTGGAGGAAGCACCTAGTCGTTTGGCAGTGCTGGGACGCTACGTAATCACACCGGAAATATTCTCCATCCTGGAGCATACTGAACCCGGACGAGGTGGCGAAATTCAGCTTACTGATGCATTGAAGGTGCTGGCGAAGGAACAGGCCATGTATGCCTATGACTTTGTTGGCCGTCGTTATGACGTGGGCGACAAGCAAGGCTATCTGGAAGCAACGATAGAATATGCGCTGCGCAGACCAGACCTGAAGGATAAGTTTTTGGAATATTTGAAGGGGATTGTAGAGTAAGATTAAAAAGCGCTTGTCTAAAAAAACAGGCACTACACTAATTCAAAATGTTCTTGACAAAGGGACAGTGTAGATAGCAATTATTCACAAGCATGTTTAATTTTTTATAGTTTGTAGTGCGCTTTGAGTACTTGTATAGTGAGGTGAAATGCAATGTTAGAAAAAATTATTGAAAAATGGCCTCAAATATTGCCTACATTAGTTGGGTTGGTTGCTCTTTTAGTCTATTATTTACAAGAAGGTCAAAAGAGAAAAGAAGCTGCTTCTTTAATAGTATTACAAATAAATGAATTAACAGAAAGAATAAGAGAGATTTCAGGATATATAACTGAAGGTGGAATTGATTCAGTGTCTTTTTATGAATCGGTACCTATTTTGGAAACCAATTATTGGAATAAATATAAACATTACTTTGTTAATAGCATGGATAGCAATAGCTTTACAGCTATTAACCAATTTTATAGTTATGCTTTTGAAATACAAGAACAACAAATGTTTGCTAAAGAATTACAGAAAAAAAGTCTTTTATTAGTACAACAGGCAATAAATAATTTGGAATTTGAGTTTATAAAAAATGGAATTAACAGTAATTTTGGGAAGATTGATCTAAATAGTTTGCTGTCATCACTTGCTAAATCTATGCCAGCAGACATGAGTGAGGTAGATAAAAATAATTTACTCAATTTGAGTAAATTGATATTAGATCAAAATCCAGGATTCGATATAAATCAATTTTGGAATGTATTTGATAAACAAAAGGTTCGTATTAACTTAATATTTAATAGCAGAGGAAATATAATTACAAATTACTCACCGATACAAGTAGCCGTTAGTTTAAAGAAAATTTTTGTCAAAATTTCGTTACTTACGATTATAGGGTGTAATGGATATACAAATTTAGAAAAAATTGCCAATAGCAAGGCATGGCTATTGTATAAGAGATGAGATACATATATACTTTTGTATATAGCAAGCGTCAAACCAATCATTGAGAGATATATATAAATGCATACTTTAATTATATTATATACAAGCATGAGATGTTTTGCGTCATTACACGCTAAAAGTTTTTCAAACTGGTCTTGACAATGGGATAATTATAGTTTTGTTAAGAAAGTTGGATGCTAATAATGTAGCTAATAGAGTCAATGATATTCCTATTAGAAGGTAAAACTATATACTTAAATATTCTGTGATGAAAAAAGCCGCACTCTGACGCGCACGGCGGTGTTAAAACTAAACAATTTTATGCAGACTTGATTTCAGCCTGCAGCTCTTGAATTTTACTCATGGGTAAATCGGTAATCAGCATAATGTCTTGAAGGCTTTTGCCAAGAGCAAGCATACGCTTAGCGGTAGCAAATTTTTCTTGAGCCTCGCCTTCAGCTAAACCGGCAGCCCTTGCTTCATCAAAACCAAGCGATACAATCTTTTTCATAGTGATGTCATCTCCTTTGAGTTTGTTCTGTTTAAGGTTATTTGTAGTCTGGTTTAATAATTGTTCGTATTCATCGTTACCGCTCATAACGCGCATAAGCTGTAGAAGCTCGTGTACATGCTTGAGCTGGATAGGGGAGTATTGTGGCTTTCGGCCGAGACGCGTATCACGCAGTAGCTCAACGAAATTTCGGAACTCTGTTTTGAATTTCATGATCTGCTCGTCACTTAACCAGGCAAGCTCTACAACGTTAATCTTATAATTACTGATAAACTTGCTAAGCCGCTCGTCGTACTTAAAGCAGTCAGTGAGCTGTTTGGGGGCAGTCCAGTGCTTTTCTGTACCCATGTAAAGCACGAGCGTAATTACAGGAT
>CAVKUS010000069.1:0-7256 GCA_963659725.1 Bacteroides sp. CAG:545 | reverse complement strand
AAGTATGCAGTTTTCAAAGGGCTATTGGTTTTTTACGTGTGGGAAGTTTGAGTTAAGTATAACACGTCTGCCTCGAATTGTAAATCTCAAAATAAAATATATTTTTATAATTCTAGATGAAGCTATATAAATCCTGCTATACTTATGAAAAATAACACAATATTTTAAGCGGAAATGAAAAACAAGAAGTTAAGATATTTCATAAAGAAAATCGCCTGCTGGAGCAAGAATATACTGCAAGTCATAAAATACAGCAGGTGATTCGCACTTTTTCGTTTTAAAAAATTTTACTTCGCTGTCGCCAGCATCAGCTTAATGCGGTTTTCCTGATTAACGCGGGCAGCACTGGCATCGTAGTCCAACGCCAAAATGTTTGCTTCTTCGGCAATCTCCTTGATTTTGTTAATCATACCGCGCCCGGCGATGTGATTAGGCAGGCAGCCGAAGGGCTGAGCACAGATGATATTGGTGTAGCCGCTGTGTACCAGCTCCAGCATTTCAGCAGTCAGCAGCCAGCCTTCGCCCATATTGTTGCCGTAACCGATAACGCCCTTGGCCATAGCCTTAGTTTCCTCATAGGTGGCGGGGGCGCTGAAGGGAGCGATACTGAGTGCCTGGTGCAGGATGCCTTCCATGTATTTCAAATACCACATAGCGCCCTTGTTGACGCTGTATTTAAGCAGACTGCCGCCGTAAAGCTTATAGTCCGTAAGATAGGTATCAACACAGTACATGATGAAATTCATCAGACCGGGAAGCATATATTCGCAGTTCTGACGCTGCAGGAAGGCTTCCAGATTGTTGTTGCCTAAAGCGGCATATTTGATGTAGATTTCACCGACAATACCGACCTTGGTTTTCTCTTTGTTGGTGATAGGCAAATCCGCAAATTCGTGTGCAATAGCCTTGGTAAGCTGCTTGATGGTACCTAAGGCCTGCGCCTTACCGCTTTTGAAGGTTTCGCTTAAACGTGCCAGCCATTTTTGCGCCAGTCTGTCGGCAGCGCCGTGAACTACCTCGTAGGGACGGGTTTTGTTCGTCAGGTACATCAGGGTATCGCCGTAAATAACGGCAGCCAAAAACTTATGCACCATAGAAGCATCCAGATGGAAGCCTGGCTGCTGCTCCAAACCATTGACATTGAGGCTGATGACAGGGATGTGCGTAAGACCGGCTTTTTCCAAAGCCTTGCGCAGCAGGTAGATATAGTTGGAGGCACGGCAGCCGCCGCCGGTTTGGGTGATAATCAGCGCGGTGTGCTCCAAATCATATTTGCCGCTTTCCAGAGCGTTTATCAGCTGGCCGATAACCAGCAGTGCCGGATAGCAGATATCATTGTTGACGTATTTCAGACCGGTTTCGATTACCTCGCGGCCGGTGTTGTGCAGAACCTCGGCTTTGTAGCCGCAGCTTACGAGTGCTGCCTGCAGCAGTGAAAAATGCATAGGCAGCATGCCGGGTATAAGTATAGTATGCGTTTTTTTCATATCCTCCGTGAAGGGGGTAAACTTAACGTTAGCTGCTGGTAGCATATGCAGGTCTCCTTTAATTATTATCTATATCGAAAAGCTGGGCTGCGGAGAACAGACTGCGGATGCGGATTTTGGCAGCACCAAGGTTGTCGATATCGTCTATTTTTATTTGTGTATAGATGCGTCCGCGTTCTTCGAGGAGACGGCGGCATTCATCGGCCGTAATCGCATCGCAGCCGCAGCCGAAGCTGACGAGCTGAATCAGATGCATATCAGGGTTTTGGGCAACATATTCGGCTGCCGCATACAGGCGTCCGTGATAGGTCCATTGGTTGAGCACCTGCAAATCGCGGTTGAGCTCCTTGGTCTTGATATGACTGCTTACTGCATCCTCACTGACGAGGGCAGCGCCCATATTGGTAATCAGGCGGTCGATACTGTGGTTGACCTTGGGGTCGATGTGATAAGGACGGCCTGCCAGTACAACGATAGGCTTATGCTCTTCGCGTGCCTTGCTGATAATTTGCTGTCCTTTAGCCTTTACCTGCGCTTCATAGTCATAAAAGGCAGTGAAGGCAGCATCAACGGCCTTGCGGATTTCTTCCTTGGTGATATCCGGGAAAGCCTTGGCAAACATTTCCTGCAGCTTTTTGACCAGCTTCTTTTTGTGGAGCAGTCCAAGATAATCGTAGAAGAAATGTATCTCGGGCTTATTCAAATCACGGATGTTGGCGTGCAGCACTTCGGGATAGTAGGCTACAACAGGGCAGTTATAGCAGTTTTCTGTGCCCTGCTCATCTATATTGTAGGTCATGCAGGGATAGAAGATATTGGTGATTCCCTGCTGCAGCAGCCATTTGATATGGCCGTGCATCAGCTTGGCCGGATAGCAGACGGTGTCGCTGGGGATGGTTCCCTGACCAAGACGGTAAATAGTTTTATCTTCAATCGGACTGTGGACAACCTTGAAGCCCAGGCTGGAGAGCAAGGCATTCCAGAAGGGGAGCAGCTCGTACATATTCAGGCCCATAGGTATACCCATAATGCCGCGTTTCGGCGTTTCGTTAACCGGCAATTCCTTGAGCAGCTGCAGCTTCTGACGGTACAGGTTCAGCTCATCCTTAGGTGCCATGTGGGTGATGGGGCGCTCGCAGCGGTTGCCGCTGATAAAGCGCTTGCCGCCGGCAAAGGTGTTGACGGTGAGGTGGCAATGGTTATTGCACAGGCCGCAGGTCATGCCCTTAACTGTATGAACAAATTCACCTAACTGCTGCAGGTTGAGCAGCGTAGTCTGATGCGGTGCGTCCTTGTAGCGGCGCTGTGCGTACAGAGCGGCACCGTAGGCTCCCATAAGGCCTGCAATGTTGGGGCGGATAACGTTCAAATCCATTTCCTGCTCAAAGGCGCGCAGTACGCAGTCGTTGAGGAAGGTGCCTCCCTGAACGACGATGTGCTTGCCGATGGCCTCCTTGCTGGCCGGACGGATAACCTTATACAAAGCGTTTTTGACAATACTGATGGACAGGCCGGCGCTGATGTTGGCAACGGAGGCGCCATCCTTCTGTGCCTGCTTAACGCTGCTGTTCATAAACACGGTGCAGCGGCTGCCCAGGTCTACCGGCATATCTGCTTTAAGGCCGATTTGCGCGAACTGCTCGGCTGTATAACCCAAAATTTCGGCAAAGGTCTGCAAAAAGCTGCCGCAGCCGCTGGAGCAGGCTTCGTTCAGAAAGATATTGTCGATAGCACCGTTGTGGATTTTCAGGCACTTCATATCCTGACCGCCGATGTCAAGAATGAAATCTACCTCCGGCTCCAGATATTGGGCAGCATAAAAATGTGCCATGGTTTCTACGATACCATAGTCAACGCCGAAGCCGTGGCGAATCAAATCCTCGCCGTAACCGGTGACTGCACCTGCCAGCAGGCGGCAGTTAGGATATTTTGTATAGAAATCTGTAAGATAATTGCGGACGGCGACAACGGGATTACCCTTGTTGCTTTGGTAGAAGGAATCAAGCAATTTGCCGTCAGGACTCATAACAGCAATTTTAATAGTCGTGCTGCCGGAATCGATACCGATAAAGGCTTCGCTGGCCTCCGCAGGGGTACCTATAGCGACGCTTTCTTTAGAGTGACGCTTTTTGAAAACGGTATATTCGCCTTCGTTTTTAAACAGCGGTGGTAAATGCTCAAAGCTGTGCTGCGCTGCTGCTGTGCGCAGCTTGTCGGGCAGCGTGGTAAGGTCTACATCATGCTCGGCGCAGAAGGCTGCACCAATTGCTACATAAAGCAGGCTGTTTTCCGGGCAGACGCCATTGATATTCAGAACACTGTCAAAGGCATCGCGCAGACAGCTCATAAAGGTGAGCGGACCGCCAAGATACAGCACATTGCCGCTGATGGGACGGCCTTTGGCAAGACCGGTGATGGCCTGGCTTGCTACAGCGTGAAAGATGCTGGCTGCCAGATCGCTTTTTTCCGCACCCTGGTTGAGCAGCGGCTGGATATCGCTCTTGGCGAAAACGCCGCAGCGGCTGGCAATGGTGTAGGTGTTATGTGCCTGCTGTGCCAGCTCGTTCATTTGGGGTGTTTCTACATTCAGCAGGGAAGCCATCTGGTCGATAAAGGCACCGGTGCCGCCGGCGCAGCTGTCGTTCATACGTGCGTCAAAATGGCGGCCTAAGAAGAGAATTTTGGCATCCTCACCACCTAATTCGATAACGGCGTCGGTTCCGTGATTGAGCTTTTCAGCGCAGATTTTTTCCGCAAAAACCTCCTGCACGAATTGCAGTCCGCAACTGTCTGCTACACCGATACCGCCGCTGCCGCTGATGGCCAGACGTGCGCTATGCAGTGTAGGGAATTTAGTCATCAATTCTTTATGTAGGGCCAGAATTTTCTCTGCAATCTGGCTGTAATGTCTTTCGTATTTATGGAATAGCAGATTGCCTGCATCGTCCATTACGGCGATTTTAATTGTGGTACTGCCAATATCCAATCCTATCTGCATAGTAACCTCCTGCGAATATGACGTTCAGAGCCATGTCTGAAGCATGTTCACATTCTTTTTTTATAATCTGAATCTAAGCTGATAAATACTCATCTTATATTGTAATACTTTACCTGTAATTAGTAAAAGGTGTCATCAATAATTAAAGTAAAAAAAGTGTGAAACGCTGCAGCGTTCCGTCGTTTTGCAGCTGAGAAATGTTGTGTTCAATATATATAATATATTTTATAAACTTATATATTATAAAAATCTTTGCTGCAATAGGTATAATAAAAAACCGTAAAGCCGTTTGCGGCTCTACGCGTAACCAAAAAAGGACTGCGCTAAGACTGTAGCAGTCGGAAACGCAGTCCTTGCTTACTTAAATTATAGCAAAGATTTTGTGAAAAAGCTGTGATTTTATAAGTACAGCAAAATAGGTATGTAAGAATAAGACTATTATTAGCTGATGCTTTTACGCAAAAGAAAAGCATACAGACTATGTTGAGCAGTAGTCTGTATGCTTGTTGTGATTTTATAGCTCTTAGAATGTTCCCTGAACCAGCTGGGCAATGTTTTTGGAATGATCGGATACACGCTTCATGTTAATCAGCAGCTCCATCATAACGAAGCCTGCAGTAGGATTGCAGATATGTTCGTTAAGGCGCGTGATATGATTCTTACGGATTTCCTTCTGGTATTGCTTAACCTCACGGCACAGACGCACAGCGTCCTCCGCAATAACCTTATCGTTTTTCTCCAGAGCTTCCAGCGCACGTCCGGAAGCACGCAGTACCATTTCGCTGAGCTGCAGCAGCTCGGCCTTGGCCTCATCGGAGAAAACTACGTCATCCTCAACAAGCTTGCGAGCACGCTTAGCCAATGTTTCACCGTGGTCACCGATACGTTCGATATCAGTGCAGGCGTGCAACAGACCGGTGTGGCGTGTTGTCAGGCTTTCACTCATTTCTGTGGAGCTCATCTGCGTCAGGTAGTCGGTAATATCACGTTCCAACGCATCGACAACAGGCTCGTGCTCCAGAACATATTTTACCTTGTCGGCATCAAAGCTTTGAATAGCCTCCATGCCCAGACGCACATCCTTGCGTGCTAGCTCACCCATACGCACAACCTCTTTGACAGCAAGGCTGATAGCGATGGAGGGGGTGTTCAGCATGTTTTTATCAAGATAAACAGGGCGCATGGAGATGATTTCCGCATTGCCCGGTACAATCTTTTCTACCAGCTTGATGAAGGGATTGACAAAGGGCATAAAGAGCAGTGTGTTCAAAATGTTGAACGCCGAGTGCGCATTCGCAATCTGACGCGCGATGTCGCCGTCAGGCGATACGATTAACACGAACTTAATGAAGAACGGCATAAAGATTACGAAAATTATACTGCCGATGACGTTGAACATTACGTGAGCTGCAGCTACACGCTTAGCTGTAAGGTTAGCACGCAGCGAAGCGAGTACGGCAGTAATGCAGGTACCGATATTGTCACCGAGCAGTACAGGAATTGCGCCTTCCAGCGGAATAAGGCCCTGACCGGCCATGGCGATAAGAATACCGATGGTAGCACTGCTGGACTGAATCAGTACAGTCATAATCATACCGATGCCGATGCCAAGCAGCGGATTACTGGAGAAAACCTCGATGAAATGCACAAAGCCGGGATAGTTACGCAGAGGCATAACAGCTTTGCCCATCATATCCATGCCCAGCATCAGAATACCGAAGCCCAGCATAACCTGGCCAAGATATTTTGTGCGGCTTTTTCTCGCCAGCAGCTGCATCAAAAAGCCGATGAAGATTAAAATCGTGATATAGTCGGAAAGCTTGAAGGCGATGAGCTGTGCTGTCATAGTAGTACCGATGTTGGCACCCATGATAATGCCGAAGCCCTGCTTCAGCGTGAGCAGGCCCGCATTTACCAGGCCTACGGTCATAACGGTGGTAGCACCGCTGGCCTGCAGCACAGCAGTAACAACTGCGCCTAACAGAATGCCCATGGCGAGCACGCCTGTCATGGCTTCAAGAATCTTTTGCAGCTTGGCGCCGGCAGCCTTTTGCAGACCGTCACCCATCAGCTGCATACCATACATAAATAAGGCGATACCGCCTAAAAATGCCAAGAAATAAGCAAGCATAAAAAATAAGTCCCCTTTTTTAGTTTGTATGCATCCATAATTGCTGTAAAAACAGCATATACCTATACCTATTATACTCGAAATTTTATGATGTTAAAAGTGCGTAAGGAACTTTACATAAATTTAACATTAATCAAAATCTTTTCAAAGCAAAAAAATACACCGCACATTTCGCACGGTGCGGTGTATTTAAGGAGAGGTGTATGATGAAAAGATATGTTTAGGAGAGTTGCTTTATAAGAGTCATGGCTTCATCTACCGAAAGTGTGCTGCCGACAGCAACTAACTTTTCGTCGATGACTAAAGCGGGGAAGGCCATAACTCCATAGGCTACTACCTTTTGGAATTCGGAAACTTTTTCAAACTCAGCCTTAACCTTGAGCTTCTTTAAAGCAATAGCAGTATTCTGCAGCAGCAGCTCTGCCTGCTTAGTCATGGGGCCCAGAATTTTAACGTGCATTGAAATCACCTTTCTTTGCTTGCCTTGTTCAATAGGTTCCTTTCATCCTCGAGTATTATTGTAACAAACATATATGACAAAGGTAGGTGCAATCTGTGAATTAATTTAGAAACCTTTATCTGATTACTTAAACTTCCCACACCTAAAATCAGCTTAATTCCTTGAAAACTGCATATTTCA
>CAVKUS010000068.1:0-7359 GCA_963659725.1 Bacteroides sp. CAG:545 | reverse complement strand
AAAGTGCGAACATAAAAACAGTTTCATCCATATCCTCCTTAATAAATTCCGATTTACCGGACTAAGCCTAGTATACCATATTCGCCAATTAAAGAACACCCCTATATAGGAGAATTCGGCTGTTTTATTGCGTACGTGTGTACCAATCTCCCGTACGCACGTACGCAGCTATTTTCCCAAAACTCCCCCCATACAACCGTTTTCCCTCGGAGAGCCCACGGCACTTTGCAGACCGCAGGACTGAAAGTGTGTTATAGTGGGTTATTACACTTCCGCAGAAGTGCCTTTCCCTCGCCACAGACAGCTGGGTGCGCCTTTGTGAGAGCCTTTTATGCGGCTAACCCATATTGCCCATGGGCGATGTGAGAGGGGATTTCAAGGGGCGCAGCACCCTTGGCACACGACTTTGGTACAAAGTCTAGTGTGTTACACCTTGCCAGAGGTGTACACGTTCCTGAAATGCAAAAAGCCCCATACCCAACACCTTGACGGTGCGGACATGGGACTTGATGCTTCCTCGGCCTAGCCGGGTACTCTTAACCAATCCTGACTGGCAGTTGCCGTGTCATTTCTCGAAAACTGTTTTACGAACACCTGAAAATTCAGGAGGTCATTTTTTATTTGCTCTGCAATGCTTCCGCCAGCAGCTTTTCATCGGCAATCGCCTGCGACAGCACCTGCTGCGTATCCTCGCCCAGGCGTGGCGCACGCTTTCGCAGCGCGGCCGGTGTTTCGCTGAGCTTCATGGCAAAGCCCAGCTGCCGGTAGCTGCCAAGCTCTTCGTCCTCTACGTTCAGCACCATCTCGTTGGCCTTGGTCTGCTCCGCATCCACCGCCTCGGCAAAATCAAGCACCGGCGTTACGCAGGTATCCCTGTCTGCCAGCAGCTGCTCCCATTCGGGCAGCGTATGCTTGGCAAATTCCAGCGTCAGCTGCTGCTTTAAGTAGTCATGGTTAGCATCATCATCTATCTGGTCCGTCATATCGGGGCGCTGCAGCACAGCGCACAGGTTGCTCCAGAACTTCTTTTCCAAGCAGCCCACCGCAAGGTAGCGTCCTTCCTTGGTCGCATAAATATTATAGTTGGCGTCGGCGCCCGTCAGCCAGTTGTTGCCGCGCTCCGCCACAAAGCCGCTGCCGAAGTACAGACTGGCAGCACCGGGCATCAGCGTCATCGCCACATTGTACAGCGAAATATCTATTTCCTGCCCCTCGCCCGTCATCTGTGCATGGCGCAGCGCAATCATAATGCTCATGCCCGCCGCCATCGACGCATTCATATCCGCCATCAGCACGCCCGGAATAGCAGGCTTGCCCTGCGCCTCACCGCTCATAGCGGTAATGCCTGCCAAGCTCACATAACCGATATCATGGTCGGCCTGCTTGGCCAGCGGTCCCTTTTTGCCGTAGCCCGTCAGCGAGCAGTAGATAATACGCGGATTCACCGCCTTCGCCGCCGCATAATCAATGCCCAGCTTCGTCAGTACACCCGGACGATAGCTTTCCACCACCACGTCGGCTGTTTTCACCAGCTCCAAAAACGCCCGGCGTCCCGCATCCGCTTTCAGGTTAAGCACTACGCTCTTTTTATTGCGGTTCAGCTGCAGATGCCAGTAACCGAAATCCTTTAAAAAAGGCGGAAAGCTACGGGCATAATCTCCCCGTCCCGGCTCCTCGATTTTGATAACCTCCGCGCCGAAATCGGCCAGCAGCATCGTACAATACGGTCCCGGCAGCAGCCGTGACAAATCAAGCACACGAATACCCTCTAAAGCCTGCACAATAACGCCCCCTTAACAGCAGCATATTTTTAGACTGAGTTTTTATACTACCTGAAAGATATAGAATTTGAGATAATTTGTTTCCGGCACCTGCCACAGAATCGGATGGTCCGGAGATTGCTGACGCGCTTCAATCTGACGCAGAGAAACGTTGGCGTCATGCGCAGCGTCCTGCAGCATCTTCACGAACAGCTCCTCCTTCATAAAGTGCGAGCAGGAGCAGGTTGCCAGATAACCGCCGCGCGGCAGCAGCTTCATCGCCTTCAGGTTGATTTCCTTGTAGCCGCGAATCGCATTCTTCACCGTGCTGCCGGATTTGGTGAACGCCGGCGGGTCCAGAATAATAAAGTCATATTCACGGGAATGCTTGTTGAACAAATCGCTCAGCAAATCAAAAACATTCGCCTGCAATCCGTGCATAACATCGGAGCAATCGTTAATCGCAGCGTTATGCTCCGCCATCTGCACTGCCTCCGCACTGATATCAACAGCGGTAACACTCGCAGCACCACCCTTGGCAGCGTTCAGCGCAAAGGAACCGGTGTGGGTAAAGCAGTCCAGCACATGCTTGCCCTTGGCAATCTTAGCAATCGCCTGACGGTTATACTTCTGGTCGAGGAAGAAGCCGGTCTTCTGGCCGTTTTCTACATCAACCGTATATTTGATACCGTTTTCGACAATCTCGGTAGTCACAGCGCCGGGCTCGGGGCACAAATCGGTAGCAAACCAGTGCTTGCCCTCCTCCATGCCCTCCAGCAGGCGGATTCTTACGTCGTTGCGCTCGTACAGACCACGGATTTCCTGTCCCATCTCACGCAAAATTTTAATCAGCAGCTCAAACAGCATCTGCTTGCGCATTTCAATGCCCAGGGACAGGGTTTGCGTTACCAGCAGGTCATTATAGCGGTCTACAGTCAGGCCGGGGAACATATCCGCTTCGCCGAAAATCAGACGGCAGCAGTTAAAATCGCGTTCGCCCATAACCGTCAGGCGGTAATCCAGCGCATAGCGCAGACGGCGCTCCCAAAAGGCTTCGTCAAACTTGTCATTAGTATTGGTGGAAATAATGCGCACACGGATTTTGGAATGGTCATTCACAAAGCCGGTGCCCAAATATTTGCCCTTAGACGTTACAACATCCACCAGATCACCGTTGGCATAATCGCCTTCGATTTTAGTTACTTCTTCACCGAACACCCAGGGATGACCGCCGCGTGCAGCGCGCTCTCCCTTCGGGGTTACGAAAAATTTTGCATATTTACGCATATTCTACCTCACGATTTTTAGATTAGTATTTCTTTAAGTATAGCATATTTTGCAGGCGGATGCACAGAAAACCTCTTTGCTCTTTGCCTGCGCTTTTGCGAAAAGCATACTCATAGGAAGCAAAAACGGCCGAAGCACTACGCTCCGGCCATTAAAACTGCATTAGTCTATTACTTGCGGTTGGGTTGACCTATTCCAATTTTTTGTGATCTATTAAGACCTGGTATATTTTATGGTTTCGCTAGTACATTCTTGTGCTCAACCTAGTACACCATTTGTGGTCGTAGGTAAACATTCCCTATTCAAGAAATAACACTAATGGCTTGCACAGGCAAAAACTTCTGCACAAGCCACATCTAAACAAATAAATCCTCCTTCGTTAAAATAGTAATTGCCCATATTACTATTTTTACAAGGAGGATTTTTGCCATTAGTTAAAAATTTGGACCAACTCTAATTTATTTCACTCAATATCTGCTGCGCTTTTATAATCTAACCAATCAATATAGCTTGGATTTATAGTATTATTTTGTGTACTTCTATATTCCTCTTCAAATTCCGGATACAATGCCAAGCCAATACGTTCTATACCATCTTTAACCCTTAATCCGGCTCCATACATTGATTCAAGTTCTATACTATATACTTTTTTTCTTTTAATTGCATTTATCGTTCTAAATTGAGGTTTCTTTAAAAAGAATTCCATACACTTTCCACGATCCCCATCACTGCATACAACAAAAAGTATATCTGGATTTTCTTGCAAAAAGTCTTCTTCCCCTAAAATCGGTTGAGTCTCAGGAATATTCCCACCGAGTTTCAGCACTATATCCCCTACTAATTTAGTTTTATCATACGATGCAATAGTTTTACCAAAATTTTCTACTATCATCACACGCTGCTTAGAACCATTTCTCGCTCTTTTCTGGAAAAATTGCAATGTCTGCTCTATATCCTTTACATAAGCATCTGCTAACTGTTCTTTTCCGAATATGACGCCAAAATCCCTAATATATTGCTTCTCTATTTCTATTGACTCTTTAATTACGTGTTTTCCTGGACTGTTCGTATTAGCCGGAACATAAGTTTTAATTCCTCTTTTATTCCAAAAATCCGTAGTTCCAAGTGACTTAGAAACAAAACTACATTGCTCAGCAACAATCAAATCCGGTTGAAGACTTAGGATAAACTCTTTATTTGTTTCACCTCGTTTAAGAACATGCAGTTTATTCAGTTTCTCCTTAAACTGTGGTTTAACAAAATCATTAAGATTATAAAACCCATATACAGCCAAGATTGTTTCAGGTTCCGCAAAAGCAAGTATCATTTCTGTTTCGCCCAATCCGTCGGCAATAACTCTCTGAGGATTTTTTTCAAAACGTTGCACAGAATGCCCTAAGACAGAATATTCCGCAACGTTTAAAGTTTTCACTTCTCGAACTGCAGCAGATTGTTTAATCTGTGAGGATGAATCTTTTGAAGAAATTGCGCAACCTGACAGCCCAGAAGAAGCAAATAGAATAACAGCAAATGCCACTATAAGTTTCGATTTATTCATATTCATATATCTCTCGTAAAACAAACCTTACCTTAAACGAACATACCTTAAAAGGCACAAAGATATTCTTTGTGCCCTAAAGGTTTTGTCCATTAGAAAATTTTCAACCACTGCTACTGTTAGTTAAAAAATTCAAGAATCCAATCTAATCACAATTGATATTTCTTTTTATGTATTTAAAAATCCATGCTAAGAGAAAGAACAGCAGTACGCGGAGTTCCAAGCATAATGGTATTATTTCCATTACCATACCAATATCTATGATCCAATACGTTGTACACATTCAGAGCCAATGTAATAGGTTTATTATTTTGCTTCCAAGTATACTTAGCTCCCAAATCTAAACGAGTCCAAGGAGATATTCTCTTGGTATTACTGCTATCAGCCCAAGAACTGCCATTATATACCGCACGGCTAGTCAGCGCAAATCTATCATTAATGTCGTATTCCATACCCAATGTAGCGTTCCATTTTGGCTGACTATTTACATAAAGACCATCATAGGAACCACCCTTGTTCGTCGATTCCATATACATGAATCCGCCTAAGAGATGTAATCCTTTGATAGGTTCACCAAATGTATTTAGTTGGAATCCCTTGCTCATTTGATGTCCATCATAACCAAGAACGTTGTTGTTATCAGCAACCGCAATCATCTGATTTACGTAAAAATAAGATGCCGTTCCGCCGATATTGCCATTATCCCATTTTACGCCCAATTCACGTTGTGTAGTTTTAACAGGATCAAGGACATCACCCTTATTTTTATATCGAGAACCAACAACTACACCTGGAGTGATACCTTGAATCCAGTTTCCATAAGCAGCCAATTTATCATCAAACTTATACATTAAGCCCAATGACGGTGCATTAGCAGATCCTTTGTATGCTCCGGAAGTATGATCCTTTTGATGACGGAGTCCTAATAATGTTGTAAATTTGCCAGCTTCAAGTTTATCGATAAATGAAATACCATAGCTGGTTTGTTTTGCATACGGTCCCCAATCCAAATGATCTACAGACGGTTTCTGAGATTGTTCGATAGAGTTATCATAAATATTGCCATTGTAGATATAATCATAGCCAGCAGCCCAATCTCCCCAATATCCACTTTTCCATGATTTATCTGCACTTACTACAATGTTGTGTTTTACTTTACCAGTTTCGAAATTAAGTTTCGCTCCTGTAGAAGCCGATTTGCGGAACAAACGGATAGGTACCTGTTCAATATATGACTCAAAATCACCTTTGTCACTAACTAGTGTCGGATAATATGATTCAAAACAGCTATACCAGTCTTCATCTTGATATCCTGCCTTCAAAAACCAGGTCAAATTCTTGTTGAAATCATGTTCAAAAGAAATACCTAGAATATCTGTATTGTAAGAATAGTCGGTCCAGGATGCCTGAAAATTTGTGCTCAGCTTAGGTGCAGATGGAACATTAAACTTTCCTAACTTGAGGGGAAGATCCGGTGCCATCTCTTTGACATGTGTATGTCCATAAAAGAAGTTTGCGCGTGTATTTTTTTTGTTATAGTCGATATCGACAAAAATATTACCCATTGTCATATCTTCTTTTTTGCGGAAGGTTTCACCGTCAGAGTATGCACCATTTACGCGCACGCCCCATTCCTTATCTTTACCGAATCGTTGACCAATATCAACTGCTTCAGTCCAATTTCCGCGTCCCGAAAATGTTTCTGTAAAATTAAGCGTCGGATCATCTTTTGCTTTTTTCGGAATAAGATCTATTGCACCGCTAACACTCTTACCAGCAGAAGATCCACCATGTGTAAATGTAGATGGTCCTGAAATAACATCTATACGCTCCAACCAATTCGTAGGAATAGAAGACTGGCACATCAAACCATATATACCATCTACATAATAATCGTGAGGACTAATGGAGTAACCACGAATGCTTATATCATTATAGGCATTGCCACCTCTTGCACGAACAGCTGGATCCAAAGTTACAGCTTGTGTTAAAGTCTGACCCGGCAATTTAACAGCATCAATCGCTTTTGCAGTAATAGAAGTAACTTGCATAGGTGTTGACATATAGTCTTGACGCCCCAGAATACCTATGTTGCCACCTCGTCCAACAAAGCCACCAGCATATTCTGAGTCTACACTTCTTTTTCCCTCTACAACCACTTCAGCCAAATCACCTTGCATAGTAGTATCTGCTGCACTCGCAGATGCTACGAAGCCTGCGCTGGCAACTGCGCACAGCACCGACATAACCAGTGCTTTTTTGCTTTTTAACATACTCAAACACCTCATAAAAAATTTATTTTTTAACCTCAGCTATCAAGCTGTCCTAGTTTCGCTTGCAGCTTTGGCTAAAATCATATTTTTAAGGGCGCTCTGTATTAAATAAAAACGCCCTTCTGCCTAGTGACAGAAGGACACACTTATCCCTTAGTAGTCTCCTGTCACTCGCAGCACAATTAGCAATTAAAGAATATCAGGCAATTCTTCTAGCTCAGTTTCATAGTAATCCTTGCCTTCCCAGTTTCCCAGTGACATTATTAAGAATTACTCCACTTTACAGCTGCGTGACAGCGCAGGTTTTTCACCTGCTTATTTATTAAGTCTTTCAACACCTGATAAGCAAATATATTTGTTTTTATAATATAAAGCCATATTTCACGTCGAATTATATCACTCGCTCCCCATTAATGTCAACTAGAATTGTATTACATCAGTAGTTTTACTTAATTAATTCTATTTATCATTAGTATATAGC
>CAVKUS010000067.1:0-7742 GCA_963659725.1 Bacteroides sp. CAG:545 | reverse complement strand
GATTTGGCGTGCGAGCGCTATGTGCTTGGCAAGGGCAAGCTGCAGATTGAAGTGCTGCAGAACCTGGACCGCGTGGCACCTGCGGGAGCATTGCTTGTTGCTGCCTGGCCGCGTATTGAAGGAGCAACCGGTCTGCCGGCGCGCGTGTTGGCGATTACTCCGAAAAAATAATAAATTTACAAGTGTTAAACTGACGGTTTAAAAATGAAGCGTACATATGACTTGCAAGTATGTACGCTTTTTTATTGGCGTGAAAGTAATGAAGAAAGCAGGAGAAATTACCAATTACAGTAGAGGCAAGAGAGAGAAGTGTGTGCAAAAGTTGAGTTTGCTTTTACGTCAAACTTGTGAATTTTTAGTCACAATAAATTGTCTGTATTTGTATTATAAGGCGAAAAAAGGTAGGGGATTAAAATAAATTCAAAAATAGTACGGAACAAGAATTTAAACTCTCAGGCTAAAGGCTTCTGTGTATACATAATATTTTACATATATTGCCTTGCATTATTGATGATGCAAGTGGTATAATATCTGTAATAAAGGTCAAAATCGGGAGCCTTGACCGTTTTGGCGAATTTTATTAAAATTTAGGAGAAAAGAAGGGGTTATCAATGAAAAAAATGTTGGCAAAAGCTGTAGCACTCAGCTTAGTATTGGGTGGCGTTGGTTTTGTTGCTAATAATGCACAAGCTGCTAAAATTGGTCCTGCATTAGATGTAGGTGGGCAGAGCGTACTGAGCTTTAAAGATGGCTTAATAATTAATGATGAAGTTGCTAAAAATGAAGCAAACATTGCTACCAATAAAGTAAATATCTCTGCTAACCAAAAAGCAATTGATAAAGAAGTAAAAGATCGTAAAGACGCAATTAAAAATGAAGAAAAAGCTCGTAAACTTGACAGCTTAAACTTGGGTGACCAGATTACCAAAGAAAAAAATGCACGCGTAGAAGCTGACAACAAACTTGGCGAAGATATTAAAGCTAATAGCGATGCAATTAAAAATGAAGAAAAAGCTCGTAAACTTGACAGCTTAAACTTGGGTGACCAGATTACCAAAGAAAAAAATGCACGCGTAGAAGCTGACAACAAACTTGGCGAAGATATCAAAGCAAATAAAGAAGCAATTAAAAATGAAGAAAAAGCTCGTAAATATGACAGCTTAATCTTAGATGATAAGATTACCCAAGAGAAAAATGCACGCATTGATGCTGATAAAGCAGAAGCAGTAGCTCGTGAAGATGCTGACAAGAAGCTGAACGCTAAAATCGACAGCAACGCTGCAAAAGTTCAAGAGCAACTGGACGCTCAAGACGGCAAAAACAAAGCACAAGATGCTTCCATCAAAGCAAACGGCCAGGCTATCGCTGCTAACAAAGACGCAATCAAAGCTAACGCTGATGCAATCAAAGCAAACAAAGCAGAAGCAGATGAGCAACATAAATATCTGAACAGCCGTACTGAAAACAACACTGCTAACATCGATAAAAACAAAGTTGCTATCGAGAACGAAGCAGCAGCTCGCAAAGATGCTGATAAGAAGCTGAACGCTAAAATCGACAGCAACGCTGCAAAAGTTCAAGAGCAACTGGACGCTCAAGACGGCAAAAACAAAGCACAAGATGCTTCCATCAAAGCAAACGGCCAGGCTATCGCTGCTAACAAAGACGCAATCAAAGCTAACGCTGATGCAATCAAAGCAAACAAAGCAGAAGCAGATGAGCAACATAAATATCTGAACAGCCGTATCGAAAACAATACCGCTAACATCGATAAAAACAAAGTTGCTATCGATAACGAAGCAGCAGCTCGCAAAGATGCTGACAAAGCACTGAGCGATAGAATTAACCAAAATGCAGCAGATATCACTCAAGAAGCACTTGACAGAGCAAGTGAAGATAATCGTTTACAAAACGAAATCAATCAAAAAGCTGACAAGACCACTGTAGCAGAAAACACTGCAGCAATTGAGTCTAACAAAGCTGCAATCGCTCAAGAGAAAAAAGATCGTGACCATGCAGACCGAAAACTGCAAGATCAGATCACTATCAACAAAGGTCAAATCGAAAACGAAGCAACCAACCGTGCTAATGAAGACAAACGCATCGAAGCTAAATTTGATGGCGAAGTTTCCCGTCTGGATGGCAGAATCGATAAACTGGATGCTAACGTAGAAAAAGTTGGTGCTATGGCTGCTGCTATCGCAAACCTGCACACCATGGGTTACGATCCGGAAGCTCCGACCGAAATCGCTGTAGGCGTTGGCCAATACCGCGACAAGACCGGTCTGGCTCTGGGTGCATTCCACTATCCTAACCGCGACTTCATGCTGAGCTTCAACGTATCCACCGCTGGCGACGAATTCATGGGCGGCATTGGTGCAACCTGGAGATTCGGCCGTAAATCTCCGGAAGAACTGCGTCAAGCTGAAGCTGAAAAAGCTGCAAAAGCAAAACTGGCTAAAGCAGAAGCTGCTAAAAAAGCTGCAAAAGACGCTCGCGTAGCTGCTCAACAAAAGAGACATGCAGAAATGCTGGCTGCTCGCACCGGTAAATAATTAATTTTAAAGAATTAATTTAAAATCCACTAATAATCAAGAGGGCAAGGGTGACTTTGCCCTCTTTTTGTTATATAATGGATATAATAAAACTGTTGATTATGCGAGGTGCAAAAATGCGTTACATTAAGCTTTTGATAATGCTGATATTATTGAGTATTGCTGCCGTAGGCAACTGCCAGAACCTGCAGAAGGCAGGCGAAACAGATGTCGGCGTACTTTATGTGGATGTTGATTCGGCGCAGAGCCTGAGCAAAAGCGGACAGCTGTATCTGGCTGTGTTTGCGGAGGAGCAGTTCACAGACGCTGAATTTTTAAAGTCACTGCGCGAGGATGAATCGCTGCAGAATGCTGTAAGTGCCATGTATTTATATCTTTTTAACAACAATGGTACGGAATATACTGTAGCGGCACATTATATAATTGATAAAGACGGCAAAGTGTGCCTTGATATGGGCGGTGAAACAGCATTGCAGCAAACAAAGGGCAAAAAGGAAATGCTTAATGTATATACCAAGGCCTTGGATGCATTAAACAAAAAGGCACAGCAAAGTAAATGGCTGCGCAAATAAAAGCCTGCCGCAGAACTCGGACTGCGTGGCACCTGCGGGAGCATTGCTTGTTGCGGTTGAGCGTTCGTGCCGGAGGTTAAAGAAAAAATTTTATAAACTTTAAACTGACAGATTAGGAAAGAAGCGTACATACGACTTGCAAGTATGTACGCTTTTTTATGTGCGTGATATAATAAATATATCAGCAAACGAAGCTGCTGATTTGTAAAAGAAAAGGGAAGTAGGATACACATGCGTAGATTAAAGTTTGTTTTTCAGATTATTATAGCCTTTATCGTGGCGCTGACTGCGTACAGCGGTCTTTATCAGCCAAACGCCGAAAGCGTGCGTGCGGCGGTAAAAAATAACCTGCCGCAGAGCATGCAGCAAAAGCAGGATGGCGGCATAGCACAAGGAAAGCTGCGCATCAGCGTGCTGGATGTGGGGCAGGCAGATGCGATTTTGCTGCAGGACGGCAAGCGTAACATCATGATTGACGTGGGCAACGACGTTAAGGATAAGGTTGGCGACAGCGGCGGCAGGCAGGCGCTGATTAAGGCGCTCGACAAAGCCGGCGTCAGCAAAATCAAGACTGTTTTCGTGACGCACCATCACCGTGACCATATGGGCAATATCATGTATGTGCGCGGTAAATACGGTGTCAGCAATATTTATGACAGCGGTTATGTGAACAACGGCTACAAAGCGTCCGTGGCGTTGAACAGTGATTTGCGCGCCGGCAGGTATAACGGACAGGCGCTGAAGGCCGGGGATACGATTAAGATTGATAAAAATTATTATATTGAGGTGCTGGCGCCGGGAGACTTCCTCAGCAAAAAGGACCTGAAGAATATGAATAACACCAGCCTGGTGCTGATGCTGTATTACGGCAGCTTTAAGATGCTGCTGACGGGTGATGCGGAGGCGCCGGTGGAGGATGCGTTGCAGCAAAAATACGGCACTGCGCTACAGGCGGATGTGCTGAAGGTGGGCCATCACGGCAGCAAAACATCGTCCTATTGGCCGTTCATTAGCAAGGTTAAGCCTAAATATGCACTCATCAGCTGCGGTGATTTTTCAATTTACAAGCATCCGAACAAGAACGTGGTGGGCAGCTTAACGCATCTTGGCGCGAAGGTGCTGACGACGCATGATCACGGTACGCTGACGGTGACAACGGACGGCAAAAGCTTTGAGGTGCTGACGGAGCGTTAGAAGGTTGCCTAAAGAGAAGATGTGGGGTAGAATAGGGAATAGAAATTCTTTACAAATAACAAGATAATAGATAAATGAGTTTGAAAGGTGTGTTTGTGATGAAGAAAATATTGTGTTTGTTGGTTTTACTACTGTCGCTGACTGCAACGTGTGCAGCCTTTAATCCGCCGCAGCCGCCGAGATGGTATTGGATAGGTTCTGATGCACATTACGGGGCGTGGATTGATACGGCAACGGCTAGATTTTATATAGGTAGTAAAGAGTATGGGCATAGTAATCATCAATGTGCGCTTGTATGGGTGGAATGGTATAACGCAGATAAAGATGAATATCTTATTTCGCATGATGAATATGATCTTGACTGCAGAATGGTAAGAACATTACATGCTACGCTTTATGATAGTCAAAATAGAGTAATTGATTCGTCCAACAGAAGCTATGCTGATTTTGTTGATATTATTCCCAGCAGTAATGGGGAGTCGGTATATGATGCAGTTGTTTTGTTGAAGGAAACAAGAGAGAATGCACGGAGGTTGTAATGATGAAGCATTATGAGGTAGTGGCAGCGGTAATTGAGCATGACGGCAAGATTTTGTGCATGCAGCGTAATAAAGGCAAATTTGATTATGTAAGCTATAAATTTGAGTTTCCCGGCGGTAAGGTAGAGGCCGGCGAAGAGCGTCATACTGCGCTGGAACGCGAGCTGCGCGAGGAAATGGATATGGATATCAGCATTTCTGAGGATGCGTATCTTATGACGGTGGAGCACACCTATCCGGATTTTGCGATTACCATGCATGCGTATGTGTGCAAGCTGGCACAGCCCAAGTTCGTTATGAAGGAGCATGTGGCAGCAAAATGGCTGGCGCCGGCAGATTTAAGCAGCTTAGATTGGGCGGCCGCAGATATGCCGATTGTGGAGCGCCTGCAGCATGAGTAGATTGAATAATCGTGAATAGCAGTGAACTTGCCTTGTATCTTGAGGCGGGCTTTATTGATTTTAATATTGAAACTGACGAGCGCTTTTTGCCGAAGATATTAACTAATAATCAGCAGGAGCAGGTAAAGGTATTGGAAAACCTGCTCTTTGAGCTGGAGCATTGTGATGAATTTTTCTTTTCTGTGGCGTTTGTAACTAACAGCGGTATTGCCTGCTTGATTGACACGCTAAAGGAATTGGAGAATAAGCATATTAAGGGAAAAATTTTGGCCTCGCAATACCAAAACTTTACGGAACCGCGAGCGCTGCGCAGATTACTGCAGTTTCCCAATCTGGAATTGAAGATAATCACCTCTGATTATAATTTCCATGCCAAGGGTTACTTGTTCCATACACACGCAATCTCTGCTAAGGATGAAAATTATACCATGATTGTCGGCAGCAGTAATTTGACGCAAAGTGCGCTGACGGTTAACCGTGAGTGGAATGTGCAGCTTTCTTCCATGAAGGATGGTGCTTTAATCAGGCAGATGCAGGAGGAGCTTAATCAGGCGTGGGATGATGCTACAACTGTTACCGAGGAATGGATTGCAGCCTATGAGCGCATTTATGGTGAAGCGCGCAACCAACGACAGCGTGCTTATACCAAAATACACAAGCTGTACAAAATCAATCCTAATAAAATGCAGGCAGCGGCATTGCAGAATATTGCTGCGCTCAGGGCAGAGGGCAAAAATCGCGCTTTGCTGATTTCTGCTACCGGTACTGGTAAAACGTATCTTTCGGCCTTTGATGTGAGGGCAGCGCAGCCTAAACGCTGCCTGTTTATTGTGCATCGCGGACTGATTGCGCGTAAATCTAAGGAGAGCTTTGAGCAGATTATTGATGAGCATATCACAACAGGCTTGTTTACCAGCGGTCACAGAGAAATAGATAGAGAGTATGTTTTTGCTACAGTGCAGACCTTGGTGAAGGATGAAAACCTGCATGCCTTTGCACCGGATGCTTTTGATTATATTATTATTGACGAAGCGCATCATGCAGGAGCCAAGAGCTATCAAAAGGTGCTGAGCTATTTTAAGCCTAAGTTTTTACTGGGTATGACGGCAACGCCGGAGCGTTCTGATGACTGCGATATTTTTCAAACCTTCGACCATAATATTGCTTACGAAATCCGTTTAAATCAGGCCTTGGCTGAAAATATGCTGGTGCCGTTTCATTATCACGGCGTAAGCGAAATTGTTGTAGATGGCGAGCTTTTAGATGATAATGCCGATTTTGTGCGCCTGACAAGTGAAGAACGTGTCAAAAATATCCTGTATTATGCAGATTTTTATGGCTGTGACCAGGGGCGCATTAAGGGTATAGTATTTTGCAGCAGGATAGAAGAAGCGAAAGCCTTGTCAGAGGCGTTTAACAAGCATGGCAAAAAAGCAGCCTTTTTGGCTAGTGCTACCAGTGAGGAAGAGCGTGCAAGGCTTATCAAACGTCTTGAAAGCGACGAGGAGGGCGTAGATAAGCTTGATTATCTTTTCTCTGTTGATGTTTTGAATGAAGGTGTAGATATTCCTTCTGTAAATCAGATTATCATGCTGCGTCCTACGCAGTCTGCCATTGTTTTTGTGCAGCAGCTTGGCCGTGGTCTACGTAAGAGCAAGGCAAAGCGCTATCTGGAGGTTATTGATTTTATCGGTAACTATGAAAATAATTACATGCTGCCAATAGCTTTGTATGGCGACCGCAGCGGCAGTAAGGAAAAGCTGCGTCGCATTGTGCATAATAACTTTTTACCGGGGGCATCGACGGTTTATTTTACCGATGTAGTTCGTGAGCGCATTTTTGAATCCTTAAATAAAAATAATTTTCTGGAGCTGCGTCAGCTAAAGGAATCCTATCAGTTAGTTAAATCTAAGCTTGGTCATGCACCGATGATGCTTGATTTTCTGGTTTTGGGTGACAAGGATCCATATCTGTTTATCCAAAAGAAAAAATCCTATTATAACTTCAGGCAGTACGCAGATCATTACGAAAGCACGTTAAATGCCTCTCAGTGCAAGCTATTGGAGTTTATCTGCTTGGAGCTTGCTAATGGCAGACGTTTGGAAGAGGTTGCGCTGCTGCGCTATTTAATGCAGCATACGCAAATTGACGTGCCTGCATTTATGCAATATATGCAGGATAAATACCAGCTTACTACCTCGGCAGCAACTGTTGCCAGCGTAGTGAATGTATTGAGTATGCAATTTTTTAAGACTGCTGATGCCCAAAAATATGGTAATATGCCGTTGGTGAATGCGAATGCAGACAGCATTTGCTTAAGTGAAAAATTTAGCAGTATGCTGGCGAATAAAGAATTTTACAGCTACGTTAATGATGCTTTGGCCTATGCGGAAAAACGCTTTTTGTCTGATTATAAGCCAGCAAAATTTGCTGATGTGTGATAAAGAAGTAGTAGAAGTGTAAAAAATTTTGCCGTTCCTA
>CAVKUS010000066.1:0-8189 GCA_963659725.1 Bacteroides sp. CAG:545 | reverse complement strand
ATCCATATCCATAAAAATATTATGATTTTCATATACCTGAAATGTATTATCAAAATAACCTTTATTTTGCGCACAGAAAAGCTGCCACTGGTCTAATTTCTTGTTTATCACAGCGGCTATAATTTCATAAGTCTGCGTAAAGTTATTATTAAGATGAATATGCGTAAATCTTTCAGATACGCCTCTCCAACCATCTACTTTTTGTTTAGGCAGCTTATCTATATAATTGGCAATTTCTTTATGAGAGATAAGCATCAAATGCAATTGTAATTCCCCACTGCGATTACATTTTTCAGCAAAGTCCTGCAGCATTTTGGTATCACTTACAGATGCTTCAGAAATGTTTGCTTCTAAAAATTTGCTAAACTCATCATAGACAACGTAAAGTCCTGTATATCCTCTGCTCTTAATACCTTTTACCGCAGCCTCATACAAGTCAATAACATCAAAGCCTAAGAACGGATTAAATTCACTTCCGGCAGTCAAAGAAGGATATATTTTCTCAAATTTTTCATATGCAATAATATTAAAGTCTTCTAATTCACTAATAAATTCAGCTATCGGAAGCTCAATCTTCTTTTGGAACTCCTTGTATGTTAAAGGATATTCAGTTTTCCATCTTTCGATTACACGGCAAGCAGCCTGGTAGTTCGTTTCCGGCATAACATCAAGCATATTGTTCATTGCCAATGTTCTCTGTAAAGCTAATAAAAATGCTTGCGGTATGCTCGTGTTACTGCCTGTAATTACTACCGGCAAAATCTTATTATTACTCTTGTAATAGTTCAAGACAGCCTGATATAGCTTATCATTTTCTTTAAGCTTGGGCAGTAACTTTTCAAAAAGAGACAAGTCTTTTTTCATTAACATAGCCAATATAGTCAATATAATATGTGACTTGCCTTTACCATAAGCACCAATTAAAACTCTCGCTCTATCCGTAGAATTAAGATTTGTACTTAAAATAATTTCTTCCAACAACTTTAATGCTGACTGGGTTGGTATAAAGTTTTTCAGTTTCTCATCACTATTCAGGTCAAAACCAATATTAACAGAATATTGGAAGCCTGTAGCGACTTCTATCATATTTCTCATTAGTCTTCACTCCCAGCCCAATCATTAATATTTGCATAATAACGCTCTACACATTCCATAAAATTACGCTGATTATGGAATTGAACCACATCCAAACCAGCAGTCCTGATAACCTTTATTTCTCCTAATTTTTCAATTGCTCTCAAAACGTCAAGAAGTCCTAAAGAATCAAGGTTGAATACTTTGCCAATGCTACATTCATCAACTAACAAACTATTTAAAGCTACTTCTTTTCTGCCCTTTCTTTGTTCAGAAATTACAGCAAGTGCTATCCATGGGTTAATTGTTTTACTGCCTGGCATTGCTTTTCTATAAGATTTTCTTGTAACAAGGTCTACTAATCCCAGTTCACCTAAAGGACAATCAATATTATTCTCTGCACTTACTTTTAAAGGATTAGATTTATACCTAGGCAAATATGTATTTATAATACAATTAAAATCATCCTCTAGGGATCTTACCGCATGTCCTTTATTATCTGCACCGTCTTTTTCCGCTATATATTTTTGCAATTGCAGAATAAAATCTTCTTTGCTGAATTCAGTCATATTGAAATGATTGAAGAAATAGTACCATGCAGTTGCGTTTTCTTGATTTGTAGCCAATTTATACTGCACCAGATATAATGTGCCAAGTTCCTCTAAATACCTGTCATGTTCATAGATGCAAGTACCTAAATCCGTTAAGTGCTGCTCTCTAACCTTCCCTTTTCCTTCTGCAGTAAGACCGGTTACTTGCAGCCAATAACGCAAGGACTTCACCATATTAGCTCCGATACCCAAAGCATCCATTGGATTATTTAGTTTATCTACAAAAACATTCGGTTTGTTTATTACATTCTTCATTCCCTTGCTTAACCAGCCTTTTCTGATAAAGAATGTTTCATTGGCACGAAACTTCATTGACATTTAGATACTCCTATTTCTTGCTTAGTGTACGTAAATATTTTTCCATCATGCATCCACCATCAAGATACTTAGGCGTAACACACATTTTACAATGCACACATTTATCAGGATTGATATAATACTCATCACCGATAATGGAAATGGCGCCTGCTTTACATAATGATTCACATTTAAGACATTTACGACAAGCATTAAATTTTTTTATTTGATAGCTTACCATGCGTTGTAAATCGTCATGAGAAGCTACGTTCATTGTTCTTACTTTAACAGCGTAATCAAATTCACTATTACCAAAAGGCTGAATAGATAATATTGGTACATTGGTCCTAATATCTACAATTAAAACTTCATGCAATAACTTTTGCCCCAGTTCAGGTGCTACTCTACCAAAAGGAGTGAAGAGATTAACTAATTCATCATCAAACTGGCGAACTAATTTATATATTTTGGCATGTTCTTCGGACGTACAATTTGTAAATTTTATTTTAACGTCATTTGCCGCAGGAAGACCATTACCGCCCTGTCTTGCTTTCCATTTACCAGTGTCTACATAGACCTCCGGATCAGGTTTACCGATTTTTTTAGCAAACTCTATAAGAAAATCACGCCATTTCTTAGATTGTTCTGGCATATAAATTCTTGACAGAAATTGAGCGCGCTGATTGTTATTAGGACAGCACCAACAGCCTACGCGATCATAACCTAGTCTGTAAGCATCATTAAAATCAATTTTTTCTGCTAACATATAAAGCCAAACATCAATATCTCTCCAAAAGAATATTGGTGAAGCCACTGTTTGCTTTTGAATCTTTACAGATTCTGAATTGCCTTCAACTCTATTATATTTACTACGGCTTACAGATTCCGCCTTTCTGATGCCATAAAAAGTCAATATCTGTTGATTACGATACAAGTTATTCAAAACGCGCGTAATCGGACCTGTTTTAAACATAGAACAGCACCAACGCATCATACGAGCCGGAGGACCTATATCTGAACATACATCATAAAAAATTTGCTCACGATTTTTCGCTATTTGAAAAATAGCTTGCGGATTGTTTTCCCTATATCTATGTGCATACTCAATAGTCAAAGGAAACTCTAAAGTAGTATCGCCGAAAATATGCACTAAGCTGGGATTACTCAAAGCTTTAATAACTATATCTGCCGTCACAGTCGAATCTTTTCCGCCTGAAAAAGATAGCACTATTTGTTCTTCCTCAAACTTGCTTGCTGTATTCTTAATAAAAGAAAAAGCTTCATCCTTAAGCCAATTTAATCTATTTTTATTTGCTTGCACAAATTTCGTTATATACATATCAAAATACTGATATGTATTGCCTTCTTGATACTCAGCAAGTTTTTTTATCAAATCGTCAGCATCAGCTGCTTGAAAGACCTTACTCGCAACAGGTATAGATTTGCCATCAACATAATATCGGCTGTTAGATGCCCACACTGATTTTTGTATCCATTCATACGGTTTTTTCCCGATTAAAAGCTCTACTAAGAGTCTTTCTTCCGGAAATACCGGTCGTAAATCAGTAGATAAATGCTTCATTTTAGAATGACAAATTGGGCAAATTTTATAGTCTGACTGATTAACAGTTTGTTGAACAGGAATTTTGCATTCATGACACCACAAAACATCAGTTGGAACATCTTCTATTGTTTTTTGTTTACAAACAGGACATACTTCATTATTTGTCTCTATTTGACAATTTATACACCACATATTAAGCCTCGACAACAACCAAAAAGTATAGATTTTTAACTTGCTCTGAGTAAGCATAAATCTATCTATATTCTACTACATTAGCTAATTTCACGCAATTAGACATTAATAATTTTTTATTTTATCTCACATTGGCGATATGACAAAAATCTATACTTTTTTGTCATATCGAGGATTTTGAAATGATTAAAATAAATTGGTCAGTTGAAGAAGCTGTCGCCTTGTTCTATTTTTATTTCAATGGCTTAACTTCAAAAAATGATTTGAAAAAACTATCCGCTGCATACAAAAAAAGAGCAGTTATGTTAGGTATTCAAACTGATGCTAAATTCCGTAATATTAACGGTCTTTCTATGCAACTTGGTTGTATAACATATATAGTTACAGATGGTAAGCACGGTTTTTCTTCAGCAAGTAAGCTCTTTTATGATACCTATCATCTATACAAGACATCACCGGAAGTATTTAACCGTATTTTTCAAGAATTTAACGATAAGTATATGTAAAAAAGTATCAGCCAACCTAATCGGTGACTGATACTTTTTTATATCTTATAATTCTTCGCTTTATACCTAAAACTAGATGTTGGCATACCGCATAATTCAGCTGCCTTTTTACCTGAAATGAGTTTTTTACTCCAGAGAGTAACAATAACATGAAAATTCTCCGGCAAAGGTTTAGGCGGACGCCCAAATCTTATTCCTTTAGCTTTTGCTGCAGCAATACCTTCTGCTTGTCTTTGATGTATAATTCTATATTCATTATCAGAACAGTAGCTTAATAAACTTAATATTAAATCACTAATCAATGTTCCTAAAAGATTTTTCTCACGTCTGGTATCTAATAATGGTACATCAATAACTACAATATCCGACCTTTTTTCCTTAGTTATTATCCGCCATTGCTCACTTAGTTCATGATAATTTCTTCCAAGTCTATCTAAAGATTTGATAACCAAAACACTTGATGCATCTAATTTTTTTAGAAGCTTCTTATACTGAGGACGATTAAAATCTTTCCCTGTCTGTTTATCAATATAAATATTTTTATCAAGCACTCCTATTGATTTTAATGCAATAATCTGCCTATCCTCCTTCTGTTGAAATGTGGACACTCTAGCATATCCATATAGCTTCGGCCCATTAACGGCTTCTGTTTTCATAAAAATAATCACTTCTTTCATAAAATAGTCTCCAGCGGTACAATCCCCCAGGAGACTATATACTATATTCAAATACACCTTATAGCAAGCAATAAAGTTTTTTATTAAAAACATTTTCTCTTCCACCGCCGTGCGCTCCCACGCACGGCTTTTATATGCAAAAAATCTGGCATTGGTCCCAATTTTGGGGTTGGGCTGTTACATGAGTGTGGGTCGACCTAGTCCGTAGTTGTGGGTAGACCTATTACAATATGTGGGTCGTGCTAGTACAAATTTTGTGGTCGACCTAGTCCATGTTATTGGGTTTCAATGGCTGGAGCGTATTGCTCCAGCCATTTTCGTTTTAAAGAGTGAATTTATCGTATTTGTTGAGACAATAAAGGATTCGGTTACGGGTTCGTTTAAAATTTCTAAAGCCGTTGGCATTTATAATAAGTTTCTTCAGAATTCTGTTCTTCGATTCAATGTAACTGTTATTTATGCGCCTGCCATTAATCGTTGTAAATGAGTTTAGTATTTCTTGTTTCCAATTAACCAGAAGGCAATAAAATTCATTGTATTCAGGTATTCCGGAGTCACCAAATCGGTTCTTAAGTATATCATAGTTTTCTTCGAGACTGCCGGAAGCTTTGTAATATTCTCCACTCTGATTAAATTTCAGATATAATTCTTTTAAGTTATAAGCAATTTCCAACTCTGGAAATTGAGCAAACAGTAAGTCTCGGATATCTCTTAAATTGACATAACGGCTTAAGGCTTTGTTGTATTTTGGTTCATTATCTAAGTCCGTAGTATGGTTAAATACAAAATTAAATTTTCTTAGAAGATACTCATAGGTATGGTTTTCAGTATTTCGTGCACATCTTAGCCTAATCTTATTAAAGTCATCTGTAAGATGTTTGGTTACATGAAAGCTGTCTGCACAAACAATGGCATCCGGGAAACATATCTGTGCAACATCCCTAAAGTTGTCATACAGATCCATGGATATATACTTTACATTGTTGAGTTCGCTGCGTTTGAGAGTGTAGTTTTGAATATCTCCACGGATAGAGGAAAAATAGTCAATAAGGTAATGCTTTCTGCGTGTGGGAAGTACATCTATTACTTCACCCGTGATAAAATTCATGAGCAGGCAGCAGTAAAGAGAATCCATATCAGATTCAGGAAAATAGTGCTCATCCATGGATAATACCATTGGTAAAGGCTTACGCATAATATTTACGTGTTTGTCAAATAATCTTAGAACAGTAGCTTTGGAAACATGGTATCGTTCAGCAACACTTGTATAAGTGTCTTCGGGATGCTTTAAATCTTTCAAAATATTAATTTTGGTTTCGTGGGTTAGTCCGTCATTGGCTTTAGTAAAGGGATTAAGTTCGTTAAAAGAATAAGAACACTTGGGACAACGGAATCTTCTTTGGCGATAAACAATGCTACATTTACGGTTGACCAGTGTAGAGTGTGTGAGAGTTCGTGGATAGTATCCATGAATTTTTACAGGTCCGGAACAGAACGGACAGATCTTAGAGGTAACCTTTAGCTTAAGATTAATAATGACTGAGCCGTCGAACTGCGCAATGGTTTGTAGTTCCTCAATCTTATCCTCTTGAATGTTAAGCATATTTGTGATAAACTGACGCATAGATAAAAAATCCTCCTTCGTTTTAGTAATATAGGCAATTACTATTTTAACGAAGGAGGATTTATTTGTTTAGATGTGGCTTGTACAGAAATTTTAGTCTGTACAAGCCATTTTTGCTTATTGTTGAACAGGGTATTTTTGCCTACGACCACAAAAGTTGTACTAGGTTGACCCACAGATTTGGACTAGCTTGAGCACAAAAATGTACTAGCGAAACCACAAAATGTACCAGGTCTTAATCGAGCACAAAAATTGGACTAGGTCGACCCAACCACAAGTAATGGACTAATGCAAAAAATCTGCGCAAGCACAAAGCCTGCGCAGATTCGCCAAATAACGAAAGGTTAAACCTTAATTCAGATACCTTATTTAACTTCAATAACAATTTCCTGCCCATGCGGAATATCGGGATTCATAGCGTCCTTCAGCTCCTCCGGAGTTACGCCCAAATCCACATTATCCCTAACCTCTACCTGAAAATCAGTACCGGCCGGATAGTTGATATTGCTGCCCTTCATAAAAAGACCGCCAACCAGGCTAACTGCAGCAGCAACAGCCACAGCACCGCCATCTGTTTTACCCTTGCCTTCAAGGCCTTTTCTCAACGGAACGCTTACATTGTTCAACGTCTTGATTTCCTTGCCTGCAATACGCAGTACACCCTTTCTGCCAAAGCCGCCTGCCTTCTGCACTTCATATACATAACCCATGCCGACAGTACCTTTCGGAATAACTACAACACCGTTAATTATCAGGTTTTCTGTAGTCTTGAACTCCACCTGTTGATTTTTCTTATGAGTTTTAGAGTTGGCAGGCTCGATAAGCTCAACGTTAAGCATAGTTTTTTTAGGGATATAAATATGTCCCGGCATAACATTGGCAACTGTTACCTTTTGAGCAGCGGCCTGCTCCTCTTTTTGCTGCAGTGCAAGTCTTTCCTTAAAGGTCAGCTTCGAAGGATCTGCCTCTTTAGCAGGCATTTCTTCTTCTGCAAACGGGTCGTACTTTTCATCCACACTTACATAACGGCTTGACGGCGCAGCATAAGCCATCGGCAGGCTCAAGCCATTAGCCATTATAATTGCACTGAGGATTGCTGCCGCAAATTTTCCTGTTGTTCTCATTTTCAAACACCTTCCCTTCAATAATTGGGATATCTTTTAAGCCATCACATCCGGCATTACAGATATCAGGGTAAAATAAAAGCCATTTTGCGAACTTCTCGCGTTGCCGAAGCTTTTTGACTTCTGCTTTAATATAATCTTACCATATAAATTGGACAATATCTGTCTATCTTGACTTGCTTTTATAAAATTTTTATGAATTATTTTACGCAACATCACTTTCTTTTATCGAACTATTGTTTTTATTCTTTGCCTATGCTATAATTATCTTAGTTGCATGAGTAGCCGCAGTTTTGCGGAGCTTATGCCTGGTCATGCGGACCAGTGGCGCCTGTCGAGCTTTCGGCAGGCGCCTTTTTTTACATCTGCTCTCTTATATATTTTTGCTCGACTTTATGCTATAATCAAAGGAGGAAACATATGAAAAAACAAATCTCTAATCTTGACAAGCTAACTCTTTCCAACGATTTTCTTTTCAAGCACGTTATGCTCAGAAAGCGCATCTGCAAGCATATTCTGG
>CAVKUS010000065.1:0-8550 GCA_963659725.1 Bacteroides sp. CAG:545 | reverse complement strand
TCTTGTTTTCTTCTCCGCTTATTATAATTATATCATCATCGGATACTGTCAAACAATGTCACAACATATTTTTTTACAATTTTTTATTCCATCTCTTAACTATTTCAAGGAAAAATTCTCCGTCCCTCGCCAGCTCAAATCTTTTACAGCATGGGCAGTAAATACCTAAAACGCCTTGCTTATTAAATGCACACCTTGGCTGCCTGCCACAGCAGTCATTTATTTTCAGGTTCAGTTTCTTTCTTTTCTTCTTCATCATGTGCCAGCCTTTCCAAGATGGCTGCATGACGGCGGTGCACGCTGCGCCAATTGATTCCCATGCGTACAGCCACTTCTTCCCACGTGTAGTTGCTGAAATAATACATTCTCAGCATCATTTGGTCTTCAGCAGGCAGCGTTTCAATGGCCTTTTCAATATCCATCTGCAAACCTACCAGCGCGCCAAACTTTTCGTAATACAGACTGCGCAGTTTATCAGCCTTGGCAATGGCATTGGTTACATTGTCACGACCGCTATTGCCGCCACCGGGCATCCCTGTTAATTGCGAAATCCTTGGCGATGTCATCATGTTGGTAAGCTCGTTCACCTGGTCCTGCAAATCCATTATCTCCATTTTCAGATGCTTGCATTTACGCAGATCATATTTTGTTATCAAGTTTTTGCCCCTCCTCAGACTTCTTCGAAAATCATATCCGGATGTTTATACAGCAGCATTTTACGCTTCAGCAAATAGTCCTTTGTTCTAAAGCCCTTAACGTCAACTACTACTGTGCGCCCATCTTTATATTTGACGACAAAATCAGCAATGTACTTTATTGCTCTTTCAGTTTTGCCGGCATGTTTGAATTTAGGCTGCAACTCGAATGTTACCTGACGTTCAAATTCTATAACCTCGCCCGCCATGCGCAGCACTTTCAGTTCGTCATAGTAAATTTTTTCTTTGATGCTGTCAAAGATGATGCCATCACATTCAACTTTTTTGTTATGGTATTTCATTGCTGCTTGTGCGTCCTTTCCCAATCAGCCAACGCTTCCGGCGTGCCAAATTCTTTTAACAGCTCACGCTGGCATTTTTCACAGCAAACGGGGCGTCCGTTGTCGAAAATGCTCGATACAGCCTTTTCTTCATCGCACCACACACAAATTTCACCTGAGCTGGTTCCCATGCTGCACACCCCCTAAAACGGAATCTCCTCATCAAACGGCACCGGCTGGCCGAAACTTTCCATGCTCTTCGGCGCCGGCTGCTGTGATGTCTGCTCCTTGCGCTCGATGAATTCGGCATGGTTGACGATTACTTCAGTCACCCAGCGCTTGCTTCCGTCTTTAGCATCATAGCTGCGGATTTGCAGGCGACCTTCCACCAACAGACGTTGTCCCTTATGCACGTAGTTGCCGATTGTTTCTGACGTCTTTCCCCACGTTACGCAAGGGATAAAGTCCGCTTCACGGCTGCCGTCTTTAGTGTAGGGGCGGTCAACAGCCAGCGTAAACTGTGCTACGCAGGCACCGCTAGGGGTATATCTGATTTCGGGATCTTTGGTCAAACGGCCTAACAGCATAATTCTATTCATTCTAATTCTCTCCTTTCAGCACCAGCCGCAGCGCCAGTACAATGACCAGCGCCAGGCAGATGGTTCCTGCCGCATTGTAGATTAACTCAGTAAACGGTATATCCATCATCAGTTCCGGCTAAGCCTCCTTTTCTTCAACACCGATTTGAGCTTTGATATAGGCGATGGCCTTATACAGATAATCAACATCACCGCTATCACGCCACATGTTCAGATTGTAATGTACCGCCGTCATAAAGAACTGTTTTTCCTCCGCTTGGGGTTTGTCCTCAACAACTTCATTTTCTTTAACCAGTTTGTCGATATACCAGCGAGCTTTTTTCAGGTCCTCAACGCCGTTCTTCTGGCCCCAGCGCCACAGATACTTAATGGCATTAGCGGTACAAACAGCATCAATGCCTTTCAAATTAATCGTAGCCGCCGCCAGTGCGTCGATGCACTCAATCCCGCCTTGCGTGTAGTGTGCGGGGTGATTCACATTGTCAGTCACTTTTTTATACCCCCTTATCACTTGTGATAAGTCCAACAATTTCAGTTGCTAACACAACATCGCCTTCAAGATTTTTAAATACATAAGCGTCAGATAAAGCATTTTTGCGCCGCCATGTGTAATTAATATGCAACACTCTTGCATCTTGCGGCATTGTTTGCAGCTGTTCGATCAGCTCTTTTACAGTCATTTCTTTTTCGCTCCTTTCGGTTTCTCCGGCTTTACTAAGCAACCTGCTTTATGTGCCTGCCGTGCAAGCTTAGAGGTTGCATCCATCCCCCAAGTTAAGCATGACGGGCAAATGGTGATGCCTTGCCCGGTTTTAGTTATGTATTGGTTGCAGCTGCCGTTTTCTTTGCCGCACACTTGGCATTTACGTTTCATCTGCTCACCCCCTAACTTCCTCATTCCACTCCATGATATTTACCTCAATCTGCTGTAGCCGCATTTCGTCGGCGTATTCAAGCACCTATCTTCACAAGTTTCACGCTCATAGCAATCTAAACAGCACATCCCATGCCTGCTTTTATAACAACAATTAGCAGGAAAAGGACACTTCAACGCCAGCAGTGCTTTATTTTTTGCTCTAATCGCTTCACCCTCAGCCCTTTTAGCTTCTGCTGCCCTGCGGCGCTCCTTCAAAATGCAACCACAACTCTTTTTACCACCACGCAAACTATCACTATAAGCTTCGCAGGTGTTACCACAGTCACATTGGCAAAGCCATAGAGGGGTTTTCCTTAGTGCTGTCTTGCGGGGCAATTCTTTGATAACTATCAGCCGCCCAAAACGTTGCCCTGTTAAATCTACCTTTGCACTCATTTTCTGCCTCCCTACAGCCCCAAAAGCTCATTCATGCTTCTGAAATCAGCTGCTACCTTCTGGCGGCGACGGCTCTTGCCGGTTACTTCTACCGGATGGCACATCTCCAGCACTCTGTCATAGATACGGCTGTTGCCGATACTGTCGGGCTTTTTGATTTCGTCGATGCTCAGGTTGGTTGTGATGATCATCGGCAGCTTAGCCCGGTAACGTGCATCAATCACGTTGAACACCTGCTCCTGCGCGTATTCGCTACGGCGTTCGGCTCCCAAATCATCTAGAACCAGCAGGTCGAACTGATTGAAGCTGTCAATATAGCTTTGCTTTTCCTCAATGCTCCACAATGTATTCAGCACCCGTGCAAAGTTGGTCATCAGGCAGGTTCTGCCGGAATCTATCAGGGCATTGGCGATGCAGGCTGCAGCAAAAGTCTTGCCGGTTCCCACACCACCATACAGCAGCAAACCTTTGCCCTGCTCCCGAAGCTGCGTGAAGTTGCCAACGTAGTTTTTAGCAGCTCTCATTATGCGCGGGTCCGCACCATCATCAGCTGCAAAGTTCCAATGCTGCATATCGCTTTCAAGGAAGCTGGCACGGCGATGCTGCATGATGCGCGCCTGCTGCTTTTCAGCTTTGCGCTGCTGTTCTTCTTCCGCTAATTTTGCTGATCTGCACCGGCAGAGGCACGGCACTACCTTGACCATGCCCAGGAAGCTGCCACGGAACTCTTTCGGCGTATGGCACTTGCCGCAGTAAAGCAAGCCGTTTTCTATATAGTCAGCTGAGTCTTTAGGCACGTTGGCTGCTGTCTTCCGCTCCAACGCCGCCATGATTTCATGTAATCCTTCCACGTTATCACCTTCTTAGAAGTATTTGTCCAAATCAGTCATATCTTCGCCGCCTGCAGCCTTTGCAGCCGGTTTGTCGCGCCTTGCCCAATTACGGATAGTAGCAAGGTGGTTTTTATAGCTCTTGCCGCTGGAAGCCATATATTCAGACAAGCGCTGTATACGCTGGTCCCAATCAGAAGGGAACTCCGACTTCAGCTTGTCCAGATCATCATCAGACAGCAGCACGTTTTGATATTCGCCGTGTTTATGGCGGGGAGATTTGTTAGATATACTCTTATTCTTATCTTTATCTATATCTATATCTCCTTCTATATCTATATCTAGGCATGGAACGTCCATGGACGTCCGCGGACATTCCATGGAATTTTGAGGCAAAAGCTTTTCAGCTTCCCTTTTTCTCCGCTTGCGTTCCCTGTCTTTTTCTCTTATCGTCGCCAGCCTGTCTGTGCTCTGGTATTTCTCCCAGCTTGACAGGAAAATCATGTTGTTGATGATTTCTATCATGCCGAACTGTTCAAAGGTCTTCAGCGCAAGCCTTACAGTCGAAATAGGTTTGTTAAACTGCGTGGCCAGCATTTCGTCCGTATATGGGATTTCCTTTGTCAGATAGATAAAGCCACCATCGTTGACATTACCGGCAAGGCAGAGCAGCTGCACCCACATCAGCAGAAGGCTGTCGCCATCCGGCATGCTGCCAATCTGTTTAATTTTGCGGTTGTCGAACATATCAACAGCAATCTTTATCCATTTCACGTCCGCCACTTTATCAGCTCCCTTTTCATGCCGCTTTCAGGCGGTCAAGTTCTAAAGGTGTCATAGTTTCAACGCCCAAGCCCTTGGCTTCCTCAACCACAGCTTCAATCAGCCTGGACATTTCGGCGGTGCTGTAACTGCTGCTACCATAGTAAGCAATTATTGTCGTGTAGCCGTTCCGCTCGCTTAGCGGTTCTGCTATCCAGCCCAGCCCGTTAGCCTGCCATCTGCGTATAAAACGCGCCGCCCCCGCGCTGATCAGCTCCACTGTTTCAAAGCTGCCAACCTCGCGGATGTTTTTGCGGTATACCGTTTCCTTGGTAGCACCAATCTTTTCGCCTATCTTCTGGCACAGCTGCCACATGTAGTTATTGGCGTTCAGGCTACGCTTACGCTTCTGGCGGTCAATGGATATCGTATATGGCTTCTTATCGCTCTGCATCGCGTTCAGGACTTCAAAAACATCCTGCCTATACAAAACATCAAGCACCACCGTAAACTCTATTGTAGAGCCCATACAGGCCACGTCAGCTATATGTTTAATCTGTGCTTTCATCTTTGTTGCTCTTTTCAAGTAAAATTCTGCCGCATCCCTTGCAGATTTTGCCCGGCGTGCCGTCGTTGCTGTGCATGCAGTAAGAGCAGCGGTAAGCGTAGCTCAAAGCTCCGTGGTAATAGGTTCTGATTTTAGAGTAATTTTGACTGTCCAAATCTTCACCCCCTTACAAATAGTTCTTGCCGACTTCCGCCATCCACAAAACATAACCGCTTTTGGTGCCGTACCGGTCCATATAGCACGATTGTGCGAACCGTTTATACCGCAGGTCTACGTCACGGCGCTGGTGGGGGCTGTACGCCCCCCGATGATGCTCAGCGCACAGCCAGATAGTAAGGCCTAAGCGGTCTGCTATCTTGCGCCCCGCCGTACCATGGATTACATGGTGGCGTTCCAGGTTCAACGTAGTACCGCAGCAGAAGCATTCTTTTCTGTCCTGCAATATACTTTTTCTCATGCATCCGCCCGCTTTCTAAGGCTGTTCATGCATTGCGCCCATTGTGCTGCCGTTATATCCTGCAGGTTATTGAGGTGCAAGCTTTGCGCGATGCCTGCCACATCAACGCCCTTCTGCTTTGCCATCGTCTGCAGTTGCGCCAGCTGATAGCTGCTCACCTTGTCGGTATGCTTCGCTACAGCCTTCACTTGGTAGGGAGCCTGTGGCTCGCTTCTGTGGCTTCCCCCATACTTGCTGTCCCACAAGCCACGATACACATCAGCCGCAACACCGATGCACTTCATAGCGTTGCCCAGCGCGTCAGTAAGGCACATTTTATAGGCTTCGTCATTGGGAACAAGTCCGTTTTTGTTTTTCTCGACGATGAAGTCACCGCCGCAGCCGTAGACCGGTTCGCTCCAGCCCTCTCCATCGTGATACATAAGCGCAACAGTCAGGAACAATAAAACCTGTCCGTCGCTGCACTGGAAGGTCTTTTCATCGGTGATGCTGAACTTCCAGCCAATACCGCACGGTCCGAAAACCGAAGTCATGGCTTCAATCTTCCACTGCGGGTTAATGTCGCTTTTACCTTTTAAGTTGCCGCCCTGAATAGGCTTGATAGCTGCATCCGGCGGAGTGGCAAGCTGACTGTAGATTTTCATGTTATCCATAATAGACCGCCTTATTTAATCTGCAGGTTCTAGCGCTGTACCAGCTCGCAGCCCGGTACGGTTTCACCGGCCTTGATAGCCTTTTTGACCGCAACTTTGTCCAGCTCCGGATCTTTAAATTTCAGGAATTCTTCCGGAACATCGCCGATGCATTTCGCGTCAAACTCCACTGCTTCACTTTTGCGGAAGCTCATGGCTACTTTGGCGCTTTCAAACTTTTTGCCGTTCAGATAGCGGCTCAAAAAACCTCTAAGGCTTTCCGCCTTGGCCTTGGCTGCCTTTTCACGTTCTGCGAAAGCGTTCTTCTGCGCTTTCAAGGCTTCTGCGTCCGCCAGCAGGTTTTTATACCAGCAGCCCAGGTTCTCAATCTTCTTGTCGCGCTCCATTTCCAGAGCAGCGATTGCTTCAAGGTCGATGATTTCACCGCTTTCGGTATCTACAACGCGGCTTTCGTCCAATTTGACGCAGGCCGCCAGCTTTTCGTCTATATCAAACAGTTTCATGCTATGCCTCCTTTAAACTTACGTTGTTTACGATGTTCTGCAGTTCCCGGGTGGTAAGGCCGGCAAACTGATCCATGTTAAACATTTCTTTGGTGATGCCTTTTGCAAGCAGCTGATTTTGGAAGTAGTCCATTGTCAGGCCGTCATAATCTCTTTCGTTCATCTCTGCACCTCGATGGGAATCAACACGATGTCGCCCGGCTGAAGTCCGCCTTTAATATTGCTGATTTTGCGCGTCCAGAAGATGACCTCGCGAATATCTCTGCGGTCTCCTTCGCGCTGCATGGTGTCACCCACCAGATGCCAAAGGGTGTCCCCTTCGCCGGCCGTAGCCTTGACAACATATTTTTCTGTCGGACGTGTTGCATCCCATGCAGCCCAAACGCAGCAGGCTGCGAGCATTGCAATTAAGATCTTTTTCATGCTAATCACTCTCCTGAACACATTTCGTGCAAATAATCATCAATTGCAAATGCCGGAACAAAGCGGCGGCTGTTACGGACAACATACTTCAGACGGCCCGCGTCCATCTCTTCTCTGACGAATGCTGCGGAACAGCAAAGCAGGAATGCAGCTTCGCCAGTTGGGTAAAGCATTCTGCGCGGAATCTCTCTGCGCTCTTTCGGAGCAGCTTTTTTAATCGTTCTTGCCATGATTGAATCCTCTTTTCTTGGTAGCCTCCGTGTTATAATATGATTACAGCAAGGAGGTGATTTTTATGAATGATAAATTCTATGTACCTGCTCAAATTTGTTTAAATGGTGATATATGCAACAGCGATATGGCGTATCACCAAGAAGTTAATAAACAATATTGCCCTAAATGTGGTCAAAAAACCATTGATGAATGTCCATTTTGCCATACAAAACTTCAAGGTGATTATGGCTGTATGTCACATGATATTCTAGAAGGGCAATTACATTTTCATGTTTTCAAAAGGCTTAGCACACCGCCAGCCTACTGTCATAATTGCGGTAAGCCATATCCTTGGACTGAAGCTACTATGCGAGCTGCCGAACACATCATTGACATGTTGGACGAATTAACCCCAGACCAGAAAAAACAGTTAGTAGATTTTATACCAGACATCATCGTTGAAACTCCCCAGTCTCGTTATGCTGCTCTGGTCTACGCTAAGTTTCTTGATGGTCTTCAAGGACTTGCTGTTGATTGCTTCAAGGATTGGTGCAAGAAAAACGTATTTCCTACGCTTTTGGTCTTGCTGAATATGCAGAAGTAGTAAAGTAAAGGCTGACATATCAGGGCACTTCTGAAAGTTGCAATGATATGGGCGCTTCATCAGCCAGCAGTCACATATCTTAGCCAGCTTCTTGCCACATTTATTGCAGAAGTTTCCTTTTTTGACGACTTTCCCACAATGCGGGCAGGTCGTCATATTTTTATCTTCCATCACCATCACGCCCCGCAAAACTTGTTGATAAAGTACTGCTGGCCTTTGCCGGTAACCTTAGTAGTTTTGCTGACGCTGACGTGGCCGTCACTGTGGGAAATAGCTGTTTCCTTAATCTTGAACAAGCCCATTTCCATCGCTCTCTGCGTCGGGCTGTTGTAGTCCGCGCCTTGACGCTTAATCAGGTATCCTTGCTCACGCATCCAGTTGAACAAGCGCTTCTGGCCAATCGGATGGCCGTTCTGCTTCAGAATCTTGGCCAAGTCACCGATGAGAATCGTGCTGTCGCTCGCGCTCACCGCGTCCGCAAAGAGCACCTTCGGCTTGGCCGCTGCCACATCGCATTCCAGCTCCTTAATACGCTGGTCGCGCTGCTGGATAGTGCTTTGAGCTACCAGCACAGCCTTCGCCATAATCTCTGCATCCGTCATGTTCTCGCTGCCTGCGATGTAACCGCCGGTTTTTCTGATTGCCGGAAT
>CAVKUS010000064.1:0-8610 GCA_963659725.1 Bacteroides sp. CAG:545 | reverse complement strand
GTACCACGGAGTACACGTTTGTTAATGATGCATGATACGTAAGCGTATTAATCGTTGTTAGTCTACAGCTTCGTCCCTTATCTGAGGGACGAAGCTTTTTTATATTGTTAATTTTTTTGTTTAATAAAATTGGAGGTTATTAGTAATGGACTATGGTAAAACACTGAATCTGCCCGAAACAGAGTTCCCTATGCGTGCCGGTCTGCCGCAACGCGAACCTGATTTCCTGAAATTCTGGGAAGAAAACGATATTTATGGCAAAAAGCAGGCTCTGCATGCAGGCCACAAGAAATTTGTTCTGCATGACGGCCCTCCGTATGCAAACGGCAAAATCCACATGGGTCATGCCCTGAACAAAATCTTAAAAGATATCATCATGAAATACAAATACGCTCAAGGCTTTGACACCCCGTATGTTCCCGGCTGGGATACTCACGGCATGCCGATTGAGCACGCTGCTATCAAAGAGCTGGGCCTGAACCGCAATGAGCTGGATCCGCTGACTCTGCGCCGCAAATGCCACGACTTCGCTCTGCAATGGGTTGATATCCAACGCGAAGACTTCAAACGTCTGGGCGTTCTGGGTGACTGGGAAAATCCGTACATCACTCTGCATCACAGCTTTGAAGCTGAGCAGATCCGTGTATTCGGTACTATGGCTAACAAAGGCTATATCTACAAAGGCAAAAAGACCGTTTACTGGTGCCCGCATTGCGAAACCGCTCTGGCTGAAGCAGAAATCGAATATGGCGAACAAAAAACTCCGACTATCTTCGTAAAAATGCCGCTGGTAAAAGACAACGGCCAAACCCCGGAAGCTGCTAAAGGCAAAAAAGCTTACATGGTAATTTGGACCACCACTCCGTGGACCATGCCTGCCAACGTTGCTGTTGCTCTGAACCCTGCTCTGGAATATGCCTGGGTTGAATGCGAAGGCGAAGTTCTCTTCATGGCAAAAGACCTGCTGGCTCAGGTTGGCGCTGTCTGCCACAAGGACCTCAGCAATATCCTCGGCACCACTCTTGGTAAGGATATGGAATTCGCTGAATGCGTGCATCCGTTCCCTGAATACAACAACCGCCGTTCTCTCGTAGTTATGGCTGACTATGTAACTACCGAAGCCGGTACCGGCTGCGTACATACCGCTCCCGGTCATGGCGATGTCGACTTTGAAACCGGCCTGAAATACAAGCTGCCGATTCTCTGCCCGGTTGATTCCCAGGGCAAGCTGACCGAAGAAGCCGGCGAACGCTTCAAGGGCATGTTTGTATTCGACGCTAATATCCCGGTACTGAAATATCTGGCTGAGCTGAACTGCCTGCTGGGTAAAGAAAACATTAAGCACCAATACGCACACTGCTGGCGCTGCAAAAACCCGATTATCTTCCGCGCAACCTCTCAATGGTTCGCTTCTATCTACGGCTTCCGTGACGAAGCACTGAAATCTATCGACGATGTACAGTGGATTCCTTCCTGGGGCCAACAACGCATCCATAACATGGTAAGCGACCGTCACGACTGGTGCATCAGCCGTCAGCGCGTATGGGGCGTTCCTATCCCGGTATTCTACTGCGATAACTGCGGCGAGCATCTGATTAACGAAGCTACCATCGACTCCGTTGCTAACTGGTTCGAAAAAGAAGGCAGTGATGCATGGTGGGCTCACACTGCAGAAGAGCTGCTGCCGGAAGGCACTGTCTGCCCGAAATGCGGCGGCAAGCACTTCCATAAGGAAAGCGATATCATGGACGTATGGTTCGACAGCGGTTCCTCTCACATGGCTGTTGCTGCAAAACGTCCGGAGCTGTCCTGGCCGGTTGCTATGTACCTCGAAGGCAGTGACCAGCATCGTGGCTGGTTCCAGTCCTCTCTGCTGACCTCCGTTGCTGTTGCAGGCCGTGCTCCGTACGAATCCGTACTGACTCATGGCTATGTAGTTGACGGCGATGGCCGCAAGATGTCCAAATCCGTAGGTAACGTAATTGTTCCGCAGGATGTAATCAAACAATACGGCGCTGATATCATCCGTCTGTGGACTGCTTCCTCCGATTACAAGGCAGATATCCGTATCTCCCCGAAAATCCTGAAGCAGCTGGCTGAGGTATACCGCAAAATCCGTAACACCATCCGTTACATCCTGGGCAACACTAACGATTTCAACTATGAAACCGATGCAGTTCCGTTCAACGAAATGCTGGAGCTTGATCAATGGGCTCTGATGCATCTGCAGCTGCTGAAGAAGGAAGTTACCGCTGCTTACGAAAGCTATGATTTCCATGTACTGTATCATGCAATCCACAACTTCTGCACCGTTGAAATGTCCAGCTTCTATCTGGATATCCTCAAAGACCGTCTGTATGCTTACAAGGCTGACAGCAAGGAACGTCGCAGCGCACAAACTGCAATGCATGAAATCCTCATGGACCTCATCGTTATGCTGTCCCCGGTACTGAGCTTTACTATGGAAGAAGTATGGCAGTTCATGAAGAAACCTGCTAATGCTCCGGAATCCGTACAAATGCTGCCCTGGCCGGAGGTTAAGGAAGAATACATCAACGAAGAGCTGGAAACTAAATGGGATAACTTCATTGAAATCCGCAGCGAAATCACCAAGGTGCTGGAGCTGGCTCGTCGTAACAAACAAATCGGTCACTCCCTGGACGCTAAGGTTGAGTTGCACGCCGAAGGCGAAGCTCTGGCTATCCTGAAATCCGTAGAAAAAGACCTGGCAACCCTGCTGATCGTTTCTCAGGCTGTTATTATTGAAGGCGCTGCAGAAGGTGCCGAAGCAACCGGCCGCGAGGACCTGAAGGTTACCGTTGCTGCTGCCGAAGGCCACAAGTGCGAGCGTTGCTGGATTTACAGCGACGAGGTTGGTCAGGACGCTGAGCATCCGACTCTGTGCAAACGCTGCGCTGAAGCAGTTAAAGATTGATTATAAGGCATCGTCTTTGTATAAAGCTGTAGCCGACATAAAATAAAAGCTTCAAGCCGTCGTATCATGTAAATTTTGCTGATACGGCGGCTTTTTTGCTACAAATTTTACAAAAAATTATTTTGCTTTATCGCCTATCTATGGTACAATACTGTTAATATTATATATTTTACGGAGGTGAAACTGTTTTTCTGCAATCTGCAGGATTACAGAGATTTTTGGACTATCTTATATGTTTGTTTAATGTTATAGCGATTTTCTTTTTGGTGGCGCTGAACGGCTTTTTCGTTGCTTCGGAGTTTTCTATTGTCAAGGTGCGCCCTTCGCGTCTTGACGCGCTGATTAAGGAAGGCAATACCCGTGCGGAAAGTGCTAAGCAGGTAACGGAGCATCTTGATGCCTATCTTTCTGTTACGCAGCTTGGTATAACCATTGCTTCGCTGGGCTTAGGCTGGATCGGCGAACCGACCGTGGCTAAGCTGATGCATCCCGTATTTAATCTGCTGCAGCTGCCGCCGCAAGTTGAGCATACAATAGCCTTTGTTGTCGGCTTCGGTGTTATCACCGCTTTGCATATTGTTTTAGGCGAGCTTGTGCCTAAATCTCTTTCCATCCAAAAGACGGAGCAGATTGTTCTGTTTGTGGCAACGCCGCTGATTCTGTTTGATAAGCTGATGTATCCTGCTGTGTGGTTCCTCAATCACGTTGCCAACTGGGTGCTGCACAAACTGGGCGTTGAGGCTGCGAGTGAGGCAGAAGAGGCACACAATGAGGATGAAATCCGTATTCTGATGGAAGAAAGCCATAAGCATGGCTATATTGATAAAACAGAGCTTACTTATCTGGATAATGTCTTTGACTTTTCCGACCGTCGCGCCAGCGATATTATGGTGCCGCGTACCGATATGATCTGCCTGTATCTGGAGGATTCCTGGGAGGATAATATCAAGACGGCGCTTGAAGAGCGCATGACGCGTTATCCTATCTGTGATGAGGATAAGGACCACATTATCGGCTTTTTGCATATCAAGGATTTGCTGCGCAGCTTAAATGCCGGCGAGCGTCCCGATTTGCGCAGTCTGGCGCGTAAGGTACTGCTGGTGCCGGAATCTCTGCCTATCAGCAAGCTGCTGCGCATCCTGCAGAAGCATCGCAGCCAGCTGGCAATTCTGGTTGACGAGTACGGCGGTACCGCAGGTATGGTTACCGTTGAGGATATCCTGGAGGAAATCGTAGGCGAAATTCAGGACGAGTTTGACGAGGAGCGCCCGGAGGTAGAAGAAAAGGGCAGCAAAACCTATTCTGTTGACGGCAAAATGCTGTTGGAGGATGTTAATGATACCTTCGAGCTGGCCTTAGATACCGAAAACTGTGATACTATCGGCGGCTGGGTTTACTCTCAGCTTGATTATCCGCCTAAGGTGGGGCAGAAGGTGCAGACACCTGCCGCTGCCTTTACGGTAGAAGAAATTGACAAGATGCGTATTGTACGCGTCGGTATCCAGCTTTTGCATGAGCCGGAAAAGATTCACGAGGAGCTTCAGGAAGAGCACCTGGAGGATGTAAAATAATATCTGCATAAAAAGAGAGCACGCTGAGAATTTTCTCAGCGTGCTTTTTAGCGTTCATGCTTATAAATCGTGGAATTTCATACCGATGTTGCTGTGACGCAGGAAGTTAAGAGTTACATCGGGGAAGGAGGCGTAGCTTAAAACGTCTTCAATCGGTGCGTTGGGGAAGCCTTCCTCAGCCAGCTTTTCACGCAGTTTTTTCATCTGCGGCGGGATATCATCGGCAGGACGATGGTCGATTTGCGGTGCGTCGCCGATGGCCAGACGTTTAACCTCAGGGTCAATCGGTCCCGGAGTACGGCCGTATTTGCCAAGGATTAAATCCTTAACCTCGCGGGGAATCATCTTATAGCGTCCGAGTGCAACGTTCAATACGGACATAGAGCCGACAATCTGGCTTGTAGGCGTAACCAGCGGCGGATAACCGAGCTCAGCACGCACGCGCGGCATTTCCTCAAGCAGTTGCGGATATTTGTCGGCAACGCCCATTTCCTTCATCTGGTTCAGCAGGTTGGAAAGCATACCGCCGGGAATCTGGAAGGTGAGCACCTTGGGATCGATGGGGATGTTGGCGTTCAGGTTAAAATCATGGATAAGGTTCTTGCGTACATCCTTAAAATAATCTGCCAAGCTGTTGAGCTCTGCAAGCTTAAGGCCTGTATCATAGGGAGTACCCTCCAGCGTTGCTACCAGAGATTCGGTGCAGGGCTGGCTGGTAGATTCGGAGAACGGAGAAAGCGCGGTATCAATCATATCCGCACCGGCTTCAACAGCCTTCAGGTAGGTCATATCACCCATACCGCTGGTGAAGTGTGTGTGCAGGTCGATAGGCAGGTCAAGCTCTGCCTTCAGGCTGCGGATAAGGCTTTCGGCAGCGTAAGGACGCAGCAGGCCGGCCATATCCTTAATACAGATGGAATCTGCGCCCATCTGCGCCAGCTCCTTACCTAATTGCACAAAGTCTTTGTCCTGATGGTAGGGGCTGATGGTATATACAATACAGCCTTGAACGTGTGCGCCTGCTTCTTTGGCGGCACGCATTGCACATTCCAGATTGCGGGTGTCGTTGAGAGCATCAAAAATACGGATAATGGATACGCCGTTGTCAACAGAGCGGTTCACAAATTCGCGTACAACGTCATCGGCATAATGGTTATAGCCCAAAATGTTCTGACCGCGCAACAGCATTTGAATCGGTGTTTTGCGCAGATGCTTTTTGAGTGTGCGCAGACGTTGCCAGGGATCCTCGTTAAGGAAGCGCAGGCAGGAGTCAAAGGTGGCGCCGCCCCAGGCCTCCAAAGCATAGTAGCCGGCGTTATCCAGCTGTTCCAGTGCCGGCAGCATATCGCTGATACGCATTCTGGTGGCAGCGAGAGACTGGTGCCCGTCGCGCAGGACGGTTTCAACTATTTTTACAGGTTTTTTCTCCATGGCAGTACTCCTTTTATTAGTATAGTTCGTTAATTAAAGCTGATTTATAGCTGTCATTATTATAGCATAAATCTGTATTCATGTATACAATATACTTGGTCTTGAGAAATAAAAAATGGTGGCCACACTTGGTGACCACCAAAAAAGTTAATTAATTACGTGGAGTAGGCTGATTGCTTACTACAGGCTTGCCCATGATTTCGTTAACACGGTCCTTCATGCTGCGTTTCTTTTTAGTGGGCTGGCTGCTTACTACAGGTGCCTGGTTGGCATTGCCTTCAGTTGTGACTGTAGCGGGAGCCTGTTTGTCCTTATCCTTATCTTTATCCTTGTCTTTATCTTTGTCCTTATCATCCTGCTTGATTTCCGGTTCCGGCGGAACAGCTACGCCCGGATTGCTGAAGCCAGTGCGTGGAGTGGAGGCCAGAGCGTTAACCATGAAATCATGCCAGATAGAAAGCGGAGCGCCGCTGCCGTACATACGGTTCATAGATTTGTTGTTATCATCGCCAACCCATACAGCAGTACTGAGGTCGGGAGTGTAACCAACGAACCAGGCATCGATATAAGTATCGGTAGTACCGGTTTTACCTGCTGCCGGACGGCCGATTCCCATACCGCCTGCAGTGCCGCTGATAAGAACATCCTGCAGCATATTGGTAGTCAGGTAAGCAGCCTCGGCATCAATAACACGTTTGGGTTCAGGCTTAGCTTCGTACAGAACCTTGCCTTCGCGGTCAACAATTTTGAGCAGAGCAATAGGCTTGCAATACATACCGTTGCTTGCCAGAACACCGTAGGCTGCAGCCATTTCCAGGGGATTAACGCCCTTGCTGAGACCGCCGAGTGCCATAGCAAGGTTTGCATCGCTGTAAGCACCGGAATCAACCAGAGTAGTAATACCCATTTTTTCGGCATTGCTGATAATTTTGCTTACGCCAACCTCTTGGGCCAGCTTAACGGTAGGCACGTTTATAGAACGTACCAGAGCAGTACGCAGGCTTACCTTACCATGCCATGCTCTGTCGGAGTTCTGCGGTTTCCAGCCGGGAGAGAATTCTTCTTCCTTATCTTCAATAACACTGGCCGGAGAATAACCGTTCTGCATTGCAGTCAGGTAGACAAAAGGCTTAAAGGCAGAACCGGGCTGACGTACTGCAAGAGTAGCGCGGTTGAATTTATCCTGACCGCGGCCGCCAATCATAGCTTTAACGTAACCTGTATGCGGGTCAACGGCAACCAGAGCCATTTGCGGCTGAGTCAGCTTCTTACCGTCTGTATAATAGCTCGGCAGATGCTTCATAGCGTTTTCTGCAGCCTTTTGCATATCCGGGTCTAAAGTGGTGTAAATCTTAAGACCGCCCTTATAGAGAGCATCTGCGCCAACCTCTTCAATAACCTTTTGGGTAATCATATCGAAGAAATAGGAGCGCGGATCGGAATTAGTTTTATGTGTTGTGCTGAAGACAAGCTTTTCTGCTTTGGCAGCATTACCGTCGGCAGCAGAGATAAAACCGTATTTAACCATCTGGTCAATAACAAGCTCCTGACGCTTTTTACTTTCCTGCGGATTTTCGAAAGGATTAAAGTAGTTAGGGCTTTTAGGGATAGCTGCCAGAGTAGCAGCTTCAGCGATATCCAGATTCTGAACATGCTTATTGAAGTAATACATGGAAGCACTTTCAATACCGTATGCACCCTGACCGAAATAAATCTGGTTCAGATACATAGTGAGGATTTCATCCTTAGTATATTTGTGCTCAAGTTCCTTGGCAATAAAAGCTTCCTTAATTTTACGGATGATGGAACGTTCCTGGGTAAGGAAAGCATTCTTTGCCAGCTGCTGGGTAATGGTACTGCCGCCCTGTACCTCGCTGCCACTTAATGTAGAAAGCAGAGCGCGTGCAGTGCCGCGGTAGTCGATGCCGCCATGTTCATAGAAGCGGTTATCTTCAATAGCAATAAAGGCACGCTGCACATGCTTAGGAATTTTATCAATAGTAACAGGAACTCTGCGTTCTTCCGAAAGCGTAGTATAGATTGCGTTACCGTTGATATCATAGAACTGTGAAGCAGCGTCGGGAATCAGTGTTTCATCCATATTAGGAGGTGCAAAAAGACTGGAGAAGCCATAAAGCACTGATGCGCCCATTATAATGAGGCAAACAACACTGAGGACAATGAATTTTAGTACTTTAAACATTTTCTACCTCTTCTTCATTATATTGACTGCGCAGCCAATACCAAAGGCTGCAAATAGAAGTCATCTTATTATAGCATTTTCAGACAACTTTGTCATAGAATTATTGAAAACTTAGCGTATTTATTCTAAAGGAAAGTATGAAAAGCGTGCTCCGGAAGAATATGTAATGAATCGGCAGCTTGCGGATAATGAAGCCGGAAAGAAAAACAAGCAAAAATTTAAGAAAAAAATTCGCGAAAAAGAGAAAAATTTTACTGATTTTCGGCGGTTTTTATGAAAAAAACAGCTAAAAATCCTACTTTTTTTGAGATTTTTTGAAAAAATTTTAATGCCGATAAAGGCGATAATCAAGCATGGTTGTTTTTCCACGAATCCTAGTGTTTCACGAAAAAATCTTAAAAAAGTGCCGAAAAAAGTGTTGACATAACCTAGGTCACGTGGTATTATATACAAGTCGACGCGATACGGCA
>CAVKUS010000063.1:0-8694 GCA_963659725.1 Bacteroides sp. CAG:545 | reverse complement strand
CCGGATAGAGATGCAGGCTGATAAATGGACCGTTGAGGGTGCTGTCAAATCGCTTAGGCGAGAGTATTCAGCAACGTTACACCGGCGTTAAGGGTGAGGAATGTGTCAGCATTCTGCGAGAGAGCGCCGGTGTACGGCGAAGCAAGGTGGTACCGCAGGTATAAGTATTTATAGCCTGTCCTTGATATTGCTCAAAGCGAGCAGTACGAGGACAGGCTTTTTTGTTGACACGGATGAAAATAAGCAGATGAGGTGACAAAATGTTGAATTTATCTTTGGAGCAGGTCATGCAGTATGCAAAGGACTACAAGGCTGTGCCGGTAGCGAAGGAATGCCTGGCAGATATGCTGACACCGCTGGCATTTTTGGACAACGTAAGACGCAGCAGCCGCAACTACTTCCTTTTGGAAAGCATTGAGGGCGGTGAGCACTGGGCGCGTTATTCCTTTGTGGGTTATGATCCTGTGCTGCGTTTGAAAATAACCGACGGTAATGCGGAAATCATCAGCGGCGCTGCCGTAAAGTATCAGGAAAGTGATCCTTTGGGCTGCATCCGCCATATTCTGGAGGAATACAAGGCACCGCAGATTGAAGGCCTGCCTAATTTTACCGGCGGCCTTGTTGGCACCTTCGGCTTTGATTTTATGCGCTACTGCGAGCCGGATATGCGTGTAAATAAAGAGCGCAAGGCGGAATTCGCTGACGTCGATTTGATGCTGTTTGATAAGCTGATTGCCTTTGATCATCTCAAGCAGAAGATTTTCCTGATTGTGAATGTCAAAACGGATAATGCTGCCATCAACTATGCCAAGGCGGAACGCGAAATTGCGGCGATGGAGGAGATGCTGCTGCAGCCTGTGCAGCCGAAGAAGCCTGTGAAGGCGAAGCTGGGCGAGTTCACCAGTAACCAAAGCCGTGAGCAGTATAATAAAAATGTGCTCCGCTGCCAGGATTATATCAAAAACGGTGATGCCTTTCAGATTGTGTACGCGCAAAAGTTCAGCGCGACGTATGACCAAAGCCTTTTCAGCGCTTACCGCTATTTGAGAACTACAAACCCTTCGCAGTACATGGTATTTTTGCATAATGACGATATGGAAATTGCTGGCAGCTCGCCGGAAACATTGGTGAAGGTGGTTGGCAAAAAAGTCATCAGCATGCCGATTGCCGGCACACGCCGCCGCGGACGTACGAGTGAGGAGGACTTGGCGCTGGAGCAGGAGCTTTTGGCAGATGCCAAGGAAATCGCGGAGCATAATATGCTGGTGGATTTGGGGCGTAACGATGTGGGCCGTGTCTGTGATTTTGGCAGCGTTAAGGTGAGCGATTATAAGGCGATTAAGCGCTTTTCACACGTTATGCATATTACGAGCAAGGTTACAGGACAGCTGAGCGCCGATAAGGACGCATTGGATGCGTTGCGGGCAGTATTCCCGGCAGGCACGCTTAGCGGAGCGCCGAAGATTCGCGCTTGCGAGATTATTGACGAGCTGGAGCCGGAGCGCCGCGGTATTTACGGCGGTGGCATGGGTTATCTCGATTTTGGCGGCAACATGGATATCTGTATTACCATCCGCACTATGGTCAAGAAGAACGACATGGTTTATATTCAGGCCGGCGGCGGTATCGTTGCGGATTCCGTATTGGATAATGAATTTCAGGAAACCGTGAATAAGGCAGGCGCCTGCATGACGGCGCTGCGCATGACGGCAGAGGAGGAGTAAGCAATGATTTTGATTATAGATAACTACGACAGCTTTACTTTTAATCTGTATCAGCTGATTGGCGAAATAAATCCTGATATCAAGGTTGTGCGCAATGATAAGCTGACGATTGAGGATATCAGAGCAATGCAGCCGGATTATATTATTATTTCGCCGGGGCCGGGCAATCCCAAGCAGGCAGGTATTTGTCTGGAGGTTATCCGTCAGTTTGCCGGTGAGTTCCCGATTTTAGGCGTCTGCCTGGGGCATCAGGCAATTGGCGAGGCCTTTGGCGGCAATGTGGTGCATGCGCCGGAGATTGTGCACGGTAAGGCAGATAAGGTGTATTTGGAGGCGGCAAGCCCCATCTTTAAGGATATGCCGGATGGCTTTGAGGCAGCGCGTTATCATTCGCTGATTGTGGAGCCGGAAAGCTTGCCGGAATGCCTGGAGGTTACGGCGAAAACAGCGAAGGATGAGATTATGGCGCTGCAGCATAAAACGCTGCCGGTGTATGGTGTGCAGTTCCATCCGGAGTCGATTATGACGCCGCAGGGACGGACGATTTTGAAAAACTTTTTGAGACTGTAAAGTGAAACGCAGAATGTACTGAGAAGATGAGTACATTCTGCGTTGTTTTATTATATGAAATGAAGAAATCAATTTGTTACATAGTAAAAAGCGCTGCCCTGGCATATATTGCCATGAGTGTTACTGATTTGCAATCAAGACCGTGTTGAAGAAAAAAAGAAGCAGTAACCACTAAACGTCATGCTGATGAAATCAGCCCTCAGTATACGTCCGAAACCGGTAGTGGTAATACTGCTACTTATATTATAGCATATTTTATTTGAAGGAGCATATCATGGCTGGAAAATTAAAAGACCTTTATGTGAAAAGACGATACCCAGAACGTACATAACGGCGGCAAGGATATTATCAGCAGAAGGTGAGGGAGGCTACAGGCAACGACCCGCAGGCGTTGGCTGAACAAAGGCAGGCCATTGATAACATCAATCGTCTGACTAAAAATGGCGCACTCAACAAGGCACTGCAGGCAGCCTATAATGAATTGCTGGAAGCAGTGCAAAAAGGCAATGAAAAGGCTATTGAAAAGGCCGTGGAAGTTGCTGTCAACGAAAAATCCCGCTATGTTGCCGAACGTATCACCCGAACCGAGATGGCGAGGGCGTGGGCTGATGGCTTCATAGCTAAGATGAAAACAGACGCTGATATTGTGGCTGTGAAATTCAAATTAAGCAGCCGTCACCCTGTTTTTGATATCTGCGATATGTACGCCAAAGCTGATATGTATGGCTTGGGTGCAGGCATATATCCCAAGGATAAGCTGCCGCCTTTACCGGTACACCCGCATTGCTTATGCCGGTACGTGGAAGTCATTGAAGGCGAGGTTGATATGAAGCAGCAACGTGACCAGGTGCGGGAAGCAGGCGACAAATGGCTGAATAGCTTGCCAGAATCACGCAGGGCGCAGGTGCTGGGGCGTAAAGGCTTGAAGGCGTGGGAAGATGGTGAAGACTGGCAGGATTGCCTGCGAGGTTGGCAAGGATTAGGCGAGCAGGAGAGCAGAGTATTTGAGCTTCTGTTGCAGTTTAACACTGATGAGAAATAGCAAGCTGATAAAGATAATGGTATAATAAAAAAAGCTAAGGCTCGGCGAAATTTTTAAAACCATTAATGCTGATAAGCAAAACATGCATATTAAGGGTAGTAGAGGCTATATTGACGGAAGAAGCTATTTGGACGGTGATTTAGCAGAGGCTCAATGGTTAGTTGGTGAGTTGAGTACTACTGACGAGGCTGCTTTTGACAGCAATGCTAATTGGAAAAATAAAGAAAGGGTTGTTAGTGATAAAATTATAGGTACTCATGCAGATAATGAAAATGGTAAAGAAACGAGGACTAAAGCAGCGGTTATAGTTTATTCTAAAACTGGTAGTCATATTTATCCTAGAAAGGTTGAATGATATGAAATTAAAGGAAACTTTTGGGAAAAAAATTAAAATTTTGTGCTTAGATGGTGGTGCGATTGAAGGTCGCGTTATTGACTATATTCCAACCATTGAAGAGGATGAAGAAGAATGCATTATTATTAGAAATGAAAATAATGTACTTATTGAAATTGCTAAGCATGAAATTACCGAAATTGAAATACTTTAAAAGCTCATAGCTATGCTGTTGGCTTTTTTTACACACAAAAATACCCCGCAACCGCATGGTTGCGGGGTTTCTTTCATGGTGATCCAGGAGGGATTCGAACCCCCGACCCACGGCTTAGAAGGCCTGACATCAATAGCTTAAAAAAGCCTTATTTCATGGGGTTTTCAGGATTCAAAAACCCTTTTGGGGCCAACGCTGGGGCCAACGCGGTCAGAGTGCGTATGCCTTGCTGATGATATCCGGAATACCTTCGTCATAATTCGGCACAGCGTGGCTGTAAAGGTTGAGCGTGTGGCTGATTTTACTGTGTCCCAAGCGCTTGGCAACTTCGGCGATGGATACACCATTAGCAAGCAGCTGCGTGGCCATAGTGTGGCGCAGAACGTGAAAGTTCTTGTATTCAACGCCTGCTTCCTGCAGCAGTGCCTTCCAGATGCGTTCCATATTCCTTGGTGCTATCGGCGTGCCGTTGCGGGTGTGGAAAACGTACCTGTTAAACGAAAGCACCGAACCGGAAGAAGCGCTGGCGAGCTTGAGGGCTTTGCTGACCTCAGACGCAATAGTTATCTTGCGTACACCGGCAGCAGTCTTGGGCGGCATATCTGTGAGCTTTCCACGCACTGCCTGCAGGCTGTTGTCGATGTAGATATAATTTGGCTTTACGTTTGGCGCTTTAAGGCCTAACAGCTCTCCGAGGCGCGCGCCGGTAGTCGCTGCCAGAAGGAAGAAGGGGTAGTATTTGCTGTAATAACGGCTGGTCTTGGCCGTCTGCAGAATTTTGCCGATTTCTTCCGTAGTGAATACCTGGACTTCAACCTTGGGAACCGGTGGAGCTTCTACCGCCTGCATGAAGTTTTTTGCAACCAGGTCAATGGCGCAGGCTTTGGTGATAGCAGCCTTCAGGAGCTTATGCACTTTATTCTTGCTGCTGGCGCTCATCGGCGGCAGCTCATTGTAGAATTGCTGCACTGTATGGGCAGTTAGCTTCTGCAGCTCCACTTCTGCGATGGGTGCAATGTGTTTTGCTGTCTGGATGTAGCGATCCAGTGTTTTGGGGCGAACCTTGGGTGCTTTGTAGGTAATAAGGTATTCGGAGAGCCATTCGCCTAAGCGCAGGCTGTTGGGCGCTACATAGACGTTCTTGCAGATATCTGCCTGGATAACAGCAATCCATTCCATTGCTTCCTTTTTCGTGGGGAAGCGTTTAGAGATGCGCTTTCCGTCCGGGGCGATTAGTCTTGCCCGGTACATTTTGCGGTCGCTTTCGTAGCTGATGGTTCCTTCGCCGTTAGATTTTTTTGTTTTAGCCATAAAAATCAGCTCCTTTCATTTTACGAGCAGAGCTGATATAATAAAAAAGTAATCAGCTCTTGGTAGTGCTTGGGTTGATGACATTGAGCGTGCTGGTAACACGTTCTTGCAGGTCCCTCGGTGCTGGTAACACCGGGGGATTTTTTATTTATAAAAGTATTGACATTGGCAAAAATACGTAAATTACTTACTTTTTACTTTACATTACGTAAATTACGTACTATAATATAGGTGTAGGGAATTTATAAATTAAATTGAGGTGATGAAGTGAAACGGCGAGATTTAGTAAAACTGCTGTTAAAAGCGGGTTACAAGCTAGAGCGTGATGATGGCGATCACACAATCTATAAAAAACCAGGCAGCCGCTCCGTTCAGGTTCCAAGGCACCGGGAATTGAACGAGCTGACAGCGAAAGCAATCCTCAAAGCTGCGGGAGTAAAATAGAGATTACTTTTTACTCCGCCCGCTTTGCGGGCTTCTTACTATAATCGCAATCATTAATTCAATAGCATTTAACAATAAAAGGAGGAAGTCGCTAACATGAAAAGGAGGCAAACACTACAAGAATACGTTTATCCTGCTGTGTTCCATGCAAACGAGGATGGTACGTATACTATTATTTTCCCTGATTTACCTGGCTGCATCAGCGAGGGCAAATCTTTGGGTAACGCCATGAAGATGGCCGAAGCTGCGCTCACGCAGTGGATTGAATATTTGAAGGATAGTAAGGAAGAAATTCCCGCACCTAGCAATTTGCAAAGCATCGAATTAGATGATAACGAATTTGTAAATTTTATTCAGGCAGATATTAAGGACAATAGGGCGGTAAAACGCACCATCAGCCTTCCGCGCTGGATGGATGAACAGGCCGCTGAAGAAGGTCTGAGCTTATCCAAAATATTACAAGAAGCATTGTCTAAACGCTTTATCGCAGTAAACTAATATATTTATCGTTGCGCCCCCGATATGGGGGCGTTTTTTCTTCCGCCTGCAGGTTTGTCTGAATTTGTAATATGCAAAAAATGTATATTACTTTTTTATTTGCTTGCCGTCAGCATCCAGCTGGCGGTATTCTTATTTGCTGGCATTTTGCTTGCCATTTGCTTGCGGTCTTTTGTTATTGAAAAAAACAGCCCAATATGGTATAATACAATAAGTTTGAATTTGCCATCTGGTATCACCGTGTATTAGTCACACACAGTGAATGAAAAATTTTTCTAACCACCACTCGGCGCTAAGAAAGGGAACAGGAGAAATCCTGTTCTTTTTCTTTTATGTAGAAGAAACTTATTTGATAAAACGCGTACGTTTTGATATAATAACAAACAGTGGTGTTGCGCCTTTCATTTTACATGGAAGGAGGTGATACTGGATGGCTAAAACAAATTCAAACTGTAAAGGGCATTATATTTTTAGAGCTTGGCGAACCGATAAAGATGGCAATCGTGTTTACGCGAAAACCTATGGTAAACGAGCTTTTAAAATTTGGATTCCCGATAACAAAAAATCAGCCTGATTGATTTAAGTATCATTCTGGCGAATAACACCACTAACGGTAACGTCTGACTAACGTTGCCGACCGAAGGCGCTCTCTTAGGAGGGCGTCTTTCTTATTTTTTAGGTTTATCGAGCTGCTTAATACTTTCGCTTGGCGTAGGCAATTTCTCTGGCATTGTACCGCCGAGTTCTTCAATAGTTTTGCGAACGGTACGACCGACTTCGTAATGCACTTTGTTGGCAGCTTCTTTGCTACTGATATTCTCACGGCGCAGTTTGTCTTCTGCCTGCGTGATGCGGAACAGGTTCGCACCGAGTTCCACACTGCCCATGTGGTCTAAAATCTCTTGATTAGGTTTAAGCTTTTTGCGACGTTTTATATCGCCAGCGGTTTCACCGCCATAAAGTCCCATGTAACCGCTATTTTGGAATTTGGCGAAGTCAAGGTTCGTTTTTACGCCTGCGGCAAAGGCTGCATCAGCGAGAGCAACGTTATGCTGTTTGATATTATTTCGTGCTTCAATGCGAGCGTCTATTTCTTTGTTGAAAGCTTCTGCTGCTTCAAGGTCGTGGATATGGTCCGCACCGAGTTGCGCGAGCCACTGCTTGAATGGTTCGGCTTTAGGTGAGGGGATAGATTGGATAATACGCAGAATACCTTCTGTATTTGCGGTGTCAGTGAGACGCATTTTCCCGTCTTCTGCAAGCAATTTCAACCTGTGACAATTTGTCACGGTTTCATTACCTTCTGCTTTCATTCTTTGCTTTAGTTTGCGCCAATAAGCTGATTTATCTGCACTGTCGGTCAATGCACCGACAACATCGACAACAGAAAAGAACCATTCTCCGGCTTCATCGTTCCAAATGGAGCGAATCTGCGCACTCTGAAACAATTTTACATCTTTCATGTCTTCATTCCTCGCTTTCAAAATCTATTATCCTAAACTCTCCACGTCTTCTTCCTCCTTGCGCTGGAGCTTGGCCAGCTTAACATTAATCAAATCGTCAATTTCTTCCTTGCCGTCAGCATCAAGCTGGCGGTATTTTTATTATAACGAAAAAAGCCCTACAACCTAAGCTGTAGGGCTTTTACTTATACCATCATGTGGTATTTAATGATATTGTGATAGCTCATGACTATCTAGTAATATTATTATAATACGTAGTTAGCTATAAGTCAAATCCCTACATAAAATTTCTTCAATTGTTCGCTTATGGAATTCATTGTTTCTTGGTCAATGATAACACCAGTTAGGACATCATGTGGCTTACAAGGATGCTTTATACGTTGCTTGCTGATAGTGATAATTTGACCAACATCAGCAACGCTTTCGTTATTGAGCTTTTGCGCATATGATAATATACTGTCTGCTATACGCCTGTTACGCTTCAGCCGCATAAATTTTCTTTGTATTTCTAGGTTTTGTTTTGGATTGTATTCAGGATCTGATTCCTTAGCTATATTGATTTGGCGCGCTAGTTCAATAGCTTCATAGAAATTCGAGTCTATTATCATATTCGCCTTACCTTTGAGCAAAAGTTTGATTTTATCACCTAGAGGAAAATAATATATTTTAGAATAAGATGTGTTTTTGTTTTTATTGCTCTTTAATGGCAAAACAGTGACAGTTTTACTGTATTTGGAATTTTTCACATCTAAAACAATGCCATAGTGATCGCCGCCAAGTTCTGTACCTACACGATAGCCGAAATTTACAAACACAACTTGTCCACGTTTATAAGTAATATTCATAGATGGATTAAAAGTAGCTTCTGCTTTGATGTAATGCAAATAATCGTTTAGCCAATAAACTAGCAAAGCTGCTTTCTTATAGTTATTCTCCATAGTATCTTTTATGTATGCGTGATACTTACGCACAAGTTTTTTCTGAAATTTTAAAAATTCTAGTATGTTTTCTGGTATTTTATAATCCATAGATTTCACTCCTTTTCTATTATCCTAAACGCTGCTCTTCTTTTTCAGCACGCTCGTTAGCAAGCT
>CAVKUS010000062.1:0-10216 GCA_963659725.1 Bacteroides sp. CAG:545 | reverse complement strand
AAGGAGGACACAACAATGTCTGGAGCAACGAATAAAATCACCGCACTTTACTGCCAGCTGTCGCAAGAGGAGGCACGGCTCGGCGAAAGCCTGTCCATTGAGAACCAAGAGTTAATATGTAAAGGGTGGTTTCTGCCACCTAATACATATGACTGCGGCTAATTTGTGGTAAATTGAAAAGCAGTTGTAAGAAAGGAGTCAAAAAGCCTTATAACCGTTGGAAATCAACACAAAAGGAGCTGAATTTCATGAAAACTATCTTTGAAGAAATGGGCGGTACATACCGGCAAGTGGGTGATTATTTCATTCCCAACATTACTTTGCCGGATGACGGCGAATATCAGATAGGCAAATACGGGCGTATGCGCCGCAGTTATCTGAAAGAATATCACAAGATCCTCTACAACAATTATGTGATAGAAGGAACACTGTTTAAGCATCTGTCGGAAATAGATCAAGCTTGTAACAAGCGTATGGAAATTATCGTTTTCGATATGGCAAAGAAAGAGGGCGGAACTGAAGTTCTCAAAGCAGTTGACCAAATGGAATGGGTACGCCGTATGAACAGTATCTGCAAACGTGCGGAAGAAATCATTTTGACTGAACTTGTATATGCTTAATCGAATGCCCGTTATCGGCTATGTGGCTGATAACGGGCATAAATTTTACTTATGCGGTTCGATAAAACGATATTTGCCTTTTCCATATCCTTTTACTGGTACGATTAAGCTTGCGGCTTTCAGTTTGCTGATAAGATTGCCAGCAGCGGTAACGGAATCTCCTGTAATAGAGGAAATGTCGGAACGACCAAAAATACCGTCAGTTCCCATGTTTTTATAAACCTCTTTTGCTTTCTTAATTGTAGTCTGGCTTGCGTTTAACCAATCAATCGCAGCCTCAATCGCAACATAGTCAGTGGTAATCGCAACGCTTTCATCTTCAATCGTAACATTAGCCGAGTTTGTTGTTGTGCCATAATTCAAGTTATACAACGTGACTTGGAATGAGGTAACATCGGAATAGAACTCTGGTTCCAGCTCTTTACGATAGTTATGAGCAGCATGGTAAGATTCCGTAATCTTCTTAAAGCCGCTTACTTGACGCTCCATATAACCTAACCGTCCGAAAATATCGGCGAGAACGGGATTGCGGCGAGTGGAGGAAATATTGGATATATCTCTTTCCTGTATCCGTGTTCCATCAGCCATGCCGCCGGGAGAATAGATTGTAAGACGATCATCATATATGTCAATATGAACTTCGCTGCCCAAAATAAGGTAATCACGATGGATCAAAGCGTTGACAAGGGCTTCGAAAACATTTCGTTCGCAGTAGTCCGGCATTTCCATACGAGAGTTTGCTGTTTTCTTCCAACGAGTTTTCATGTTCCGTTTTACAAAGCTGACACCTTCATTGAGCAGGATAATTAAGCTGCCGGAATATTCTGCACTATCGAGAGCATCCACCATACCGCCGCTTTTATCCAAACCATTCCAGCGTGTACAGAACAGTCGGGAATGTCTGATTGGAGAATCATCTGCCAATAAAGCACCTGCATTTGTCAGTTTTCCGTATTCGTTTCTTATATCGAAGGAATCAAAAAGTTTATCTTCCATGCTACTACCGGTCCAGACCTTATATCTCTCTCGTAGCTTGGAAAAAGCATAGTCCTTGAAATCATATTCAGAGTTTAGAGTGTCATAGGTTCGGTTCATGCCTTTCAATATGAGCTGATTCAGGGCAAAACTTGGAGCAATCACACTCTCATTTCCAATGCGGATATATGCCTCCATAACACCATCTGCTTTGTAGTAATAGGGCGTAGAGTATCCAGAGGAGACTGTCAGTATCAGAATATTTTTACCACCCTCTTGTTCTGGCACAAGAATGAAGTTGGGATATGGCGAGATACGCTCTTTAATCAGGCGACTGATTGCCTCCGCATCTGCCTGTGCGTCCATCAAACCAACCACATTTCGGTTATCATCAATGCCAAAAAGCAGAGTACCACCGATACCATTTGCAAAGGCACTGACGCTTTTTAGCCAGCTTTTCGGCTTCTTTGTTTACAGAGCAACCTTGAAATCACATTCTGTTGCTTCAGCAATCCATCTATCAATCATTGTCTTGTGCCTCCATATCAGAACTATTCTTTCTTGCTCTGCTTTTGTAAACATTATGCTTATTCTTGCACTGCGGGCTGCAAAATACAGCACTTGGTCTGCTTGCGACAAAAGCTTTGGTACAATGCCTGCAAAGCTTAATCGGGTTTTCACTGTCTGTCAGCATAAAACTGAACATCATCTGTACGCCCAGCAGCAGGGAATGAAAATCCCAAACGATGGTCGGCTTATCCAAAAGAGCTATATGATAGGTTGGAGCGATGCCGCCAAAAGCTGCCATGCTCTGCTGCATCATCTGCCGGGTTTCATCGTTCAGCGTATCATAATCCTCATAATAAAGGAAACTGTTGATATAGGTAAACGCCCAGTCAATGAACTGCTGTTTCGTCCATTCATATCGCTCCGCATATTCCCGCTGAAAGCTCATGTTGACGGCCATCGGCTTGTCTGTCATGGTCAAAGCCAATGCCATCATAACACGGTCATTCTGGATGTTCCACATGGACTCGATACCTCGCTTGATCACATCCAGTTTATCAAACGGAAAGAACAGTGCCAGATATTTTTCAGTGGACATAGTTTCTTCTTTGATGAAGTGATTTTTCGGCAGGTACACCGCCTCATATTCTATAAAGTTTGGTGTGGTAGATAGCGCAGTCATCAGTCCAAACAAGCCGTATTTCACCGCAAATTGCTGGATAGCCTTCTGAATTTCAGCATCTGGCTTTTTGCTCATACCCATGCATCCTATGTTGATAGCATCCAATACAATTTTCTGATACTCTGCCAGTGGATCATAAATACTCGGTTGCGCCGTCTTGGTGGGCGTGAGGTACAGAGTTCCGTCCTCTGACGCCCTCTATTCATATTCACTATACCGCACCCAGTTAGAACTGGTTCGTTCAAAAAGGTTCTTCATTTTCTCACCCCTGTTTCCAATCACTGATACCATATTTGGATAAAAGCTCTTTTGCCTGCTCCATACCGCTTTTTGTAATATATACAGATTTGGAACGGGACGGATGATTCCCCTGCCGAATATAGTCTGCATCGTCCAATTCGTTCAATATATCAAAATCATAACCTTTCCACGCATAAAAATCGGTTACTTCGTGAAACTTCTCTCCTTGTGTAAAGCGGGACAGGTATAACAGCATCAGTGTTAATTCTTTCATTGCTTCTTCTGCGTTTATATTTCCCATATCAGTCTATTCCTCACTTCATATTGCAACCTGAATAACTCAGTTTTATATTATCAATTATATTATTTCTTTTCCCCTGAATCAATCCCCATTCCAGATTCTTCTAAAAATTCTTTTTCAAGCAAGGTCAAGGGCTGCTGTGCTTTCATCTTCTTAGTGAGAGCTTCAAGCAGCTTTTTTCGTATCTTTTTCAGCATTGTGCCATGTACCTTGCGGCTGAACAGCCGGACAGCGCAGAGAAAGAGCAGCTCCTTATGCTCCTCTTTCATTTCCAACAGGATTTCAGACATATATTCCTCTGTCATAAGTTCATGGATGTCGTAAGGACAGTAGAAAATGGCGTCAATGAAATCTCCCTTTTGGAGCTGCTTTTCCAGTATATCGTTCAGCGTATCAGGGAAAAAGAGTTCATTGGCAGATGCACCATAGTCAGGAGGAACATCGTCACCGCTGCGGCTGAGTTCATGATAGCGTTCCTTGCGCTCCCGATTAGCTTCCAGCCTATCCCACCATGCGATCACATTTTCAAAATCCTGCTGTGTTCTGGCAGAATCCTCCAATCGTGCAAGGGCTTCTGCCCGCAGCTCTCGTTTGAGCTTCTTACGCTCCGGTTCTTCCTCGTCAGTACCATCCTCAAAGGGATGTTCCTCGGCGTCGGTTTCCAGTTCTTCGATGAGTTGTTCTTCTTTTGCGATCTGCCACATGGCTTGTTCGAATAATTCGGTTTCATCGGTATCCGTATCATTGTCAGCAAGAACAACTTGGTTCTTCCGCTTCCTTCGCTTCTTTGAGGAGTACGCATATATGTGGGGAAATACAAGACTAGGTTATTGGCGAGTAGCAGGAAGTGCAATACTTAACAGGTCAATAACAAAAGAAAAGCTCGTAAAAGCAGGCTATTATGAATTAGCGAGCAATTACGAGCTTAAAAGACTCAAGCATTATGGTATTTGAACCGCCGTGTACCGAACGGTACGCACGGTGGTGTGAGAGGTCGACTGCTCAAATAATGAGTCTCCTCGTATAATATAGTCATAGCTTAGGTTGCTTTTAATAAAAACTTAAGCTATGCTGTTTTAGGTACTGTGGATTAGTTTGTGTCTCCTGCCACAAGATGGTTTCGAGTAGGCTCTAACCACAGTCTCTTTGTTAATTTGTTAATCAGTTAGATACCGCATGACGGTTTATATAGAACGAGGCTACAATCGCAAGGAGTACCCGTGGTTCTAAAACAGTATCAAATATATATTCAAGAGGTGTTTTCAATTGACTATTTTAGTTGGCATTGACGTTGCTGTATTTTGTCAATCTAAATTCCTCAAAAAGAGCGAATAAATTCCCTGTTTTCAGCAAGGGAATTTCCCCATTTTAAGCGGATTGTTTATTGCTAAACATTTTAATATATTAGCTAATAACTTTTGTCTTTGAAGCAATACCAACAGTTATTATGCAAATCTCTGATATAATTAACTTAGGACATTTTGAGCATCTACCTTTCCTCCTTTATTCGTAGTAGTTGACAAATAAAGGATAAATTATTTGGTATGTTATGGCAAGGTGTCCCACTTTTTTTAGGGAAATTCCCTTGCTAATATTAGGGAATTTTGATGCTTTTTTTGGGTACTTTTATTGTATCATATACACTTCACCTTTCCCAGGTATGGCGTTCGCTACATTGCCATTAACGACAACTACGACACCATTGACCCGAACAGCGTAAACAACGATTTTGCGGGCATTAAGAACTGGTTCAACGAGTTTTACGCCCGCGATACCAGCCGCAAGATTCGGGCTGTTCAGAAGGCCAAGGGAGAGCGTGGAGTACCGCTGACGGTCAATGTGCCGTACGGCTATGTGAAAGACCCGGATGACCAGAAACATTGGCTCGTTGACCCGGAGGCGGCTGAGGTCGTGCAGCACATCCACATCAAGTACGACGGGCTGGGCTTTAACCCTCTGAATGAGCTGATGAAAAAGGAAACGGCGTGACCGAAATCACGCCGCCCCTTGAAAACACAAGGTTTTCACCATTTTTCGATTTTACTGTTTTACGACCTCCTGAATTTTCAGGAGGTCTAATTTTTTGTGAGCTTATTTTTCTACACGGCCGGGATATGCTTTGAGAGCTTCGCCCAGAATGTAGATTGCGCGCTCCAGATCCTCGCTCTTTAATACATAAGCAAGGCGTGCTTCGTTGATGCCGCTGCCGGGGGTGTTGTAGAAGCCGTTGCCGGGAGCAAACATAACTGTTTCGCCGTCGATAGCGAAGTTTTCCAGAGTCCAGATAGCAAATTTTTCTGCATCGTCAACAGGCATATTAACCATGATGTAGAAAGCGCCCTTCGGGTCGGAAGCCTTTACGCCGGGGAGCTTCTTCAAAGCTGCCACGATGGTGTCGCGGCGTTTTTTGTATTCCTTGTTAACTTCTTCCAGATAGCTTGCCGGAGTGGTGTACAGAGCTGCTGCGCCGACCTGCTCCAAAATCGGGCTGCACAGACGAGCCTGGCAGCATTTGATAACCTGCTTGCTGAGCTCTTTGTTTTTGCTGATGATGCAGCCGATACGCGCACCGCAAGCGCTGTAGCGTTTGGAAACGGAATCGATGATAATCAGGTTGTCGTCCAGCTCGGGCATGGTGCCGAAGCTACGATATGCACCGTCATAAACGAATTCACGGTATACTTCGTCAGCGATTAAAGCCAGGTTGTGCTTGCGCACGATGCGGGAAATCATGTCCTGCTCTTCTTCGGTATAAACTACGCCGGTAGGATTGCCGGGGTTGGTGAGCAGAATTGCTTTGGTTTTCGGAGTGATGTGCTTTTCTATTTCTTCTTCGCTGGGCAGGTGGTAGCCGTTTTCTACGCTGGTAGGAACAGCGTTGATTTTAGCGCCGAACTCCTTGCAGAAGGTGGTGTAGTTAGCGTAGAAGGGTTCGAAAACCATGATTTCGTCGCCGGGGTCGCACAGAGCCATAACTGCGAAAATCAGGGCCTCGCTGCCGCCGTTGGTAACGAAAATATCTTCAATAGCATAATCCATGCCTTTTTCTGCATAATATTTCTGTACAGCCTTTAAGAGGAACATTTCGCCCTTGGAATTGCTGTAGGCGATTACCGGTGCCTGGAATTCACGCACACTGTCCATGAATTGTGCCGGAGTGGCAATATCAGGCTGGCCGATGTTCAGATGATAAACCTTTTTACCTGCAGCCTTGGCTGCGTCAGCATACGGGGACAGCTTTCTGATAGGAGATGCTGTCAGGCTTTGAATACGTTGAGAAAGTATCATGAAAAAAACTCCTTGCTATTATTTATTGTTTGGGGCAGTTGTAACTGCTTTGTTTATTATAGCACAGATTTTGCCGAGATTGTATATAGTAAAATATTAATACTGTATACATTTGACTTTTTGACGCAAGCACTTTTTGAAGAAAAAGTTTGGCAAATGGTTGTCGTTCGCAGAATGCTTTTGCATAAATATTAAAAAAATGGTATAATAGGGGCGTTATTTTTAATTTTTTGAAGGAGTGATTGTCCCCTATGCAAACAACGCAAGAAAAAAATCAGACCGGCGGCATCCTCGGCCTGATTGAACGCGTCGGCAACAAAATCCCCGATATCACGATTTTGTTCATCGGTGCGTTTATCATCTGCTGCATTATGTCAGCAATTCTTTCAACGATGCACTTTGGTTATGTGCACCCCACTACCGGCAAGGAAATCGTAGTCAACAATATGTTGAGCGGCAAAAACCTTGTCGCACTGTTAAGCAAGATGGTTACCAACTATTCCGGCTTCCCTCCGCTTGGTATGGTAATCGTTGCTACCCTGGGTATCGGTATTGCTGACGGCTCCGGCTACATCAATACTGCGCTGAAAAAAATTCTGGCGATTACGCCTAAGTTTTTGATTACCCCGATTATTATTCTCGTCGGCATGCTGAGCCATCTCGGCCCCGATACCGGCTATGTAATCATCATCCCGGTTGCTGCCTACATGTATTATGCGAGCGGCAAGCATCCGCTGGCAGGTATTGGTGCATCCTTCGCAGGTATTGCGGGTGCCTTCGCTGCCAACTATACTCCGTCCGCGATTGACCCGGTTATTCAGGGCTTCACCCAGAGCGCTGCACAGATTATCGATCCGTCCTATCAGGTTAACGTACTGTGCAACTATTTCTACGCCTTCGGTGCAACCTTCCTCGTAATCCCCAGCTGCTGGTGGGTAACGGAAAAGATTGTTGAGCCGTGGCTGTGGAAAAACTGCCCGCTCGATGATGATATCGAGGTAGGCGAGGACGGCAACACCGCCGTAACTCCCAAGGAAAACCGTGCCTTCTATGCTGCTACCGGCCTTTTGATCGTGATGGTTGCGCTGCTCGTGTATCTGTTGCTGCCGGCAGATTCCATCTTCCGCGATGACAAGGGCATGCTGGCAAGCTTTAAGGCACCGATTATGCAGTCCATCGTTTCCCTGCTGTTTGTTTTCACCGGCGCTGTCGGCCTGACCTACGGCGTGATGGTAGAAAAATTCAAATCTCCGAAGGATGTAACCACTGCGATGGAGGATATCACCAAAACTTTGGTGCAGCTGATCGTGTTTTACTTCTTTGCTGCGCAGTTCCTCTATGCCTTCGGTGCTTCCAACATGGGCGCGCTGATTGCGATTGCCGGCGCTGAGTTCCTGAAATCTCTGGCGCTGCCGCCGCAGGTAACTATTTTCGGCATCATCATCTTCGTTGCGATGCTGAACCTGATTATTACCTCTGCTTCCGCTAAGTGGGCGATTCTGGCACCAATCTTCGTGCCGATGCTGATGGCTGTAGGCATTGCGCCGGAGCTGACTCAGGTTGCCTTCCGCGTAAGTGACTCTGCGGTTAACGTTGTAACTCCAATGTTCGCGTTCTACCCGCTGATTATCCTCTACTGCCAGAAGTACGTGAAGAGCGCCGGTATCGGTACGCTGAGCTCCCTGATGCTGCCGTACACTATTACGTTGCTGGTCGCTCTTACTATTATGCTGTATGCTTTCTGGTTTATGGATATACCGTTGGGATTGCAAGCAGACTACGTATATCCCAGACGTATAATGTAATATTATTTCAGAGATGATATAATGAAGATAGCCTCTCCTAGGGGAGAGGTGCCGAGCTTGTCGAGGCGGAGAGGGGTGACATCGCTGCAAGCCCCTCTCAGTCGCCTTACGGCGACAGCTCCCCCCAAGGGGAGCCTCTCATATGACGTGTATTGGCAGACCGAGCCTCTCCTCGGGGAGAGGTGCCGAGCTTGTCGAGGCGGAAAGGGGTGACATCATGCACAAGCCCCTCTCAGTCGCCTTACGGCGACAGCCGCCCCAGGGCGCCCTCTCTTGCCCTACGGGCAATTCACCTTGTCCCACCAAGTGGAGCCTCCTCTTGTCCTATAGCTAATTCACCTTGCCTCCCCTCAAAGGGGAGGTGGCTGCGAGCATAGCGAGCAGACGGAAGGGTGTTATATGTATTTATGAAAGAAGGTCTTTTAAAATGTCTTTGCAAGAACGTTTGACTGAACGCTTTTTACGTTACGCTGCCGTAACTTCCCAAAGTAAGGAGGGCTGTGCTGTTGTCCCCAGTACTCCCGGCCAATGGGATATGGCAAAGCTGCTGAAGGAGGATTTGGCTGAGCTTGGTCTGGTGGACCTGGAAATCAGCGAATTCTGCGTGCTGACCGGCCGTCTGCCGGCTAATCTGCCTGCAGGCCACGCTCCCGTGCCGAATGTAGGCTGGGTTGCGCACATGGATACCGTTGACGTAAACCTTTCTCCCGAGGTACATCCGCAGATTGTGAAAAACTATCAGGGCGGCGATGTACTGCTGAACGCTGAAAAGCAAATCTATATTAAAGTAAGCGAACATCCCGAGCTTAACAAATATATCGGCAGCGACCTTATCACCACCGACGGTACTTCCGTACTGGGCGCAGATAATAAGGCTGCCGTTGCCAATCTGATGGTTGCACTGGAAACTATTATCAAGGAAAACCGTCCGCACGGCGAAATTTATGTAGCCTTTGTTCCGGATGAAGAGGTTGGCCTTTGCGGTTCCAAGAAGATGGATTTCAGCAAGTTCCCGGTTGAATTTGCTTATACTATTGACTGCTGCGAGATGGGCGAGGTTGTATACCAAACCTTTAACGCAGGCAGCGCACACATTAAAATCAAGGGCGTAACCGCACATCCGATGTCCGCCAAGAACACTTTGGTTAACCCGGCGCTTGTTGCCGTAGATATCATCAACTGCTTCGACAGAATGCAGACTCCGGAGCACACCGAGGGCACCGAAGGCTTTATCTGGGTGCAGGCTATCAAATCCAACGCTGCGGAAGCAACTCTGGATATCAAAATCCGCGACCATAATAAAAAGATGTATGAAGCACGCAAGGAGTTCATCCGTCATGCTGTGGAATATGTACAGGCCAAGAATCCGAAGGCCGGCATTGAGCTGAACATCACCGACGTGTACGGCAACATCGCCGATGCGCTGAACGATGACAACAGAAAATGCGTTGAGTACATTTTCGAAGCAATGAAGGAGCTGGATATCGAGCCGAAGGATATCGCTATGCGCGGTGGCACCGATGGTTCCTTTATTTCCACCAAGGGCATCCCGACGCCGAACTATTTCACCGGCGCGCTCAACTTCCACTCCAACTGCGAGTTTATGCCGATGGCTGCAGTGGAAAAATCCTGCCTGATGACTTTGAAGCTGGTTGAGCTGATTACCAAATAAAAAATGCTTGACAAATGCGTCGCTTTCCTGTAAAATCTTACTTGTTTCCGACGCAAATGCGCGCGAAGCCTTTTGGGGGCGTAGCTCAGCTGGGAGAGCACCTGCCTTGCAAGCAGGGGGTCAGGA
>CAVKUS010000061.1:0-10421 GCA_963659725.1 Bacteroides sp. CAG:545 | reverse complement strand
GTCCACTGTGGATTTTTTATTTTATTTTTTGTTCAAGTTGATTATACAATCTACCGAATAATTTTGATGAATATACGATGATAGGGCCAGGACTGATGGCGCCCTGGATTGGCTTTACTGAAGGTGAGGTCAAGGTCTTATGTGAAAAATATCAAAAGGACTTTGCTGAGGTTAAGCGTTGGTATGATGGTTATCAATTGGAAGATTATCATGTATATAATCCGCGTGCCGTTGTTAGTCTGATGCTGCAGGGAACCTTCCAGAGCTATTGGACGCAGACGGGAACGTATGAATCCATTCTGCCGCTGATCAATATGGATTTTGATGGCTTGAGGTCTGCTATTATTGATATGTTAGCGGGCGACGCTGTGGTAGTTATACCGTATTTTTTCCAAAATGATATGGTAAGCTTTAGAGGCAAGGACGATGTCTTGACGTTGCTCATACATTTAGGGTATCTTGCTTATAATCAGAAAAAAAATCAGGCGTTTATACCTAATGAAGAAATACGTTTTGAGTTTGCAATGGCAACGAAGGTAAATAAGTGGAGTGAGCTGATCAGCTTTCAGAAGGAGTCACGCGCTTTGCTGGAAGCTGTATTGGATGAGGATACAGAAGCTGTTGCGGAGATGATGGAAAACATTCATAATCAGTATACCTCTGTCATTCAGTATAACGATGAAAATTCTTTGAGTGGTGTGTTGATGATTGCTTTTTTGGCTGCGATGGATTATTATTTCAAGCCAATCAGAGAGCTGCCGACCGGGAGAGGCTTTGCAGATTTTGTATATCTTCCCAAGCCAGCTTATAGAGAGGACTATCCTGCGCTGGTGGTTGAGCTGAAATGGAACAAGGGTGCTGAAACAGCATTGCAGCAGATTAAAGAGAAGCGCTATGCGGAATCGCTCAAGGAGTATGCTGGCAGTGTTCTTTTAATAGGGATTAACTATGACAAGAGGACGAAGGAGCATAGCTGCAGCATAGAGCGGATTGATAAATGAAAATTTTTAAAGCATAAAAAAGCCTACTGGATTACATGGTCAGTAATTCAGTGCTAATGTTTTTTACGGCGTGAAGCTGCTGTTAGGTTTTAGGGAATTGGTATGAGGCTTAGAGCGTAAGCTGTTTGCTGATATCAGCAAGGGGATAATGTACTTTCGCGGTACGTTACCCTTTTTTGCTTTCAGGATGAGTTTAAGCATCAGTGATGCAAAATTTTTATTCCATAGGTTTTTTATGAGAGCAATGACAGTTTCTGTCCATAGCGTCATATATAATTTACTTATCAGATTTCTTAAATGAAAAAACAGCACTGAATATATAAAAAGGAGGAGCGGATGGATTATGACGAAGAAAGCTTTGAAAAAGCAATTAAAGAAGCAACTGAAAAAAGCTGCCAAGCAGGAAGCAAAAAATAAAAAAGCTATAAAATTGCTTAAAAAGCAGTTGTCGGTCTTTGAAGCAAAGTCAATGAGTTATTTGGAGCGGCTTTTTATGAGCAATGTGGATTATCCGGTAGATGATTTCAGCGCTATTGCCTATGTTGATGCAAGCTATAGCGATAATGAGCGTTTTGGCGCTATCGGTATAGTACTGCTTACAAGCAGCGAGGTTATTCAGTATTCGGAGATACCGGAGAATTTGGAGGACTGCGCTCTTACCTCCACTAATCATGAGCTGCTTGCTGCAGCTAAGGCAATTAAAATGGCCAAGGAAAGACACATCAAGAATCTTATTATTAAGCATGATAATAGTTCTATTGCTGAATTGGCTAAAAGCCATTCTGTAAGCAAGACAAGCACGGAGGAATGGTACAAGCAGTTAGTTATGAAGCATAGAGAAAAGATGAGCATAACCTTTAAAAAGGTTAAAGGACATTCCAAGGAGTATTTTAACGAGCTTGCTGATAGATTGGCATATAAAGCGCTGAAGGCGGAGCGTGTGAAGCGTGCGAATACGCCGCTGTTCTTTTCCTTAGGCGATAAGTTTCAGGAGGCTTTGGCTAAGGTAAAGATTTGCGGTTAAATAGAGAGAGCAGAATAAGATATGCTTTTTAACCGCTTATGTTTGAAAAACACATTCAGAAGAATTATTAGCCTAGGAAGCACGTGGCATATAAGCTGTATTTTGTAGTATAATTATATAAACAAAATACGGAGGTTAATAATATGAATAGAGAAATGCATATGGGCGATATTGTGCGCCATTTTAAAAGAGAAACTGTCGCAAACCCTACGACGGAATATTTATATAAAATACTGGCCTTTGCTGAGCACACGGAAACAGGCGAAAAGCTGGTGGTGTATCAGGCGCTGTATGCTCCGTTTAAGATTTGCGCCCGTCCTTACGCTATGTTTATGAGCGAGGTGGACCGCGAAAAATATCCTGCGATTAAGCAAAAGTACCGCTTTGAGGTTGTGACGGAGTTCTGATTTTGGCAGACTGCTTAGGCAATTATACCGGTGGTGCATGTAATTTTATTTGCAGGGGAGAACGGAAATGCTTTATCCTATTTTAGAGCAATATGATGTTGATATTGAAAAAGCGTTGGCCTACGGCTTTGTGCGGGATGGTGAAAAGCTAGTCCTGCGTAAGGCGTTGCCGGAAACGGAGTTTTACGCTGTCGTTACGCTTGCAGGCAAGGCCTTATCCGTAAATGTTTTAGAATGCGATACGGATGAGGAGTACCTGCCTTTCAACGTTGCGGATAACATCAGCGGTTACGTGATGAGCGTGCGCGAGAAAGCAGAGGCGCTGCTGGAAGAAATAAAAACGCAGTGCTTGGTAAAGAGCAACGTTAAGCTGCAGCTGATGGATTACTGCTCGCAGCGCTTCGGCACTGTTCCCGACGCTCCGTGGCCGGAAACACCGGAGAACTTTACCTTTAAGACGGCGCGGAAAAATAAATGGTACGCTTTGTTTATGACGATTCCCTATAAAAGCCTGGGCATAGCGAAGGCGGGGAAGGTTGATGCTTTAAACATTAAGCTGCCGCCGGCAAAGATTGAGCAGCTGGTGGACAGGCAGCATTTTTATCCTGCGTATCATATGAATAAAAAGCATTGGCTGACGGTAATTTTGCAAAAGGATGCAGACATTCCGTTGGTGCAGGAGCTGTTGGCGGAAAGCTATCAGCTGGTGGAAAAATAGCAAAGGAGATTGAGCAAGTGTTACATATAGGTTGTCATTTATCTTCGTCAAAGGGCTTTTTGGCGATGGGAAAAACGGCGCTGTCGATCGGTGCCGATACGTTTCAGTTTTTTACGCGCAATCCGCGCGGAGGCAAGGCAAAGGCCGTGAAGCCCGAGGACGCGGCGGCGTTGAATGCGTTGATGCGGGAGCACAATTTTGCGCCGATTCTGGCACACGCACCGTATACGATGAACCCCTGCGCGGCGGACGAAAAGCTGCTGGAGTTTGCGCAGATGGTGATGGAGGGCGATTTGGCGATGCTGGAATATGTGCCGGGGAATATGTATAATTTTCATCCCGGCAGTCATGTGAAGCAGGGCGCTGAGGTTGGCATAGAAAAAATAGCAGCGCTGCTCAACAGTGTGCTGCATAAGGATTTGCACACCACGGTTCTGCTGGAAACGATGGCAGGCAAAGGCACGGAGGTTGGCCGCAGCTTTGAGGAGCTGGCGGCGATTTTGAGCAAGGTACAGCTTAACGAAAAGATGGGCGTCTGCCTGGATACCTGCCATATTTTTGACGGCGGTTATGATATCGTTAATGATTTGGACGGCGTACTGGCGCAGTTCGATAAAATCATCGGCCTGGAGCGTTTGAAGGCTGTGCATCTGAACGACAGCCTGAATATCTGCGGCAGTCATAAGGACCGTCATGCGTGCATCGGTGCAGGCAATATCGGGTTGGAGGCGCTGACGGCGGTGATTAACCATCCGGCGCTGCGCAGCCTGCCGTTTTACTTGGAAACGCCGAACGAGCTGCCGGGCTACGCTGCGGAAATCAAGCTGCTGCGTGAGCGCTTTGCAGAGTAAAATACCAAGAATTTTTGCAAGAGGTGAAAGATAGAAATGGAAATGGCTTATACTGAGCTGAATGCGAAGCTGTGCGCATTTTTGGATAAAACGCCCAACAGCTTTTTTGCCGTGAAAAATATAAAAGAGGAGCTGGCGGCGCATGGCTTTACCGAGCTGCAGGAAAACAGCAGATGGCAGCTGCAGGAAGGCGGCAAATATTATGTCAGCCGTAACGGTTCGGCGCTGCTGGCCTTTGTGATTCCGCAAAAGGCTTACCTGGGCTTTCAGGTTTACGCCTGCCACTGCGATTCGCCGGCGTTCAAGCTGAAGAATAATGCGGAAATCGTGGTAGATAAAAAGTATGTGAAGCTGAATGTGGAAAAGTACGGCGGCATGCTGCTGAACACCTGGCTGGACAGGCCGCTTTCCGTTGCCGGCCGCGTGCTGTGCAACGTTGACGGCCGCTTGGAAGCGCGTCTGGTTAATGTTGAGCAGGATCTGATGATGATTCCGAATCTGGCAATCCACATGAACAGGGAAGCCAACGACGGCGTTAAGCTGAACGCGCAGACGGATATGCTGCCGCTTATCGGCAGTGCTGCGACTAAGGGTGGCCTGCAGAAGCTGCTGGCGGAGGCCTGTGGCGTTGTGCCGGAGCAGATTGTGGATACGGAGCTTTTCCTGTATAACAGAATGCCGGCGACCACCGTTGGTTTGGAGCAGGAATATGTTGCCGGCGGCAGACTGGATGACCTGCAGTGCGTGTTTGCCGGATTGCAGGGCTTTTTGGCGGCAGAAGCAGGCGAGAGTGTGCCGGTATTCTGCATGCTGGACAACGAAGAGGTTGGCAGCGGCACGAAGCAGGGCGCGGCGGCGACCTTCTTAAAGGATGCGCTGCAGCGCATCAATATGGCACTGGGCAGGGACGAGGAGGATTATCTGGTGTCTTTGGCCAACAGCCTGATGCTTTCGGCGGACAATGCGCATGCTGTGCATCCTAATCATACGGATAAAAATGACCTGACGAACAAGACCTATCCTAATGAGGGCGTGGTTGTCAAATACAGCGCTAACCAAAAATATACTACGGATGCGGTATCCGGCGCGCTGGTGCAGCTGTTGGCTAAAAAGGCGAACGTGCCGCTGCAGCTTTTCTATAACCGTTCGGATATGGCAGGCGGTTCGACGTTGGGCAATATCTCTACCGCTCAGGTGGCGATTAAATCGGTGGATATCGGCCTGGCGCAGCTGGCGATGCATTCCGCCTATGAGATGGCAGGTGTTAAGGATACGGCGTATCTGGCGGAGCTGGCGCAGGCATTTTTTGCCGCCGCTGTTGCGGAGGCTGCCGACGGAACGTACTGCCTGAAGTAACAATTTAATATGCATATATCAAAGGGCATAGCAGGCTGCAGTGATGCAGCTTGCTGTGCCTGTTTTTTTGCATTAGTTGCGGGCATTTCGGCGTGGTGATATACTGAGCTTAGGAAGGTTTATAAGCGAAAGTGGTGATTATATGTTGCAGGCAATACGCAGATTATCTAAAACTCATTTGGCAATGATAGTAGTCTGCCTGCTGGCGGTGGGCGGCGCTGTTTATTTCTTTTTGGCGCAGCGTGCTAGCCGTCATGCGGCGGAGCTTTTTAATTATTATATGGCAAAGCAGCAGGTGCTGACAGGAAGCGTGACGGCCGAGGAGCTGCGTGCCGAGATCTGGGGCAACGTGTATTTTAAAAAACTGACCTGGGATTCGCCGGAGCATGAACGCTTGGTGGATGTACCGGAGGGACGCATTAAAATCAAGCCTAAGGACATCATCCTGCGTATAGCCGGCATTGACACTGTGCAGGAGGTGGAGCTGAGCGGTGCTTATATTCATCTTGGCTTTGATGATAAAATGCGCCTGGATATCCTGCAGAATAAAAAGACGGCGGAGGAAAAAATTCTTCTGGACGAGGTGCCTATGGAAAAGCGCCATCTGCAGATTAAGGGCAGGCTGCCGAATATTAAGCTTATTTTGCATGATACGGTGCTGTCGGCAGAATATAAAAAGCGTCATTTTATTTTGAATGACGTGGACGGCACGGCGCAGATACATGAGCATCAAAGGCTGGAGCTGCACTTGGCTGCGGGACGCTACGGCGGCAGCATTGCAGGCAAGGGACTGAATATTGACGGCACCTGCGACCTGAAGGGGGAACAGAAGGCGAATATCAATATTTGCCTGTATGATGTTATTCCGGATTCGCTGGGCATGAAAAATGTTAAGGATGCGATGACGGTAACAGGGCAGATGACCGGCAGCCTGAAAAAACCTGTGATTGATGGTGCGCTGGCGCTGAAGGAGCTGCATTTGAACGATTTGTATTTTACGAATATCGACGGCACCTACCATTATGAAAATGCGCTGATAACCTTTCATGATGTAACAGGCAGTATTTTCGGCGGTACCTTTGATGCTATCGGCTTGTATCATTTTGATAATCGCTATTACAAAATTGATGTTGACGGCAAGGATCTGATGGCTTCGCTGGCTGCCAAAAGCAGGAAGATAAATACTAGCGTTGCTTTGAAGATTAAGTTCCGCAACGAGGGACGTCATGGCAATAATTTGGTATACGGCAGCTTTTCTACGGGCAAGGGAACGTACATTATGGTGCCGTTTTTGAGCCTGCGCGGCAGCTTCAGCGACCAGAGCGGTGAGCTGGCGTTCAGTAATGTGGAGATTGAAACCAAGGTAGGCACGTTTGAAAGCGATGTCTTTAAGATTGTGGACGGCAAATTGCAGCTGGGCGAGATTTTTCTGGCGAACGGCGAAGGCAGGCGGATACGCGTGAGGTAGATGGGGGCGCTACGCTTGCAAAAAATCATAGTAGTTTGGTAAAATAATATCTGTGAAGCATATAATATAGAAATAAATTTTTATGAGCTTGGAAGGTAGATGATTATGGCAAATAATTGGTACGAAGATTTAAACGAATATATTAAGTTGGGAGAACCCAAGCTAGAAGAAAAAACTGTTGCCTGGCAAACTGCAATAGGCTTACAGGCTGTAGATGGCTTGACAACCTCCGGATATTTGCTGGAAACGGCAAAAGATAATATTGAAGGCAAAATAACTATTAAAGAAGCTAATGCCAGAATCAGCAATTATTATGAGGAACGCTCCGACAGACATGTCATAGAAGACACTACTAGAGAAGCAGACATAGTTGCCGGACGTATTACTGCCTTGTTGGCGGAAAAGGCTTTTAGCTTTACGCCTGCTGCTTGGATGTCAATTCACCGATATCTGTTCAAGGATGTTTTTATGCATGCCGGTGAAATAAGAACGTATAACATAAGTAAAAATGAATGGGTTTTGAACGGGAAAAGCGTTTTTTATGCATCCTATGACAGTATTCCAATGACTATGGAATATGATTTTAAGACAGAAAAGGCTTTTTCCTATCAAAATTTAAGCAGAAATGAAATTATTAAGCATTTAGCACAATTTACTTGTGATATATGGCAAATACATCCGTTCTGTGAAGGTAATACGCGTTCAACTGCAGTTTTTATCATTAAATATTTAAATTCTCTTGGTTATTTTATCGGAAATGAATGTTTTGCCAAGAATTCCTGGTATTTCCGTAATGCCTTGGTAAGAGCAAATTATAATGATTTTCAAAATGATATCCATGCAACGACGATTTATTTGGAAAGATTTTTTGAGAATTTGTTGTTTGACGGAAAAAATGAGCTGAAAAACAGGTATCTTCATATTGCTTGGCAAGATAATCAAAAATAAGCTTATTCTTGAGATTTTTTGTATAAGTTTTGACATAGGTAGCAAAAAATGCTCCGCTTACCCGATTTTAGGGTAGACGGAGCGTTTTTCTTTTCTATAAAGATGGGCTGCCGTACTGCTAGGTACGACAGCCCCTGTGCCATATGATTAGTTCTTTAGTATATTTTTGCTTGTATATACTATTTTACTGTTGTACATATGGAAATTGCATCACAAGTCTTTCCTGCAGCACACGGGTTAAGGTGTCGATATTGGCACTCAGCTTTTCGATTCTGCCTTCCATACGGACCAGAAGATACGAGCTGACGAGCATGGGGAATGCGTAGTGTATCAAGAAGTAGCACCCTTATAAACAGGCAATACCCAATCATCGCACGTATGATGATTGGGTATCTTTTTTATTTTTCGTATTGCAATGTGATTGAAACACCGTTTTTGAAAATAATTTTGATAATCCGGTTCTGCTCTCCTATGATGATTCTGCTGATGATTTCAGTGAGAAAATCATGGATAGGTTTCCTAGCGATAGCTTTGGCCAGCTTGTAATAATCAAAATCGCTGTTGGTGTCCTGCAGCTTTTTTATCATTATGAGCTTCGAGAGCTGGGCGAGATAGGCTTCATCGGCACCGATGTCATTGCCAGAGAGTGATTTTATCTGCTTGTCGAGCTTGGCGATGGTGCCTTCAATGGCTGCTTTTTGCTCGAAGTATTCGGCTTCGCTCATATCGCCATCGTCAAACAGATAGGCTCTTTTCAGGCGGCTGAGGGCACGTTCCTGCTTCTCCTTTTCCTTTTGGCTCTGCTCGACCAGCAGGGCGTTGGGATTATACTGGTTGGCCTGATCAACGCCGTAGATGTGTTTGACGTGAGCACGTACAATCATATAAATCCTTTGCGCTTCTTCGATGCCGGTCGCGCCGGGAATAAGATTGTCATTGAGCAGGTAGCTTACCAGCTGCTCAGCACTGGCGAATTTAATGGCATTGGCGCAGGCTTCAATCATTCTGGCGATGAGCTTGAGTATCTGTGGCAGCAGTACGCGGTCGGAGGCGTATCCGGAATGTTCTCCGGTACAAACAGCCGGCGCTTTCCAACGGCCTGTACAGTAATAATAAGAGCTGTGGGTGTGGTCGTGGATGCGGGTACGGTCCTTAGAGTTCATCGTGTAGCCGCATTCAGCGCACTGCAGCAGGCCGCCAAAGATGTATTTATCCTGAGCGCTTACAAGGCTGCCGATGGGGGCTAGCCAGCTTCTGTTTTTGGAAAGCATTTCGTTACACCTGCGCCAGGTCTCTTCCGGTACAATGGCTTCATGCTGGCCGGTAACAACTACCCAGTCATTTTCGGAGCGGTAAAAATCTTCACGCCTGCCGGCATTGGGGTTTTGGCGGTTATAGACATATTCACCCTTGTAGAAGTGATTCTTTAGGATGCATCTTACCGTTGTATCGCTCCATAGAGTACCTTTGCGGCTTCTGTAACCGGCGGTGTTAAGAGCTGCAGCTACTTTCTTCAGAGCTTTTTCGCGCAAATAAAGTTCAAAGATGGCCCGGACGATGGGAGCTTCAATCGGATCAGGAACCGGCCAGCTTTTACATTTCTTGCCGTTGGCATCTGTAGTGACCGGTCCAGGCATATAGCCAAACGGCACCCTGCCGCCGTTCCATTTATTTTCGTTCGCGCGGCCGAGCATGACTGCAGTTACACGTTCTGCAATGGTTTTGCGCTCTAATTCGGCAAAAATAAGTAAAATCTTAAGCATTGCTTCGCCGCCGGGAGATTGGGTATCAAAGCATTCATTCTTGCTGGCGAACGCAACGCCATAACATTTGAGCTCGTCGTACAGCTCTAAGAAGTCCAGCAGGTTGCGGCTGATGCGGTCGAGCTTCCAAACGTAAAGGTGGCTGAACTCTCTGGCGCGGATGCGGTCCATCATAGAGCGGAAGGCAGGGCGGTTGAGGTTCTTGCCGGAAAAGCCAACGTCGTTGAAGACTTCAATGTCCTTGATGCCGTTGAGGTCTGCGAGCTTGCGCAGGTCGCTTTCCTGCAGCGGCAGGCTGTCTTTATCTGCCTGCATGTCGGTGGATACGCGGATATACAGAGCAGCTTTGGGGGTTTGGGGTATAGTAATAGTACTTTTAGTCATAAAAAAATCAGCTCCTTTGCTAAAAAATGGTATAGTATAGCAGAGCTGATTGTATTATGGTATAATAATATAGTCAGCTCATACAGTTTGAGAGTATGACAGTTCCGTCTTATAGGCGGTATACTCAGGTGTGGTGACCTGAGTGAACGAGAGCTTGGAATAGCTCTCATCCTAATCCCTCGGTGCTGGTAACACTGGGGGATTTTTTGTATTAGTAAGATTGAGCGAGAAAATAAGAGATTGGCGGTTTTAAAACATCAGATTTAGGATAAACCTAGATTAGAAGAGATTGAAAAAATATACTAAAATGCTATAATATAAGTAAGTTAACTCGTGAAGGATAAGGCTGGGTTCCCGAATGGGAGTAGGTGCTTGGCACCGAGAATTCCTTTGCCCCTGGGGTTAACTTATTTTTTTATATTGTTCTTTAGGCTCTGGATGATGTGTGAACCGACCCCCAAAAGTTAGACCTAAAAATTAACTATTGGGAGGTCGGTTTTT
>CAVKUS010000060.1:0-11344 GCA_963659725.1 Bacteroides sp. CAG:545 | reverse complement strand
AAAGTTTACGTTGTAGGCGTGGCGGCTTTGGCTTACAAACATATTATACGAGGAGGAAGATTTATGAAAAGCTTATATTTGGAATGTAATGCCGGTATCAGCGGCGATATGCTGGTAGCAGCACTTTTGGACCTGGGCGCGGACAAAAAGGCACTGGATAAGGCTCTGCAGAGTATTCCTGCAAAGGGCTTTGAGTATAAAATCAGCAGAGTGTCTAAGGCAGGCGTTGACTGCTGTGATTTTGACGTTATTCTGGATGAGGAGCATGCTAACCATGACCACGATATGGCCTTTTTGCATGGCAACGGCGATGCTGTAGTGTATAGCCATGAGCACGAACATCATCATGACCACGAGCATGAGCACGAACACGAACATCATCATGAGCATGAACATGAGCACAGCCATGTGCCGCATGAGCATCATCATCACCATGAGCACCGCGGTCTGCAGGAGGTTATTGCGATTATTGATGCTACGGATATGAGTGCTGCAGCCAAGGAATTGGCGCTGAAGATTTTTGATATTATTGCGGATGCTGAGGCAAAGGCGCATGCTGTGGAGAAGAATGCAGTGCATTTCCATGAGGTTGGCGCGATTGATTCCATCGTTGATATTGTGGCGATTGCTGTGTGTGCCGATAGCCTAGGCGTTGAAAACGTAATTGTGCCGGAGCTGTGTGAGGGCCGCGGTACTGTCCGCTGTCAGCATGGCGTGCTGCCGGTGCCTGTTCCTGCAACGGCCAATATTATGCAGCGCTTTGGCTTTAATGTACGCTTCCTGCCGGTACAGGGTGAGTTTGTAACTCCGACTGGTGCTGCTGCCGCTGCTGCGCTGATGACTACGGACGAGTTGCCGCAGAGCTTTAAGATTCTGGGCATCGGTCTGGGAGCAGGCAAGCGTCAGTATGAGCGCCCCAGCATTTTGCGTGCGCTGATGATTGAGGATAATGCGCAAAAAAAAACTCTGTAAACAGTAACGCTTTGCAGACAGATTGCATCTGCCAATTGCAGTCTGATATTGATGACTGCAGCGGCGAGCTTTTAGGTTACACGCTGGAGCGCCTGCTGGCGACAGGCGCGCTGGATGCTCATTATCAGCCGGTGGTTATGAAGAAGAGCCGTCCGGCGTGGGAGCTTACTGTTATCTGCCGCGAAGAGGACAGAGCGAAACTGGAAGCGCTGATTTTTGCGGAAACGACAACCATCGGTATCCGTCGTGCGCGCATGGAACGCACTGTGCTGCCACGCCGCAGGGATATGGTGCACACTGCTTACGGTGATGTAGCGGTGAAGCGCTGCCTGCTGGATGGCGGCGAACGCTGTTATGTTGAATATGACAGCGCTGCCAAACTGGCGCAGGAGCAGGGGGTGCCGCTGCAGGATATCTATCTGGCGGCACAGCTGGCACAAAAAAACATAAATTAGCCACAAAAGTGTGGTATAATATCTCCATAATACGTCAGAGAATGGAGAAAAAATGACTAATGTTTTCGATTTGATAGAAGAATTTTATACACAGGATGAAGAATGGAATTCTGTACTGCAGCAAAGCTGTGCTGAAGATTTCCTGCGCTATAAAACATGGCAGGGAGCCAAGGATGGCGAGCTTGTCAAGATTTGGGATTATATTACGATTCTTTGTATTTACCTTGGCAATTCCGAGAACTTTCTCGGTGATATGTCGCGTGAGAATTTTATTGACTGCGTAGGCTGGTGCTGCCGTAATGTTTCCGGCTTCCCGGCAACGGAGAGCAACATCGCACATTTCCTGGATGTTATGCAGGAGTTTTATGCATATATGAAAAAGAAACGCATTATTACCCGTGATAATGCGCCTGCCGAAGCTAAAGCAAAGCTGCTGGCTGACGGAAAACTGCAGATTGTCGGCAAGGATGGCAGCTTTTTGCCTGGGCATGACCGTTACAATCTGTATTCTACACCGGATTTGCCGACGAAGGTGTATCTGAATATCGGCGAGAGAATGCAGAATCTGCTGGATGATGTGCAAAGCTACTATACGCAGAAGCAGTTCCGACGCGATGTGGAGCGGGCCGATTTTCTCTTCGGCGGTATTTTTCAGAACGGTACAGTTCAGGAAAAGCCGGGCACGGAGGAATATTCACAGACCTTTTGGGATTATTTTCTTTTTGACTATCGCCTGCTTGAAGATGACAAAACGCCGCTGCAGCATTACCGTGATGTAATCTGCCGTGACGCTTCTGATATGGACACGTCCGTTGATATTTTGAATGAGCTGATTAAGGCAAAGCTGGTTCTCTTTGATGTGCAAAGACGCACGGAGGAGGGAATGTATGTCTGCAGAAATATTTTCACCAATGAAAAATATACGCTGATGCTGCCGGTAGATGATAATATTGACACAGAAGGCTATATTTTCATGGGCCATATTTTTTATGAAAATACTATGGTGATGAACTTCCTGCGCGGACTGGTGATGTCGCAGACCTCGCGTAAGCGGTTTTTCGAGGTTGTCAGTGCGGCGAAGGACTGGTTTGCCGTGCGCCAAAGCGGCGAGATGAGCTGGGCGGAGTTCATCAACCGTAATCCGATGTTCGTACGCCATGTTTCTGTTTTGTATGCAATCTATGTGCGTATGGAGGGCTTTAATTTCAGTACGCAGATAAGTGATTATCAGCCTGCGGCGCTGCTTGAGGACAAGACCTCGGCAATGCTGGAATCTCTTAGAGGAACAGGCCTTTTTTCTGCCTATGATATACAGCTGATGCGTACCATGTGGAGCGATTTTATGCTTCGTGGCAATGCTTTGCCTGATAATACAGACGCTGATTTTGAGCATTGGACGGCAGCGGTTATGTACTGCTTTGTTAAGCTGAATGATGTTTATACCTTTACGGAAAAGCAGGTTTTTGCTATGTGCCGTGCTACCGACCATGCAAAGCTGAAGCAGATGATAGATATGCTAAATGAAACCTTGCAGCTGGAGGCACACGACCCGCGTTACGTTAACGAAGAGGGTTTGCTGTTGATGCTGCTGCAGTGAGAGGAGGCAACAGAATATGAAGTGTGATTTTTGCGGCCACGAGGTTGCTCCCGGCACAGTGGAATGTCCGTACTGCCATTATCAGTTCAAGATTGACGCGCAGGTGCTCAGTCCGGAGGAGCGCGATACCTTTGAGGGCGTGACAATAGACGAGAGCGCAGGCACAGAGGAAAACAAAAGTGCCAGGGAAGGCGCTGTATATGACAGCGGCGCAGATGCTTATAACGAAAGACAAAGACAGCAGCAGGTGCCGCCGAATATTAAGGTGCATACCTTTGGCTGCGGCAGCGGTATTCTGATTACCTTTCTGATTTTGTGCGGCATTGTGGCAGTTATCTTCTTTTTGCTACCGACGTTTATTGTCTTTGCCGCTGTCGGCGCAATAGTTTTGTTTATTATGCGTCTTTTTATGGGCTTTTAATGGCGTAAAAATGTATTTCTGACGGCCGGCAGTGTTGCCTTTGGCAGAACTGCCGGCTGTTTTGGTCTGTTGTAGAAATTTTTTCAAAAAAATTTTAAAAAACCGTAAAAATATAGAGGATTTTTCTGATTGACGGCGAATAATATGCAGGTACACAATGTGTGAAAAGAATAGGAGGCATAAGATATGCATAGTTACAGCATGGATCTTGGCGGCAGAACTCTTACTATTGAAGCCGGCAAGATTGCAAAACAAGCTAATGGCGCTGTATTAGTTCGTTATGGCGATACCGCCGTAGTAGTTGCCGTTACCGGCACCAAGACCCCGCGTGAGGGTGTAGACTTCTTCCCTTTGACTGTTGATTTTGAAGAAAAAATGTACGCCGTAGGTAAAATCCCCGGTGGCTTTATTAAACGCGAAGGCCGTCCGTCTGAGCAGGCTATCCTGACCAGCCGTCTGATTGACCGTCCGATTCGCCCGATGTTCCCGGAAGGCTACCACAACGATGTACAAATCGTTGCTACCGCTGTTTCCGTTGATCCCGACAATGCTCCGGATATGCCCGCTATGATCGGTGCATCCTGCGCTTTGTCTATTTCCGATATTCCGTTCGAAGGTCCTATCGCCGGTGTGCGCGTAGGCCTGATTGATGGTGAATTCATCATCAACCCGACTGTTGAACAGGCTAAAATCAGCCAACTGAACCTGGCTGTTGCCGGCACCAAAGACGCTATCTTGATGGTAGAAGCAGGTGCTAACGAAGTTTCCGAAGAAACCATGCTGGATGCTATCTGGTTCGGTCATGGCGTAATCAAACAACTCGTTGAGTTCCAGGAGAAAATCGTTGCTGAAATCGGCAAAGAGAAAATGGAAGTTCCGTTCTACGCTCCGCCTGAAGAAATGGTTGCGGAAATCGAAGAATATGGTGCTCAAAAGCTTAAAGATGCTCTGATGGATGCCAACAAACAGGAGCGCGAAGAAAACGTTGCTAAGGTTAAAGCTGAAATTGCTGAAGTATTCTTGGAGAAATATCCTGATAATGCTAAAGACGTTGCTTACATCACTCAAAAGCTGGTTAAGAAAATCGTTCGTCGCACTATCTCTGTAGATAAGATTCGTCCTGACGGCCGTCAATTAGACGAAGTACGTCCGGTAAGCTGCGAGGTTGGCCTGCTGGCTCGTCCGCATGGCAGCTCTCTGTTCACCCGTGGTCAGACTCAGATTTTGAACGTTCTGGCTCTGGCTCCGTTGCGTGAAGCACAGATTCTTGATGGCCTCGGCGCTGAGGAAACCAAGCGTTATATCCATCACTACAACTTCCCGCCGTACTCTGTAGGCGAAACCAAACCGCTGCGTAGCCCCGGCCGTCGTGAAATCGGTCACGGTGCTCTGGCTGAGCGCGCTTTGCGTCCGGTTATTCCTTCTGAAGAGGAGTTCCCGTATGCAATCCGTCTGGTATCCGAGGTTCTGGAATCCAACGGTTCCTCCTCCATGGGCTCTGTTTGTGCAAGCACCCTGTCCCTGATGGATGCAGGCGTTCCTATTAAGGCTCCTGTTGCCGGCGTTGCTATGGGCCTTGTTAAAGATGGCGAATACTTCACTATTCTGACTGATATCCAAGGTCTGGAGGATGCTTTGGGCGATATGGACTTCAAGGTTGCAGGTACCGAAAAGGGTATTACTGCTATCCAGATGGATATTAAGATTGACGGTATCAACAAGGATATCTTCACTCAGGCTCTGGCACAGGCTAAACGCGGCCGTGAATTCATCATGGGCAAAATGATGGAATGCATCAGCGAACCGCGCAAAGAGCTGTCCAAATATGCTCCGAAGATTACTACTATCCATGTAGATCCTGATAAGATTGCTAAGGTTATCGGACCTGGCGGCAAGATGATCAAGAAGATTGTTGACGAAACCGGCGCTAAGATTGATATCGATGATACCGGTCGCGTATTTATCGCTGCTGTTAACACCGAGGCTGCTAATAAGGCTATCGAGATGATCGAGGGCATTACTGCCGAAGCTGAGGTTGGCAAGGTTTATACCGGTAAGGTTACCCGTCTGATGAACTTTGGTGCTTTCGTTGAGATTTTGCCGGGCAAGGAAGGTCTGGTACATATTTCCCAGCTGTCTACCGAGCATGTAGAAAAAGTTGAGGATGTTGTAAGTGTTGGCGATGAAATTGTTGTTAAGGTTACCGAAATTGACAACAAGGGCCGCATTAACCTGTCCCGCAAGGCTGTTCTGATGAAGAGCGTACAAAAATAATTTGTGAATTTAAAAGAGCTGTCGCATTTGTGACAGCTCTTTTTTGTAGATTGGAGGAGTGAGTTACTAATGAAAACACGTGGTTTTGAAAAGGTTGCCAGGTATATTGATGTTGAGTTCCCGATGCCGGAGCGCAAGACGCAGTTCAGCGCCGGTTATGATATCAGCGCTGCCGAGGAGGTTGTGCTGGAGCCTGGCAAGCTGGTGCTGGTGCCTACCGGTGTGAAAGCCTATATGCAGACAGGCGAGTTCTTGGGCCTGCATATCCGCAGCAGCATGGCGGTGAAGAAGCATCTGATGCTGGTGAATAATGTCGGTATTATTGATGCCGATTATTATAATAATGCTGATAACGAAGGTCACATTATGGTGGCTTTGATGAACATGGGTACTGAGGCTGTTACTATTCCTCAGGGCGAGCGCATTGCCCAAGGTATTTTTTACAATTACCTGACGGTGGATGATGATGATAAGGTAGCAAAAGCAGTCCGTGGCGGCGGCTTCGGCAGCACAGGCAAATAATAATATCATACGATTACCTTCACTTGGAGATTCTGTTAAAAGTGTAAATAGTTTACAATTTTAATGAAAAAGTGTAGACAATATAGGGAAATATGATATAATTAGTTTAGATAATTTTGGAAAAATGGAGGTTTTCTCGATGCAGAAAATTGATCAGGCATGTGTAAACACTCTTCGCTTTTTGGCAGCAGACCAGGTAGAAAAGGCTAAATCCGGCCATCCTGGCTTCCCTCTGGGTACCGCTCCTTTGATGTACACTATTTGGGACCGCTTTATGAATTATAATCCGGCTGATTCGCAATGGTTCAACCGCGACCGTTTTATCCTTTCTCCGGGTCACGGCAGCGCTTTGCTTTATGCTATGCTGCATCTGGCAGGCTATGATCTGTCCCTGGACGAGCTGAAAAACTTCCGTCAATGGGGCAGCAAGACTCCGGGCCATCCGGAATTCGGCCTGACTCCTGGCGTTGACGTATCCACTGGTCCTCTGGGCCACGGCTTTGCTATGGGCGTTGGCTTTGCTATTGCCGAAGCTATGCTGGGCGCAAAGTACAACAAACCTGATTTCCCGGTTGTTGACCACTACACCTTTGGTCTGACTTCTGACGGTGACCTGATGGAGGGCGTTTCCTGCGAGGCTGCTTCTCTGGCAGGTACCCTTGGCTTGGGCAAACTGATTTACTTATATGATGATAACAAGATTACTATTGAAGGTAGCACCGATATTGCCTTCACTGAGGATGTTGAAGCTCGCTTCAAGGCTTATGGCTGGCAGGTTCTGCGCGTAGAGAGCAGCGAGGATGTTGACGCTATGCAGGCAGCTATCGAAGAGGCTAAGGCTGACACCATGCATCCTTCTCTGATTATTGTACGCACTCACATCGGCTTCGGCAGTCCGAAACAGGACAGTCCGTCCTGCCATGGCGAGCCGCTGGGTGGCGAAGCATTGGCAGCTACCAAGGAAAAAGCCGGCTGGCCGCAGGAAATGTTCTATGTACCTGCTGAGGTTAAAGAACATTTTGCTGCTAAGCTGGATGGCTGCGCTGCAAATGAAGCTGCTTGGAAGGCTTTGATGGATGACTATAAGATGGTATATCCTGAGCTGGCTAAAGAGTTGGAAGACCGCATTGCCGGCAACTCCATGGTTAACCTGACTGCTTTGGAAGCAATCTTCAAGGATACTGTTAAAAACGCTACCCGCGAAGCAAGCGGTGATATTATCCAAGTTCTGGCTGCACAGCTGCCGGAGCTGGTTGGCGGCAGTGCTGACCTTGGTCCTTCCAATAAAACTATCATGAAAACCGGCGGTTACTTCTCCAAGCTGGACAGAACCGGCCGCAACATTCACTTTGGCGTTCGTGAGCACGCTATGGGTACCGTTCTGAACGGTATTTCCCTGCATGGCGGCTTCATTCCCTTCGGTGGTACCTTCCTGGTATTCGCTGACTTCCTGCGTCCTACCATTCGTATGGCAGCACTCATGGGCATTCAGTCCGTATTCGTACTGACCCATGACAGCATTGCGCTGGGTGAAGATGGTCCTACTCATCAGCCGATTGAAACCACTATGGCACTGCGTCTGATTCCGAACGTAAGCGTTATCCGTCCGGCTGACGCTCTGGAAACTGCTACCGCATGGCAACAGGCTTGCCTGAACAAGCATAAACCGACCTGCCTGCTGCTGAGCCGTCAAAAGCTGACTGTACTGCATGACTATGCAGCAACCATCCATGAAAACGCTCATAAGGGCGCTTATGTACTGAGCCCGGCTAAGAACGAGGCTAAGGCTGTTCTGATCGGTACCGGCAGTGAAGTACATCTGGCATTGGCTGCACAGGCTAAGCTGGCAGAAGAGGGTATTGACGTTAGCGTTGTATCTATGCCTTGCTGGGATGCTTTTGATGCTCAAAGCGATGAGTACAAGGAAAGCGTTCTGCCTGCAGGCGTAACCAAGTTTGCTGTTGAAGCAGGCGTTCCTTACGGCTGGAGCCGCTACACCGGCACTGAAAAGAATGTTCTGGGCATTACCACCTTCGGCGCTTCCGCACCCGGCGATGTAATGATGGAAAAATACGGCTTTACTGTTGAAAACCTGGTTGCAAAGGTTAAAGCAGCGCTGTAATTATAAGTTAAAACTGAGCTTAAAGACCACTCTGTTATGCAGGGTGGTCATTTTGTTGCATATATTGCTTATGTACCGATTAACAATGAATTTTTATGGTATTCCGTTTTTGCAGATGTATTCTAATTTTTCTTTTTCTTTTGATTTTAATATGCTATAATATGTGAGTAAATTTTCATCAAAGGAGGGGATGCAATGAGTTCAGTTTTACTGATATCATTGACGGTTATTTTTTCAGTTATTGTGGCAAAGCTGATACTGAAGAAATACAATGCAATTTTCGTTTTCTTTACTTCCGGTATCGTTATCATGCTGATTGCTAATGCACTTACCGGCACACCTATTTTGGGTAAAGCTACACTTGGAAGTCCGCTGCTCGATGTCTTTGGCTTTTTGACCAAAAGCTTCAAGAGCAATCTGTCGGGCATAGGCATGATTATCATGAGTGTAACCGGTTATGCTGCGTATATGAAGCATATTCAGGCATCTACCAAATTAGCCTATCTCGCAAGTAATCCGCTCAGCAAAATCAAAAACAAGTATCTTGTACTTAGCGGCTTATATATTGTCGGTATGGCGTTGAAGCTTGTTATTACAAGTCAGGCGGGCTTATCTGTACTGCTTTTGGCAACAGTATTTCCTGTTATGATGGCTATAGGTATTACACCGATAACAGCAGCTTCTGTTTTGTCACTCATTTGTATCGACTATGGTCCGAATGATGGCTCGACTATTTTTATGTCGGGTGTTTTGAAGATGAATGTAGTAGATGTCTTTCTTAAGCATCAAATTTATGTTGCCGGAAGCATCATACTGGTATTGGCAATGGTAATTCCGCTTTACTATAAATATATGGATGCCCGCGATTTGACCAGAGGGGAATATCAGTCACAGGAGCTTACGGTATTGGAGAATCCCGCAGTTCCCGGCTATTATGCACTGCTGCCGATTATTCCTTTGGCAATCGTTTTTGTTGATTACTTCATTCCTTCTACCAAGGTTGATGTAATTACTGCTAATATTATGGGTATGTTTATCACTTTTGTAATCGAATTCTGCCGTCGCAGTGATAAGAATGAGATTCCCAAGGATATGCTTGTTATTCTCAGAGCCATGGCAGATATTTTTGTCAGCGTAGTATCTATAATTATCTCTGCATCCTGCTTTGCTCAAGGCATTAAAATGCTAGGAGGCATCAGCATTTTTGCACATTATATTGCAGGCATGGATGGCGCTGTATTTATTATTATGTTAGTGTTGGCACTTTTGACCTTCCTGTTCGGTATTATTATGGGCAGCGGCGCAGCACCGCTTTTCGCTTTCGGTCCTTTAACTCCGGAAATTGCGGCAAAGCTTGGCGTGCCTACCGTTACCTTAATCCTGCCTATGGAAATTGCCAGCGCACTTGGCAGAGCAACATCTCCGGTGTGCGGTGCCATTATTGCTGAAGCAGGGTTCGCCGGTATTGAGCCTATTCAATTAGTAAAGCGTTCCGCACCGCTTTTGGTTTTGGCATTTGTCATTAACTGTGCAGCAAGTTATATATTTAATATTTAATATTTGGTTAAAAGAGGGAGGCCGTGAAGATGGCAAAAGAAAAATTTATTTTAGACTGTGATCCGGGTTCTGATGACGCTATTGCTATTATGCTGGCGCTTTACAGTGAAAAGCTTCAGCTGAAAGCGATTACTACTGTTAACGGTAATCGTATTGTGCCCAAAACAACTGAAAACGCTTTGCGTGTAGTTGAGTTCTTGGGTGCTGATGTTCCTGTGTACCGTGGTTGTGAAAATCCGATTATCTGTAACCAGATTCCGACACGCAAGCCTAATCTGCCGCGCGTAACCTTGAATGATTGTCACGGTGACTTTTTGCCTATGCCTGAGGCTACAATTAAACCGCAGCCTGAGCATGCCGTATTTTTCCTGGTAAAAGCTTTTATGGAGGCAACAGAGCCTTTGACACTTGTTGCAACAGGCCCTTTGACTAATGTTGCTATGGCTCTGCGTATTGAACCCAGATTAGAAGAGAAAATCAAGAAAATGGTAATTATGGGTGGCGGTCATACCGGTTGTAATGCCAGTGCTGCTGCGGAATTTAACTTCTATGCCGATCCTGAAGCGGCTAAGATTGTTATGGACAGTAAAATTCCTAAGGTTATTTTACCGCTGGATGCTACCTGGCGTGCCTGCATTACCGATGAGGAATGCGAACAGTTGCGTGCTCTGGGAACTCCTGCTGCCGAAAAAGCTGCAACGCTGCAAATGCTGCGCATCAACAATTTGAAGGTCAATGACGTTTCACCGGAAAACTATGAGCTGCGTCATACCGCAGGTACTGTAGGCGAAAAGGTTCTGTATCGTTATGATAATCATATGGCACCGATTCATGACGCTTTGGCAGTTGCTTACCTGATTGATCCCAGTGTTATTACAGAGCTGGCGGATGCAAACGTAGATATTGATATTTCCGGCGGCATTTGTGATGGCCGTATGGTTGCGGATTTCCATAATACCAAGAAGGGCGCTGCACCTGTAACTGCTAAAGTTGCTTTGAATGCAGATGCCAAAAAGTTTGTTGCTCTGCTGATGCATAACCTTGGCAAGAAAGAGCTGGATAATTAAAAATTTAAACTAGGCAACGGGTGGATGACTGTTGCTTAGAAAATAGAAAAGCCTTGCAATTTACCGGACGATTATTCGTTTATGTAGTTTGCAGGGCTTTTTTGTACAAGTTGAGAAAATATAGCTGAAAAATATTTCTGCTGAATATATAAAACTTTAACCGTTAAACATTGCAGAGAACACCTGCACGCTTAGCGGTTATTTTTTATACATTTTATGCATACGGATTGCATAAATTGTGGTATAATAAGAAGATAATAATGTATAACTGTCTTCATTACGCTGCTGTGCTTTTGCCGGCACGTAAGCGAGCAGGAGGTGCCGGATATGGAAGAAAAAAATATAAAGGACACTATC
>CAVKUS010000059.1:0-11840 GCA_963659725.1 Bacteroides sp. CAG:545 | reverse complement strand
GCGATAACAGCGGCAACACGACTATGAACCTGAGCAAGGGTACCTGGAACGGAGCCAATACCGGTAAGCTGAACGCAACTTTGACTAACGGCACAAGCTGGACAGGTGACAGCAGCGGCGCAGGCAGCACGATTAAGCTGGATGCTTCTACATGGAGCGGTGCGAACAGCGGCGCAAATGCAGATATTACTTTGAGCAATGGTGCAAGCTGGACTAAAGGCAATACTGCAGACGGCGTAACCGTTAAGGCAGACAAAGCAAGCTGGACAGGAGCCAACGGCGGTGCAAAAGCTAACATTACTTTGACTAACGCAAGCACTTGGAATGGCACTAATACCGGCAGCAATGCAACAGTAAATATGACTGACAGCAGCTGGACTGGTGAAAACAGCGGCGCAGGCCTGAGCCTGACTGCCAATAACAGCAAGTGGAATGGCAGCACGAGTGCAGCAGGCAGCGCAACGCTGACGAACGGCAGCATTTGGACCGGAGCAAGCACAAGCGAAGACTTTGCTCTTACATTAAACGGCAGCACCTGGAATAACAGCGGCGCCAGCAGCCTGAAGAGCTTTGCAGCTACCAACGGCATAGTTGATATGACCAACGCTGCAGCAAGCGTAACCATCGGCAGCTACAGCGGTGACGCAACTATCATCTACAAACACAACAGCAGCAATCCGGGCGAAGTCTACGGCGGTAACTTCACAGTTACTAAGGCAGCAGCCAACAGCAAGATTACTATGCTGACGGACAGAAGCGGTGTGGACTTCACTGATGAGGATAGCATTGCCAACGCTTTGAACGCTTTGGCTAATAAGCTGTATTACACCGGTTATATTACCGGCGAGCGTAATCTTACCGGCTATGTTAAGTTGGCAGAAGGCTTGACTGCAAGCTCCGTTATTAAGCAAACCGGCGACATTTCTTATGATAAGACAACAGGTCAAGGCAGCCTGAAGGATGGCAGCGTTACTCCGAATGTAACCTATCCGGAAGCACAGAATAAAGATAACTTCACAAGCCAAATTACCGGCGAATGGAAACAGGATAAAGAGTATAAGCTGGCCGGCGTACTGCATACAGATAATGCGCTTTATGACTTTAGCAAGGATAGAAGCGTTATCACTACCGCAGGTACTTCCGTCGGCGCAGGCAGAGATTTGCAGCTGCAGCTCAATAATAAGAGCATGAGCCTGAATTCCGGTGCTGATGCTGTGAAAGCAGATGCGATTACCATTGAATTCAAGAATCTTGATAAGCTGGATATTAAGGCTACAGGCCAGGCTCTGCTGGCAGAAAATGGCGGCAAGATCCTCCTGCATAATACCGGCGCAGTAACTGCAGACAGTGCGTTTATTGCTAATGGCGCAGGCAGCAGTATTAAAGCAGATGGCCTGACAAATATTACCGTAGGCACCGGCGATGCAGTGAAGGCAGATGCAGGCAGCGTTGAGCTGGCAGGCGGCACTGTTAAAGGTGATGTAACTGCGGATAATAAAGGTAAGCTCAGCATTAACGCCAATAATAATGCGGCAGGAAGCACCCTTACTGATATTACCGGCAACGTTCTGTCAACGGCCGGCAGCAGTGTAGATATCGGACTGGGTACTGCAGATAGCAAGCTTACAGGTGATGTAAGCACTGTCGGTGACGCAGTAATCAATATTTATGCTGATATGGGCGTCTGGACCGGTAATGCTGACGGAGATAACGTTAACCTGAATCTGAACAGCAACAAGGCTCAATGGAACAATATCGGTAACAGCAAGCTGCGCAGCCTGAAGGGTAATGGAGGCATTATTAATCAGACTGATGCTAAAGCAGGTAATATTGATGTAGGTGATTACAGCGGAAACATTGTTGTCAACTACAAGCATACTGCAGATAAGGATATAGCAACAAATACTCTGAATAATATCAAGTTCGGCGGTGGTACGCTGAATATCGATAAAGCAGCCGAAGGCAGCAGCATTACCTTAAGAACCGATAATTCCGATAACCTCAGCTATACTGAAACTGATAATATTGAAAAGCTCTTCAGAGAGCTGAGCAAAAAGCTGTATTATGCAGATGCAGGCAGCAATCCGGATAATCTGAGCGGTCATGTAGAACTTGCCGAAGGCCTGACGAAGGTTAAGGTTTACGGCGATATTAACTACGGCGAGCATGGCCAGGGTAATTATAAGGATGACAGCATTAAGCGTACTGATCCGGAAATTATTTACGGCAGCAGTGAAACAGCTATGATGCGCGGTGCTAAATCCGCTATGGCTTCCACAGCTTTGCTGTGGCGCAGCGAAAACAGCGATATGCTGCAGCGCATGGGTGATGTGCGTCTGGCAAATGAGGAAAGCGGTCTGTGGGCACGTTACTACGGTGGCAAGAACAGCTTTGACGCTAAGAATACCAAGTACAGCACAAGCTTTAATGCATATCAGTTAGGCTATGACAAGCAACTGGACAACATGCTCTTTGGTGCGGCTGTAAGCTACAACAAGGGCAAGAACACTTACGAGATGGGCGGTCATGGTGACGGTAAGGCTGTCAGCCTGTCTGTATATGGCAGCTGGAACAGCGACAAGGGACATTATGCTGATGTAATCGTTAAAGGTGGCAAGCTTGATAATGATTATACAGTTTACAATGACATGGGCCATAAGCTGGAAGGCGATTATGATACCTGGGGCCTGTCCTTGAGTGCTGAATATGGCCGCAGAATGCAGATGCAGAACGGCTTCTACATTGATCCGAGCGTACAGTTTACCGTCGGACGTGTTGCAGGAGCTGACTACAGTGCAGCCAGCGATTTCCTCGACTCCAAAGGCCTGAAGAAGGATATGTATGTCAGCCAGGATGCCTTTACCAGTGCAATCGGACGCATTGGTCTGGGAATCGGCAAAACAACTGATAAATCTATGTTCTATACGAAATTTGCCTTGGCACATGAATTCAGCGGCGATTTTACTACAACCTTTGCAGCTGAAAATGAGCCTACAAGCAGTACAGCAGTTGATTTTGGCGGTACCTGGTTTGAATGGCAGTTGGGCGGCAGCATGAAGGTGAACGATAATTCTTATGTATATGCTACATTCGAGAAGAAATTCGGCGGTGACACCGGCAGCAATGACTGGCGTCTGGATGCCGGCTTGCGTTGGAGCTTCTAAGCTTTTGGCTCAGCGGGCAGTGTAAAAATGTTCTAAGCAGGGCGGCGGCCAAAGCGCCGTCGCCCTCTTAAATAAAAATGTCAAAGGAGATTTTAAAATGACAGAAAAAGTTAAAGAAACTAAAGAGACTAAGGTTTTGGATATGGAGCAGAAGCGTGCTGATAAAATTGAAAAAATGCAGCAATTTCTGACCGATAACAAAATAGACTGCTTTGACGTACAAAAAATTGAGGATGAGCGTCATACCACAATTTTCCGTAGCCGTATGGAAGTAAAAGGACAGATTCTGCCGATGGCTGTGCTGATGGATGACAGCGTTTACATTATTTTGCAGGTACAGATTGCACCGCAGGTAATTCCGGAAGCAAAGCTGCCTGAGCTGGCTGCAGCTATCAACAATATGAACAATAATGTACGCCCATTTAAATTTACAGTTTCCGAAAAGGGCGATTTTATGCTGAATGCTTGCATTACTGCAGAAAACAATACCTTTAATCCGGTACTGCTGAACGCAATTATCGGTGAGGCACTGAAGTTCCTGGAAGCGCAGTACAGCAATATTATGGAAGTAATCTGGAAAAAATAATTTAGGTGAGCATGGATTTACATAGGATGCTTGCTGAAAACAGAAGTCAGGTAATAAGAGAATATTGTCGGTGATATGTTCAAGTTAGTTAAGCATTTACAAATAATACTTTGGGTCCTGATAAGCGGTTGATGTGAGAGTGGACTGCTTTATGATAGAGGAAGTGACAGTCAGGAGATGGACGACCTACTGTCGGTACCATTGTCTGTTGTATTTTTTAAGGGGTGCTTATTATGGCAAAATCATCTTGGGTTCGTACTAAAAGAATAACATTAGGTATTGCGTTGGCATTAGGCTGCAGCCTTATGAGCGTTGCCTATGCTGAACAAACAGAGGCGGATTTCACGGCTCCCATTACCGGTGACATTGAGAAAGATGTTGCTTACAGCGGTATTGTGGAAGTGCCTGCAAAGAATAACAACGTTTATACATTTACCAAGGATAGCAGTATTACTGTTGACGGTGCTGCTGTACCATTCACTATTCAGGATTTGGACAGTAAAGATTATAATGTGCAGACAGCTGTGGTCAATATAGTACAGGGAAAGAGCAGTCCGAACATTGGCATTGCAGCTCCTGCTAATAAGCTGACTTTAAATGTTAAAGCCTCCGGTGATAATATCGGTGCCGGTATTTTGCAGACTACAGGTCTTGGTACTCTGCAATTTGGCAGCAGTAAATATGGTGCAATAAAAGAATTGAACGTTAATGTCAGTGCTGATACTGATAATACAAAGAAATCCTATGGTATCTGGCGTGCAGTTACTGATAAAAAGACCAGGGGTATTACTTTAACTGCTACCGATGGCCTGAATATTAAAGTGGATAATCCTAATGGTGCTTATGGTATAGCTGTATGTACACCGGAAGGAATGACAACTGACGATAAATTTTATAACAATAGCAGTATTACGGTTAATGGTAACGTAAACATCACTGTAAGCGGTAATAAAAAAGCTGCTGATGTACTGGAAAACAGTGCGGGACTTTTTGTGGACAGTAACCATGCCAAGATAACATTGAATCATAAGGGGAATATTGTTTCTGATGGCAATGGCATAGTTGTTGCACCTGTACATAATACTCCCAACTATAATAACCAGACTATTACCGTAAAAAAGGGTGGTACTATAAAGCTTATTCCGGCAGCTGACGGTAGTGAGCGTTATGCTATTTATGATACCTATGGCAAGGTTTTCTATGGCGCTAACTCAGTCGGCGGCTTGAACAGCCAGACCGGTGCTGTTGTTTTGGGCACCGGCACTCAGATAGGCGGCGATGTTTTTGTCGGTGATAATGAAAAAAATATTGTCTACTTAGGTTTGAGCGGTAATGATTCTTATTTGAACGGCGTAATCAAGGAAGAAGGAAAATTTAGCAATGTGCTGCTGATTCTGAATGATGGTGCCGTATGGAATAATACTGCTGCCAACGCAGGCAATAAGGGTACCGATACAGTATTGAATAATTTTAGCGGTATTAACGGTATGCTGCATCAAAGTGCCGACAGCGGTGATGTCACAATCAAGAAATTTGACAGTCATCTGTTTAATGTGGCTTATGAGCATGACAAGAATGACCCGTCAAAAATTTTAGGCGGTAATTTTACTATTGAAAAAGCTATAGAGAACAGTGCTCTCAATGTTTTTACGGATTATGATGCCAACCTGAATACGGAAGCTGCCAGAGAGGTAACACTTAATGCTTTGGCCAACAAAATTTATTATACCGGCTATGCGAGCGGCGAAAGAAATTTAAATGGTACGGTAAGTATTGCGGAAGGCCTTACAACCGGCTCGGCCAGCAAATATTTTGCCGATATGAGTTTTGATGATACTACAGGTCAGGGCTATCTTGATAAAGCAAGCAAGGTTAATGAGTACGTTAAGCCTGCAGAACAGGGCGCGGCAGAATTTACCAAGGCTATAATCGGTGATGTTTCACTGACCAAAGAATATCAGGACGCAGGCGTATACGACAACGGCAGTTACGTATTCACTAAGGATATTAAAATTAATGTTGACCCTGAAGGTAATACATTGGTTGCCGGTCCTTGGTTGTATACCTTCAGCTCCGGTATTTTCAGCGGTTACAATCAGCAGAATGTGAAAGTTGATCTGAATGGTCACAGCATGGATTTGAATATAGTTACCGACCAAAGCACAACGGGCATTGCTGCGGTAGGTGCAACCGGCAAGGTAGAAATTTTCAACCCGGGAGCTATGTCTGTTAAAGCTGTAAGTAATAAGGGCGCACAGACAGCAGCACTGTTTGTGAATGGCGGCGGTCAGCTTTATATTCATAACGGCGGCGATAATCTGGAGAAAAAAATTCTCACAGTGCGTGGCAGCACTACCAACAGCACTAATGGCGCTGTTATCAAGTCTATGAATGGTGCCAATGGTGAACGCTCCTGGCTGAAGGTTGACGGCCTTATTGATCTGGAAGCGGATACTACAGACGGTGTTGGCATGGCCGAAGGTCTGAGCGCTGTTGCATCTACTATTGATGTCGGCGGCGGCAGAATTATTATGACGAAAGCAGGCCAAAATCCCGGCCTGAATTTTGGCGGCGGTGCGGAAAATGCTGCTATCCGTGCTTATGGTGAATTTGTAACACAAAATTACGGCATTGTTAATGTTAACGTTATCAAGGATGAGGATTCTCCTACCGGTAACGCTATTGCAGCCGGCAACAATACTACGCAGATAGTCGGTAATTTCACAACTGTCGGCGGTATGGGCACCAAGGGTAAAATCAATGTGGGCCTGAATACACCTGATTCCTATTGGGTAGGTAATTTTGTTACCGGCGGCGGCTGGGGCGTAACACCCGGCGATTATGGTATAGTAAGTCTGTTTATGGGCAATAAAGCTAAATGGATGGGTAAAGCCTCTTATGCTACTAAACTGCTGATGGACAGCGGCGCAACCTGGGAAGGCTATTCCTTGAACAATGCTGTCGATGCAACTATCAAGAATGGTGCAGTCTGGTACAACATTAATGATACAGAGGAGCCTACTAAATTAAAGAGCTTAATCGGCGGTGCTACGGAAGCAGCCGCAGGTACTGTTGATATGACGCATGACGGCGTTGTCGATACGACAATTGAGCAATTTGGCGGTCATGTAAATGTTATTTATAAACATGCAGCTGACGATGCAACAAATATTCTCGGCGGTAACTTTACTATTAATCACGCCGATGAAGGCTCTGCTGTTACGCTGACAACAGACAACAGCGGCTTTGATGTACATAAGGCAGATGAAACAAAAGCTGTACTGGGCAGCCTTGCCAACAAGCTTTATTATCAGGGTGCTGTAGATAATGCGGAAGCTAATCTGGACGGTTATGTACAGATAGCAGAAGGTCTGACAGCTGCTTCTGCCGGTATGAAGCTCGCAGATGTTGAGTTCTCTGCTGAGAACGGACAGGCAAGCCTGATTGAAAATACTGTCAGAACACCGGATGCGAAGATTATTTATGGCAGCAGTGAAACTGCTATGATGAAGGGTGCCAAATCTGCTATGGCCTCCGGTGCGTTAATGTGGCGTGCAGAAAATAATGATTTGCTGAAGCGTATGGGTGATTTGCGACTGGATGACGCTGACGCAGGCATCTGGGCTAAATACTATGGCGGCAAATACGAGCTGGATGCACAGAATACCGACTTGAATCTGAAATACAATGCATATCAGGTAGGCTTTGATAAGGCTGTAGGTAACGGCTGGTTAGTTGGTGTAGCAGTATCCTATAACGATGGTGATTCTAATTATGGCAGCGGCAAAGCAGATTTGAAGGATACAAGCGTAGGCTTGTATGGTACCTGGAAAGGTAATGATGGTCAGTATGTAGACCTGATTGCCAAATATACCCGCTTGGAAAACGATTATGATGTCACCAATGTATATGGTCATAAGCTGAGCGGCGATTACAAGACCTGGGGCACCAGCATCAGCGCAGAATATGGCAAGCGTTTTGAAAATGAAAGCGGTTTCTACTTTGATCCGAGCGTAGAGCTGACACTGGGACGCATCAACGGCAAGGATTACAGCGCAGACAGTGATTATCTGGATTCCTGGGGCAAGAGCAGAGGCATGCAGGTACAGCAGGATGCCTTTAATACGCTGGTAGGACGCGTAGGCTTCCGCCTGGGACAACAGGCTGAAAAGGCAAGCTATTTTGTAAAACTGGCAGCAGCGCATGAGTTTAAAGGTGAATTCAACAGCCGCTTTGCAGCAGAGGGCGAGCCTGAAGGCAGAACAAGCATTGATTTTGGTGATACCTGGTATGAAGCACAAATCGGCGGTACCGTTAAGCTGAGTGACAATAGCCTGATTTACGCAGACTTTGAACGCAGCTTCGGCGGTGACGTAGAAGAGAAATGGCGTGTAGATGCCGGTCTGAGATTTACTTTCTAAATTATTGTTCCTTGGCATTGTGTCTTTTAAGACATATGTATAAAGCAGGCAGGAGCTGAAGCTATAGCTCCTGCCTCCAAAAAGTTTTATTTTTGGGTAAGGAGATGTAAAGATGAGTAAGAGTAAAAAAAGCTTAGTGAAAACCAAATTAGCCTTAGCTGTTGCCGTAGCTTTAGGCTGCAGTCTGATGAATGTTGCAAGTGCTGCTACCTATGATATGACGAGCAGTGAATACTCCGGCGGTATTACCTGGAGCCATGCGGTAAATGGTGACCATATAGGTAAAAGCTTCCAGGAGCCTGACAATTATGTGTTTGGCTATGATAAGGCTACCGGTCAGGTGCTTGGCGGCGATATTACTATGGCTGCCGATATGCGCTATGAAGAACCTACTTATTGGGGTGGCACGAAAGTAAGTGGCGTTACTGTTTATGCAAACTTTGATGTCAAAGCCAGTGATTTACCGGATTGTTCTTTGGCAACTGTGCAGAAGGTCAGTGCCGCTATTTTGAAAAAGCTGAAACCTGCCGAGGGTTTGACTCATTATTATGGTTTTGATTACATGTCTGTACGTATTCTTGACGATGACGGCAAAGTATTGCGTGTAGCAAAGGTTAAATTTGCTGATGACATGAGCAGTTCCTCTAGTCTGACCGGTGGTACCTATAATACTGTTTTGAGCAATGACAGTAATAATAAGGAATATGATATCAAACAGGTTGATACTGCACAGGGTTATGCGACAATACCCGCAAACACCTTGTATGTTGGTGAAACCGATTCCCGTTATGGACTGACTGTTGCTCCGGACCTTTCTAAGGAAACTGTGAAGGCCGCTGTACGCGGTGCTGAAAAGGATTTATATGTTACCAACGTATTGGGCTCCAGTACCTGGAACAGTAAGATGACCATTAAAGCCGAGGGAAAAAATACCGACAGAGTTTATGGTGTTTACAACGATCAGAAGGGCCTGGTACATCTTAAGGATGCCCAAATGACGATTACTGCGGACGGCAATGAGCAGAGCAACGCTGCCTATGCCGGTAATAATGCGGATTATACCAGCAAGGTTATTTTGGAATCTACTGCTGACGGCAGTGTCGGTGTAGCGCTGAAGGCGAACGGCAACGTTCTCGAAGCCGGCAAGAATGGTGTAATCGACCTGACCTCCGGCCAAAGCAGCTTGGAAACTGCTGCAGGAAATTTGCTGTATGCTCATGATGGTGGCATTATTAACATTGGCCATAAGACAAAGGGTACTGCCGGTCTGAAAATAACAATGGGTGACAGCAGCAAGTATCTGGCATTGGCTGAAAACGGCGGTACGATTAATGCAGGTGTCATTGTTGAGCATCTTGACAGTGTCGATTATGATAACGCTACTGTTTTAAAAGGAAGCAACAATGTTGCCGGCAATATGAAGGCAGATGCTGACAGTAAAATTAATTTTGGCCTCGCCGGCAAGTACAACTACCAAGGTGATGCAGAGGGTAATGTTAATTTGTATTTCACTACAGGAGCAGGCTGGGAAGGCAATGCTATAGGTGAAGATGTAGCTTTGAATTTGGGCAGCGACACTCTTTGGAACATTACTTCAAATGCTGCTCAACATCTTAAACAGCATAATGGTGCCGAATCGTCCTCCAAGAGAAGCTTTATTAATGTTGGTGAAGGCAATCTGACGATTGATAAATACTCCGGCAATACAACCTTTGTTTATCAGCATGATGCAGCTGATGCCAGCAAGATTCTTGGCGGCGATTTGACTATTAACAGCGCTGAGCCGACTAAGGTTCTCAGCACAGGCGTTGGCTCTGAGAAATATCAGGTATCAGAAGTACCATCTACAGTGTATCTGCAGACTTCCACCGATGGCATAGATACTACAGATGATGCTGCAATCAACTCTGTACTGGATAATCTGGCCAAGAAGCTTACCTATACTGCTTATGTGAACGGCGAGCGTAACTTAAGTGGCAGGGTAGAGCTTGCGGAAGGTTTGACGAGTTCTTCTGTAAGCAAATTCTACAGTAATATTACTTTTGATGAAAAAACCGGTCAGGCGAAAAAAGAGAATGAGCTCTTTAAACCATTTACAGGCGTTATTTTCGGTAATGAAACATCAGATGCGAAAAACGGTTATGCTGATCAGATCAGCGGTACCGCTGCTGGCAAGGATTTGAAATATACCTTTAACGATGATACTCTTATTGATGTTAAGCTGAACAAGGATCCGCGTAGCTTCGGATGGGGCGGCCTATATTGTGCAGCAATCAACAACTACGGTGACCGTCCATATCAATCCTCTACTGCCTATACTAAGGGTGGCCCGAGCTACACTATCGATATGCAGGGACATGATCTGACTGTAAACTTCAGTGCCTTCCCGACTGCAGGCTCTACAGGCGGCCAGCCTATGTGGACTGCTGCAGGTATCGGAGCTTTCCGCGATGGTACCATTACGATTGATAACCCTGGTGCTGTTAGCATTACTTCTACTAATAACTACTATTACGGCAGTGCTATCAGAGCATCTACCGCTGCTGCCGGCGAAACCGGTGCGCATGTTATTATCAACAATGACAACAGTAAGGAGCATGCGGTGAAGATTCGCGGCGGCATTGATACTCCGGGCTATCAGCTGAACTGGCGCGCTATTGAAATTTACACCCAAAACGGCACTAAAAAAGAAAACGGCAACTCTGTTGAGATTAAAGGCCTTGTAGATATTGATGTAAAGAATTGCGCATCTTTGTTTGCACGTGGCAATTATGCAACTATTGATATCGGCGGCGGCAGCATTATCTCCCATAATTATTCCTCCATCTGGACTGCAGGCAATGAGGCTTTGATTAACCTGAATATGAAGAAGGATGCTGAAGGCAATGCTGTTGATGCCGGAGATAATTATCTGCAGATAGAAGGCGATGTTTCTACTGCTACACCGTATTATGGTTCTAACGGTACGATTAATGTCGGCCTGAACACTGCTGATTCCTATTTGAAAGGTCATTTCTACGGCGTTGGTAACAATAATCTGTATCTGCGCAACGGTGCAGTTTGGGATAATATGCCTGCTGTAACGCATAATTGGGCTGGCGGTACCTATAGCACTAACAATATTGTCAGCAATATCAGCAATCTTTATGGTGGTGCAGACAGCGCTCATGCCGGTAATATTTATCAGCAGGAATCTAAGGATATCAACATTCAAAATCTGTCCGGTTATGTAAACGCATATTTGGGACATGAAATCGGCGAAGACGGCAATGCAAACTTTGATGCTCTTGGCAACATTGTTGTAGAAAAAGCAACCAAGACAGATGGCAAGAATGCCTGCATTACGCTCTTTACTGACCGCAATGGTATTGATACCAGCGAAAATAATGAAGTAGTAAATACCTTGACTGCTTTAGCTAAAAAGCTGGTTTACAATGAAGCTATAAATTCTCCGGAGGTTGATACTGAAACTGAAACTAGTGCTATGGATGGCTCGAAGCCGGAAATCAATCTGGATGGCAAGGTTGGTATTGCCGAAGGCCTGACTGCAGGCTCTATGGCAATTCGCCTGGCAGATTTGGACTTCAACAAAGAAAACGGCGAAGGCAGCCTGATTGCAGGCAGCATTCATACTCCGGATGCATATGTACCTGTTATGTACGGCAGCAA
>CAVKUS010000058.1:0-11879 GCA_963659725.1 Bacteroides sp. CAG:545 | reverse complement strand
CTCATTGTTCATGCTTTTACAGTGCAAGTGTATAGCTGGTGCAAAAAAAGTTGGATGTTTCAGATGATAGTGTTTACGATGGCTGATTTTAATCGGGAATTTTGTGCGAAAAAGTATCTGCTGTTTAAGCTTGCTGTCTGCAGATACTATTGCTTTTTACATTAAAAACATTCCGTATTATAAACAAATGATATGTTTAAATAATTGAGTATTTATGGATTATTAATTTGTGTAATATGCTTTTTGGAGAGAATTAGAGAATTAGAGAATTAGAGAATGGAGCTGAATGCGATGAACAAAAAGCTGATGGCAGCAGCTGTCATGTGCTCGCTGATGAGTGCAACAGCATTGGCTGCAAACCCTATACCTACCTTTGATAAGGAGGCCGTAACAACACATCCCTACAACAGAACAGGTCAACAGGAGCAACAAGTAACAGGCATGCATGGTGCCGGAGAGCTTTATAAGCCTGGTAATACAGGTACGGAGGCTAATCCGGCGTTTTTTGTCGCCAAAGTTAAACTGACAGGTTACAAGCTGCCTGATAAGGATGGCAAGCTGGCAGCCATTTGCAAAGAGTATGAAGGACGCAGCCTGCAGATGGCAGAGCTGCAGCAGCTCATCAGCAGCATTAATGAATATGCGCGCACCTGCGGCTTTACTGTAGCGCAGGCCATTGTGCCGCCGCAGGAGGTTAAACAGGGTGAGCTGGAAATTGCAGTTTATGTTGCCAAATACGATGATATTGAGATTATCAGCAACGAATCGGATGTAGCTGACAGAGTGCTGGCAGGTTACATCAATAAGAACCTGCAAAGCGGTGCTTATATCATGGATAAGCCGCTGGAGATGACGATGAACAACATCAACGATTTGCCGGGTGTCATTGCCAGAGCGATGTTAGCACCGGGCAGCAAACCAGGCACCACCAAGGTGCAGGTGCAGGTGCTGCGTCGTCCCGTCTGGAACAACTACGTATTTACTGATAACGCCGGTGGCTACTACAGCGGTCGTTATCGTTATGGCTTTAATACTGAAATCAACAACCCCGGTCATCAGGGTGATAAAATTATTTTGAATGGCATGCTCACCAACCATGATACTAAAAACTATGGCGCCCGTTATGAAGCGCCTGTAGGACGCGATGGCACGCGCTGGGGCATTGGCTGGAGCCAGAGCAGCTACGACATCAGTACCAACAGCTTTTATAATTCTCTCGGTCAGTCGCGTGGCTTCAGCTTCTATGGCCTGACGCCCGTGTACCGCGACCGCATGAACCGCTTGACGGCGATTTATGGTTATGACCACCGCAAAATTAAGGACAGACTGCATTTGAAGGCTGCAGGCTTGGCCGGAATTGAGCTGACTACGGAGAAAATGGCCAATGTTTACCACGTAGGCATCAGCGGCAGCCAGTATCTGCCGAACCGCTTCAGCCAGTACAGCCTGATTTATTGGTATGGTAATTTGAGTGGCGATGGCAAATCCTTGAACGGCGACTACCATAAGCTGACAAGTGACCTGCTGCACGTTATTTATGACGGCAAAACCAACTACCGCGTACAGCTTAGCGGTCAACTTGCCAACCGCAATCTGGATGGCAGCGAAATGTTCTACCTGGGCGGTATGAACGGCGTGCGTGCCTACGGTGCGAGCGAAGGCAGCGGCGATATTGGCTTTACTGCTACTGCCGAGGTGCGCCGTCAGACGGGCGTCAAGGGGCTGGAGGCTGCAGCCTTTATCGACACGGGCGCAGTAAAATCGCATAATGGCAGCCTTATCGAGCATCTTTCCGGTTGGGGCGTGGGCCTGCGTTATAATTTGGATAATTCCTGGCATGCGCAATTTGATTACGCCCGCAAAATCAATGCGCAAAGAGACAGGGTTGAACCGCGCGACCACAGCGGTCATATGTGGTTCCAGCTTTACAAAATGTTTTAAGTAAGCTTGCCTGGTGCTTTTCCGTGCCTAAGGGAGAAGGCGCGGAAAAGCAGGCTTACAGATAGATTGATAATTGAATATGCAGCTTAAATGAAGGGAGAAAAAAATGAAACAAAAAGGTAGTTTAACTAAACGTTTGAATACACGTCTTGCCAGCCTTGTAATGCTTTCTGTGCTTTCAGTGCCATGGGTTGTCAGCGCAGCAGGCAACAGTGTTGTTGCCAACAATATGCTTCCCGGTAATGGAAACTTAATTGCCGGTACTATTGAAGGTGGTTTTAAAGCACATGGCAATCAGATGAATTTGCACCAGACGACGCAAAATGCCATTGTCACATGGGACAGCTTTTCTATCGGTGCCAATGCTACCGTAACTATTCGTGGTGAACACGATAACTTTAATATGCTGAACTATGTTACCGGCAGCGAAAGCTCGCAGATTTACGGCAAGCTGAATTCCTATGTCGGTGATAAGCAGGGCGGCAATATCTATCTTGTTAACCCCAACGGCGTGCAGATTGGCAACAGTGCGGAAATTAATGTTGGCAGCCTGCATATTGCCAACAAAAAAATAGATGATATCAAAAACTGGAACGCAAATACTGATATAGCCAATGAGCTGAAGAAGAATAAGGCGATGACTAACGCCGAGCTGATGAGCTTGGGCTATATCAACGCCAATAAGCTGGTCTTTGAGGGCGAGCGTGTAGTTATTGATATGGACCGCCTCAGCGGCCTTGATACGACTAAGGCAGATGCCTTGACTATTGTTAGCAAGCCTTATGATGACAAGAGTTTTGGTGATAACCGCAAGTATGATGTTGTACTTGGTAGCAGTACGCCGGAAAATGCCAAAAAATGGGGCGAATATATTGAGTTTGCTGATAATGTTACCGGAGCTAGCTGGCAAGGCACGGTTCAAGCCGGCAATCCTGATGCACCGAACCAGTCCGTTACGGAATTTTTTACCTACCGTTGGATTAAGGACGGCAAAGAATTAGAAAATATCGGCAAAAAGCATGGTTGGGGCATGGGGGACCATTATGCCCTGCGCTATTCCATTGACCTGACGGGCAGTAACCAGACTCCTATCGGCAATACGCAGGATAATGCCTTCAAGGGCAAGTTTGATGGTCTTGACAATTCTATCTTTGGTCTGAGCATTGATAACAGTGATAACAGCAAGGGTAAAGCCACAGGCCTTTTTGGCTTTACGGACGGCGCCATCATGGGCAATGTAACGCTGATTGCCGGTAATGACGGCGTATCTATACAGGGCGGCGATACTGATACCGGTGCCTTTATCGGTCATGCGGTTAATACCACGGTCAAGGGCGTCAACAGTACGCTGAAGGTCAGCGGTAAAAACAATGTCGGTGGTATCATCGGTTATGCTAAGGATGATACAGGGCGTACCTATAGCGTTGCTGATGCTGCCGGTTCCGTTCAACCGGACAGCCGCAGCAGTGAGCTGTCAAACCTGACTAATACCGGTAATGTCAGCGGTTTTAGCAATGTTGGCGGCCTGGTTGGCTATATGGAGGGCGGCAAGCTGTCCAATGATGAGGAAAACCGTGTCCAGTACAAGGGCTCCTATAACCTTGGCAAAATTACCGGTATAGATAATGGCTCCGACTATTCGTATAATATCGGCGGCATGATTGGTAAAGCAGAAAATGCGACTGTTGGTGGCACGAAGAATACGCTGATTAACTATAATACTGTTGAGGGTGGCTATAATGTTGGCGGTATCGTCGGCAGTATTTCCAATAATACTACCGTTGCTAATGCTTCCAACGAAGGCGTTGTCAAAGCCAACGGCTTTACTATTGACAGCTATATTTATCATACTGATTATACTGGCAGTAATTGGCAGAATAATAATGAAGCCCTTCCCGGCACTCATAAGGCTGAGGTACGTGCAGCCAACGTCGGCGGCATTGTGGGCAGCATTGCTGGCAGCGAGCTGAAGGATGTAACCAACAAAGCGGATGTAAGCTCTGCATTGGTAAAGAAAGATACAAGTCGAAATGATCATCCTAGAGGTTTCGACCATTATGCAGCAGGCAACGTGGGCGGTATTGTCGGCCGTGCTGAAGACAGCAATATCACCAATGCCAATAACGTAGAAAGCAATATCCGCGGTGCTATGAACGTAGGCGGTATTGCCGGCTATTTTGGTTCCACAGATGCAACCAATAAAAATAAAAAGGATTACCGCATTCTGAACGCTATTAACAACGGCGGCGATATTTTGGCTACAGGCGGCATCAAAAAGGATGGTAGCTTTACGCAAGAAATCACCCATAAGGAAACTTATATTACTGGTAATATTGGCGGCATAGCAGGCTATCTGTATGGTGTGCCGGTGCGTATTGAAGCCGGCGGCAACCGTGGCGATGTGCATACTGCGGCAGATACGTCGAAGCTGACGTCACATGCTGTCAATGTTGGCGGCATCGTCGGTAAAATTGACATGCCGAAGAAAACGGATAGCGATGGGAACCGTCTGACTGATGATAAGCGACTGGAAATCATCAAGGGTAAAGCTACTGATGATGCCGGTAAAAGCGGTTATGCCAGCGCGGCAGTTTCCAGCAGCTATAATACAGGTAATGTTACGGGTTATGCCAACATCGGCGGCATTGGCGGCTTTGCCTACAATGGCAGTATTGCTGCCTCCTATAATGTAGGCGATATTAAGACAACACGCCATGATGCGGCAGCAAACAGTGTTACACCAATTAATATGGGCGGCATCCTGGGTGAAAGTACTGAAATGGCTATTGGACGTGTTATCATTTACGATACCTATAACAAGGGTACGATTGGCGACAACAGCTACAGTACTTTTGGACGCCATGTCGGCGGCATTGTCGGACGCTTGAGCGGCATTGTTGAAAAAAGCTATAACAATGGCGATATTTACAATGGCTTCAATGTTGTCGGCGGCATTGCCGGTTATTGGTACAGTGGTTATCTGAAAAATGTCTTCAATACCGGTAATATTACGGTATATAACAAGAATTATGCGCCTAGCCAGGTAGGTGGTATTGTTGGCTCCGTAGACCTGAGCGGCAACAATCTGAGCAGCGGTACTAATGCTGCTTTCAGTATTAGCAATGCTTATAACCTTGGCTCTTTACGTTCCTTTAAGGGTGATGTGAAGTACAACGAAGTTGGCGGTATTTTGGGTGGTACTTTTAAGCACGGTGGCACTATCAACAGGTTGAAGATAAGTAACGCCTACACCATGGGTAATATTTATGTTGACGACGGTGGGTTCGTAGGGGATATAGTAGGTGCGTTTGATCGTGGCACGAATAGGTCTTTTGTTGATTTTGAAAATGTTTATTACATCCGTCCGCAGGCTGACAATGGTTATTTTGATTTAGCATCAGCGCCTAATTCTGGGTACCTGCAAAAAAACGCCAAGGTCATTGACTACGATAAGTTAAATGATCCGAACGCGTGGAGCAAATTTAGCTTTTCCACACAGACGGATGGCAAAATAGAAGGAGCAACGGATGATAACTGGCGCATGAGCGATGGCAGCCTGCCGATACTGAACGCCTTCCTGTCAGGCTCGCATAATTACTTCAGCCGGGAAAGTAACTGGCAGGAGTTCATTAAGGATAATGAAGGTGCGAATGTGCAGTATGGCACGGCCTATGATCCGCTGCTGACGATTATCAACACCAAAAAGGATTTAAGCTTCAACTGGAGCGATATGGACCTGAAGAACAATGGCTCTCTGGCAGTTTTTGGCTTGCCTAATGCTGATAATACCCTTCGTTATACACCTGGTCTGACGCTGAACAATGTAGAAATTACCAACAGCACGCATATTTTTGGCGGCACAATTTACAGCGATGGCTTGCTGAAGCTCAACGCCAAGGATGACCTGCAGGGTGGCTTGCGCTTTGGTATGGACAGTATGCTTTACGGCAGTGATGTTGTGTTAAATACCAACAGCTCCTTGGAGCTGAGCGGCAGCGTTATATCTACCGGCAACCATAATGCGCTTTCCCATTTTAATCCGGATAAATCGCTTCAGCATGGCATTAACATCAACGCCGCTGATTTAACTGTCTATGGCAAGCTGATTACCATGGGCAAAGAGGGAGAAAGCACCAATGTTATTGTTCCTGGTATTAACTATGGCTATGGTGATTCCCAGGCACCTGATAAGAATAATGTGTCAGACAAAACTAAGGCAATGACCTCTCAGGGCATCAATCATGCTTATCGGTTGAAGACTGCAACTGCCAAAACCGGTAACATCACCATCAGCACCATGGAAAATACCCTGGCTGATGGCACGCACATGAGCGGTAGCGCCAACTTGCTGTATGGTAACTATAAAAAGGGCAAGATTGAGACTAAGGGCAATCTGACTGTCAGCAGCAGTGGCGATATTTTGGTTGACAGTGACCTTAAAATCGCAGGCAGCATTAACCTGAGCGGTAATGGCTCCGGCAGCAATATTACTTTGGACCTTTCCAATATCGGCGGTGAGCTGAAGGGAAATGACAAGGTGAAGGCTTTGCATGATTTTATTGACGCACATAGTACAGCAGAAACTGGCATTTATGGTAACAACAACAGTGAGCTGACAGATGGCAAGCGACCAATGAAAATCACCTTCGATATTTGGGATGATAATTATACTGTTGACGACATCAAGGGAAATCTGAATTATGCAAAGTATGACCTGCCAACTACCACGTTGATAGATAAGCTGAAAAGCCTGTATGTGGAATCAGCCGGTACTACTTATAAAGGCGACAATATCCGTAATGTTATTTATGCCTGGATAAGCAATGCCGAGGAGCTGAATTCCCTGCAGCGTGTGGCTGAAAACATGAATGATAGAGATGCTTTAAGCTATAATTTTGTCCTGAAAAATGATATCGATGCCAGCGGTCTGGTGGATGCAACAGGCAATAGCACCTATAACACTATCGGCGGTGGCAATAAAGCTTTTACAGGCACGTTTGATGGTGATGGTCACACAATTGTCGGCTTGCAGGCTAAAGGCGGTATTTTTGGCCAGCTGGGCAGTGGCGCGGTAGTTAAAAACATCAACATTGCTTCTTCTGTATTCACCAGTAATAATATTGGTGACAGTGTTGGCGCTGTAGCAGCAGAAAATAACGGCGGCAGCATCAGCGGCATTTCCGGCTATGGCAATACCATAAAAGGCAGCGGCGGTTCTATCGGTGGCCTTGTAGGCAAAAACTACGGCGACATCAGCAACAGCAATGACCAGAGCACCGTTATCGCCGGTGCAGGTACTGTAGCAGGCGGTATTGCGGGCGTTAATGGTACAAATGCAGGTATAGGGGGCACGATCGACAACGTCCAAAGCAACAGTGCTGTGACTACTGGAGTCCTAGATGAAAATCAATATGCATCTAATCTGGGCGGTATCGTGGGCAAGAATGAGATGTTGTTGAATAAATACAACATTAACAATGTTTCTGCTCATGGTATTACCGGTAAAACTGGCAACACCCAAACATCCGGTGGTATTGTTGGTACAAATGAAGGCAGAATCAGTAATGCTTATAATGAAAGTATTATCCATGGTTCAGAAAATATCGGCGGTGTTGCGGGCAAAAATGTAACGCAGGCGTCAAATTCCAATATGGCGGAGCTGAACGATGTTGCCAACGCTGTAGAGATTATTGGTGACGCAGGCAGCCAAAATGTCGGTGGTCTGGTAGGTATGCAGGACCATGCTACTACAAACCAGGGACGCAATACCGGCGCAATCACCGGCTGCACCAATGTCGGCGGCATGGTAGGCTATAATACAGCAGACTCCTACCTCAAAAACCTGGAAAATTCTCCGCAGGCTACAATTACCGGTATTACTAATGTCGGCGGTATTGCCGGTGTCAACGAGGGCGAAATTTCCGCTGATAACCAGCTGAACCTGGTGAATAGCGGTAAAATCTACGGCTGGAAAAACGTCGGCGGCATTGCCGGCAAAAACAGCGGTAAAATTGATAATGTCAACTCCAATATCAACCTGTATGTGATTGATGAAACGACCAGAAATGCGTTAAAGGGCACTGCGGGAATTGACGCTAACGCCCAGTTCTTCGGCGGCGTTACCGGTGAAAACGTGGGCATTATTACCAATGCTACCAACAGGGCCAGAGTGGATGCTGCGCAGGCTTCCTATGTCGGCGGCATTGTCGGCAAAAATACGAGCGATGGCGACAAGGTAGGTCAGCTCCTGGGCATGGGCAACAGCAATGAAGGCTTGGTTATCGGCAAAAACTATGTCGGTGGCGTTATCGGCAAAAATGAAGTGGATATTACCGGTACTGCCGATGAAAGCGTAGGCATTGTCAACTCCGGTACCGTTATTGCTTTGGCTGGTGGTGCTGGCGGCATCATCGGTGAAAACAGTGCGGATATTACCCATGTCATCATGAAAAATGAGGGCGAAGTGCATGGCAATGCTTCTATTGAAGGAAGTACGGAAGAAAACGGCACCGGCGGTATTATCGGCGTAAATGGCTATAAGGCAGATGGCACTGGCGCGAATATCAGCAATTCCTCCCTGATGAACAGAGTAAATGGTAATGTCAGCGGTGTAGCAAATGTCGGTGGCATCATTGGTATTAACCATGGTGTTATCACCGGTGGTCGCGATGATAAGAACAATTATTATAAGTATCAGATTTACAATAATGGTACGATTCAGGCAGGCTCCTATAATGCAACAAACGGTACTATTACAGCGTTTGCAGGAGAAAACATCGGCGGTCTGCTTGGCAATAACAGCGGCACGCTGACGGCAGGCTATAACACCGGTGTGGTCAAGGCAGAGCAAAGCAGCAACGTCGGCGGCATTGCCGGTACTAACAGCGGCACGCTGGACCAGGTGTTCAACAGCGTAGTAACAGTAACCAAGACCGAAACAGGCGCAACTGATGCTAATGGCAGAAAGCTTTATAATTATACTTATACCGATGGCGGTGCAATCAGCGGCGCTAGCAATGTCGGCGGTATCGTTGGCAGTAATACGGCTGAAGGCCAACTGAGCAACGCTTATAGCACTACTGCGGTAGCAGGCAATAGCAATGTGGCAAACATTGTGGGCAGCAATGCAGGCCAGGTAAGCAATATTTATGGCTATGCAGCAAATGGCAACACTAACGTAACAAACGTAAATGGTGGCACTGTCAGAAATAGCTATATCATTAAGGAAGACGGAACACTGCAAAACGGTAACGATGCCAAGAAGCTGGACAGCTATGATTTTGATGATAAGGATAGAACCTGGAAGCTTTATGATAAACGCACTAACCCGCTGCTGAAGGTGTTCCTGACTAAGGTTACGGTAGATGGCGACCTGCAGAACGGTTGGGTTTATGATGCGACAAATCATCTTGATATCCCTGGCTGGATTGCAAATGGCAAGCTTACTACAAATGATCCGGCTAACGATGCTTTTAAGGCTTATAAGAACAACAGCAGCCTGCTGCAGGGCGAAGCTCTGAAGAACGTCGGTGATTACAGCAGCTGGCTGTGGTCCGGGCAGATTGCCAGCGGCGGCGACGTAGGTCCCAACAATTTGGGCTATGACTTTACCGTGGGTGATATCAAGGTTACCAAAAAGGTGCTGAATGTTACCGGTAATACTGTTAACAGAACGTATGGCGATTTGCTGAAAAAACCTGACTATGAGCTGAGCATTGATGGGTTTGACAGCTTCAATGACGCTATGCAAAAAGAGCTGAACGGTAAGGTGACTATCACTGATTCGCAGGATACAATCCAAAACAGCAATGATACAGGTATTATTACTGTTGGGGATGAAAAGCGTACTAAGAATAAGGGAACCTATGAGTGGCAGGCAGGCGTTAAGCTTGATGGCAGCCTTACAGGCAATTATGAATTCCAAAATGATGGTGTAAGCAGCACAACAACGACAGTTCATGGCGTATCTAATGTTTTGGCGCGCAAGATTTACCTGAACGATATTAATGCCAGCACGAAATATGGCAGCAAGGAAGGCCTGAAAGCAGACGGCAATGTAAGCCTGCAGGATAACAGCATCGTCTACGGCGATCAGGTAAGCCTGAAGGACGGCGCAAGCGTAAGCTATAAAGCTGACGGAGAGTATGCGACTAACAAGGGCGGGCGCGACACTGCGGACGCAGGCGAATACAAAAAGAACGTGGTTGTAACAGGTGCGGAGCTGGTAGGCAATGAGCTTGGTAACTATGAGCTTGTAAATAACGCTACTGGCAGCATTACCGTTAAACAGGCAGAAATGCAAGTTAAGCTGAACGGTGTTGAGCGCACCTATGGTAATACAGCGTTGATTAATGGTACAGCATACGGCGTTAACGGATTGACTGGTAATGTCAACGGCGATAATTATGGTGCCGGTCATGTAAATATTGGCACTATTACCGGCGATGGCGCGTTGACTGGCGAGATCACTGGCAAGGTAACCAATGATGTTGGTGATACTTATAAGTGGAATGCTAATGTAGTTGCAGCGAATGATAGGCTTAAGCAAAACTATAAGCTGGTTGTTGATGGTGGTGCTTCTGTGGTTAAGCAGGCAACCTTGCAGGTAAGCTTGAACGACGTAGTACGCACCTACGGTAATGCAGCGATTACCAGCGGTAGCTACGGCGCAAGCGGTATCGAAGGCCTGGTAAACGGTGATAACTATGATGCAAGTGACTTTAAGGTAAAAGTTAATAGTGACGGCGCAATTGATGGCGTAAGCGGCAGCAAGGTAACGAACGATGTAGACGATTATACTTGGAGCGGTACTTTAACAACAGATAATGCAGCACTGAAGAATAACTATAAGCTGGAATTGAAAGGCTATGGCAAGTCTAAAGTAGAAAAGGCAACGCTGAATGTTGGCCTGAGTGACGTATACCGCACCTATGGCAATGCAAAGATTACCAGTGGCAGTTACAGCGCAGGCAACATCACCGGTCTGGTAAACGGCGATAACTATGATGCCAGTGACTTTAAGGTAAAAGTTAATAGTGATGGCGCAATTGCTGGCGTAACAGGCGACAGGGTAACGAATGACCATGGCGACTATACCTGGAGTGGTACTGTAGAAGTTGCAAATGCAGGCTTGAATAATAACTATGATTTGGTAGTTAATGGCAATGGCAATTCGTATGTAGACAAGGCAACATTGAACGTAAGCCTGAACGACGTAGTACGTACCTATGGCGATACCAGCTTCACCGATGGCACGGGCTATGGCATCAAGGATCATGACGCACTTGTCAACGGTGATAAAGGTACTGTAAGCCTTAACAAAGATGCAATCACTGATGGTGGTCTTGTAGAAAACAATAGCAAGACCAACAACAAAGGTGATTACAAGTGGAGCGTAGGCAAAGATGGTATTGTTGCTGATGGTGTAACAAACTTCGCCAAGAACTACGACATTCAAGTAACCGCAGGCAATTCGAAGGTAAATGCGAAGAAGATTTACCTGAACAACATCAACGCCAGCACGACCTACGGCAGCAAGGACGGCCTGCAAGCAGACGGCAATGTAAGCCTGCAGGAGAACAGCATCGTTTACGGCGATAAAGTAAGCCTGAAGGACGGCGCAAGCGTAAGCTACAAAGCTGACGGAGAGTATGCAACCAACAAGGGTGACCGCGACACTGCGGACGCCGGAACATACAAGGCGGACGTAGCTGTAACAGGAGCGGAGCTGGCAGGCAACGAGCTTGGCAACTACGAGCTGGTAAATAACGCAACAGGCGTTATCACGGTTAAGAAGGCAACGCTGAATGTTGGTCTGAACGATATAGTACGTACCTATGGCGATACCAGCTTCACCGATGGCACAGGCTATGGCATCAAGAAGCATGACGCACTTGTCAACGGTGATAAAGGTACTGTAAGCCTTAACAAAGATGCAA
>CAVKUS010000057.1:0-12034 GCA_963659725.1 Bacteroides sp. CAG:545 | reverse complement strand
CTCTAAAGCAGATTGTGATCTAAATCCGATATGATCAATTTGATCTAAATAAGTTTGAACATTAAATTTTTTACAAATGTCTATTCCGTAGTCAGCATGAAAGACAAATGCCGATTTAGCATTATAATTCCTAGAAATTACAGGTACAAGCATTATTTGCGGATTAACCCAATGTCCAATTACTAAATCAGGAATAAATCTATTATCATTTAGGATAGCGGTGATTTGCCTTAATTGATAATCTAAAGCTTTTTTTGAAAATCTTCCATGAGGAATATATTTGACAATTGGGATATTTTCAACATGAACCCCATAATCATTATAAGAGAATCTTTTCGTCCACAATCTGTTCGGTGTTCTCGATACATCAAAAGTTTTGGTTACAAAACCTTTAACCTTATCACTAATTATATAGTATGCCGCAGGAAACGTAGATGAATCAACAATTGCCATAACCCTATGTCCTTGTTTTACCCACTCTCTTGCAAAATAACCTACGACTTTTGTCCTATCAGCATTTGTATCCTTTTCATAAGGATACTCACTTGCCAAAACCAATATATTCATTGTTTTATCTCCCTGTTACTCTAATCTTAAAGCCACCCCATCGCTTTTCTTAACTGCAACAGGATAACACCATAATTCTTCTAAATTGCCTTTTGGAAATTGTATAGAACCATACTGAAATAATTTCATTGGAAAAACATCTTTTTTTAGCTTCATAACTGTCTTAAATTGCATCTGCTTATTTACAACCACAAGACATACCTCATCTGACAATATACCCTGACCTCTTTTTTTAGATATCCATGACATTATTCCTTTATTGTTTTCATCCGGTTCAACTGTTGTAGAAAAATAGTAGTTATCATTAAACTCTACACCATAAATACAAGAAGCATTCAACTCGCATACCTTTAATGGTTCTCGTCCTGTACGAAGAATATAAATATAATTCTTTTCATTTACAGCATCTGTTGCATATAGCAATCCTTCAACAGTTTCAAATCCTATAACTGCTCGATATTTCTGTTCTCCGATCTTCAGTGGTATTACATTCTTAAACCGACTATCTGATTCATATATTCCTGCACCACTTTCTTGATCTCCAGCAAAAATGTAAAAACCTCCATCATTTTTTTTAATAATATTATGAATATGTCGTACTTGACCTTTTTTAAAAGTATAAATTATCTCGACCTTATTATCCAAATTTAATCCATATATATTTATTTCGTCAAGAAATAAATTAGATCCATAATCGCCCCATATTGCAATCCAACTTTCATTACCAGTACAAATATTTAAAGGATCAGAGAATCCATCTCTTGAGGTAGCTAATTCTATTACCTTTTTTTTGTTTACATCAACTAATAATAATTTTCTGTGGCCAGCAATAATCATTGAACTTTTTCCTACTGGAACAGCATATTTGGGTTCAGAACGAAACAACCTAGAAGTAATCCTAAATAACTCTTTGAAAGTACTGGGATATATTTGCATAATTTTAATGATGCGATTATCTATTAAGGCATATATATTTCCTTTTCTGTAAAGATATAGTGTTTCTTTTATAAAGCACAATGGTTTATATCCAGGTATCCTTTTCAAAGCCTTTTCACCTCCTACACTACAAGTTAATATTTGCAAAAATCTCTCCAAAGCCTTCATATACTATCACGTTTATTTTTTTTATAATTCCATATTCAGGAGCATAATCATGCTTTATAGTTTTTTTATTTCCAGATACATTAACTTCTATGCTATCAGCCAAATGAATGAAACTAGTCAGTTTGTTCTTTTCTGATTTATCTACAATTGTTATACAACCATCTACCCTAATGGTTCTTGTTACGATATTATTTTTTTGATCGGTCATCTCCAAAGCAATAAAATTATCTGTCACTTCTTTAACACTAATTTTTCCACGCTTTGCCATACGAAACGCACCCCAGCATTGAGATTGCTCCGTATTATTTATCATTACTGTATTGTGCGCTGCTGTACTACGGAAAAATCTACGTTCTTTACATTGATAAGCATAGGTTCCGCAATTTACTATTACCGGCTTGCCATCCTTAAACAATTCAAAACTACCAGCATCGCAATGAGCATGTCCAGGAATATAAGAAGGGCCAGGTTGACCTGCATCAACAATTAACTTCCAAGCACCTTGCTTAAAAATATAAAAGCCACTATCTTCAAACCTTGACTTATATATAGGCTGAATATCAAAATGATTTTTAGATGCAATAATCAAGGATTGAATACCTTTTGATACATTGTTACCAGAATCATTAAACAATGGTATTCTTTCTAGTCCTTCTTCAAGTGACCATGCAACGTCAAGCATAGGCTGAAGATAGCGTTCAACTTCTACGTCAGCCCTATTTTTTCCTTTTAAAGCAACAGCTACTCGGATAATCCCCTCTAAAATTAACTTATGGTACATAGGGCTTAACTCAAAATGCATTCCATCAGGAAGAATTTCTTCTTTGCATTCTTTGTAGAATTCTTTTAATACTAAATCAAGAGTTGGCATATCATTGAAAAACAAAGCACACAAAACAAGAGTCTTTAAGTCTTCAAAATAATGATTCCCTAAAATATCTTTTTCCAAATGTTGACTCAAAAACACATATTGTTCATGAATTGAATTTATTAATTTCTTTTTGAATTCAGCATCAAGATCGTTGTTAACATACGAATAGTAACTTAACCAATTAGTAAGTCTTAAATCAATAGTATACGGAGACCACCCTTCTCCACCATCCTTTTGATTATTCCTATCAATCCAGCACTTGATGATTTCCTTTGACTTATCAAGATACTTTCTCTCTCCAGTTTTTCTATATGCATCAATTATAGAAAACAAAAAATCAAAATAATGCAGATTGAAATTCCACAACGCTGATTTATCATCAAAATGCCATTTCTCATTCCAGCAAAAATATTTTGATGTATGTAAAAAGGTGATTTTATCAGCAAGAATTTCATCAGCAATGAAACGCTTTATAAAAACTTGATCAAAATCTAGCTCAGATACTGCTGTTATAGCTTCAACTTTGTTCACATCACCAGTTACCTTACAGCCAATACTGCAATCAAACTTTAGTATTTTCCTAATACGATAATAAATTTGACTTGCCTTCATTAATTTAATTGTATTGACATAAAGCCAAAGTTTTATAAGCATATAGTATTCCCCTTTTAGTTTAAATCCTACAAAGAACATCAGCAATTCTCTCACAGGCATGACCGTCGCCATATGGATTGCATGCCTTGCTCATTGCTTCATACTCATCTTCGTCGGAAAGCAACCGGCTAAATTCATTGTAAATATTTTCTTCCTCTGTACCAACAAGCTTTAAAGTCCCTGCAGTAATTCCCTCGGGACGTTCTGTAGTATCACGCATAACTAAAACAGGCTTACCAAGCGATGGAGCCTCTTCTTGAATTCCACCAGAATCAGTCAGAATCAGATAGCTGCGACTAAGAAAGTTGTGAAAATCCAAAACTTCTAAAGGATTAATAATATGAATACGATCATCATCACCAAAGAACTCATCTGCTGTTGCACGCACTACAGGGTTCATATGAATTGGATAAATTGCCTTTACATCGGGATGCTCATCCATTACGCGACGAATAGCCTTAAACATATGACGCATTGGCACTCCAAGATTTTCACGGCGGTGTGCAGTAATCATAATCAATCTACTACCCTTTGCCCATTCTAATTCCGGATGGGTGTAGCTCTTCCGAACAGTAGTTTTCAATGCGTCAATAGCCGTGTTACCAGTTACAAAAATACTATCCTGTTCCTTTCCCTCTTTCAGTAAATTCTGCTTAGAAAGTTCCGTCGGTGCAAAATTAAATTTGCTAATAATAGAAACCGCCTGACGGTTAAATTCTTCTGGGTAAGGACTGTAAATATTGTAGGTACGTAAGCCAGCCTCAACATGTCCAACTGGAATCTGTAAATAAAAACAAGCAAGTGCAGTCACAAAAGTCGTTGATGTGTCGCCATGCACTAATACAATATCAGGATTCTCTTTCTCTAATACTTCTTTAATACGATTCAAAATATTTGTAGTTACATCAAACAGTGTCTGCTTGTCCTTCATAATAGAAAGATCGTAGTCTGGTGTAACATTAAAAGCCTCTAACACCATGTCAAGCATCTGGCGATGCTGACCAGTTACGCATACTATGGTTTGAAGTTCTTTGCGTTTCTTCAATTCATTGACAAGAGGACACATTTTTATTGCTTCCGGTCTTGTACCGAAAACTAACATTACTCTTTTCATTTTATCTCCCAAAGAAAAAGCTGTGCAGAATCAATCTGCTCTTTCTGCACAGCACTTTCCATTATCTTTTAAATATGATACACATTCGGCAACTCAATAATGTTATGACAATCAAGAACTATTTTCCCTTTAAGCTTGTCCATTTTCTCGCGGATTTCATTATGCTTAACCATAATAACAATCATGTCAATATCAGAAAGGAAAGTATCTAAATCATGGTATTGGTTCTTCACAACATTTTTGGTTATAAATGGATCATAAACTTTAAGCCCCGGTGCAAGATGACGTTCTTGACTCTCCAAAAGTTGTAATGTTGGGGACTCGCGCATATCGTCTACGTTTTCCTTATATGTCAAACCATACAAACCTACACGGCCTACGTCATCAAGACCTTTTTCTTTCATGATTTCATAAATACGATTAAGTACAAAGTCAGGCATGCCATCATTAGTTTTCATAGATTCGTCAATAACCTTAGCTAAAGACGGATAATCACCAACGAGGAACCATGGATCAACGCTAATGCAGTGACCACCAACACCCGGCCCTGGTTGAAGAATATTTACACGAGGATGCATATTACAAATTTTAATGATTTCATATACATCCATATTATCATGACGGCAAATTTTTGCAAGCTCATTTGCAAAAGCAATATTTACTGCACGGAAGGTATTTTCTACTACTTTTGTCATTTCAGCAGTTCTAATATCTGTTACAACAATTTCTCCTTGACAAAAAGAAGCATATAACTCCTTAACTTTCTCGCCAACAGCTTTATCATCTGCACCAATAGTACGGTTATTGTGCAACAATTCATATACCATATTTCCTGGAATAATGCGTTCTGGAGCATGAACAAGATTAAGATCCTTGCCAAGGATAAAACCATTTTCTTCAATTATGGGACGTACATATTTATCTATAGTACCCGGAGAAATAGTAGATTCAATTACTACAGTAGCACCTTTAGGACATACCTTCATAACATCATTTAAAGCAGCAACAACATAGCAAGCATCAATCTTTTTACTAAACTTATCATACGGAGTAGGAACAGATACAATATATGTATCTGTTCTCTGATACTCTGTAGTAAACTTCACACCAGCATCTACAGCACTTTTGAAAAGTTCATCTAATCCTTTTTCCTTAAAGGTCGTTTTGCCGGCATTCAATGTTGCCACAAGTTCCTTGTTGTAATCTGTACCGACTACTTCTACTCCATGGGAAGCCATCATCAAAGCTGTAGGCAAACCAATGTAGCCTAACCCAATTACGTTAACCATTTTTATTTCCCCCTTTTTTATTTAAGCAAATCATGTAACATATTTTCAAAACCAACTGCGATTTGCTGTCTAGAGTATTTTTCTTGCATCAATTTCCTTGCTTTAGTACGATGCTCACTGTATTTAGAATAGTTTTCAATCATTTCATCAAAAACTTCTGCAAGCTGTTCTGTATGATCTGGAGATATGCATCTGCCCATTTCAGCTTCATTTACGATTTCACAAGAGTCTCCTTCTGCAACAAGAAGAACTGGACAACCAATTCCTAATGCCTCATACACTTTTGTTGGAATACTATCTTTCATACTAGAGTTTCTTAAAGGTATAAAACTTAGCTTTGAATATGATAAAAGCGTAAACACCTTCTCATGAGGTAGTAGACCACAAAAACTTATGTTATCAAGACCACGCCTATTAGCTTCCTTTTCAAGCATATCTTTTTCTGCACCTTTGCCAAACAGCAAGAATTGGACATCCTTATGCTTAGTTTTCTCTACAACATCTAACAAAGTACCTAATCCTTGAGCTAAACCTATATTCCCAATGTAAACGCAAGTAAACTTTTCCTTTAAATGATATTTATCTATCAAATTTTCATCAAGAATATTATTTAGAATACTTTCATCGAAACCATTAGGAACTAATTTTATTTTTTCCTTATCAATATTAGGATCAATTTCATTGAGATATTTAGTAATTTTACTTACTTTCCCTGGTGATACTGTTGTAATCCAGTCAGCATTCTTATACATAAATCTTGCTATGCATTTAAAAACTTTATAGTATAGACTATCTCTAGAAAAACTTCCCATTTCAACTGCTACATCCGGCCAAATATCACGAACATCATAAACTAATTTAGCACCCTTCATTTTAGCTATAAGCCATCCTGAAAAGCTAATCAATGGTGGAGGAGATGTAGTTATAACGATATCAATTTTCCCAATCTTTACTGCCATAAAAATAGAATTTATAGCAAAACTTAAATTATTAAACAAACGCATAATTGCCGTTTTTTTAGTCATTTTTATAGCTGAAGCATACAATACTTTTTCATCTCGCTTTGCATAATTCTTACCATCTAAATTAGCTGAACTCGCAATTACAGTAACCTCATTACCTTGTTTAACAAAAGCATCAGCTAATATTTGCATACGATAAGCACAAGCTTGAGCAGTAGGATAATATTCATCAGAATGAATTAAAATTTTCATAATATACCCTCTCTTTATTTCTCCATCGCCGTCTGCTGTCCCTTAGCAACACCTTCAGTGCTTTCAGGCACAAACAGAATCTTAATCGTAGCAAAAATTATACGCAAATCCTCCCAAAAGCTGGGGTGAGCAATATACAGCAAATCCATTTGCAGCTTGTCATACGGAGTAGTATTGTACTTGCCATAAACCTGCGCATAACCGGTAAGACCGGCCTTTGTCTGCAGGCGCAGCTTGAACTCCGGAATCTGCTCTTCGTACTGTCTGGCAATTTCCGGACGTTCCGGACGCGGGCCAACAACGCTCATGCTGCCGCCGATAATATTCAAAAGCTGCGGCAATTCATCAATACGCACCTTGCGGATAAAATGTCCAACCGGAGTAATGCGGTCATCGTTATCACCGCTGGAAAGACGTGCCACGCCATCCTTTTCTGCATCAACGCGCATAGAACGGAACTTCAGTACATCAAACTCCTCGCCATTCTGCGTTAGGCGGCGCTGCTTATAGAACACCGGCCCGCCATCCGTTTTAATCGCAATAGCCGTGATCAGCATCAGCGGAGAAATCACCAGGAACAGTGCGCCTGCAGAAACAACGTCAAAGGTACGCTTAGCAATTGTATGCCAGGGAGAAGGATTATACCTGCCCACGCGCAGCATCGGCAAATGGAACATATGCATCTGCTGTGCACCGCTCATCAGCACATCGCCAATACGCGGAATAAGGTACATCATAATATTATTAGCAACGCAATATTTCAAAATGATATTACGCTCATGGCTATGCACACCGCTCACAAACACAGTCTGCGCATTTTTCAGCAAATCCAGGTTATTAATGCAGTTATCTACGTTCAAAGTTTTGATAACCGTAAACTTCTTTTCAAAGCCATATTCGTGAATCAGCTTTTCCATGCCCTGACGCTCATCATAAACAATTATCGTCTTGGTAGCAGGGAAAAGGATATAAAACGCAATATGCGACAAAAAGCTCCAAATTGCAGAAATCACAATCTGTACTACAAATACTGCCAAAACCGGCAAAACATTCGGCAAATGTCTCATCAGCAGGCAGGTGATAATGTACATAATACCATTAACCATGCACGCAGCCAAAGCCTGGCTATATACGCTTTCGGAAATACGGTTCAGCGAAATCCAAAAGGCACCATACACACGACCAAACGCAATATAAAGTAAAAAAAACAAAGCTACTATCAACCAGTTGCCCATGTTATAAAACGGCTCTGCAATACGCTCAGCATAATAAGCGAACCAAGCTATAGCAAAAGGCATAGTCATCAAAAACGCATTCAAGAGCTTCATAAGCCGCAGCGCCAATTCCTTAAAAAACATTCTCTTATGTCCCCCACTTAATCAACACTATCATACATCATAAAATATATCATCCCTACGCATAAGTGCTGCTTTTGTCCGTAAAGCAGCACTCTCTCTATATTATTATTACTTTTCAGCCTCCTTGCTTCCGTAATAATAGTAATAGCCATAACCATAGCCATGGTGCTCACTGCGCACCTTGTTCAGCACAACGCCCAAAATATTGGCACCGGCATGCTGCAGTTGGTTCTTCACATCGCGCGCCAGGTCAACCTTCACCTCGCCGCTGTCAATAACCAGCACTACGCCATCCACCATAGCGCCCAAAACCAAGGCATCCGCAACCGGCAGCACCGGCGGCAGGTCAATCAGCACATAATCATAAATCTCTCTGGCCTCCTGCAGCAACTCCTGCATGCGCTCGCTGCCCAGCAGCTCACTCGGGTTCGGCGGAATCACGCCGCTTGTCACCACATACAGGTTTTCCACCTTCGTAGCCTGCGCTGCAGCGCTCAGCGGAGTGCCCATGCTGATGCAGCTGGAAATTCCCAGCTTATTGGAAAGGCCAAAACTCTTGTGTATAGTCGGGTTACGCATGTCGCAATCCAACAGCAGCACGCTCTTGCCTGCCTGCGTCAGCACCACCGCCAGGTTGGCAACAGTCATGCTCTTGCCCTCGTTCGGTGTGCAGCTAGTAACAGCCAGCGTCTTCAGCTCCTTACCGGCCTGCGCAAACTGGATACTGGTGCGGATAACACGGTATGCCTCCGTCGCCGGGTTCTTCAAATCATTATGAGCAATCAGGTTTATGCCTTCCATATTTTCCTCCACATTCTCACTGCCAGGCCAGGTTTTTTATCCTTCTCCTGCATATTCTTCTGCAAGTCCTGCAAATCAGGGACACTGCCCAAAAGCGGCAAATCCAGGTATTGTGCCACATCATCGGCAGTCTTAATCGTTCTGTTGAGCAGCTCGCGCACCACTACAAAGCCACTGCTTGCCAAAATGCCCAACAGTGCTGCCAAAAGCAGTGTCATCGCCTTACGCGGTGCCACAGGAGCCTGCGGCAGCGTGCCGCTGTCCACCACCTGCACCTCGGTAGCAACGCTTGCTTCCGCAACCTTGGCCTCCTCCAGGCGTTTGGCCAGCATAACGTAAATCTCGTTAGCCACCGTCACATCACGCAGCAGACCAACAAACTGCTGCTCCTTATCGGAAAGCTCCTTTAAGCCGTTCTTGTTTTCGCCGTCAATCTGCGCCAGCTTGGCCAGGTTGCTTTGTGCCACGCTCGCCTCAGCCTCGCTGCTGAACTTGCTGGCCAGCAGCTGCTGGTGTACCGGGTTATCACTGGGAGCCTGCAAAGCGGCAACCTTGTTAATCTCGTTCTGGATTTTAGCCTTCAGGCCGGCAATCTCCTGGTTCACCTGCTGCACCTTCGGGTGGTTGGCAGTATATTTATCCATATAGCTGATGCGCTCGCCCTCCAGCTGCGCCAGCTTCGCATTATAAGCCTGAATCGTCCTGTTATCCGCAATGGAAACAGCCTCGCCCTGCAGCTGGCCGTTAGCCGCTGCCATGCGTGCATTGGCAGTTGCCAACGCCACCTTGTTTTCCGCGCTCAGCTTATCCACCATGCTCATCTTCTCGCTCGCCAGCTTCACAGCATCATCGGGAGCAATAATATTATTATTCTTCTTATAATCCGTCAGCTTATCTTCCGCAGTCTGCAGCTCCATCTTGGCAGCCACTGTACGCTCCTCCAAGAAGCCGCGGGTAGCCTTCTGCTGGTCACGCGAAAGTTCTGTGAGCCTTTTCAAAAAACCTTCAACAATAAGTTTATTCACTTGCTGAGCTTTTTCTGCAGTTTCAGCACGAGCTGTGAATTGTAGAATTTCTGTATCTTTAAATGGAGCTGTACTTATATTCTTTTTCAGATATTCATCATACTGAATGAATCTTCCCTCTTTATTTGGTTCTTCCATTTTCTCTATCACCGGCACCACAACGCTGCGGCTCTTCAAAATCTCCGCATAGGTATTCATCAGCTGGGTGTTGGCCATCGCATTGCCCATCGGCATGGATTCCAAAAGACTGGTGCCAATGCCCTTAGGCTGCTTAACACGCAGCAAAGCCTGCGATTCGTACACCGGCGTTGCTGTAGCCAGATACACGCCTGCGGCCACAACAAATACGCCGGTAACGCGGGCGATATTGCCTGCATTGCGCTTCAAAATATTTGCTATTTCCAGCAGGTCTATAGTAATCTCTTCGTCATTATGTAAATCCTTACTCACAGCTATTCTCCTCAGTCATTATTGTTCTTGATTTCGTTGATGTAATATGCACCGGTCAGGAAAGGCATAATATCCTTGCTGAAGATAACCTTATGGTTACTGCTGAGATACAGGCAATCGCCCTCATGCAGCTCCAGGTTCACGCTCTGGTCAGCCTTGCGCAGATAATTGTTGACGTTCAGCTGCTGTACCTCGGTAGAACCGGCACGCACCAAAAAGATATTCTTCTTGGCAGATTTTTCAGTAAAGCCCTCCGCCTTAGCCAGTGCATCCAGCACGCGGTGGCTCTTTTCCAGCTCAAACAGGCCCGGGCGCTTAACCTCGCCCAGCACATACACACGCGTCGTACCCAGCTTCACCACATTCACACTAATCTGCGGCTTCACCAGATAATAACCGAAGCGGCTCACCAGCTCCTCACGGAACTGCGTCACCGTCTTGCCCGTAACATCCACATCGCCAATCAGCGGGAACGACACCTTGCCGTCCGGGCGTACCACATACGGCGAATTCTGCGTATTACCCGCCAGCGTGCTCAAATCCTCGTGACCATATACCACAACCTGCAGCACATCGCCGGGGCACATCACATAATCCTGCACCTGTGCCTGTGCAGCGCTGCCTGTCCCTAACGCCAGCGCCAATGCCAATACTACCAATGACTTTTTCATTTTATACTCCTTAATAAAAAATTTTAAACAAAAAAAACGGTGTATTTATTATTTAAATAATCTGTTCCACCATTTAGATTTCTTTTCCTTTGTAATTAACTGCTGCGGTGCATTAACTTTCAAAGGAGTGCCAGCAATAATCCTCTGCGGATTAATCTGCGTCAGCTGCTGCAGTGTGGCCTCTCCGGCCAGCTCCCTTATTACAGCAGCACCGGCGCGCATATCCGTATCGCGCCCGCTGTCCCTGTGCGCATCACTGCCCACAAAATCCACCAGACCGTTAGCCAAAAGCAGCTTCGCCGCCTGCTCGGCCTGCGCGCCAAAGCGCCCTGCAAAGCTGCCAATATTGCATTGCAGCAGCAAGCCCTCACGTCGCCAACGCAGCAGCAGGTCCGGCTTCGCCATTAACTCAGTATAACGCTCCGGATGTGCTAAAATCGGCACAACCCCCTTCAACCGCAGCTCATACCAAAAATCATCAGCATAATTCGGTATGAAATACATAGGTAACTCCACCAGGATATAACTGGTCTGCGCTGCAGCAAAATTTTCACCGTTCAGGCAAAAACTGCCATTCTCAGCAATAATGTCCAGCAAATCCCAATCCATAAACACCTCACAGCCGGAATAAATCGCCAGCGGTAAATTGTGCTTCTGCGCTAAAGTGCGCAGCCTTTCTGCCCCAACTAAAAAATCCTGCCACGCAGGATGGTTGGCAGCCTGCAGCAAATGCGACGTTGCAAAAATAGAAGTCGTACCGGAAGCCACAGCCTTCTGCAGCATTTTAAGGCTCATCGCCTCATCCTTGCTGCCGTCATCTATTCCAAAAATAATGTGAGAATGAATATCAATCAAGATAAACCATACCTTTTTTGTATATTAGAATTTGGCTTTTGTTTCATTATGATACTAATAC
>CAVKUS010000056.1:0-12533 GCA_963659725.1 Bacteroides sp. CAG:545 | reverse complement strand
TGTAGCCCAACCACACAAACGTTAGAGCGCATACCACAACTTTTGGGGCAGACCCTTTCTTTATATGTTTATATGTATATTATTGCTGTCGCAGAAAAGCGTACAAACCGTACAAACGCAGGCAGGGCAAGGCTTTGCGGGTGTACGGTTTTTGTTGTGGTGTACGCTATTTTATTATTTCAGATACAGAATGCTGCATATAAAGGAATAATAAGCTTATTATCCTCCTGAGCAAAATTCTTGGTAGAAAGCTTGATAGCATATGCAGGCTCGAACCTGTCCATATACAGCTTCAAGCTTTTGGCTCTGGTGTTATCGGCAGCTTTTACTTCAATAGGAATGAGCTTGCCTTCGCGCTGAATAATAAAATCAATTTCAGCGCCACGATCCGATTCCCAATAGTAGGTTGTATAATCATTGATTTTCAGTTGATTATGCACATAATTTTCCGTCATACCACCCTTAAAATCATTAAGTTCATCCACCATATAAAGGATATCGTTGGCAATAATGTCTTTCTTGGCGCATAATAAGCCTACATCTGACAAATAAATCTTAAAGGCATCAATATCACGGTAGTTAGCCAAAGGTTTTTTGATTTGCTCAACCTTATAAACCTGGTCAACTATACCGGAAAGAATAAGCCATTCTATCGCATTTTCAAACTCCGCTGCCCGCGCACCGCTTTTTATCAGCTTATATTGAAAGCGTGTATTCTTCTTGGAAAGCTGTACCGTTATATTATCATACGTAAGCCTGGTCTTTTTGATTTCATTTTCAGTATTGTACTTGCTCATATCATTAAGATAGCTTGCCAAGATAGTATCCTGAATATGACGAACAAAGACATAATCCTTCGTCTTGCTGAAAATCATCACTGCCTCCGGCATACCGCCTACAACAAGATATTGGCGATAAAGCTCTAAGGCAGATTGGTGTAGGGCTGCAGGCATAGCAGTTTTATCTTTAAAGCAGGCCTTGATTTTCTCCACCAGGTAGCTTTCTTCCAGCGCCAACAAGAATTCTTCCATATCCATCGGATACATGGTAAGCATATCCACCTTACCAACGGGGAAGGAGTAAGTTTTGCGGTTAACTGCGACACCTAAAAGGCTTCCCAAAGCGATGATGTGGTATTCCGGTGCCTGCTCGCAAAAGTATTTTAACGAGGTGAGAGCGCGTTCACAAAGCTGCACTTCATCGAAGATGATGAGTGTTTTTTCCTTGATGATACTGGTGCCTGCTATATGTGATAAAATAGGCAGCAAATATCCCGGCTCTATATTTTCCTCAAAGGTTGCGTTTAATTGTGTGTTGGTTTCAAAGTTAAAATATGCTACATTTTCATAGTTGTTACGTCCAAATTCCAAAACAGAGAAGGTTTTGCCTACCTGTCTGGCACCTTGCAATAAAAGTGGTTTGCGGAAAGGACTTTCTTTCCATGCAAGTAATTTCTGTGATATTTTTCTATACATATTTATCACCTCCGATGTTTCTACCTATATTATAAATTTCTTTCGTGTCAAAAACAACACATTTCTCCAAAATATTCGTGTAAAAATACGCGAAAAAAAGCGCTTTTTTTACACTAAACTACACGAATACTAAAAATGCTTCCAATACGCAGAAATGAGAAGCGTTTTGTGATGCAGAAAATGATTTGCATATACTCACATAATTTGCCAAAACCACTCCTGTGGGAGTACCGTACACAACACAAAAACCGTACAGCCCCAAAGCCTTATGCGGCAAGGGGTTGTATGGTTTTGTACGGTTTGTACGGTTTTTAGTGAGCGCTCAGCCCTTATAGAAAAAATAGCTGATTATCGCTACCTGCAGGAAGAAAATGAGCGGTACGCCGAAGATGAACTTCAAATGCTGTGTCTTATGGCGGAAAAGATGCATGGCGATAAACGCGCCGGCGCTGCCGCCGAGCACTGCCAAAAACAGCAGCACTATTTCCGGCACACGCCATCTGTGCAGCTTGGCGAAGGCTTTATCTGCGCCGTAGACAACAAAGGCTGTGCAGTTGATGAAAATCAGGTAATAATATAAAAGGCCTTGCATGGTTCATACCCTCACTTTCGCGTGCATAGTTAAATTTTGGGGTTACTGTTTACTCCAATAGCATGGCGATATCCGGCAGGGGAGCGACGCTGCGCTTTAAAATGCCGTGCATATAGGCAATGGCAATGCCATAGTTGGTCATGGGGACGTTCTGCGCCGCTGCACGCTCGCTGCGGCTTTGCATTTCGCGTTCGTTGAGCATGCAGCCGCCGCAATGCACTACAAGCTTGTACTGGGACAAGTCCTCAGGGAACTCCGTGCCGCTGCTGAAGCAGAATTCAGGCTTCGCTTTGGTGAAGCTGCGAATCCAGCCGGGAAGCTTTACTGTGCCGATGTCCTGACATTGGCGGTGGTGCGTGCAGCCCTCGCTGATGAGTATCTTATCGCCATCCTGCACTGTATCGAGCACACGCACTGCCTCTACGGCAGAGCTTAGCGTGCCTTTGTAGCGCGCCATGAGGATGGAGAAGGAGGTGAGTGGAACGGTAGGCGGCACAATTTTGCTGACTACGCCGAAGGCCTGGCTGTCGGTTACAACGAGCTTGGGCGGGAAGGCGAGGCGTGCCAGTGCTTCCGCCAGTTCGCTTTCTTGTACTGTTACGGCGATGCCCTTATTATCGAGCACGTTGCGCAGTACCTGCTGCTGCGGCAGTATCAATCTGCCCTTGGGTGCGGCGCTGTCAATCGGCGTTACGAGCACTACGATATCGCAGGGCTTGATTAAATCGCCGAGCAGCTGGCGTTCTACCTCACGCGGGCGCAGTGCGGCGATAGCCTCCTTCAGCTCGTTGATGTTGCGGTTGGTGATGGCGCTGACGAGGAAGCATTGCTTGGTGAGTTTCATGGCCTCCATGGTGAGCAGTGCCTGGCGCATTTCGTCGAGCAGCTCTACCTTGTTCAGCACAAGGATGGATGGCAGTTTTTTCGCCTGCAGCTGCTGCCACAGCGCTTTATCCGCTTCACTGAGGCCTACGCTGGCATCTACCACGAGCAAGGCGATGTCGCACTTATTCAGCACCTGCTGAGCCTTGGCAATGCGCTGTGCGCCCAGCTCGCCTTCATCGTCGAGGCCGGGGGTGTCGATAATCATTACGGGGCCGAGAGGCAAAAGCTCCATAGCCTTATATACAGGGTCCGTAGTGGTGCCCTTTTGTTCGCTTACAATGGCAAGCTCCTGACTGGTGATGGCGTTGATCAGGCTGGATTTGCCGGCGTTACGCTTGCCGAAGATGCCGATGTGCACACGCTCGGCAGAGGGAGTTGTATTCAATGACATGGTGGGTTCTCCTTTGCATATGTATGAAATTGCGTTAAACCACGAAGCGCTTTAAGTCACAACGTATGAACAGGGAAATGGAATGTCGCGTAGGGAATAAAAATTACAGCGAATAAGTGTCTGGAACCACAAAAGTTCAGCATTGTTTGAGCGCTATGCAGACTCATATTGCAAAATCTTTTAGCTTCGCGCGAGTTTTGCTGAACTTTGTCTTGGTTCCACACGAAATGAGTGGCCGTAATTTTTCCTGACCGAAGGGACATTTTATTTCCTGTGGTAAGAGTTTTTATGATATCCTTATCAACCTCATTCGTATTAACTTGGAAATAAAATGTTCTACACGAAATGAGTGACCATAATTTTTCCTGACTGAAGGGACATTTTATTTCCCGTAGTAAAGATTCTTTATGATAGCCATATTTCATTCATGCGGATAGCAAAAAAGGCTGCAGTACTTTCGCACTGCAACCTCATTGTTGCAAATTATTTTACAAGCTCCATTTTGGGGTTAGGATTGTATTTACGGCCGGCCTTAGCGCAGTCCTTGCCGTCAACCTTAACGATATCCGCAGTGAAGTTGATGTTGCCGTCGAAGAAGGAAGAGCCTACTGCATAGGTATCAACAGGCACGCCCATTTCCTCAAAGGCTGCTACGCGCTCAGCGTCAAAGCCGCCGGAAACGATAATCTTAACGTGGTTGAAGCCTTCGGCATCCAGCGCACGGCGAACATTGCAAACCAGCTCCTTGCAAACACCGGTCGGCTTAAAGGTACCAATCTGAGTCCACAGGCTCTTGTCAACCATGCTGCCGGAGGTATCCAGACGCACACCTGCGAGCTTTTTACCCAGCTTGCGGGCAACAGCCAGAGAAGTGTTTACGCAGTCGTTGTCAAAGTCAACCAAAGCGATACGTGCGATAGACGGGTCAACATATTTATCAAATGCTTCGGTAGCAGCGACAGTGTCACCCTTATAGGAAGCAATCAATGCATGGGGGATAGTACCCAAACCCTTGCCGCCTGCTGCCAGAGCATTAGCATCGGTAGAGAAGCCGTGGATGCCGCCAACCAAAGCTGCATAGCCGTCGGATTCCTGAGTCTGGTAAATATCATAGCGTGCAGGGAAGAAAAGCACCGGCTTGCCGTTGGCAGCCTTAACTACGCGGCGAACATTGGTAGCAATGCGGCTTTGGCGAGCCAGAATACCCAGATAGATGGTTTCCAGATGCGCAAAGTCGGCATAATCGCCTTCGATAGTCATAACGGTTTCCCACTCGTCAACTTCTTCGCCGTCATGCAGGGAATGAATTTCGATAGTTTCCGGATGGAAAGCGCATTGACGAATCAGAGCAATGACCTCGTCGGTACCGCAAACAACAACATGGTCACGGGCGAACACCTGCATCAGCACGCGCGGATGGTAATTATCACCGTTTAAGATTTCTTCGGAACGCATAAAATATGCGTCAGTATAATAACCTTCTTTAATTTTTTCTACAGGAAAGCTAAAGCTTTCAACAGGTCTTCTTGTAGTCATTTGATGAGCCTCCCAAAAATTTCTCACGAATTTTACTCTTTGCGAGAACATTAACTATTGATTGTAGTTAAAAATATGATACAATATAAAGGCTATGATAGCAAGCCTTTTTCGCAAAAAAATTCCGATTAGCTATATTTCCGATACAATATAGATGGTGATACATATGCACGAAACACGAAAAAAATATACTGTGCTCCTGCTTTCGGCACCCATAGGCTCGGGACACAGGCTGGCAGCCGAAGCGCTGGAGCAGGCCTTCGCCGACCGTCCGGAGGTTGAGGTCATCCACGGCAACATCTTCGACTTCTTCCCGCAGTTTTTGGGCAAGGCCTTTCTCGACACCTACCTGTGGATTTTAAAATGCTGCCCCTGGCTTTATAAGCTGGCCTACAGCTGGGGCAACAAGCAGGGCGGCTCCTTATGGCTGCGTGAGCTTTTAAACCGCCTCTTGGCACGCTTAGGCAGCAGCTACCTGCGCAGTGTACAGCCTGATGCTGTAATCGCCACGCACGCTACCCCCGCAGGCATCATCGGCTATTACAAAAAGCAGCATCCCAAGCTCTGGCTCGGCGCTGTAGTGACCGACTTTACGATTCACCGCTGGTGGGTTTGCGACGGCGTGGATACCTACTTTATCGCCGACGAGCTGCTGCGTGATAAGCTCAATACCGATGCCGACATTCAGGCTACGGGCATTCCCGTGCGCCAGCAGTTTATGATTAAGCACGATAAGCAGAAATGCCGCGAGTTCTTCGGCTGGGACGAAAACGAACGCGTCTGCCTTTTGATGGGCGGGGGCGAGGGCCTGCTGCCGATGGCTGAGATAATCACGGCGCTGCAGCGCGCCGCTCTGAAAAACCTGCGCGTTGTTGCCGTCACCGGTCACAATGAGGCGTTGGCCGCACAGCTGCAAGCCAAATACGGTGCTACGGCCGAAATCTACGGCTTCCGCGAGGACGTACCGCAGCTCATGGTCGGCGCTGATATGATTATCACCAAGGCCGGCGGTTTAACCTCTGCCGAGGTGCTGGCGAGCGGACTGGACCTTTTAATCTACAAACCGCTGCCGGGGCAAGAGGAGGGCAACGCCGCCTTCCTGCAGCAGTATTGCGGCGCTCTGGTGGCACGTTCTACCGACGAACTGGTGCAGCATATCAAAAACAGCACGGTAAGCCCGCGTGAGGCAGCAGCCTGCAGCGAGCATGCCCATCCTCTGGCGGCACAGCAGATTGTCGATTACGTAATGCAAAGACTGCAAAAATAATTTTCGGACTCCTTCGCATGATGGAGTCCTTTTGCTGTATATAGGCCGATTTTTGTGCCTTTCCGTGAAGAAATTGCCCCGCATTTTGCTGACGATTTCTTCTATTGTATAATTAATTTACTTGACCAATACGAATTTCATCATTATAATGTAAGAAAATCGCATATTATGAAGGCTGTGGCATGAAGTTCCGCTCTGACTGCATAATCATGTATTTATTACAGGAGGAGTGTGACCTTATGGATACCTTATACCTTGCCGCTGTCTGCGCTGTTGTCCCCGGTCTGGGACGTAGCAGAATACCTGATCTGATTAATGCTCTGGGCAGTGCCCGCGCTGTTTTTGAAGCGAGCGCCGCCACACTTACGGCAACAGGTCTTTGTACGCCGCGAGCAGTGCAAAACTTTATCAGCAACCGTGATACGCGCCTGCCGCAAAGGCTGGATTACTTCTGCCGTCATAACGGCGTGCAGATACTGGCCTATACCGATGCTGCCTATCCGCAGAGCCTGCAGAACCTGAGCGACAAGCCCTTAGTTTTGTACGTCAAGGGCGAGCTGCCGCAGGCAAATTACGCTTTGGCCATCGTCGGCTCACGGCGCTGCAGCGAATACGGCGTGCGTGCCGCAGGCTACTTTGCCAAGGCAATGACGCGCGAGGGCATACCCATCATCAGCGGCGGTGCCAAGGGCATTGACACGGCAGCGCACGAGGCCTGCCTGCAGGCCGGAGGTACTACGGTAGCAGTTCTTGGCTGCGGTTTGGATATTGTCTATCCGCCCGAAAACGCCAAGCTGTTTGCCCGCATTGCCGAACAGGGAGCGCTGGTGACGGAATATCCGCCGGGAGTTCCGCCAGCAGCGGCCAACTTTCCTGCGCGCAACCGCATCATCGTCGGTCTGTCGCAGGCCGTGCTGGTAGCAGAGGCAGGCAAGCGCAGCGGCGCTGTAATTACGGCGAACATCGCTGCCGATGAGGGACGTGAGGTATATTGCGTACCGGGGAATATTTTCGACGGCAGCAGCATAGGCTGTCACGAGCTTATCCGTACCGGGGCCAAGCTGGTGGATATGCCACAGGATATTTTAGACGATAAAAGAAGCTGGCAGCAGGCGATGAACCGCCGCATAACCCAGCCGAGTATATTTGACTGCGCGCTGCAGGAACCAAAGCCTGCGCCCGCACCTGTCACAACGGAATTAGGAGCGAAGCTGCTTGCGCTTTTGCAGGCAGGAGCGCTTTCTTTAGAAAAGCTTACGGAGCAGAGCGGAGCCGCTTTTGCTGCCGTGAGCATGGAGCTGCTTGACCTGCAGGCCGCCGGACTGGTGGCTACAGATCAGGCGCAGCGTTACTACCGAAAGTAGGAGGAACATAAATGGCAAAGACTCTGGTTATCGTGGAATCACCTACGAAATCCAAGACTATCGAGAAATTTTTAGGCAAAAACTATACTGTAAAGGCTTCTATGGGACACTTGCGCGACCTGCCGAAAAGCACCCTGGGCGTAACCTTTCTGCCGGACGAAGAGCATGCAAACGAATTTGAGCCGAAATATATCAACATCCGCGGCAAGGGCGATTTAATAAAATCTCTGAAGGCTGAAGCCAAAAAAGCCGACAAAGTTTTACTGGCAACTGACCCTGACCGCGAGGGTGAAGCAATCAGCTGGCATCTGGCATTTATTTTGGGCATCGACCCGACATCTGCCTGCCGCATTGAATTTCATGAGATTACCGCTGCTGCTGTCAAGGACGCTATCAAGCATCCGCGCTGCATTGACATGGATATGGTTGATGCACAGCAGGCACGCCGCATTTTAGACCGCATCGTAGGCTATCAGCTGAGCCCGCTGCTGTGGCGCAAAATCCGCAAGGGCCTGAGCGCCGGCCGCGTACAGTCCGTTGCTACCAAAATCGTTGCCGACCGCGACCGTGAAATCGAAGATTTCGTACCGGTAGAATACTGGACACTGAGCGCCAAGCTGCGTGAAGGCAGCAAGGGACAGCTCTTTGAAGCGGAAGCAGTAAAATATCAGAGCAAAAAGCTGGAGCTGCATAACGAGCAGGAGGCAAGAGCAGCGGAAGAAGCTCTCTCCAAGGCTGATTACATCGTGAGTGACGCCGTAAAGAAAGAACGCAAGCGTCACCCCGTACCGCCGTTTACTACTTCCAGCATGCAGCAGGAGGCCAATAAAAAGCTCAACTTCAGCGCCAAAAAGACCATGATGCTCGCACAGCAGCTTTATGAAGGCGTATCCCTGGGCAAAACCTCCGTCGGCCTTATCACCTACATGAGAACCGACTCCGTGCGTCTGGCAGAGGTTGCTATTAGCGAAATCCGCGACTATATCAAGCAAAACTTCGGCAGCGAATTCTGCCCGGCGAAGGAAAACCATTACAGCACCAAAAAGAACGCTCAGGACGCGCATGAAGCGATTCGTCCGACCAGCGTCATGCGTACCCCGGCCGAAATGCAGGAGTACCTCACCAATGACCAGCTGAAGCTGTATACGCTCATCTGGAACCGCGTTGTTGCCAGTCAGATGACGGACGCTGTTTATGATGTTACCACATTGACGATTGATGCCGCTGACTACCAGCTGCGTGCAACAGGCTCCGTGCAGAAATTCCCGGGCTTCTTGCAGCTGCACAGCAAATATGACGATAAAGAAAAGGACTCCAAGGTTCCATACGTTGAACCGGGCACCAAGCTGCTTCTCTCTAAGCTCATGCCGGCAGAGCAGCACTTCACCGAGCCGCCTGCGCACTTCACCGAAGCAACGCTCATCAAGGAGCTGGAGGAGAAGGGCATCGGCCGCCCCAGCACCTTTGCACCTACCATCGTTACTCTGCTTACCCGCGGTTACGTAGTCAAAGAGGCTAAAAAGCTGCTTGTTACCGAGCTTGGCATCATGACTGTTGATATGCTCACCGAATATTTCAAGGAGCTCATCAACATCGGCTTCACCGCCCAAATGGAGGAAAAGCTGGATGAGGTTGCCGAGAAGAAGCACACCAAGGACGAGGTCCTCAGCGAATTCTACGGTCCCTTCAAAAAGGATCTGGACCACGCAGGCGTGGCAATTCCTATCGTTGAAATCCCGCTGGAGGTATCCGACGTTCCCTGCGACAAATGCAACGACGGCACCATGATGGTTATCCGCGAGGGACGCTTCGGCAAGTTCCTGGCTTGCCCCAACTTCCCCAAATGCCGCAATACCAAGCCTATCCTGCACCCGATTGGTGTAAAATGTCCTCAGTGCCTCCAAGGTGATATCCTCGAACGCAAGAGCAAAACCGGCAAGGTATTCTATGGCTGCGAAAGATATCCCGAGTGCGATTACACCACCTGGGATAAACCGCTTAACGAGGAATGCCCGGAATGCAAGCATATGATGGTAGAGCACGTGGAACGCAATGGCAGCAAGCGCAAGTTCTGCAGTAACCCGGAATGCTCCAAGGCAAGACCGGTATATGCTTCCAAAACCGCTGCAGCAAAGACTGCGGAAGCTAAAACAACCGCAGCCAAGAAAACTACGGCGGCTAAAAAGACTACCGCTAAGAAAACTGCTGCGAAGAAAACCACTGCAGCAAAAAAGGCTACTGCTACTAAAACAACTACCGCTAAAAAACCCGCTACTGCAAAGAAAACAACCGCAACGAAAAAAACTACTACAACTAAGAAAGGCAGCAACGAATAAATGACTATCTATCCTGTACACGTAATCGGTGCGGGCCTGGCAGGCTGCGAAGCCGTTACCCAGCTCACGCGCCACGGTATCCCTGTAATCCTGCACGAAATGCGTCCCGTAAAAAGTGACGAAGCACATAAAACCGCATATTTTGCCGAGCTTGTCTGCAGCAACTCCCTGCGCGCAGGCAACATTGAAAACGCTGTCGGCCTGCTGAAGGAAGAAATGCGCCGTTTAGGCTCTCTCATCATGCAAAAGGCTGACGAGCATCAGGTGCCTGCAGGCGGCGCTCTGGCTGTTGACCGCGACGGCTTTGCCGCTGCCGTAACCGAAGCAGTGAAGGCTAATCCGCTCGTTACCGTCATCCACGAAGAGGTGACCGACCTGGAAAGCCTCGAAGGCACTGTCATCGTAGCCAGCGGCCCGCTGACCAGCGCTGCGCTTTTTGACGATATCAAAAAGCTGCTGCATGCTGAATACCTGCACTTCTTTGATGCCGCAGCACCGATTGTTACCGCTGATTCCCTGGACTATGACAAGGTTTACCGTGCGTCCCGCTACGACAAGGGCGGCGCTGACTACCTCAACTGCCCCTTCTACACGAAGGAAGAATATGTTGCCTTCTGGGAAGCTCTCTGCAGTGCGGAAAGCGCTCCCGTTAAGGATTTTGAGCATGATGTATTTGAAGCCTGCATGCCTATCGAGGAAATGGCAGCAAGAGGCGAGGACACCATGCGCTTCGGCCCGCTGAAGCCCGTAGGCCTCATTGACCCGCGCAACGGCAAGGAAGCATATGCAGTAGTTCAGCTGCGTCAGGATAACGCTGCTGCCTCTCTCTACAACCTGGTAGGCTTCCAGACACACCTCAAATGGCCGGAGCAAAGACGTGTTGTCGGCATGATTCCCGGTCTGGAGAACGCAGAGTTCGTCCGTTTCGGCGTAATGCACAAAAACACCTACCTGAATTCGCCGCAGCTACTCGATAAGCACTTCAACCTGCGCAGCAACAAGCGCTTCTACTTTGCCGGACAAATGACAGGCGTAGAAGGCTATGTTGAATCGGCAGCCTCCGGACTGATGGCCGGTTTAGCTGCTGCAAGAGCGGTACTGGAGCTGCCGGAAGTAGAATTCCCCGACGTAACCGCGCACGGAGCACTGGCCAACTACATCAGCAACCCGGCGATCGAAAACTTCCAGCCGATGAACATCAACTTCGGCCTCATTCCGCCGCTCACTGTACGCATTCGCAAAAAGAGAGAAAAGAACGCGCAGATTGCAGCACGCGCTTTGGAAGCGTTGGACGGCTTTCTGCCTGCGCTTAAAACTGAACAGGCGTAAATTTTTGCCTATTATCTCTGAAATATGCTGAAAACGCCAAAAATATTTTTAGAGAAAGACAATATGTGTCCTCCCGCTATGGTAAAATTTGCTTATAGCCGGTGGCAAAACGTTTGCTTAAGAGAATGATTGTGCTATAATTAGTTTATAGAAAATTTTTCATCTAAGCCGCTTTGCAAAATTCATGGCAGGGAGGAACTAATAATGACAGATTTACGCATCGCAAAGGATCGTTTGCTCTATATGTATTCGCGCCTGGTAGACGGCAAAATGCTCTACAAGAAGGAGGAGGCCCAACGCTTCGGCTGCTCCTTACGCTCTATTCAGCGCGACATAGAAGACCTGCGGTCCTTTTTGCATGAGCAGAACGAAGCATCAGGCCTGGTGCAGGATTTGGTCTACAACCAAAAGCTCGGCGCTTACCAGCTTGTACCGCCCTCACGCAATCTGCTGTCCAACGAGGAGGTTTTTGCCACGCTCAAAATACTGCTAGAGAGCAGGGCGTTCACCAAAAAGGAGCTGTATCCTATTCTTGATAAGCTGATTGACTGCTGTATTCCCAAAACCGAGCAGCAGCGCGTGAGTGAGCTCATAGGCAACGAAAAGCTGCTTTATGTAGAACCGCAGCACAAAGATAAGTTTCTGAAGAAAATGTGGGAGATTAGCGGCGCTGTGCATGAGCATCTGGAGATAATCATCAACTACCGCCGTACCGACGGCGTGCTGGTGCAGCGCAGACTGCAGCCCGTAGGCATCATGTTCTCCGAATTTTACTTTTATCTGGCAGGCTTCATTGTGCCCAAGGAGAAGGAGGAGCTCAAATTCGAGATAGAAAACGATCCCTTCCCGACCATCTACCGCGTCGACAGAATCAACAGCTTTACCGTCACCGAAACGCATTTCGCCGTTCCTTATTCCAAGCGCTTTGAGGAGGGCGAATTCCGCAAGCGCATCCAGTTTATGTACGGCGGCCATCTGCAGCGCCTGCGCTTTCTGTTTAAGGGCGGCAGCTACGAGTACATACTTGACCGCCTGCCTACTGCCAAGGTAGTAGAGAAGGGCGAAAACGGTACGCTTATCGAAGCGGAGGTTTTCGGCAAGGGCATTGATATCTGGCTGAAAAGCCAGGGCGAGCTGATTGAGGTTGTTTCCAGACAGGAAATACCGGTAAACTAAGCGCTAAATTCATTTTCGCAAAAAATATCTAAAAATTTCTCAAAAAATTTTTTAGGATAGCCAATCTCTGGCTATCCTATTTTTTATAATAAGATTATGCTAGGGCATAAAGAAAAAGCAACACTAAAAAGTCATTGCTGTTTTAGAAATATGCTTACATTACTTTTGCAAGCGGTATCAAG
>CAVKUS010000055.1:0-12644 GCA_963659725.1 Bacteroides sp. CAG:545 | reverse complement strand
ACTAAACTTCTGCTAGGATGTCTGAAGAAATTTGCGCAAAACTATTGACAGTACCTGCAAATGCTTCGTTTTAAGCATAACGCAGGGGCTTTTTACGTCAGAGAAGTTGTATCCTTATCCTCAACCTTCAAAAAGATTTTGTTGACGTATTGCTCGCAGTCGCAGGAGAACCAATGATTTTCCAAAGGAAGGATATAAATATTTCCGACAGGCTCCAAATCATTGGCTTGCAGAAATTGTTCAATACGCTTAGAAAGCTTGGCAGCGTTGTCGCAGAAGGTGCCGGAAAAAATGATTTCCAGATACAGGCCTGCGGGCAGTGTCATTTTTATGGACTGCCTGTGCTTGGTAGCGCTGGTGACGCAGGAAAAATAAGCCTGTGAGCGCTGAAATTCATGCGTTTTAAAAAAGCTCTCCTGGTCTAAAACCCAGCCTGCATGGTTAGGCAAGGCTCCCTTGTGATGTACGCGTCTTTGACTGTGGCGCGCAAATTTGGTAATACGGCTTTTGCCGTCATCGCTTTCCGCAAGCGGCGTCAGGCGCAGCAGGCGGTCGGTTTGCCAGCTGAGCGTAATATGACGGCAGGGGTTAAGCTCCTTATCATGCATATCGTCCTTGATGCGTTCAATCGTATCGCAGATTTCCTGATTGCTACGGATAATGGCCTGACATTCGACAGTTTTTTCCTGCAACAGCTGCAGAAAGTTTTCCTTGCTGCGGTCCTCTAAATATTTTTTGATATTGGCGATGCTGATATCCAGCGCACGCAGATTAACGATTATCTCCAAATCCAGAAACTGTTGGATAGAATAATTGCGGTAGCCGTTGTCGCTGACAAAATCCGGAGAAAGCAAGTTAACCTTGTCGTAGTAGAGCAGTGATTGCTTAGATATATTAAAAATTGCTGCCAGCTCACCGGCAGTAAAGTACTTTCGCTTGTCTTTATTAATCATAATTGTTCCTCATAAGCTTGACTATAATACTAGTATATAGTTTAATATTAGAAGGAGTAATATCACTTCTTTTTATCTAGTAAATTATATCATATTTTGCTTGCTAGTTGAATAGAAGTTTTTGAGTATAGGATGGAGGTCAAAGTCTAATGAAAAAAATTGCGATTTATGGTAAGGGCGGTATCGGCAAATCTACAACAACATCAAATCTGTCGGCTGCATTCAGTGAGGAAGGTCTTAAGGTTTGCCAAATCGGCTGCGATCCGAAAAATGATTCCACCAGACTTTTGCTGGGACGCATCTGCAGTCAGACTGTGCTGGATATGGTGCGCGACAATGATGAGGTTGCGGCAGAGGATATTGTCCATACAGGCTATAACGGCATTAAGTGCGTAGAGGCCGGCGGTCCTGAGCCGGGCGTAGGCTGTGCAGGCCGCGGCATCATCGTAGCTTTGGAAAAGCTGCGTTCGCTGGAGGTGCTGACAGACGAGGACCTGATTATGTACGACGTTTTGGGTGACGTAGTTTGCGGTGGCTTTGCTGTGCCTATCCGCGAAGGATACGCAACTGATATATATATTGTTTCTTCCGGTGAGCTGATGAGCCTGTATGCTGCCAACAACATTGCCAAGGGCGTTAAGCGTTTTGCTATGCGCGGCGGAGTGCGTCTTGGCGGTATCATCGGCAACGGCCGTAATACCCCGAATGAGCAGCAGCTGCTGCAGGAATTTGCCAAACGCCTGCACACCCAGCTGATTGCCTTCATTCCGCGTGATGTTATTGTCAACAAGGCGGAAAACAATCGCCAGACAGTGCTGCAATATGCACCGGAAAGCGCTCAGGCCGGTGTTTACCGCAAGCTGGCGCACGATATCTGGCATAATGAAAACATGGCTATTCCTACGCCGATGAGCTTTGAGGAGCTTGAAAAGCTGGTGGCTGAATATGGCAATTAAAACCAGACGCTTTTATAGCGCACGCAAAAGCTGCAGCTGCAGCATGCCCGGTGTATGGCGCGCTGTTGCCTATATGGACGGCGCTGTAGTTGTATTTCACAGTCCGCGTGCCTGCGCTCATGTAGCACGCACAATGGATATCAATTCCCAATACCGCACTCTTTCCGAGAATGAACGCGAGCAATGGGGCTCCGTGCCTCTGCTCAGCAGTCAGATGCAGGAAAAGGACGCAATTTTCGGCGGTGCGGCGCGTTTGGAAAAATGCCTGCGCTTTGCTATTGAAACATATAAGCCTAAATGCCTGATGATTGCCAATTCCTGCGTGGCCGGTGTTATCGGTGACGATGTGGAATCCGTGGCACGCGAGGTGGAGGAGGAATATAATGTTCCTATTCTGACTGTGGAATGCTGTGGCTTTTTGGGTGCGGAATATTATGATGGTTATTTTGAGATTACGCAAAAGCTGTTGGAGCGCTTTGTAAAGCCTTGCGCCAAGCAAAAGGACAGTGTGCTGCTTTTAGGCGATAACGGTGGTCCCTGGGGCCATTTTGCCAAAGAGGTTACGCGTATTCTGCAGGAATTCGGCGTGGAGGTTATCGGTCAGTTCCCCGGCTATATGGCTATGGACGAGCTGGAAAAGGTGGCGGCTGCCGAATATGCAGTTGTACTTGGCGGACGTGGGCAGACGCATATAGGTTTGCGTAAGGTTGCAGAGCAGCTGCAGGAAAAATACGGCACACATTATCTGGCTGATATTTATCCTGTCGGCTGGCAGGAAACGCAGGATTGGATTATCAGTATCGGACGTATGCTGGGGCACGAGCAGTTGGCAGAGCAGGTGCTGGCAGCAGAGCAGCAGCGTCTGGAAGCGCAGCTGCAGCACTTTTTACCGGTGACTGAAGGCAAGAAAACAGTGCTGTGCATCGGCCGTATCCTGAGATATTTTCATCCGGGGAATATCCTGCAGACCATCAGGCTGCTGCGGATGAATCTGACCGGCATTATTCTGCTGGATTCATATGACGGTGATGAGCGTGCAGCAATGCTGAAGGTTGTGCAGGAAAACAGCGATGTACCTGTTTATACTACGGCGGAGGGCGAGAAGCTGGTGGCAGATGCAGACATCGTGCTGACAACGCATGAGCTGCAGAATAAGGAGGCACGCCAGATTTTCCTGCCGATGCTGCCACAGGTTGCTGTTGCCGGTGAGGTCAAGATGATGCAGGGAATTTATCAGAGCCTGTGCAGCAGGCTGAAGGGAGGCGTGCGCTATGTCTGAAAAGCAAGGCTGGGGCAATATCTGCGAGCGTGTTGATACCTGCGCGCTGACAGGTGCAGGTGCTTTTTTCGCTGCCATTGACAAGAGTGAGGTTTTGATCAACGGACCGTTGTGGTGTTATTTTTATGCTTTACGCCATCTGGAGAAGGCGCGTCCCGATATGTATACACGCTTTTATGGCTCACAGCCTGATAATAACGCTGTTATTTATGGTTCCGAGGAATATGTAACGCAGGAGCTGCAGCGCATGCTGGCGGATGGACACAAGCCGTCGGTACTGCTTTTGGAAAGCAGCTGCTCACTGAGCTTAATCGGTGATGATTTAGCAGGTATGGCGCGCAAGCTGAATCTGCCGTTCCCGGTTGTTACATTGGACAGCGGCGGTATGGTCGGCGGCTTTGCCGCAGGCTACGTCAAGGCTGCCAAGAAGCTGTTTGCGCAGCTGCTGCCGCAGACTGCGACAGCCAAGCCCTTGGCAGTAAATATTTTGGGACAGTCGGAATTTTATCTGCAGGGTGCTGCCGATACGCAGGAATTAAAACGCTTACTGCAGCTGGCAGGCTATGAGGTGCTGTGCACTCCCGGCTGCGAATGCACGTTGGAGGAGCTACAGAAGCTTCCGGAGGCTTCGCTGAACATTGTTACCAATGCGGAGCTGGGCTTGCCGCTGGCTGAATATCTGCAGAAAAAATACGGCACACCGTATATTTTTGCCGGCCTGCCTTACGGGGTGCAGGGAACGCTGCGCTGGCTGCAGCAGATCAATGCGCAGCTGCCGGCTCCTGCGTTGGACAAGGTGACGGCAGAAGCTCAGGCGCAGGATAATTATTTGCTTAGCCGTAATAATGAAGCGATTGCGCTTTGGGGCAGCATGTGGTTTGACAACGTGCTCGTCAGCGCGCCTGCGACGCAGGCGCTGTGCCTCGCACAGACGCTGCGCACGGAATGGACTGACATCGGCAGGCTGACGGTCATCTGCCAGCAACCGCTCAAAGATGCGCCTGCCTGCGACACTGCAGAGGCGATTTATACTGTTGGCGTGGACGATGCTGCCATCAGCGAATATTTTAAAACCTGTGACAATGTACTGCTGCTGGCAAGCAGCAGCGAAAGCTCGGTTCTTTATCGCAGAAAGCAGTGCAGCTTTGATGCCTGCAATATCTGCTATCCTACGAATGATGAGGTGTTTATTACCAAGCAGCCGATGGTAGGCCTGCAGGGCAGTGCTTACATGCTGGAGCGACTGTGGAATTGCTTTATCCGCAGGAAAAAGAATAAAGTAGAGTAGGTGGTCTATGAAAAAGCTATTGATGATTATAAGCCTGTTGCTTTTGGTATTTACTGCAGGATGCAGTAAGCAGCAGCCTGCCGATGTTCCTGCTTCGCCGGCGGCGGATGCAGCCTACAGCGTTACGGACGATGCCGGACGGACGCTGCATTTTGAGCATAAGCCGCAGCGGATAGTTTCGCTCACCTACGGTACGGATGAAATTCTTACTGATTTGGTTGATATCAAACGTATTATGGCCTACAGCCATTGGGCAGGCGACAGCGAAATAAGCTTTATCACCAAGGAGCAGGCCTATACTGTGGGACGCAAGGTGCCGGAAAATACCGAAGCTGTTTATGCATTGCAGCCTGACCTTGTTGTTGTTTCGACTGCTACCTCAAGTGATTTGGTCCGCAGTCTGGAGGGCTTGGGAGTGCCGGTTTATATAGCGCGCAGTCCGCATAATTACAAGGAGATGTGCGACAAAATCCGCGGTATATCTGCAGCGGTGGGCGAAAAGCAGCAGGGGGAGCTGATGGTGCAGAAGATGGACACGCACCTGCAGCAGTTGCAAAAACGCTTGCGTCAGATTCCGTCAAGCGAAAGGCGCGTTGCCGTAGCCTTTAATTTTACCTCTGCCATGGGGCGTAGAGGAGATTTGCTCGACAGCATGCTGACGATGGCGCATGTAATCAACGGCGCAGCCATTGTTGCCGATGAAAACAAGAGTGAGCATGGTATGCCTGCTATCAGCAAGGAACAGGTGGTACGCATAAATCCGGATATTTTTATGCTGCCGACCTGGAATTATAACAATAAACAGGATGTGCAGGGTTATGCTTATGCCGTAATGAATGACCCAGCTTATCGCGATGTTAAGGCTGTACGCAACAAGCAGATTAAGTTTGTTTCGGACAAATACCGCTATGTTGCCAGCCAGCATATTGTCGATGCTATTGAAAACATTGCGCATGCTGTATATCCGGAAATTTTTTGAGGAAGTGTGTTTGTAGATGATTATTAAACGTGAACGGAGTCCTTTGGCTATTATTCTTTTAGCAGTTCTCTTAGTTGTTATTGCCTGTGTATCTCTGACCTTCGGCCAGATAGATGTGCCTGTGGGAAAAGCGTTGGCGGTTATCGGCGCTCAGCTGAATCTGCCGGGCTTTACTGAGGCTGATTACAGCAGGGAGCAGCTTGCCGTTATTTGGTATATTCGTCTGCCGCGTATGCTGGTAGGTGTGCTTGTAGGTGCGGCGCTTGGTATTTCCGGCGCTGTAATGCAGGGCATCTTCAGCAACCCGTTGGCAGATCCCGGTCTTATCGGTATCTCCTCCGGTGCTGCTACCGGCGCGGTGCTTTCTATTGCTTTGGGTGCTGCCTCCGGCAGCATGTTTGCTATGCCGGCCTTCGCCTTTTGCGGCAGTATCTGTGCCGTGTGCCTGACGGTATTTTTGGCGATGCGTAACGGCAAAATACCTGTTATGACGCTGCTTTTGGCAGGCGTTGCCGTGGGTATGCTTTTGGGTGCTATTACCTCCGGCCTGCTTACATTTATGAACGAGCAGAAGCTGCAGCAATATCTTTTCTGGATGGTCGGCGGTCTTGATTACCGTCGTTGGGAGCACGTATATCTGGCAGTCGGACCTGTGCTGTGCGGCATTGTAATTATGTGCCTGCTGGCGCGTCACCTGAACATTCTGGTGCTGGGCGAAACGGAAGCCAAAGCCGTTGGTATGCCTGTTACCGCATTCCGCATGGGGCTGCTTTTCGTAGCGGCCATGACTACTGCTACCTCCGTTTGCGTCAGTGGCAACATCGGCTTTGTCGGCCTGGTTATTCCGCATATGATGCGTATGCTTATCGGTCCTGACCATCGCGTGCTTTTGCCTGCCAGCGCACTTGGCGGCGCAGCCTTTTTGGTATTCTGCGATTCGCTGGGACGCATTATTATGCCACCGGCAGAGGTGCGTGTAGGCATTATGACGGCGTTCTTAGGTACGCCGTACTTCCTGTATCTGCTGCGCAGAATGCAGAAGCAGTTCTTTTAAGATGAGGTAAAAATTATGAAGGTTATTTTCTTGACGAACGTTATCCGCCGCATGGGTATGATGCAGCAGACTATGGAAAAGCTGCAACAGGAGGGCAAGCTGGACAATGCCTGCGCCTGCCGTTGGATTACCGATGCGACAGTTTGGGAAGATAAATGGCACAAGGAGCTTACAAGCTCTAAACTGGTCATTATGAAATGGATGGGCACAGGCCTGGACACACCGTTTCTGCAGCGCTGCGTCAGCCTGCTGAAGCAGCTGCGCCTGCCCTTTTATATTGATGCTGCCGGCAGCAAAGAGGGCGAGCTGGCGCAGGGACTGACACCCGAGCAGCTTGCTGTTATAAAAAAGTATTGCATGTTCGGCGGTGAAATAAACTATAGCAATCTGTGGTTATACCTGCAGCAGCTGCTGCAGGGTGAGGCTATTACAGTCGACGAGCCGAATCCTATTCACTGGTGCGGTATTTATCACCCGCGGGCGCAGAAGGTTTATACCGATTTAGCAGAATATCAGCGTGATTTTTGCGTCAGCGGCCGTCCTACCGCAGGTATTCTTTTTTACCGCGACGAATGGGTATGGGGCGATTTGACCTACCAAACTGCGATGATAGAGGAGCTGGAAGCACAGGGCGTCAACGCTGTCTGCGTCTTCAGCAATGGTATGCCGCTTGAAGAAATGGGCATGCCCAGTCTGACGCAGGTTTTCAACAGCTTCTTCTGTACTGCGGACGGTGTGCCGGCAATCGATGTGCTGCTGAACGTGATGAAGTTTTCCATGACTACAGGCGGTTCGATTAACCTGGATTATCTTAAAAAGCTTAACGTACCTGTTTTAGCTGCCTATACGACAATTGCTCCCTTTGAGGAATGGAAGAACAGCTTTGAGGGCATGAATGCGATGGAGGTTTCTATCAGTGTTTCCCTGCCAGAATTTGATGGTATTATCCATGGTGTGCCTATAGCGCATAAAAAGATTCTGGAAAACGGCGATGTGCGCTACTTGCCGAATGCGGAGCGTGTAAAGCGCATGGCCTCCAAGGCTAAGAAGTGGGCGATGTTGCGCCATAAGGCCAACAGCGAGAAGAAAATCGCCATTATCTTCCATAACTATCCGCCGCGCAATTCCAATATCGGCAGTGCCTTTGGCCTGGACACTATTGAAAGCATCCGCCGTGTGCTGGCTGCTATGCGTGAGCGTGGTTATAAGGTGGATTGGATTCCGGAGGATACGAAGGAATTCATCAAGCTGCTGACAGCCAATGCCACTAACGACCGCAGCATGCTGACGGAAAAGCAGGTTGAAGCTGCCAATAAGCTGACGGGAGCAGAATACAAAGAGTTCTTTGCGCTAATGGATAAAAAGGTGCAGGAGCAGCTGGTGAAGGACTGGGGCGAAGCGCCCGGTTCTGTCATGGAATATGACGGAGATATTCTGGTACCGGGAACGATGAACGGTAACGTTTTCGTAACGGTGCAGCCGCCGCGTGGCTTTGGCGAGGATCCGGAAAAGATTTACCACGATCCTTACGTTGCGCCGACGCATCAATATCTGGCCTTCTACCGTTGGGTACGCGATGTGTGGCAGGCAGACGCTGTTGCCCATATCGGCACGCATGGCAGCCTGGAATGGTTGCCGGGTAAGAACGCCGGCCTGGACTGCAGCTGTTACCCTGACTTGTCTTTGGGAGATTTGCCGAACATTTATCCTTATAACATCACCATTACGGGCGAAGGCATTCAGGCGAAGCGCCGTGGCGCTGCCTGCCTGATTGAGCATTTGCCGGCACCGCAGACACAGGCCGGAGTATATGACGAGCTGGAGGAGCTGGAAAAGCTCATGGACGAATACGTGCACTTCAGCAGCACGCAGCCTGATAATCTGCCGCGCTTGCAGGAGCTGGTGCTGGCCAAAGTTGCCGAGGCCAATCTGCAGGATGAGGTTGCTTATGATGAAGAGAAGCCCTTCGACGAATACGTGATGAATTTGCATAATTACATTACGGATTTGAAGAATATGGAGGTACACACAGGCCTGCATATTATGGGACAACCGCCGGAAGCACAGCAGCTGGAGGATTATTTGTGGCTGCTGCTGCGCCTGGATAACGGCAATATTCCCAGCCTGACGCAGGCGATTGCTGCATTGTATGGCTTTGATTATTACTATCTGCTGGAAAACAGCAGCCTGATATATGAACCGCTGAATCTTACCTACGGAATGCTGATTGACCGCATCGCCAATCAGTGCCGTGAGCTGATTCGCTGCCTGCAGCAGCGTGACTTTGTCAAGGAAGCAGTTGCCGATGCTATGCAGCTGCCGTGGGTGCAGCAGGCACCGGCGGCAAGCCGTGAAAAGCTGGAAGTGGTCTGCAACTATATTGTAGATACACTTTACCCCAATTTGCTTTTGACGAAGCAGGAAATTACCAATATGCTGCGAGGCTTTGAGGGCGAATATATTGAGCCTGGTCCGAGCGGTGCACCCTCTAGCGGCGGTGCCGATTTGCTGCCGACAGGACGCAATTTCTACGGTGTGGACCCGCGCTGCCTGCCAACACCGGCGGCTTGGGAAATTGGCCAAACGCTGGGCGACCAGGTGGTAGAACGCTTCATTGCGGAGGAAGGGCATTATCCGGAAAATATTGGTATGGTCTTCTGGTCCGGCGCAAACATGCGTAGCCACGGCCAGTGCATTGCCGAATTCCTCTATCTCATGGGTATTCGTCCCAAGTATCAGAGCGGCAGCCTGCGCATCAACGGCCTGGAGGTTATTCCGCTGATGGAGCTCAAACGTCCGCGCATCGACGTTACGGCGCGTATCAGCGGCCTTTTCCGCGATACGATGCCTTCGGTAATGCAGGTGATGGACAAGGCTGTGCTTTTGGCGGCGGAGCAGGATGAGCCTGATGATTTGAACTTTGTGCGCAAGCATATTCAGGAGGACAGCAAGGAGCTGGAAGAGCAGGAGGGTATGGAGCATGATGCAGCATGGCGTCAGGCAGCCTTCCGCGTCTTTGGCGATGCGCAGGGAACCTATGGCGCAGGCGTAGCGGCGCTGCTGGAAAGCAAGAACTGGGAAACCATTGACGATATTGCCGATGTTTATGTACGTTGGGGTGGCCATGCCTACGGCGGTAAAACCAAGGGCAAGTTCCTGCCACAGCAGTTCCGTAAGCGTATGGGCAGCCTGGATATCACAATTAAAAACGAGGATAACCACGAAACAAATATGCTCAGCAGCGATGACTATAACGCCTACCATGGCGGCATGATTGCTGCAGTCCGTTCGATTAAGGGCAGTGCGCCGCGCTCCTACTGCGGCGACAGCACCGACAGGACGCGCGTGACGATGCATAGCGTGCAAGAGGAGGCTAAGCGCCTGTTCCGCAGCGAGGCTATTAATCCCAAGTTTATCAAGGGCATGATGCAGCATGGCTACAAGGGCGCTGCCGATATGGCCAACATGATTGCGCACAGCTTCCAGTGGGATGCGACAAGCGCTGTTATGGAAGACTGGATGTACGAAAAATATGCCGAGAAATATACCTTTGACCCGGTAGTGCAGGAATGGCTGCGTGACGTGAATCCTTGGGCGCTGCAGCGCATGACGGAAATTCTGCTTGAAGCAGAGCAGCGCGGCTTGTGGCAGGCTAAGCCGGAGACCAAGGAGGAGCTGCAAAAGCTTTATTTGGATATGGAAGGCGAGCTGGAGGACAGAGCAGATGAGCATTAAAATGCTGGTGCTGAGCCTGACCGGACAGTGCAACTTTGCCTGCCGTTACTGCTATGCTGCCGAGCATGACCGCGGTATGATGTCACAGGAAACAGCGTTGGCTGCAGTTAAAATGGCAGCAGCCGGCGGTGAACGCTTTGTTATTCAGTTCAGCGGCGGTGAGCCGCTGCTGAACTTTGCCTGCCTGCAGGCAGTGGCAGACTACGTGCATCAGGAAAAGCTGCCTGCTGTACTGCAGCTGCAGACCAATGGTTCTTTGCTTACTGATAAGATTGCGAAGTATCTTTATAAAAATAAGGTAGCTATCGGCGTGAGCCTTGATGGCAGACCGGCGGTTAACGACAAGCTGAGGCTGAAAAAGAATGGCTACGGTGCTACCGGTGAAATCCTCAAGGGCATTGAGGTATTGCGCCGCAACAATATTGCCTGCGGCGTGACCTGCGTAGTGACATCGGAAAACGTAGAAACGCTGGAAGGCATTGTGGATTTTGCTTACTTTTTGGGCAACATCCGTAAAATCGGCTTCGATATCCTGCGCGGACAGGGACGTGGCCGTGACCTGCAGCCGCCAACGCCTGCAGCGATGCAGCAGGCTATGCAGCGCGTTTTTGCGCGCTGCGACGAGCTGGCGGAGCTCACAGGCATACGCATAGCGATTGCGCAGCAGGAGCGGGCGCAGCTTTTGTGCAAGGATTGCAGTCTGACATTCGGGCATTGCTACGCCATGAACGGCGAAGCAGCCTTTGTAGATGCCAAGGGTGATATTTATGCCTGCTCTTCATTGGTAGGTAATGCAGATTTTTATATTGGCAATGTCTATAATGGTTTAGAACCTGCGCTGGTAGAAAAAACTAAGCAGGTGATTGCCGAATCTATGGATTTTTGCCGCCAATGCGATGATTTTAAATTATGCGGCGGCGGTTGTTTCGCACGTTGGTATGGCTTTGAGGATAAGTCTGCCTATGGTGCGGAATGCGGCATGAAGCGTGAAGCGATAAAACGCATACATAAGTAAAAAAACGTCAGCATCGGTACTTAACCTTGTATTCCGATTTGCTGACGTTTCTTCTTTGATAAACAACACCTTTCATGCTGATTTTAACATAGAATAATGCGTTTCTATTTGCATTTTTACAGAATGAAGCGGGATAGGAGGATCTTTTCCTTGACTATATTTTTAGTATATACAATAAAATAAAAATAGTGATTGTTTAGAATTTTCGGAGGCAATAGAATGAAAATTGCTTTATGTCATTTAGAGCTCAGCTGCGGGCCGCAGGAACGCAACCTGCAGATATTGGAGCAGGCAGTGCGCCTGGCTGCGGAGCAGGGCGCAGACTGGGTATTAACACCTGAGGCAGCAGTACAGGGATATTATTTTTATTACCTAAATAAAAATGCTGTAGTAACGCCTCAACCGTCACCGGAGCTGGAGCCGCTGCGTAAATTGTGCCGTGATTACGGCATCACCCTCTTTTTAGGCTGCGGTGAATATGATGCTGCCTGTGATAAAAACTTCAACAGCTGTCTTGTGTTTGGTCCTGATGGCGAGCTTATCGGCCGTCATCACAAGCTCTTTGGCGGTAAAATGGGAGCAGAAGCTTGGGCTGATAAAGGCGATTCCCTCACCGTACTTCCCTGCAGCGGTCTGCAGACAGGCGTGCTGGTGTGCGCTGACCTGTGGTTCCCAGAATATTACGAAGGGACTAAGGCGCAGGGTGCAGAAATAATAGTTGATGTGGCTGCCTGGCCGCCGACGCAGGTGTGCGGCAATCCGCTCACTGCTTGGCTCCATGCATCTAAGGTAACGGATGTGACAGTGATTATCTGCAATCAGACAGGCTCTCCGCAGTGGATGGATATGAACGTAGGGCAGAGCGTAGTTATCGATCAGGGAGAGCTGAAGCTTGCGTACAGCGGTGAGCCTGCGGTACTGCTTTTTGATTATGACGCAGATGCTAAACGTGTGCAGTCAATCGCCTATGACGTTCACTATATAAAGTAAGTAAATAAATACTGGCAGCGGCATAACACCCCAATTTTTACCGTTGACGTGTGAATAATGAAAAGATAAACTGATAGTTGAGAGAGAAAGCTGGCTTTGCTGTGCGCCAGTCTTTTTGCTGTGTGGGAGGGGAGTGCAAACAAAAAGCCGTGCGCGTAGCGCACGGCAGTAAAGGCAAAAGCATATTTAAAAGCTTAAGCGTTTTTAAGTTCAGCTTGCAGTTCCTGAATCTTGCTCAAAGGCAGGTTAGTAAATTCCGCAATATCCTGAAGGGAATTGTTTCCTTTTAAAAGCATACGTTTTGCTGCAGCGTAGTTGGCACTAACTTCACCTTCAGCTTTACCCTCGCTAAAAATTCTTTCAGTAAATTCACACATGGCGGCCTTGCCCTCCTT
>CAVKUS010000054.1:0-13449 GCA_963659725.1 Bacteroides sp. CAG:545 | reverse complement strand
GTATCAAGGCAGCCTGCATCCGTCAGTCCCTTGCGGTGCTGCAGGAAAAAACAGTCTTCGCACCTTTTTTTACATGAAGAAATGCCGGAAATACTGTAAGCTATAATCAGTAAGAAGTAGAGGAGTGGATGATATATGTATTGCGAAAAGTATGTAGAAATGGGCAGAAAAATACGTTATTACAGAATCATGCAGGAGCTGGGGCAGGGGATGCTAGCAGAGCAGATAGGCATTACTCCGCAGTATTTGAGCAAAATCGAGCACGGCAGCGCGCGCCCGAGTATGGACCTGGTATTCCGCATCGCCGACAAGCTGCAGGTGAAGGTGTCGCACCTGCTGGAGGCCTGCTGATAACTTAATCAGGGCATGGATTTTTCCTCCTTTTTGTGGTACAATACCCATGTAATTGCTTCTGCTCGAGGCAATTAACAGCGTGACTGCCCCAGGGCAGCATACATGTAAGGAGGCAATTTAATATGAACGAGCAAAACAGCGTTTTAAACATCATTGGCAAGGTAAGCGGATTGCTATCCAAGTATATCGCCGTCGTGATTTTAATCACCTCTGCGGTTGCTTTCACCCATCCGCAGGAATTCATGTGGATTCCACAGTATACCGCTCTCTTCCTGGGCACGGCAATGTTCGGCATGGGCCTGACCATCAAGCGCGAGGACTTCCAAATCGTCTTTTCCCGACCTAAGGAGGTTATTTCCGGCTGTATCCTGCAATATACCATTATGCCTTTGGCAGCCTATCTGTTGGCTGTAGTGATGAATCTTGATACTGATATCGCTCTGGGCGTTATCCTCGTGGGCTGCTGCCCCGGCGGTACTGCCAGCAACGTTATTGCCTACATCGCTAAGGGTGACGTTCCCTTATCCGTGGGCATGACCATCGCTTCGACCTTAATTGCACCGCTGGTAACACCTGTGCTGGTGTACCTGCTGGCAGGCTCCTGGGTTGAGGTAAGCTTTATGGCTATGGTGCTTTCCGTAGTTAAGATTGTGCTGCTGCCTGTGCTTGCAGGTATTATCTTAAACAGCCTTTTCCACGAAACCATCGTTAAGCTGGGCGGTATTCTGCCGCTGGTTTCCGTTGTAGCGATTGTAACCATTATCGACGGTATCGTTGCTGTCAACGCTGCTAAGCTGATGAGCTGCGGTCTGATCGTAATGCTGGCTGTTGTCCTGCACAACGGCATCGGTATGGCTCTGGGCCTGGGCATGGCGCGTCTGATGAAGGTATCCTACGCTAAGGAAACATCCATTGCTATCGAAGTTGCAATGCAGAACAGCGGTCTGGCGCTTGCACTGGCAACCGCAAACTTCGCTGCTAATCCGCTGGCTACGCTTCCGGGCGCTATCTTCAGCGTATGGCATAACGTTTCCGGTTCTATTTTCGCCAGCTGCCGCATTAAAGAGGTAGAAGAAAAGCAAAAGCTCGAGCTTAAGGAACATGCAATAGCAAAATAAGCAAAAATATTAAAGGCACTACTGTGAGCGCAGTAGTGCCTTAATTATTGTATAGCGTAGAGCAGGGGAGCCTGCATATTATTTTTTGCTTTTATTATCTAAACCGAAAAGCATTTCCATAGGCTGTTCCGGCGCTTCCTTAACCGTCGCGCCTGTGCTGAAGCCCGGCATTTCTGCCTTGGTCAGCTCAATTTTGCCGTATTGGCGCTCGTAATCATCAATAACCCATTTCAAAATCTGTTCGATTTCCTTATTGACCGAACGGCCATTTATCTTTGCCAAATGCTTCATCTTATTCATAATAATAGGGTGAATGCGCAGTGTAAAGCGTGCTTCTTCCATCAATATTCCCTCCAGGTCTGCCTATTCTACTAATTATTATAGGCAAGAACAGCGCTTTTGGCAAGGAGATAATCTTTTTTAGCAACAGCTAACTGTTTTTACAAGATTTTCAGACAATAGCTTTTGAAATATGCTATAATAAATAACATAGTGTAAATTTTTAGGAGGCAACAATGACTTTAGCAATAAATGCCGTATACCACGGCTTTAAGGTTTTACAAGCACAATTTGTAGATGAAATCAGCTCCCAAGCATATATCATGGAGCATATCAAGAGCGGCGCACGCCTTTTGTACCTTGCTAACGATGACGATAACAAGGTTTTTTCTATTTCCTTCAGAACTCCGCCTGCAGATGATACAGGTGTAGCACATATTCTGGAGCATTCCTCTCTCTGCGGCTCCCGCAAATATCCCTTAAAGGAGCCTTTTGTAGACCTAGTCAAGGGTTCTCTGAACACCTTTTTGAACGCTATGACCTTCCCGGATAAGACCATGTATCCTGTTGCCAGCCGCAACGATAAGGACTTCCATAACCTGATGGACGTATATCTGGACGCTGTGTTCTATCCTTCCTTCTATCAAAACAAATACACCCTGCGTCAGGAGGGCTGGCATTATAATCTGGACAGCCTCGACGGCGAGCTGAGCTACAACGGCGTTGTTTATAACGAAATGAAGGGCGTATATTCTTCGCCGGACGCATATCTGGAAAACGAAGCGCTGAAGGCTCTGTTCCCCGATAACTGCTACCGCTTTGAATCCGGCGGCTATCCGGACGCTATTCCGCAGCTGACGCAGGAAAAATTCGAGCAGTTCCACAAAACCTATTACAGCCCGGAAAACAGCTATATCTATTTATACGGCGATATGGATATCGACGCTACTCTGGAATATCTCGACAGCGAATATCTGAGCAGCTTCGAAAAGACCGGTACAGTTGATTCCGTAATCGCAGAGCAGCAGCCCTTGCTGCGTACTGCGGATATCGAAGCCTTTTATCCGGTTGGGGCAGAGGAGGACTGCACTGCCAAAACATATCACGAGCTTTCTATCGTAACAGGCAAGGCAACCGACCTGCAGACCAGCATGGCTCTGAGCCTGCTGAAAAGCACATTGCTGGACAGCGAATCCTCCGCACTGCGCCGTGCGCTGATGGATGCAGGCGTAGGCCAGATTATCAACGGCGGCTATACCTCCAGCATGTATCAGCCGGTATTCTCTATCCGTGCCAGCGGCAGTGAGAAGGAGCTGCGCGATAAATTTATTAGCGTTATTTATAAAACATTGCAGGACATCACCATCAACGGCATTGATAAAAAACTGCTGGAGGCTAACATCAACTCCATGGAATTCAAGCTGCGTGAGGCAGATTTCGGCGGCTATCCCAAGGGACTGATTCTGGGCATCGGCGTTATGGATAACTGGCTGTATGACGGAAATCCGATTGAGGGCCTCTGCTATAACAAATATCTGGCAGCTCTGCGCGAGGGCCTGAAAACCAACTATTACGAAAGCATTATTGAAAACTATCTGCTGGACAACACCCATAAGGTGCTGGTAACTCTGCTGCCGCAGCCCGGCAAGGAGGAGGCAGACCAGGAAGCCGCTGCTGCCAAGATGAGCGCTATCAAGGCACAGATGAGCCAGGAGGAGCTGCAGCAGCATATCGACGAATGTGCCGAGCTGCACCGTCTGCAGGCTACGCCTGACAGTGAGGAAGCACGCGCAACCATCCCTGTACTGAAGCGCAGCGACATCAGGCAGGAGGTAGAGAAGATTGAAACGCAGGAGGAAGAGCTGGGCGCAAGCCATTTGCTGTATCTTCCGCGCAACACCAATAAAATCGCTTATACCAGCTTCTATTTTGATATTACCGATATGGAAGCCGAAAAGCTGCCTCTGTGCTATCTGCTCACAGATATCATGGGCAAGTTCAACACCGAGCGCTACAGCTATCAGAAGCTGGCAACCAACGCCATCATGTACACCGGTGGCATTGCGTTCGCTGTACGCGCCTTCACCGAAGCAGAATCTACGGATGATTATAAAATTTACTTCTCCACCAAAGGCAAATGCCTCACAGATAACCTGCCGAAAATGCTGGATATTCTGCAGGCCATTGCTTTGGAAAGCAAGCTGGACGATCTGGAGCGCTTCCGCGAGCTGGTGTCCGAGCTGAAAACCGATTGGGATGACAATTTCTTCAACCGCGGTCAGACCGTTGCTATCACCAGACTGTTCTCCTATTGCTCTGCCGGCGCACGCGTCAACGAGCAGGATGAATTCAGCTATTACCAGTTCCTCAAAAAGCTGACCGATAACTTCGACGAGCTGGCACCGCAGGTACTGGAGCAGTTGCGCCTTTTAATCAAACGCTTCTTCCAGAAGAACCGTTTCCTGCTCAGCTATAGCTGTGACGTAAAAGAGCAGGCAACAGTAAGACAACAGTGCCTTGATTTCATCAGCAAGCTGTCTGAGGCAGAAGCAGGGGAGAAGGCTGAGGTTCTGCCCGTAGGCACCGTTAACGAGGCTATTGCTACTGCAGGTAAGGTGCAATACGTTGCTGCAGGCGGCAACTTTGCTAAGCACGGTCACAAATACGTGGGCGCGATGGCTGTACTGGAAACCATTCTGAGCTATGAATATCTCTGGACCAAAATCCGTATCCAGGGCGGCGCTTACGGCGTTACCGCACGCTTTGAGCTGAACGGCGTAGGCGTGTTTGCATCCTACCGCGACCCGCAGCTGCCTAAAACTCTGGAGGCTTACCAAGGTCTGGCAGAATGGCTGAGAAACGAGGAATTCCCCGAGCGCGAGCTGAACAAGTACGTTATCGGTACCATCAGCACGATGGATAAGCCCCTGACCAACAGCATGCGTCTTGACAAGGCAACTGCGCAATATCTGAAGCACGTTCCCGTTGAGCTGCGCCAGCGCATCCGCAACGAAATCCTCAATGTAAGCAATAAAGACCTGCAAGCACTGGCTAAGGTAGTAGAGGACATGCTCAGCGACGGCCTGATCTGCGTAGTCGGCGGCAAGCAGCCTATCGAAGCCAATAAATCTTTGTTCAACAATATCATCAATGCGTAAATCTGTACGCTGTTAAGCTTACACCAAAGCTAAGAAAACCCGTGACCTCCGAAGGAAGTCACGGGTTTTGTCGTACATAAAAGTGCTATAAGGTTAATCTAACTCGCCGTTCTGCGCCTTTTTAACAAGCTCCTGATAAGCGTTATAAACGCCGCTGTTGAAGCAGGTAAGCACAACGCTCATGCCATAGTCGGCGTTGGCATTAATCCATTCGGTGCAGGTTAAAAGAGCGATACGCGCTGCCTCGTCCACAGGATAAGCATAAGCACCGGTAGAAATCGCCGGGAAAGCGATGCTGTGCAGATGATGCTTGCGCGCCAGGTCCAGGCTGTTCTTGTAGCAGTCAGCCAGCTCCAGTCTTTGTTCAACCTTACCATTATAAATAGGGCCTACGGTATGGATAATGTAGCTTGCAGGCAGATTATAGCCATAGGTAATCTTGGCAGCACCGGTTGTGCAGCCGCCTAAGGTTTTGCATTCCTCCAAAAGCTGTGGTCCTGCAGTGTTGTGAATAGCACCGTCAACACCACCGCCGCCTAAAAGCGTGCTGTTGGCAGCATTGACAATTGCGTCGCAGTCCAGCGTAGTAATATCACCGCGCCAAACGGAAATAGCGTTCTGTGCCTTGTTCTTTTGGGCATCAGCCAGCAGCTCCTTAATCATTTGGTTCTGAATATTGAAGGGAGCGGGGGAAGCAGGGTTAAAGATAATGCCGGCAATGCCGTCCATTTGCAGGATAGCTTCAAAATAGTTGACCAGCGGACGGCTGATAACGTTGCAGGGCATGCCCTGCTCGTAGGCCTCTTTGCTGCTGTAAGCCGTCATGTATTCCAAGCCGCTGTCCGTAGTCTGAGTCTGCAAAAGCAGCTGGCCCTCTGGCGCATCTGCAGCAGTAGGAATGAGCACTTCGGCACCTTCCTGCAGCATTACGCTGACTGCATGCAACAGCTTCACCAGATTAGCTTCGCTCTGGTCCGCAGCAAAGAACTGCTGGGCGTTCATGATAATATCAGTAGATGGATGTAACATATGCGTCATCTCCTTGTAAAAATCGTTTACACACATTCATAACTATAATATATAACAAAAAAACAGCTCTGTAAAGAGCTGTTTTTTGTATTTGACGCTAAAGTGACATCATTTTACATGCATTTTACAGTCAGGTTATTAGAGCATACGAAATACAGAAATAACCTTACCAAGCACCTTAATGTTGTCAGAACCTACAATAGGCTCGTACTTATCGTTTTCCGGCTGCAGGCGCACACTGCGCAGCTCGCGGAAGTAACGCTTAACGGTGGTTTCCTCGCCGTCAATCAGAGCAACAACAATATCGCCGTTATTAGCAAAATTCTGCTTACGTGCAATAATGTAGTCATGATCCAGAATACCTGCGTTAATCATGCTGTCACCGCATACGGAAAGCATGAAAACATCATCGTCGCAGCCAATCAGGTCACGAGGAATAGGATAGGTCTCTTCAATGTTCTCGACAGCAAGAATAGGAACACCTGCAGTAACCTTGCCAACCAGCGGTACCGGAACAAGGAGCTTGTTTCTCCAGGCATCGCTCTCGCTCATCAGCTCCAGAGCACGCGGTTTGGCAGCATCACGCTGAATGAAGCCATACTCCTGCAGCTTCTTCAGATGATTATGCACGCTGGCACTGGAGGATAAACCTACTGCTGCACCAATTTCACGTACAGCAGGCGGATAACCCTTATGATTAATAAAAGTACGGACGAATTTCAAAATGTTACGTTGGCGTTCAGACAACATATCTTCGGTATAGTTGCCATCAAAGTCCGGCGGGAGTGCTTTTCTTCTTCCCATTTTAGACCCTCCAATCATGTGTTTATAGTTACCTTATACAAATTATAACAGATAAAAGTAATTTCGTCAAACAGCAGTGCGCACGGTGGCTAATTTAACATAAAAAACGCTAAAGCATCTCAAAACCTCCGGGGGGAGGAGCAAAAAACGAAAAATTATCACAATCTGACGCTTTTCTCAGCATTTTCCTCAGTTAGGAAATAAACATGTCTATAATGCTGTCTTTTTACCGCAAAGACTGCAAAATAATATTTTACGTCCGATAATGTATATTATGTTAAATTTTCCTTTTCTCAGACGTGAGATTTTTATGCACTGCAATTCATCGCACCTGTGTAATTAAAAGTGCCATTCGTTTACTTGCTGTTCAAGGCTTTTTTCTGTCTCAACGTCGGTTTTCTTGATAAAAAGCATTGCTGTAGCAGCTTTTTGGCTGCAGCTCAGTAAAATTTTGTTGTTATAAGCAAAATCCTTCAGCAAATCGGTGTCAGCGCTGATGCCGATGAGCGCTTTTTCCTGGGTGAAGTCAAAATTTGTCTTATAATCCTTCAAAGTAAAGTATTCGTTGCTAAAGCCCTTCATGCGCTGCAGACCTTCGGAGATAAAGCTCTCAACCGCAAGTCTGTTGGCAACAGGCGTTGAAAGAAGCTCTTTGATTTCAGCGTCGGTAATATTATCCACGCTGGCAGTAATCAGCAGATGGTTCCAGTGCTCCAGAACATTACGCGCGCCGCTGTTGTAAAGCTCCGTAACCTTCTTCTGGTATTCGGGGTCAGCCTGCGGGATAGCCAATACGGAATAAATACTGTCATAATCAGTATTTGTGGCAACCTCCTGCATTTCCTTCATCGAAGAAGCCAAAGTCAGGTAAAAGGTGCCCTTGTCCTTATATTTAAGATTCAGCTGGCCGTAGAACCAGTCATCAGGCAGCTGCACACTTTTGCCGGCTGCAGCATCGGTAAAGCTGATGGCCTTCGGCGTGCTTGTCGGAGCAAAAGCCTTAAAGCCCTTCAATAAGTCGGTATGAACCGCCTCGAAGCGCTGCATAGTTTCTGCCGGTACATCACGGACAAAAACATTCTCAACCGCCAGAGCCTTTTCCATATCTTTCTTCACGGAAGCAGCAGACTTTGCTTCGTCATCTTTTACGCTTTCTTCGTCAGAATCGATACCCTCAATATCTGCATCGTTATCAGCGTCTTTTTTATCCTTTTTGGGCGCGTACAAATCCTGATCCGTATTTACGGTAGACAGCAGATAAAGTCTGTCGTTGGCAGAAACAAGGCTGGTGTCAATTTTAACCAGCACATCGCCCTGTTTATAGAGGTAAGAAATAGTTATCGCCTTTTTGCCGGCAATTTTTCCTACTTTAATAAGAGGCGTAAGCTTTTCCAGCTTTTCCTTGAGCACCTTGCTCTGGATTGTCAGATTGCCGTTACTGTCATGCTCGGCATATTTTTCGAGCTCCAGCAGCGGCGCAGGTAAGGTTTTCGGATTGAGCTGGGAGCGCTCCAAAAGCGCCAGCTTCTCATATTCCGCATCAAAATAAGCAGTAGAGAATTTTTCGTCTATAATCTGCTCCATATCCTCTGCTGTATAATAGTTAACAATATTAACAGCGGTATTTTTTAAATCCTCTTCATCCTGATAGACTTTTTTGCTGCTGATATTGGTATACGCATAAACCTTCTTCGCTTCCAGCTTATAGTACGGCTGTCCGTCCTTAACGCTGTAGCCGGCATAGCTGTTTTCGTAAGCCGAAGCATGCGCAGCACATAAAACAAGCGCTGCCGCCAAGGCTGTAATTTTTTTCATATACTCACCATCCTTTTATCGGAAAAACGGTGGAATTATTTATTGTAGACGATGTTAACCATTACGCCGCTGCCCAGGTTGCAGGCATTAGCTTCGTCAGTATCGATATGAACCTCGTCAGCATGCTTTACGCCCGCACGTACCAGAACATTATGCAGGGTTACAGAACGCTCGCCCTCTGTGGTAATATCAACGATATCGCCATCCTTCAGGCCGTATTTTTCAGCGGTTTCGGGGTACAGATGCACGTGGCGTGCAGCGATAATAATACCCTCCTTCAGCTCCAGCTCGCCCTTCGGACCGATAAGCTTAGCGCCAGCGCTGCCTTCAATGTCGCCGCTGTTGCGGATAGGAGCATCCAGGCCAACCTTGCGTGCGTCGGTCAGAGAAAGCTCAATCTGGGTTTCCGGACGCAAAGGACCGATGATGCGCAGCTTCATGGAATCCTTAGGAGTTACCATGGTAATCTGTTCGTCGGAAGCAAACTGTCCGGGCTGGCCGATTGCCTTTTTAACGTGCAGCTCGCTGCCTTCACCAAATAAAATATCCATATGTTCACGGCACAGATGTGCGTGACGTGCAGAAACACCTAAAACTATTGGAAATTGCATTGTATGTCACCTCATAAAATAATTTTTTGTTTATATACTTATTATAGCTTGAATTGTGTTAATTGTCATTAGTTATCGAAATTTTTTTCATATATTAGGATATCAGATACAGGCAAAGCTGCTTCGTCCTACTTATTTACGGAAAAAATAGGACCAGGTTTCCCCAGTCCTATTATCGCAGAATATTTTCTTAGAATTGACCGCTTACCATGAAATGGATGCGTGTTGAATCTACATCAGTATTATTGATTTCCTTAATCAAAGGCACGCCCAGAGTTACCACAGCACCGATATGCTTCGTAATGTTGCTGCGTACGCCCAGGCCACAGCTTGTCAGCACGTGGCTGTCAAAGGCACTGTCACCAAAGACCTGACCATGGTCGACAAAGGCGAAAGCACTGGTCTGTCTATCCTTAGTCACAGGAACGGAATATTCCAGGCCTAAACTGTAGCCACTGTCGCCTCCAAGTAAGCTTTCTTTGTAACCGCGTACGCTGTACATACCGCCAATGTAGAACATTCGGGCGGAAGGCAGATAATTGTTGAAGCCACGCTGTGCGTCCAGGCGCAGGCTCAAAAGCTGTCCATGCTGATACAGCTTTTGGTACAGGCCGTTAAGCTGATACAGGGAAAAATCCTTGTCCTTATCTGCAATATCGGTATGCGTACCGGCGTTAAAGCTGTGCTTTTGGTAAATCACAGAGCTTGCGCCGTAATTAGTTACGGAATAGCCTGCTGTAACGCCTTTGATGGTATCATCAAGCCAATGCTGGCCGCTGAAATCCGTCTTGGAATTTTGCTGACCATAATCAAGCGTTGCTTCAGTACGGATTTTTTCTGTCGCTACCAACAATTGGCTCAGACCAACGTTCATCGCGTAAGCATGACCACGTACATTCAAAGGCTCCAATACTCCGTCAGTAATGTGAACACTGTTAGTGCTGTACTGCAGGTTCAGCTTAGTACCACTGTGTCCTAAGGGCCTGCTGTAACCAAAGCCAAACGATTTGGTGCCATCGCTAAGTATCGTGTTCAGCGTCAGTGCATCACGCACACCGGTCAGGCTTCTATCCGTAAAGAACAGGCCGCCACGATATTCGCCGCTTGTATCACTGCCTGCGTTGTCACTGTAAACAGTCCAAGTAATGTTTTGCGGTTCATAGGCGCTGATGACGTAATCCGTAGTGCCAGGCTCGCTGCCAGCCTGCAGAGAAATGCGCAGCTGCACATCATTGGCAGCGTTAAAGCGCAGTAAATCGTCATTCAGCTTGTTGATATTGGCAACCTCGCCCTGCTTCAGGCTCATACGCTTGCTGATGTATTTGCTTTTGGTATACTTGTTGCCTTGCACCTCAACAGCATTTGTTTTGCCTTCGATAAGCTCAATTTTCACCGTACCGTTTTTAATCGTCTGTGCCGGCAAAATTGCACGACAGGTAAAGTAACCGTTTTCAAGATACAGCTTGTTGATTTTATTCACCAGCTCGTACAAATCCTTGACGCCAACCTCTTTACCGATATATTCAGCAGTCAGCTTTTGCAGCTCTGCCTGCTCCAGTACGGTAGATTCATCCAGTTCCAGCTTTTCGAGCTTAAAGGTCACTGCCGCCTGTTGCTCTGCATCAGGCTTCTCGCTCCCCTGCTCTATCTTACTGCTTGTCTTAGCCTTGTCCTCAGCAATCTGTCTGGCAACACGCTGGCGCTCCATATACTCTATAGTTCTGTTGGCTGCCACACCGGCGTTATTCAGGCCGCTTTTATTGAATTCTGCCTCCTGCGAAGGTGTAGGCGCTGCGAAAGCAGCAGCACTGCATCCCAGCAAAAGCGCAACCAGTAGCAAGCTTGTTTTATTAGTAATCATCGACAACACCCCTTTGATATACAAAATTTTGCTGCATCCGACAGGCTAATTGGCCTGCCAGATGAGCTGCATTATTCTTTTATATTCCTTTTCCAGATGCTTGATGATTACATCCAGCACGGTATAAATCATGTTGCCCTCCAGCCTACCATTTTGGCAGAGCAGGCAGCTGTCCAGGAAGAGTGAACCGTCATCAGTAAGATAATATTTGAACACCTTATATTGACGGTTCACCTTATTGATTTCCCTCAAAATAGCCACTTCATTCGTCTCGTTGACCGCATTTGCTGCCAGCTGCACGCGAAGCATACCATAAATACTGCTGTCCAGGATGACCAGCGTCGGCAGACGCTGGCCTTCAACAACAATGTGAGAACGGAAGACCACTGTGTTCAGCTTATCCTCGCTAATCTGTTCAATAGCAAAGCAGGTAATCTTGTTATCATCCAGATATTTGATAAAAGCCTCTGCCTTTTTGTTCATCAGCGTTTCCTCCTATGCTTCTACAGTGATTTTTTCGGGTTCACTCTTGCTATCGTCTTCATCCAGGTCATACAGGTCATAGCGGAAGTATTGTACTACGCCAGGTGCATAGTTAATGTCATATTCCTCCGCTTTGTTCTCATTGAGCTGATACAGCATATAGTCTACAGCGCTATAGTGTTGGTTATAAACATAATAGTAATTGCGCAGGTAAAGCAGTATGCCGTTGCTGTACTGAACGTTCGGCTGTTCTGCAAAGTGCAGGTACATCCATTTATACGGTTTGGTACCCTCCTGCTGCCATTCAGCCAAGTTGTTAGCGGGGTTATTCACTGCAATGTTGTTCCAATAAATGCTGTCGCTATCGTCACGCTGCGGCGGTGCGCCCCATACAGCAGTCTTCATATGCTTATTGCTAAAATGAGCAACATTATTGACTACCAGCTTATCGATATTGAATATGCCCTCGCTTACGTTGATAGAGCCGTTATTCAGCCACAGATGATCGAAGCGGACACCCTTATTAGTAATTATCTCACCAATCTTCAGGTTGTCAATAGGTTTATTGGGCTGTGCGCTATCTGGAACTATAGTCAGAAGGCCGTCAGCGTCCAAACGCTGCTGAATCTTATCGATATTGATGTCGCTGCTCTGTGCAATAAGCTTAGTGCCGGCAATAATTTCGCTAACCTTCATCTGCTTGCCTTCCGTATGCAGGCGCAAAGCTACCAGATCACCATTAATTTTTGCCAGTGTGAGATTGCCGTTGGCAACGTCGATTAGCGCATTGTTTGTAGCGTAAATCTCATGCAGGTCAACATCTCCGGCACCCTTGATGTGCAGTGCGAAGTTGCCGCTGTTAATATCACCCTTGTCGCCAAGAGCGGTAAATTTGTTATCGTCGTCAGTTACATTACCGTTCTGCAGTACGTCGATATTAATGTTGCCATGCTCGGCAGTTACGTCGCCGCCGAAGCTGATATCGCCCTGAGCTGCGTCTGTCTGCAGGTTGATATTGCCAGTTGTGCTGTTGATAATACCGCCGGTAGTAATGCTGCCTTTGGCATTGTAATCAACATTCTTCTGTGCAGTAACTTGACCGTTGGTTGTAATACTATTGCCTGCATCCAGAGTAATATCACCATTGTTAGAGGTGAGATTTCCGTCTGCTGTAATATCTTTCGCTGCATCGATATCTACTGCGCTGTTGCCAGCTACGTTCTGCATTGTTACAGTGCCACCCTTGGAGGTAAGGATTACCTTACCGGTTTGCGCAGTAACATCGCCGTTGGTTGCAATATTGCCGTTAGCATTTGCAATTACGTTGTTAAGCGCATTTACTATGCTATTGGTCGTAATGCTTCCGCCTGCATCCAGAGTAATGTCACCATTGTTAGAAGTGAGATTTCCGTCTGCTGTAATATCTTGCGCCGCATCGATATCTACTACCTGATCAGCAGTTACGTTCTTTGTTGTTACGCTGCCAGTGTTGGAGTTAAGCGCTACCTTACCAGTTTGTGCGGTAACATCGCCGTTGGTGTAGATATTACCGTTAGCATTGGCGATTACGTTGTTAAACGCATTTACTATGCTATTAGTTGTAATGCTGCCGCCTGCGTTCAATTCTACGTTTGCATTGGTGGAAGTAACATCATTATTAGCATTGATATCGCCTTTAGCATTAGCAGTTACATTATTGCGAGCCTTGGTCTTACCGTTTGTCGTAATGCTTCCGCCCGCATCCAGAGTAATATCACCATTATTAGAGGTGATATTTCCGTCTGCCATAATATCATACGCTGCATCGATATCCACTGCCTGATCAGCAGTTACGTTCTGCATCGTTACGCTGCCACTCTTAGAGTTAAGAACTGCCTTGCCCGTTTGTGCAGTAACGTCGCCGTTGGTTGCAATATTGCCGTTAGCATTTGCAATTA
>CAVKUS010000053.1:0-14613 GCA_963659725.1 Bacteroides sp. CAG:545 | reverse complement strand
GGCGGCCGTACCGTTGGCGCTGGCGTTGTTTCCGAAGTAGAAGAGAAATAATTTTAGTTAGATCCCTGGAAGAATATGAGGGGGGTTAACCTCCCCTCTATTCTTATGTTTGTTGGTATGGCCCTGCGATGATGTGAAAGGTTGCTTGCCTGTTAGACAGGGAGATTTTCACGGAGTATGTCCGTTCATAGAAACTGGGCGAATTTAGGAGGATATTTTTTAATGGCTAAGTCTCAAAAGATTAGAATACGCCTGAAAGCGTATGATCATAAAGCACTTGACCAAAGTGCTTCTAAGATTGTAGAAACTGCAAAACGTACCGGTGCACAAGTTTCCGGTCCGATTCCCCTTCCTACAGAAAAAAATATTTACACTATTCTGCGTTCTCCGCATGTTAACAAAGATTCCCGTGAGCAATTCGAAATGCGTACTCACAAACGTCTTGTAGACATTCTGGAACCCACCGGTAAGACTGTTGATGCTCTGATGCGTCTTGACCTGCCCGCTGGCGTAGATATTGAAATTAAACTGTAAGGAGGAGGTGCAATAATGGCTAAAGGTATCTTAGGCAAAAAACTGGGCATGACCCAAATTTTTGAAGCTGATGGCAGACTGATTCCTGTTACTGTTGTAGAAGCAGGCCCCTGCGTTGTACTTCAAAACAAAACCGAAGAAACAGACGGTTATAATGCTGTTCAACTTGGTTTTGGTGAAATTAAAGAAAAACATACCACCAAACCGATGAAAGGCCATTTTGACAAAGCTGGTGTAGCACCGGTTAAATTTGTCAGAGAGCTGCGTCTGGCTGCTCCTTCCGAATATGCGGTAGGCGATAAAATCGCTGCTGATATTTTTGCTGCAGGCGAACTGATTGACGCAAGCGGCGTTTCCCGCGGCAAAGGTTTTGCAGGCACTATTAAGCGCCACAATTTCTCTCGCGGACCTATGAAACATGGTTCTAAGTCTCATCGTGAGCCTGGTTCTATGGGCCCCATGCATTCCGGTCCTGGCGGCCGTGTAATCAAAGGCAAAAAACTGCCTGGCCGTATGGGTAATGCAAATGTAACTGTTCAACGTCTGACCGTTGTTAAGGTTGACGCAGAACGTAATCTTATTCTGGTTAAGGGTGCTATTCCGGGTGCTACTGGTTCTTACGTAGTACTGAAGGAAACCGTAAAACCTAACAAATAATAAGATAAGCGAAAGAAAGGAGGATGCTTCTAATGCCGAAGTTATCAGTATATGATCTTTCCGGTGCACAAACCGGTGAAATAGAATTAAATGATTCCGTATTTGGCGCTGAGTTCAATGAAGCTGTAGTACATCAAGCAGTTGTAATGCAGCTGGCAAACCAACGTCAAGGAACTTCCGCTACTAAAACCCGTGCTATGGTACGCGGTGGCGGTCGTAAACCCTGGAAACAAAAAGGTACTGGCCGCGCTCGTTGCGGTTCCAACCGTTCTCCCGTATGGGTTGGCGGTGGTACCACTTTTGGTCCCCAACCCCGCAGCTATGCAAAGAAAATGCCTCGTAAAGCACGTCGCTTAGCTCTGTGCTGCGCACTGTCTGCTAAAGTAGCAGCTGGTGAACTGGTAGTTGTTGAAGGCCTGGCTTTTGACGCTCCGAAAACTAAACAAGTAGCTTCTCTGCTGAAAGCTTTCGAAGCTGCTGACACTAAAGCTCTGTTGATCACCGATGGTTCCAACGAAAACGTTGCTCTTTCCGCTCGTAACATGCCGAAAGTAACCACCATCACCAACATGGGTCTGAACTGCTTTGATATCCTGAACAGCAAAAAGGTATTCCTTGCTAAAGATGCTGTAGAAAAAATTGAGGAGGTGCTCGCATAATGGCTGCTAATCCTCGCGATATACTGATTCGTCCCATCATCACTGAAAAGACTTCTCAGATGATGCAGGAGAACAAATACACCTTCCAGGTTCCCCTGGATGCTAACAAAGTAGAGATTCGCCAAGCTGTAGAGGCGATTTTCAAAGTTAAAGTATTGAATGTAAATACCATCCGCGTACTGGGCAAAACCAAACGCATGGGTAAATATGTTGGCAAACGTTCCGATTATAAGAAAGCTATCGTGAAGCTTGCTGAAGGCAATACGATTCCCCTTTTCGAAGGAATGTAATTAACGTATAGGAGGTAAATTAAATGGCTATTAAAAGCTTTAATCCGTATTCTCCTTCCAGACGCTTTATTACTGTGTCTGCCTTCGAAGAGATTACGACTGACAAGCCTTACCGCCCGCTTGTTGAAAAACTTGGTAAACATGCAGGCCGTAATAATACCGGTAAAATGACTGTTCGTCATCAAGGCGGCGGTCATAAAAAACAATATCGTATCATTGATTTCAAGCGTACCAAAGACGGCATTCCGGCTAAGGTTGCTACCATTGAATACGATCCTAACCGTAACGCTCGTATCGCTCTGATCAACTATGCTGACGGCGAAAAACGTTACATCATCGCTCCGCTTGATTTGAAAGTTGGCGATATCGTAGTAAGCGGTCCTGACGCAGATATCAAAACCGGTAACTGCCTGCCGCTGAAAAACATTCCGCTTGGTACTACCGTACACAACGTGGAAATGAAAATTGGTAAAGGCGGCCAAATGGCTCGTAGTGCTGGTACCAGCGCTCAGCTGATGGCTAAAGAGGGCGACTACGCTCTGCTCCGTCTTCCTTCTGGCGAAATCCGTAAAGTACATATCAACTGCCGTGCAACCATCGGTCAAGTTGGTAACATTGATGCTGAAAACATCTGCATCGGTAAAGCTGGCCGCAGCCGTTGGCTGGGTATCCGTCCTGCTAACCGCGGCGTTGTTATGAATCCTAACGACCATCCGCATGGTGGTGGTGAAGGTCACTCCCCCGTTGGTCGTAAACGTCCTGTTACTCCTTGGGGTAAATGTGCATTCGGTACTCGTACTCGCAGAGAGAAGAAAGCTTCTACTAAGTTAATTCTGAAACGTAGAACTAAATAATAAAACAGGATAAGGAAAGGAGGCTAACCTAGTGTCCAGATCAGTTAAAAAAGGACCTTTTGTCCATGCAAGTCTTTTGAAAAAGATTGACGTGCTTAATGCCGCTAATGATAAAAAAGTTGTTAAGACCTGGTCTCGCAGCTCTACTATTATTCCGTCTTTCGTTGGTCACACCATTGCGGTTCATGACGGACGCAAACATGTTCCGGTATTCATTACCGAGGATATGGTAGGCCACAAATTAGGAGAATTCGCTCCTACTCGTACTTACAAAGGTCACGCAGATAAGAGCACCGGCTTAAAATAAGGGGAAAGGGGGACCAAACAATGGAAGCAAAGGCAATTGCAAAATATATCCGTATTGCGCCGCGCAAACTGCGCATCGTAATCAATCTCATCCGCGGCAAATCCGTTGGTGAAGCATTCGCGATCCTCAAATATACCCCGAAGGTTGGTTCTGAGGTAATCGAGAAAGTTCTGCGCAGTGCAGTAGCAAACGCAGAGCACAATTTTGACATGAACGTGGATAACCTGATCGTATCCTACTGTGCAGTAGATCAAGGTCCGACCATGAAACGTATTCATCCTCGTTCCCGTGGACAGGCTTTCAAAATTCTGAAACGTTCTAGCCACGTAACTGTAGCAGTTAAAGAAAAATAATATCCCGTCAGAAGGAGGGAAAAGATAGTGGGTCAAAAAGTTAATCCGCATGGTCTCCGTGTTGGCGTTATCAAAGGCTGGGATTCCAAATGGTACGCTGGCAAAGACTATGAGAAATTCTTGTTAGAAGACATTAAAATCCGTGAGTTCATCAAAGAAAAACTGTTCCTGTCCGGTATCTCTAAAGTAGAAATCGAACGCGCATCTAATAAAGCCCGCATTTCCATCCATACTGCAAAACCTGGTATGGTAATCGGTCGTCAAGGCAGCAACATCGAACTGCTGAAATCCGACCTGAAGAAAATGACTGAGAGCGCTATCGAAATCAACATCGTAGAAGTTAAAACCCCGGATATGGACGCAACCTTGGTTGCAGAGAACATTGCAGCACAGCTGGAACGCCGTATCGCTTTCCGTCGTGCTATGAAACAATGCGTTGGCCGTACCATGCGTATGGGTGCTAAAGGTATCAAAATTACCTGCGGCGGTCGTCTTGGCGGTGCTGAAATTGCACGCAGCGAATCCTATCGTGAAGGCAGCATTCCTCTGCACACCCTGCGTGCTGACATCGATTATGGCACTGCAGAAGCACATACCACTTATGGCCGTATCGGCATTAAGGTATGGATTTACAAAGGTGAAGTTCTTCCTGAAAGCAAAGAAGCAGCTAAAGTTGCTCCGGCAAAGGAGGCATAATCAGACATGTTATTACCGAAGAGAGTTAAACATCGTAAACAACATAGAGGTCGTATGACTGGCCGTGCTATGCGCGGTAATAGAATCGCTCATGGCGATTTCGGTCTGGTAGCATTGGAGCCCGCTTGGATTACCAACCGCCAGATTGAGGCAGCCCGTATCGCAATGACACGTTATATCAAACGTGGCGGTCAAGTTTGGATTCAAATTTTCCCGGATAAACCGATTACTGCAAAACCTGCTGAAACTCGTATGGGTTCTGGTAAAGGTTCTCCGGAGTACTGGGTAGCAGTAGTTAAACCTGGTCGCGTTCTGTTCGAAATGAACGGTGTTAGCGAAGAAGTTGCTAAAGAAGCAATGCGTCTTGCTAGCCACAAATTGCCTATCAAATGCAAATTTGTAACTCGCGCTCAACAGGAAGCTGAAGCTGCCGCACAAGAAAAGGGTGGTGAAGCTTAATGAAAACAACAGAAATTCGTGAATTGTCTGCTGCTGAGTTAGACACCAAGTTGGCAGATTTGAAAGAGGAACTCTTCAATCTGCGTTTTCAAATGGCAACCGGTCAATGTGAAAATCCGATGAAAATTCGTGACGTTAAGAAATCCATTGCCCGTATCAAAACAATCCAGCGTGAACGTGAGCTCAAGGCTTAACTGTTTTGAAGTATAACAAGGAGGAAACAGTCGTGACCGAAGAAAGAAACGCACGTGTTACCCGTATTGGTAAAGTTGTCAGCGATAAAATGCAGAAAACTGTCGTAGTTGCAGTAGAACGTTTCGTTCAGCATCCGCTGTACAAAAAAGGCGTACAACATACTATTAAATTTAAAGCTCATGATGAAAATAACGAAGCACATGTTGGCGACGTAGTTGAAATTATGCAAACTCGTCCGCTGTCTAAAGATAAATGCTGGCGCGTTATTGAAATCTTAGAGCGTGCTAAATAATTTTGCCGAAGAGTTAGTCCGGCAAGGGAGGGAAATCCATGATACAACAACAAACTATCCTTAATGTTGGTGACAACACTGGCGCTAAGAAGGTTATGTGTATCCGTGTATTAGGCGGTTCTTACCGTAAATATGCTAATATCGGTGACGTTATCGTATGTGCTGTTAAAGATGCATCACCCGGTGGCGTTGTAAAAAAAGGCGACGTAGTTAAAGCAGTTGTTGTTCGTTCCGTTAAAGGTGTTCGCCGTGCAGACGGTTCCTACATCCGTTTTGATGAGAACGCAGCAGTTGTAATTAAAGACGACAAGAGCCCGCGCGGCACTCGTATTTTTGGGCCTGTTGCCCGCGAACTTCGCGAAAAAGACTTCATGAAAATCATTTCTCTGGCACCGGAAGTGCTGTAAGAAATTAGATAACGCACTGTAAGGAGGTGTTCTTGACATGGCAAATGCTGTAAAGCTGCATGTTAAAAAAGGCGATACCGTTCTTGTACTGTCCGGTAAGGATAAAGGCAAGCAAGGTAAGATCGTTGAAGCTCTGCCTAAGAAAGCCAAAGTGGTTGTTGAAGGCGTGAATAAAGTAAAACGTCATACCAAACCGTCTCAGGCAAATCCTCAAGGCGGCATCATTACTAAAGAAGCTCCGCTCGCTTCTTCCAAAGTAATGCTGGTATGCCCGGTTTGCAAACAAGCTACCCGTATTAAAAAGACCGAAGTTGCCGGTGCTTTCGTAAGAACCTGCAAAAAATGCGGTGAAGTAATCGATAAATAATTTTCCGGGAAAGGAGGAAATAACTGAATGGCAAAGACCAGATTGCAAGAAAAATATTTGTCTGAAGTAGCTAAGGCTATGCATGACAAATTCCAATATAAAAACGTAATGGAAATCCCTAAAATTGAGAAAGTTGTAATCAACATGGGTGTTGGCGAGGCTGTAGGCAACAGCAAAGCTCTGGAAAGCGCAGTTGCTGATATGACTCAGATCGCAGGTCAAAAACCTGTTATCACCAAAGCTAAGAAATCCATCGCAGCTTTCAAAGTACGTCAAGGCATGCCTCTGGGTGCTAAAGTAACCCTGCGTGGCGACCGTATGTACTATTTCCTTGATAAACTGATGAATCTCGCTCTTCCGCGCGTACGTGACTTCCGTGGCGTAAATGCTTCCGCATTTGACGGCCGTGGCAACTACGCACTGGGTCTGAAAGAACAATTGATTTTCCCGGAAATCGAATATGATAAGATCGATAAAGTTCGTGGCATGGATATCATCATTGTGACTACCGCTAAGACAGACGAGGAAGCTAGAGAGCTGCTCAAACTCCTCGGAATGCCGTTCGGCGCATAAGTGAGGAGGGAACACATTGGCTAAAAAAGCCCTGATCGAAAAATGGAAAGGCGAACCGAAATTCGAAGTTCGTCATTATAACCGCTGCAAAGTTTGCGGCAGACCTCATGGCTATATGCGTAAATTTGGCCTCTGCCGTATCTGCTTCCGTGAATATGCTTATAAAGGAGCTATTCCGGGCGTAACCAAAGCAAGCTGGTAAGACAGACAACAAGGAAGGAGGGTATTTAAGTATGGTAATGACTGACCCGATTGCTGATATGCTTACCCGTATTCGTAACGCAAATTCAGTTCATCATGATAAAGTTGAAATCCCCGGCAGCAAGATTAAGCTGGCTATTGCTGAAATCCTGAAAGCCGAAGGTTTCATTAAAGATTTCGAAGTTATTGCTGACAGCAAACAAAATGTTATCCGCGTCAGCCTGAAATACGGTGCTAATAAAGAGAAGGTTATCTCCGGTATTAAACGTATTTCCAAACCTGGTCTGAGAGTTTACTCCCAAAAAGACCAACTGCCTAGAGTCCTCGGAGGTCTGGGTATTGCATTAATTTCTACTTCCCAAGGCTTGATGACCGACAAAGCTGCTCGTAAAGCAGGCTTGGGCGGCGAAGTTCTTGCATACGTATGGTAATACTAAAAAGATAGGAGGTGCTCGTACGTGTCTAGAATTGGTAAGATGCCAATTACTGTTCCCGCTGGTGTAACAGTTACTATTGAAGATAATCACGTGACCGTTAAAGGTCCTAAAGGCGAATTAGCTCGCCAAATCAATAAAAACATGAAGCTGACCATGGACAATGGTGTAATCACCGTTGAACGTCCGGACGATGAAAAAGAAAGCCGTTCTCTGCATGGTCTGTCCCGCACCCTGATCAACAACATGATCATCGGTGTAACCCAAGGCTTCAGCAAAACTCTGGAAATTAATGGTGTTGGTTACCGTGCTGCTAAGCAAGGCCAAAACATTAACTTCACTCTGGGTTTCTCTCACCCGGTTGTAAAAGAGCCGCCTGCAGGTATTACTTTTGAAGTTCCCGCTCCGAACAAGATCGTTGTTAGCGGTGCTGATAAAGAAGTTGTAGGTGCAGTTGCTGCAGATATCCGTACTTTGCGTCCGCCTGAACCTTACAAAGGTAAAGGTATCCGTTACGAAGGCGAACATGTTCGTCGTAAGATTGGTAAAGCCGGCGCTAAAGGCAAGAAATAATTTCTAAAAGAAGGGAGTGAAACTCTTGCTTAACAGAGTTGATAAAAACGAGAAACGTCAAAAACGTCATCTCCGTTCTCGTAGATATATTATCGGTACTGCTGAAAAACCTCGTCTGAACGTATACCGTTCCCTGTCCAACATTTATGCACAGGTTATTAACGATGAGACCGGCGAAACTATCGCTGCTGCCAGCACCGTTGAAAAAGATCTGAAAGAAAACTACGGCGGCAACATTGAGGCTGCTAAAGCTGTAGGCAAAGCAATCGCTGAAAAAGCGCTGGCTAAGGGTGTAAAAGAAGTTGTATTCGATCGTGGTGGCTATCTGTACCACGGCCGTGTAGCTGCCCTGGCTGAAGCTGCTCGCGAAGCTGGCCTGGTATTCTAAGAGAAGGAGGAAATAAAGTGGCGAACTTCGAAAATAAAGAAAACGAATTACAAGAAAAAGTCGTTTTCATCAACCGTGTTGCTAAGGTTGTTAAAGGCGGACGTCGTTTCTCCTTCGCTGCACTTGTTGTTGTAGGTGATGAAAATGGTCATGTAGGCATGGGCCTGGGTAAAGCTGCAGAGGTTCCTGAAGCTATTCGTAAAGGCGTTGAAGACGCTAAGAAAAACCTGGTTACTGTACCGCTGGTTGGTACTACCATTCCTCATGAAAACATCGGTGTATTCGGCGCAGGCCGCGTATTCCTGAAACCGGCTGCAGAAGGTACCGGCGTTATCGCTGGCGGCCCTGTACGTGCCGTACTGGAACTGGCTGGCGTTCGTGATATTCTTACTAAATCTCAAGGCTCTTCCAACCCGAACAACATGGTTCGTGCAACCATTGAAGGTCTGAAATCCTTGAAGAGTGCTGAAGCTGTTGCAGCTCTGCGTGGTAAAACCGTAGAAGAATTGTTGGGCTAAGGAGGACTTTGTCATGGCACAAATTAAAATCACCCTGACCCGCAGCCTGATCGGTTACCCCAAAGATCAGCGTGCAACCGTTAAAGCTCTGGGCTTAGGTAAAATCAATACTAGCGTTGTTAAAGAAGATACTCCGACTATTCGCGGCATGGTTCACAAGGTTGAACATCTCGTGAAGGTTGAAGAAGCGTAAGACAAGGAGGTGTACTGAAGATGAATTTACATGAATTGTCTCCCGCTCCGGGATCTAAACGTGTAGCAGTTCGCGTAGGTCGTGGCTTGGGCAGTGGCTTGGGCAAGACTTCCGGCAAAGGCCAGAAAGGTCAGAAATCCCGTTCCGGCGGTGTTAAGCGCCCTGGATTTGAAGGTGGTCAAAGACCTCTGTACCTGCGTCTTCCTAAACGCGGTTTCTACAATAAATTTGGTAAAGATTATGTTGAAATCAACGTTTCCGTACTCAATCGTTTTGAGGACGGCACCGTTGTTGAACCTGTAATGCTTATTGAAGAAGGTGTTGTTAAGAACATTCGTGACGGCATCCGCATTCTTGGCAATGGCGAATTGACCAAAAAGCTTACTGTACAAGCTATGGGCTTCAGCAAATCCGCTGAAGAAAAAATCGTTGCAGCTGGCGGTAAGATTGAGGTGATCTAAAGTGTTAGCAGCCCTTGCAAACATATTTAGAATAACAGAACTCAGGCAAAAAGTTATATTTACTCTCGCCATGTTCATCGTATTCAGGGCTGGAACACATATACCTGTTCCTGGCGTAAACGCTTCTGTCATTGAACAGCTTTTCCGCAGCGGTAACCTCTTCGGACTGCTTGATATGTTCAGTGGCGGCGCCTTGAGCAAATTCTCCATTTTTGCTATGAGTATTACCCCATATATCAATGCTTCAATTATTTTACAGTTACTGAAGGTAGTTGTACCGACCTTGGAACAATGGTCTAAGGAAGGTGAGGAAGGCTTCAAGAAAACGACAAAGCTTACACGTATGCTGACGGTGGCTTTGGCGTTTATCCAAGCCTGCGGTATGGCTTACGGCCTGAAGATGGCGATTAATAACCCCGGGATTTTCTCAATCCTGCTTATTGCTATCACACTTACTGCAGGAACCGTTTTCCTTATGTGGATAGGCGAGCAGATTACAGCTCGTGGTGTCGGCAATGGTATTTCCCTGATAATCTTTGCCGGTATCGTATCCAGACTGCCGGATGGACTTAAAGTAATTTTCCAATATCTGCAGGCTGGCACGGTAAGCTTATTGAACGTTATTTTGTTCGCGGCTATTGCCCTGGCGATGGTAGTTTTCGTAATTATCATTTCTGAGGGTATTCGCAAAATCCCAGTTCAGTATGCTAAGCGTGTAGTAGGTAAAAAGGCTTATGGCGGTCATACAAGCTATATTCCTCTGAAGGTCAACCAGGCAGGCGTTATCCCCATCATCTTCGCTTCTTCAGTGCTGATGTTCCCGGTAACCATTGCGCAGTTTGTTGATGTTCCCTGGATTAAAGCCATGGGCAAGCTCTTTCAGTGGGGCAGCCCTCTGCAGACCACATTGTACGTTCTGATGATTTTGTTCTTCACTTACTTCTATACAGCAGTAAGCCTGAACATCGGAGATCTTTCCGATAATATTAAAAAGAACGGTGGCTTTATTCCCGGTTTAAGACCCGGTAATCCTACTACAGAATATCTTGACAAGGTAATGTCCAGAATAACTCTGGCCGGTGCGGTTTTCCTCTCATTAATTGCGCTGATGCCTCATGTTATCGGATGGGTAACCCGCATTGAAGGTGTGTACTTCGGCGGTACCGCTTTGTTGATCGTTGTTGGTGTTGCATTACAAACTATGAAGCAGATAGAGTCCATGGTTCTGATGCGTCATTATCATGGCTTTATGAAATAGGAGGAGTTCAGAATGTACATTCTTTTAATGGGACCTCCGGGTGCTGGTAAAGGCACTCAAGCAGAAAAACTCATTGATGAATTTAAAATCCCTCATATCTCCACAGGAGACATGTTCCGTGCAGCAGTAAGCGCAGGCACCGAACTTGGTAAAGAGGCAAAAAAATACATGGACGCTGGCGGACTTGTCCCCGACGTCGTAACCATCGGCATTGTTCGTGAAGGCTTGTCCAAACCCGAATGTGCAAATGGTTTCATCTTAGATGGCTTCCCGAGAACTGAGGAGCAAGCAGTTGCTCTCGACGGAATCCTCAAAGACCTGGGCATTAAATTGACCGGTGTTGTTAATATCTCTGTTCCTGACTCCGAGCTGGTTGCGCGTGTAGTTGGCCGCCGTATCTGCAAAGCTTGCGGTGCTACCTATCATGTAAGCTTTAACCCCAGCAAGGTAGAAAATGTTTGCGACAAATGTGGCGGCAACCTTTATCAACGCAACGACGATAAAGAAGAAACCGTTGTAAATCGTCTGCATGCATATCATGAACAAACAGAACCGTTAATTGAGTACTACAAAAAACAAGGCCTGTACAAAGAAATCGATGGCTTGCAGCCTATCGATAAAGTATATGCCGACGTTAAAGTTAGTCTCGGATGTAGCAAATAAGGAGGTACAACAGTGTCCAAACAGGATGTTATTGAGGTTGAAGGTACAATCTTAGAAGCACTTCCCAATGCTATGTTCCAAGTTCAACTGGTTAACGGCCATACAATTTTAGCACATATATCCGGTAAGATTCGTATGAACTTCATCAAGATTTTGCCTGGTGATAAGGTTACCGTGGAGCTTACTCCGTACGACCTCAATCGTGGAAGAATTACTTATCGGTATAAATAATCCAACAGGCAAAGAGGAGGTTTAAATTATGAAAGTAAGACCGTCTGTTAAGCCAATATGTGAAAAATGCAAAGTCATTAAACGTAAAGGCCATGTAATGGTAATTTGCGAAAACCCGAAACATAAACAAAAACAAGGATAAGAAGGAGGTGCACATTAATGGCACGTATTTCTGGTGTCGATTTACCGAGAGATAAACGTATTGAGTATGCTCTGCCGTACATCTACGGCATCGGCCTGACTCTCTCTCGTGAAATTTTAGCTAAAACCGGTATTAACCCGGACACTCGCGTTCGCGACCTGACTGAAGAAGAAGTTGCTAAGATCCGTGAAACTCTGGATCAGGACTATAAAGTTGAAGGTGACCTCCGCCGTGAGGAATCCCTGAACATTAAACGTCTGATTGAAATCGGCAGCTATCGTGGCAGAAGACATCGTATGGGTCTGCCTGTTCGTGGTCAAAACACTAAAAACAATGCCCGCACCCGTAAAGGTCCGAAACGTACTATTGCAGGCAAGAAGAAATAATTAGCGAGGGAGGGATAAACCAGTGGCTGGCAAGAAAGTTGTTCGCAACAAGAAAAAAGTTAGCAAAAACGTAATCAACGGTGTAGCACATATCCGCTCCACCTTCAATAATACTATCGTTACCATCGCTGATACCGAAGGTAATGTTCTGAGCTGGGCCTCCGCAGGCGGCCTCGGTTTCCGTGGCAGCCGTAAGAGCACTCCGTTTGCTGCACAAATGGCTGCTGAAGAAGCAACCAAAGCTGCTATGGAGCATGGCTTGAAACAAGTAGAAGTATATGTAAAAGGTCCTGGCGCTGGCCGTGAAGCAGCAATCCGTGCACTTCAGGCTGCAGGTCTGGAAGTTAACTCTATTAAAGACGTTACTCCGATCCCGCATAACGGCTGCCGTCCGCCGAAACGTAGAAGAGTATAATTGGGGGTGTAAATAGATGGCAATTGATAGAACTCCTGTCCTGAAAAGATGCAGATCTTTGGGCTTAGCTCCCGCTTTCATGGGCATTAGCAAGGAATCTAAACGCCAAGTTCGCCGCCAAAACAGAAAAAAGAGCGAATATGGCATTCAGTTAACTGAAAAACAAAAAGCTAAATTTATCTATGGCGTACTGGAAAAACAATTCCGTGGCTACTATGATAAAGCTAAAAAGATGGAAGGCATCACCGGTGAAAACCTGCTGATCCTCCTCGAAAGAAGAATCGACAACGTAGTTTTCCGCCTCGGCTTGGCTAACACCCGCCGTCAGGCTCGCCAAATCGTAAGACATGGCCACATTGCTGTTAACGGCAAACGTCTGGACATTCCTTCCGCATTGGTAAGAGTTGGCGATGTTGTAACCGTAATGGAAAACAGCCGTGCTAAAGAATACTTCAAAGGCATGGACGAAACTCTGGCTACCAAAGCAGTTCCGGCTTGGCTGGTACTGGACGCTGCTAACGTTAGCGGTAAGGTAGACCGTTTCCCGACTCGTGAGGAAATTGATGTTCCTATTGAAGAGCACTTCATCGTAGAGTTGTACTCCAAATAATTAGTGAATATCTTGTGCCACCCACTTATGAGACGTATTGTGGTAATACGCGATAGAAGGAGGCTTTCCGAATGATTGAAATTGAAAAACCTAAGATGGTTACATCTGATGTCAGCGAAGATGGTCGTTATGGCAAATTCGTTTGGGAGCCGCTCGAGAGAGGCTACGGCATTACGCTGGGCAACAGCCTGCGTCGTGTGCTGCTGTCCTCCCTGCCGGGTGCTGCAGTAACCTACGTCAAGATTGACGGTGTTCTGCATGAGTTTGCTACCATTCCTGGTGTTCGTGAGGATGTTGCTGATATCATCCTGAACATTAAGGCTTTGTGCCTTAAAATGGAAGGTGAAGGGGAAAAGATTCTGCGTATCGAATGTTCCGGTGAACAGGAAGTTACTGCTGCAAATATCATTGCTGATAGCGATGTTGAAATTCTGAACCCTGAGCTGCATATTGCGACTTTAGATAAAGACGCAGTTTTCAATATGGAAATCCATATTGATAAAGGCCGTGGCTATGTACCTGCGGACAAAAATAAACAGCCTGATCAGCCTATCGGCGTTATTCCGGTAGACTCCATTTACTCTCCGATTACCAGAGTAAAATTTGCTGTTAACGATACCCGCGTAGGTAATGTTACCAACTATGACAAGCTTACTTTGGAAGTTTGGACAGATGGCAGCATAAAGCCTGATGAAGCTGTTGACATGGCTTCCACCATCCTGATTGACTATCTCAAGCTTTTCCAGACCAGTGATGGCAAAGGTTCTGTAATCACTGTAGCTGGCGGTTCCGAGCCTGAAGCTCCCGAACCGAGCAAGCAAGAGGGTCAAAACACAATGTCTATCGACGATTTGGATTTGTCCGTCCGCAGCAATAACTGCCTGAGACGTGCAGGTATCAATACTGTCGAAGAATTGATCCAGAAAACAGAAGCTGATATGATTAAAGTTCGTAACTTGGGTAGTAAATCTCTGGAAGAGATTAAAAAGAAACTTGAGGATATGGGCTTGCATTTTCGTAAAAACGATGAAGAATAATTAAGGGGGTCAGAAGTACATGGCATACAGAAAACTGGGTCGTAACTCCAGCAACCGTAAGGCTCTGTTTCGCAGCATTTTAACTTCCTTCTTCAAATATGGTAAGATCGAAACCACCGTTACCAAAGCTAAAGAAGTTGCTAAGCATTCCGCTCAACTGATTACTTTGGCAAAACGCAATGACCTGCATGCTCGTCGTCAGGTTATGGCAGTTCTGGTTGACGAAACCATTACCAAAAAACTGTTTGAAGAAATTGCTCCGAAATATGAAGGCAGACAAGGCGGCTTTACTCGTATTTACAGAGTAGGTCCTCGCCGTGGCGATGCAGCTGAAATGGCTATCATCGAACTCATCTAATTTAGAGCTGTAAAAAGCAGGAACTTCGGTTCCTGCTTTTTTTTGCGGTGCGCCCAGCATGGGCGATAACTAGGTGGTGAAAGTCCACTACGCGCTCGGTAG
>CAVKUS010000052.1:0-14642 GCA_963659725.1 Bacteroides sp. CAG:545 | reverse complement strand
CGGCGTAGCTCAGTTGGCTAGAGCATGCGGTTCATACCCGCAGTGTCCGCGGTTCGAATCCGTGCGCCGCCACCAACTGCAATTCAAGACTTCCAAGAAATTGGGAGTCTTTTTTGTTGTCTGCAACAGGGAAAGGGAATATAAAATAGTCTGTTTCGTAGCATGTAGAATTTCTTGTTAGCTTTAAAAATTTTCACGTAAAAATAAATTGCAACAGTTTTCATACTTTTCTTGACTCAGCAGTCTTTAAATGATATACTTATTAACAGTATTAATTCCGAAAACATATAAAGATACAAGAAATATATATGTCTGAATAAACATATATGAAAATGACTGGTTTTGGCTATGGCGGACTTTGCCGAATTTTAATCTGTCATAGCTGTGATTGGTATATATTTTAAGGAGTGGTATGAGTATGCAGAAAAAAGAACTATCCAAGTTAGTCTTGACAACCCTGTTGACCGGCAGTGTGCTGTGGGGGGGGACGGTATTCGCTGCTGAAGAGAATTTACAAGAATTTTCTTTGGACACCATGGTTGTTACCGCAACCAGAACTGCAATGACCGTTAAAGAAACCCCTGCTACCGTAGAGATTGTTGACAGCAAAAAGCTGGAGCAGACACAGGCTAAAACCTTGCATGATGCTTTAAAGGGTGCTTTGGGCGTTAATGTATTCAACGATTTCCAAGGACGCAGCAATGTCAGCATCCGTGGCAGTGAATCCCGTCACGTACTGATTATGGTCGATGGCAAGCGTTTAGGCGGCGAGGCTGCTTACAACTCTGCTAATGCCTGGGATGTAGACCGTATCCGCATGGAAGACGTTGAAAGAGTAGAAATTATCCGCGGACCTGCAGGCGCACTGTATGGCAGTGACGCTATGGGCGGCGTAATTAACGTTATTACCAAAACTCCGGATAAAACAACTGCTAATGTAAATTATGAATACGGCTGGTATGAGGACGGCAAGGGCGCAGGCTATAAGGGCAACCTGTATCTGCAAGGCGCTGAAGGAAACTATTCCTATAAAATCAACGCCGGCCTGAATAAAAACAGACCGTATTTGGATCCCAAAGGCAGCGGAGATTCCATGAACTTTTATGGCAAGCAGCAACCGCTTTCTTTGAATGTAGGCTACAAGTTCGATAATGGCAATGAATTAAGTGTAGACTTCAGCAAGATTAAAGAGAACAATCAAAAATCTACTACCAGCACAACTGTTATGGTGCCCGGTAAGGTATGGCAGGACAAGGTACAGACAATTTATAACGATAATAAACGTACTGACTATGCTATTACTTATAAGGGCTCCGATGATAAGCAGGACTGGATGTTCAGAGCTTATAAATCAGTATTCGATAAGCACTATAAGAACCAGAACAATACCCGCATGACGATGATGGGACGCCCTCAAGGTTGGAAGCTGCAGGATCCGAAGGTTGATACTGTTAAACGTACCCTGAGCGTTATTGAAGGCAAGGACACCTTCAACCTGAGCGATAAGAACAAGCTGACCGCTGGTTTTGAATATCGTAAGGATCAGAGCGAAGGCACCCGCTTAAAGAAACCGAGTACCTCCTTGAACGGTACAGATGCTCATGCAGCTTTTGACAAGGCAGATATCAACTATCTGGCAGCCTATGTGCAGGATGAATTCAGACCGGATGAGAAATGGCTGATTATTCCTTCCGTACGTTTCGACCACAGCGATCAGTTCAGTAACAAGCTGACCAGCAACCTGGCTGCAACCTATAATGCTGCCGATGACGTTCGTATTAAGGCTGTAGTCGGTCAGGGCTATAAAACTCCGACTGTAAATGACTTGTACATTTTCTGGGAAATGTATGCCGCAAATCCGGGTGGTGCAGGACAATTCTATGTTGGTAACCCTGATCTGAAACCGGAAAAATCCTTAAGCTATGAATTATCCGTTGAAAAGGACTGGGGCGACAGATCCACTGTTCATCTGGGCGTATTCAGAAGTGAAGTTAAGGATTTGATCAGCACCTATTGGACCGGTAAGATGACCGATGATGATCCGGATCTGTATCCCGGCGTTAAGGGCGACCAAGTTATGGCGTACAAGAATATTCCTGAAGCAACTCTGCAGGGCGTAGAGCTGTACGGTTCTCACAGACTGGGCAAGGATATTTATCTGAATGCCGGTTATACCTTCCTGGATGCTAAAGACAAAACTGCGGGAACTCGTCTGAAGGACAGAGCTAAGCATCAGGTAACCTTCGGTGTTTCCTATCAGCCGGAAAACATCTATGCTTGGGACCTGAGCTTTGACCTTGTATCTAACATTGGCTACTACTTCAATAATGGCGATAAGAGCACCATGGGCAACTTCGTTTACGAAACCAAGGACTTCACTATTGCCAATATCATGGCTTCCAGACATCTCAACAAGGATACCAAGATTTATCTGGGCATTGACAACATCAGCAATCACCAGAACTTTGGTCCGTATTCTGACGGCAATCTCGGTCGCTTGTACAGAGTTGGTATGGAATATAAATTCTAAACATAGCGGTAAAGTAAAAGAACAAATAAAGCAGGCCCGATGGCCTGCTTTGTTTGCCTAACGAGGAAGTATTATGCGAAAAATTTTCAGTTTCATTTTAACCGTTCTTATGGTATGCTTATGTATAAGCGGTTGCTCACCGCTAACCGGCAACTCAGGTTCGGGCAGCGCAGTAAAAATTACCGATGATAACCAGCGTATTGTTACCTTGAAGAAGGTTCCGGAAAGAATCGTTGTTCTGTCCCCGTCCTTCCTAGAGCTGGTGGAGGCTGTCGATGGCAAGGTTGTCGGCCGTGCTAAAACGCAGGTAGGCAAGGTGCCGGCGTTTGCCAAGGATGCTGCCGAGGTAGGCTTTATCTTTAATATTAATGTAGAAAAAATCGTAGAGCTGAAGCCTGATTTGGTTATTGCTTACAAGGGCATGCACGAGCGTTATCTGCATACCTTGGAATCCAATAATATTCCCGTTGTTGTGCTGAATTTGAAATCGTATGAGGATGTTAAGCACAGCATGCTTACCATTGGCAAAATAATGCGTAAGGATGCTAAAGCACAAGAAGTTGTGGCAAACCTTGATAAGGATATTAATGCTACAGTAAGCAAGCTGCCTAAAAGCGAGCGCAGCGTAGCGATTCTGCACACCACCAGCATGGGTATTACCATGGAAAAGGAAACGAGCATTGCCGGCTGCTGTGCCAAAATGCTTAAACTGCGCAACGTAGTACAAGGCGAAACCAAGCCTGTCAGCGGACCGATGGGAACTCAGCCTGATAAGGCTCCCTACAGCTTAGAGGATTTGCTGGAGAAAAATCCGCAGGTAATTTTTATCACCTCTATGGGTGCTCCCAGAGATAGCGAGGGCAATCCTAAGCTGGAGATTATGAGCAACCCGGCGTGGAATTCCATCGATGCAGTTAAAAATAAGCAGGTATTTTTCCTGCCGGATGATTTGTTCCTGCTTAATCCGGGGTTGGAATATCCTAAGGCAGTACGCTATATGGCAGCAAAAATGTACCCTGATGCAGTAAAGGAGTAGGCTGATGACTGATTACGCAAAAAATATTCAGGCGTTTTATGAGCGCGATGATTATAAGGCTCTTGCCGGCCAGTCGGGGGCCACTGCCGTAGAGGCAAGCTTCAAGGAGCTGACCTACGTTCCGCGCAAGACCAAACCGTTGCCTGGCATGATGGCCGGGAAGATGCTGCAGGAGTTTGCTTTGCAGCCTGCGCAGCCGACGGCGTTGTACCTGCATATTCCGTTCTGCAATCTGCGCTGCTCCTATTGCAGCTTTTACCGCAATCCCTTTGAGGCGGAGCAGGTGGAAGAATATGTGCAGGCACTTTTGGCGGAGCTGGATTTCCTGCAGCAGCAGGGCGTTTTTGCCAAACAAAAACCGGAAGCGGTTTTCTTTGGCGGTGGTACGCCGTCCGTGCTGAATCCGGCGCAGATAAGCGCGCTGCTGAACAAAATTCACAGCGTGGCAAGCCTGGCGGATGATTGCGAGATAACCTTTGAAAGCAGTATTTATGACTTGTCTGCGGATAAGCTGGATGCCTGCATTGCCGGCGGCGTGAACCGCTTCAGCTTCGGCGTACAGGCCTTTGATACGCATTTGCGCCGCTCCTTAGGCAGGCTTAATGCCAAGAAAGAGGTAACGGCCAAGCTCGAAGAGGTGGCAGCTAAGGGCGTTAAGGTTATCATCGACCTGATTTACGGCCTCAACGGCCAGACGCAGGCCATGCTGCTGGACGATATCAGAACGGCGCTGGCCTGCGGCGTGAGCGGTATGGATTTGTACAAGCTGCAGATTATGCCTAAATCTCCCTTAGGTCAGGCGATTGCCAAGGGGAATATCAAGTATGAGTATAATGATAAAATGCTGGCGGAAATGTTCGTCGCTGCCGATACGCTGCTCGCAGAGCAGGGGGCCAAGGCACTGAGCTGCTGCCACTGGGCAATGCGCGAGGATGAATGCAGCGGTTACAATACGCTGGTGAAGAGCGGTGCGAACATCATTACCTGCGGTGCGGCCTGCGGCGGTCACATGGGAATGTATAATTATATGAAGACTATGGACCGAAGCGAATATGTAAAAAAGGCTATGTCAGGGCAGTACGCTGTCATGGGCATGGGCAAGCATAACGAAAACTATCTGCTGCTCGAAAAGCTTTCCGGACAGTGCGATTCCGGCAGATTTGATTTTGCTTTGCTGCAGCAGTATAGCGATGCAGATTGGGATAGCCTTTTCAAACCGCTGCTGGAGCAGTGGGAGCTTTTAGACCTGCTTTATGCTGTGGACGGCAAGTATTATTTTACGGCGAAGGGCAAATATTACTATCGTCAGATGGACAGAGTGCTGCTGACAGCTGCGGAATGCGCGCTTTACGGCAAACCGGGACTGATGGAGCAGGCAGGCCAGAAGATGATGGGTATTATGAAGAATATGAAATAAAAGGAGTGTACTACTATGCAGGACATTTTAATCGTTTATGACAGCAAAACCGGTAATACGGAAAAGGTTGCCAAGGCTCTGGCCGAGGCTGCAGGCGAACGCTGCGTGCTGGCGCAGGTTGACGCTGCTCCGGCTGCGGATGACTTCGCTGTTGTGGTAGCAGGCTACTGGGTTGACAAGGGCGCCCCGAATGCAAAGATGAAAAAATATTTGGAGAATTTGCACGGCAAAAAGGTAGTGCTGTTCCAAACCTTGGGTGCAGACCCGGCGAGCGACCACGCTGTAAGCTCCCTAGTAAATGCAGGCGTATTAATGAACAAGGACTGCAAGGTACTGGGTACTTTGTCTATCCGCGGAGCGATTGACCCGGCGCTGATTGCCATGATGCGCAAGATGCCGGCAGGCAGCCCGCACAGCCCCAGCCCCGAGAGCGAAGCCCGTTGGGCAGCGGCTGCAAGCCATCCGGATGCAGAGGATCTGGCAAAGGCCAAGAGCTTTATGCAGGGATTTTTGGCTATGTATGACAAATTTTTGAAGATGATGTAAGAGCAGTCCTTCATATAAGAACAGTGCTTGATAATGCGCAGTCGCAGTTTGGCTGCGCATTTATTATTGTAAAAGTATTTTAGGGCAGAGGAATTTAAACGATGAACTAAAAGTGTAGAAGTATTGACGAAATTGTGTCTTGCGTAAAGTTCTTTCATAGTGTACAATGGAGATAGTCATAAAATGCAATTTTGAAAGGAAGGTGCATTATGAAAAAATTATTGGTATTACTCATGGCGGCTTTGATGGTAGTTGCTATGGCAGTTGCGGGCTGCGGCGGCGATGACAAAAAAGCTGACAACGGCAGTGCTGCACACAAGGAGAAGCTGGTTATCGGTACCGATGCCGATATCAACAACCTTAACCTGCAAAAACAACAGGACGCTGCCAACAATGTTATTCTGAAGAACACTCACCAGACTCTGGTATTCTTCAATAACGGCTCTCAGGGCAAGGAGCGCTTTGGCCCCGGTCTGGCTACCGACTGGAAGTTCGTAGATGATACCCATATCATCATGAACCTGCGTAAGGACGTATACTTCAATGACGGTAAAAAGACTCCTATGACTGCAGATGACGTTAAATTCACCCTGGATATGGCAATGAAAAACGTTATCAAATCCGCTCTGGCAGGCTATGTAAAATGTACCGTTAAAGACAAATATCAGATTGAAATCGAAATCAGCTCCTACAACAACGAGTTCATTCAATCTCTGTCCTCCGTTCCTCTGTCCATCCAATCCAAAAAGGCTTATGATGATGGCGTAAAAGAGCCGTGGCTTATCGGCACCGGCCCTTACAAATATGACAAATGGGTTCAAGGCGAATACTGCCGTCTGACCAAGGTTAAGGATTATTGGGGCAACAACCTGCCTGCAACCGATAACTTTGCTCCCGGCGTATCCGATATCATCGAATTCCGCCCGATGATTGAAGCTTCTGCTCGCGTAATGGCTCTGCAGGCCGGCGAAATCGATGTATGTGTAAATCCGCCTATCAGCGATCTGAAATTCCTTAAAGACGACGACAAGATTACCGTTTACGAACAACCCGGTACCCGTCTGTTCTACTTCGCATTCAATGTTGAAAAGAAACCGTGGGATAACAAAAAACTGCGTCAGGCTGTAGCTTGCGCAATCGACAAGAAATCCGTTCTGGACGCTGCTCTGAATGGCAAAGGCACTCTGCAAAAAACCATTCTGAACCGTGGTCTGTGGGGCTTCTATGATGAAATGCCCGGCTATGACTACAATCTGGAGCGTGCTAAACAGCTGATGAAGGAATCCGGCGTAACCGGTCCTATCAAAACCACTCTGACCTATGCAACCGGCGCTCCCTACGAGCAGATTGCAACTGTTATCCAAGCTAACCTGGCACAAATCGGTATTACCGTAGAGCTGGTTCCGATGGAGCAAGCTGCTCTGAAGGCTGCCTGCAAGGACGGCAAACAAAACCTGTTCCTGTGGCGTTGGAACGAAGACTCCAAGGTTGACTTCGTATATCGCGACCTGTTCTACACCGGTTCCGGTTCCAACTATCATCACTTCTCCGATCCGAAGGCTGACAAGCTGATTGATGATGTTGCAACCCTGAAGGATCAGAACAAACGCATGGAAGCCGGCGTTGAGCTGCAAAAATACCTGGTTGACGAATGCCCGCAGGTTCCTCTGTACATTGCTAACCTGGTAGTTGCCTACAATAAAAACCTGAAAGGTCAATATTTCTACGGCGGCGGCAACCACGATTGGCGTCATGCTTATATCGCTAAATAATTTTGCTGAAAAATTTACAAAGGCGTAAAACAAGGGAGGCGTAGTCCTCTCTTGTTTTATCATAGCACCTTTTATTTGAGTTCTACGGAAAGGAGCTTTGTTGAATGCTTAAATATGTTGTCAACAGACTTCTCAGTTTGATTCCGGTAATTTTAGTAACCTCTTTTCTGATTTACTGGGCAATGAGTCTTACTGAGGGTGACCCCGCAATGATGATTGCCGGCGACGGCGCTTCGAAGGAAATGATTGAGCAGATCCGCCATGAGCTTGGTCTGGACCAGCCTTTCCTGCTGCAATATTTTAACTATATGAGAGGTATGCTTGTAGGTGATATGGGCAAATCCTATGTAACCAACAAGGACGTGTTCCATACCTTCTTCCAGTACCTGCCGAACACACTGTATCTGGGCGGCGCTGCAGTTATTATTGCTACCCTGGTATCCATTCCTCTGGGTATCTACACCGCTATCCACCAGAACACCTGGAAGGATACCGCAGGCATGGTTTTCGCCCTGTTTGGTACCTCCATGCCTAACTTCTGGCTGGGCCTGATGCTGATTATTATCTTTGCTTTGCATCTGAGATTATTCCCGACCGGCGGTAACTTCGGCTGGAAGAGCCTGGTTCTGCCTGCAGTAACTGTTGGCTTCGGCCTGGCAGCTTTGATTACCCGTATTACCCGTTCCTCTATGCTGGACGTTATGCGTCAGGATTATATGACCACCGCGCGTGCGAAGGGCTGCAGCGAGCATCGTGTAATCTACAAGCATGGTCTGAAAAACGCACTGATTCCTATTATCACTGCTATCGGTCTGCAAATGTCTTTGGTTATCACCGGCTCCGTACTGGCTGAAACCGTATTCAGCTGGCCCGGTATCGGCCGTCTGGTATACGAATCCATTACCAGACGTGATATTCCGATGGTAACAGGTTCTATTATTCTGTGTTCTATTTTGATGTGCCTGATTAACCTGGTTGTTGACCTGGTATACGCATTCTTTGATCCGCGTATCAAGGCACAGTACAGCAAGAAGGGGTGAGGAAGATGGCTGCAAAGAAAAGAACTAAAAGACGCACCATGTTCCAGGAAACCTGGCATCGTCTGCTGAAAAATAAGGGCGCTGTAATCGGCATGGCCTTTCTGGCACTGCTGTGCGTCATCGCTCTGGTAAGTCCCTTTGTTTTCAATTATGAAACCGACGTTATCGGTCAGAACCTGGCTATTAAGCTGCAGCCTCCCAGCGGGGAGCACTGGTTCGGCACCGATGAATACGGCCGTGACCTTTTTGCCCGCGTTATGTACGGAGCACGCTATTCCATGGCTATCGGTATCGGTTCCGTAGGCTTCGGACTGATTGTTGGCACCATTTTAGGCTCTATTGCCGGCTTCTACGGCGGTAAGGCCGATGATATCATCATGCGCGGTATTGATATTTTCTACTCCATTCCTAACATTCTGAAGGCAGTAGTAATCGTATCTCTGCTGGGCACCAGCACCATCAACCTGATTATTGCTCTGGCAATTTCCTGCGCAACCAACTATGCGCGTATCGTGCGTGCTTCCGTTATGACAGTGCGCGATTTGGAATATGTTGAATCCTCCTATGCGATGGGCCTGCCCACCTGGAAGATTATTCTCAGACATATCCTGCCGAACTGCCTGTCTCCGATTATCGTACAGACTACTCTGCTGATTGGTACTACCATTATTTCCGCTTCCTCCCTGAGCTTCTTGGGTATCGGCGTACCGGCACCTGCTCCCGAATGGGGCGCGCTGCTTTCCGGCGGCAGAGGTCATATTCGTGATGCCAGCTACATTTGTGTTATTCCCGGTTTAGCTATTATGTTTACCGTATTAGCCTTGAACCTGTTGGGCGATGGCCTGCGCGATGCGCTTGATCCTAAGCTGAAGAAATAAGGGGGCTGCATTATGGATTTAGTATTAGATATTAAGGACCTTGTGGTCCATTATGAAACAGAAGACAGCGATGTACATGCTGTCAACGGCATTGATATCGCTATCGGCAAAAAACGTACTCTGGGCCTGGTAGGTGAAACCGGTGCGGGCAAAACCACTACCGCACTGTCTATTATGAACCTTGTTCCGGATCCTCCGGGAGTTATCAAAAGCGGTACGATTAAGCTCGAAGGCAAAAACGTACTTGAGATGAGCGACATTGAGCTGGAGGAAATGCGCGGTAACGACGTGGCAATGATTTTCCAGGACCCGATGACCGCTCTGAACCCTGTTATGACCGTAGGCGAGCAGATTGCCGAAAGTCTGGAGCTGCACCAGAACCTTACTCCGGAGCAATCTCTGGAAAAGGCTAAGGATATGCTGAAGCTCGTTGGTATTGCCGAAGCAAGAGCTAATGACTATCCGCATCAGTTCTCCGGCGGTATGAAGCAGCGTGTAGTTATCGCTATCGCGCTAGCCTGCAGCCCCAAGCTACTGATTGCCGACGAACCGACCACCGCACTGGATGTAACCATTCAGGCGCAGGTGCTGGAGCTGATGAAGGACCTCATCAACAACCGCGATATGTCCATGCTGATGATTACCCACAGCCTGGGTATCGTTGCCGAGGTCTGCGACGATATGGCAGTTATGTATGCCGGCCGTATTGTGGAGAAGGGCACTGTTGACGATGTATTCAACAACATGCGCCATCCCTACACCGAGGGTCTGTTCAACAGCCTGCCGAACCTGAAGGAGCAGGGCGAAATGCTGGAGCCTATCAAAGGTCTGATGCCCGACCCGGCGGATTTGCCGCCCGGATGCACCTTTGCTCCGCGTTGTCCCTATGCTACCGAAGCATGCTCTGCCTCCGTGCCTGAGCTGCATTCCGTAGATGGCAGCAAAACTCATTTTGTAGCCTGCCACGCTTATTCCAGACCCGGATTTGCTTTAAGGAGGAACCAAAAATGAGTAATGCTCCGCTGTTAGTTATTGACAATCTGTCCAAATATTTTAATACTGCTGCAGGTCAGCTGCACGCTGTCGACGGTGTAAGCTTTACTTTGGAGGAGGGCAAAACTCTGGGTATCGTAGGCGAATCCGGCTGTGGCAAATCCACCACCGGTCGCTGCATTCTGAAGCTGATTGAGCCCACCAGCGGCAAAATCATCTTCCAGGGCAACGATATCACCAAGCTGAGCCGTAAGGAAATGCGCCCGCTGCGCCAGAAGATGCAGATGGTGTTCCAGGACCCGTTCTCGTCCTTGGACCCGCGTGAAACCGTTATGCAGCTGATTAGCGAGCCGATTATCGAGCATAAGCTGATTAAAGGCAGGGAAGCGATTGAAGAACGCACTCTGGAGCTGATGCGTACTGTTGGCTTGGCAGAGCGCTATGCCAATGTCTATCCGCATGAGCTGGACGGCGGCCGTCGTCAGCGTATCGGCATTGCCCGCGCTTTGGCCATGAATCCTAAAATCATTGTTTGCGACGAGCCTGTTTCCGCGCTGGATGTTTCCATTCAGGCGCAGATTCTGAACCTGCTCAAACAGCTGCAAAAGGATTTGGGCCTGACCTATATCTTCATTACCCATGACCTGTCCGTAGTAAAATATTTCTCGGATGATATTGCGGTTATGTATATGGGCACTATGGTAGAAAAAGCACCTGCTAATCTGCTGTTCAAAAATCCGCTGCATCCTTATACCAAGGCATTGCTTTCGGCAATTCCTCTGCCTATCGTGGGCAAGGATAAGCCCAAGCGTCAGGTTATCAAGGGCGAAATTACCGCGCCTATCAACCTGCCGGATGCCTGCCGTTTCATGAAGCGCTGCGACTGCCCGGTTGCCGGCGTTTGTGATAAAGGCAATCCTGTACTGCGCGAGGTTGAGCCGCAGCATTTTGTGGCCTGCTCCTGCGTAAAATAATTTATATTGAAAGAATTAACCGCCCTCTGAAAAGCTGATTTCAGGGGGCGGTTTCTTCTAATATTTGTTATTTTCGTCCAATTATATACCAATTTTGGACGAAAGGTTAAGGAGTTGGATGAATAGGGTCGGGTTTTCCCTTATCCTATTGGTGATTCCCTTATTTTATGGTATAATTTAAGGGAATGGAAGGAGAAGTAAGGGAATGAGAAGCTTTAACTACTCAATAATTAGAGAACAAAAATGGGATTCAGAAATTTTGAGCTTGATAGCTGCAATTTATAAAGAGGCAGGTAAACAGGAGCTTTTTGTAAAGCAACGGCCAGAAGAGCTTAATAAGCTGGTAGAAATAGCAAAAATTCAAAGTACGGAAGCGTCTAATGCGATTGAGGGCATTGTTACGACTAGCACTAGAATACGTGAGCTTGTAAACGAGAAAACAACACCGAGAAATCGTGATGAGCAGGAAATTGCCGGCTATCGTGATGTATTAAATATAATACATGAGAATTTCGATGTTATCCCCATCTCCAAAAACTATATTTTACAGCTTCATAAAATTTTGTACAACCATATGAATAACCAATTTGCAGGGAGAACTAAGAGCGTGCAAAATTACATCAGTGCTACTTACCCGGATGGTAGTATTAAGATTTTATTTACACCGCTTGCTCCTTACGAAACACCGGAAGCGCTTGAGCGTATCTGTGAAGAATATAATAGAGTAATAGGTAACTTGGAGTTAGAGCCACTTATTGCTATACCTGTTTTTATTCATGATTTTTTATGCATTCACCCATTTAATGATGGTAATGGAAGAATGAGCCGTTTGCTTACAACCTTACTTTTGTATAGAAATGGTTTTTATGTTGGAAAATATATTTCTTTGGAAGCTAAAATTGCTAAGAATAAGGATTTGTATTATGAAGCTTTGGCTGATTCGCAAGTAGGCTGGCATGAGGGTAAGGAAGATGCTATACCATTTGTAAAATATATTTTGGGGACAATTCTTGCTGCTTATAAAGACTTTGAAGAACGTATGACTATCATTGAGCCTAAGCTTTCTGCGCTGGAAATGGTACGTAGAGCAAGTGAAAATAAAATCGGACGCTTTAATAAGCAGGATATTCGTGAGCTTTGTTCTACGCTTAGCGACAGCTCTATTGAAGCTGCATTGCGTAAGCTGGTGCTTTCCGGTGAATTGCAAAAAGAAGGCAAGGGGAAAAGCACTTGCTATTTTAGAGTTAAATAGGGTTATATCTGAACCGCCCTCTGAAAAGTTAATTTCAAGGGGCGGTTGTTATTATATTTGCTGGTTTCATCCAAATAGATGATGGTTTTGGACGAAAAGCAAACAGGCTGGATGAAAGGAAAAAATAATAAATCATTTCACCCCTCTTTATCTTTTGCTCAAAAAGTGCTATAATAAACATCAAATTGAATCGACCCCTGATAACACGATGAACAAGCAAGTAGGTTTAAGGCTGTGTTTAAGAGAGCGAAGTCACCGGCTGTAAGCTTCGCACACAAAATTATGCTGAAGTTCCCTTGGGAGTGTCCCGCCTGAAGGCTGCATGGTTGCGTAGGGTGGGCGTAAGGCTGCGTTAAAGCTTGCAAATGAAGGAACAAATTTGGGTGGTACCGCGAAGCTTTTCGCCCCTGTAAACTTATCAGTTTTGCAGGGGCGTTTTCTTATTTTTTGGTGACAGCTGATAAAGCACCATCTGCTGCAGAAACAGCTCCTCAGCGTACCTCCGGTACGCCTGCGTCGCGTTTCTTTGTATCCGGTACTTTCTATACTGTCCAATGAAGAAAGGATGAAATCAATGAAAGAAAAATTAGAAGCATTAAAAGCACAGGCTTTAGAAGAGCTTGCTGCCGTAACTTCTCTTGATGCGCTCAAGGATCTGCGCGTCAAATATCTGGGCAAAAAAGGCCCGATGACCGAAATCCTGCGCGGCATGGGCAAGCTGCCTGCCGAAGAGCGTCCGAAAATCGGCCAGATTGTTAACGAAATCAAGGCTGAGCTGGAGGGCAAAATCAACGAAGCAACCGCAGTTTTGGAGAAGAAGGCACTGGCTGACAAGCTCGCTAACGAGCAGGTTGATATTACGCTGCCGGGCCGCAAGCCAAAAACCGGTCATCTGCATCCTGTAACCTTGACCATGCGTGAGATTAAGAAAATCTTCATGCGTATGGGCTTTGACGTTTGCGACGGTCCGGAAATCGAGGATGTATACCACAACTTCACCGCACTGAACCTGCCGCCTGATCATCCGGCACTGGATATGCAGGATTCCTTCTATATTACCGAAAACTATCTGCTGCGCACCCAAACCTCCGGCGTGCAGGCGCGTACCCTGGAAAGCAAGGAGCCTAACACTCCCATCCGCATGATTTGCCCCGGTACCGTTTACCGCTGCGACTACGACGCAACCCACTCCCCGATGTTCCATCAGGTAGAAGGTCTGGTTGTAGATAAAAACATCAGCCTGGCAGATTTGAAGGGCACTCTGGAGCTGTTCTGTAAGCAAATGTTTGGCGAGGATGTTAAGGTTCGTCTGCGTCCTTCCTACTTCCCGTTCACGGAGCCTTCGGTAGAAGTGGACGTATCCTGCCCGATTTGCCATGCTAAGGGCGGCGGCTGCCATGTCTGCAAGGACAGCGGCTGGCTGGAAATCCTTGGCGCCGGTGTTGTACATCCCAACGTACTGCGCATGAGCGGTTATGATCCCGAGGAAATGACCGGTTTTGCCTTTGGTCTGGGCGTTGAACGTATCGCTATGCTGAAATACGGCATTGACGATTTGCGCCTGTTCTTCGAAAACGACCAACGCTTCATCAGTCAATTCAAATAAGGAGGATAATTAAGTTGCTCAATATATAGATAAATATACGTATTAGTGACATAATGTACTAACGAAGGGACATTGCGATGAATACGTCTATAAAAAACCAGCTAGAAGGTGATGAAAGCATTGCTAAAGGCGTTCAAGACAGAAATAGCCCCGACTATAGAGCAGAAAGAAAAAATTATCCGCTCAATCGGCATTGCCAGATTTTTATACAATCAGTACATTGCCTATAATAAAAAACTGTACAGGATGTATCAGCGTGGCCTGTTAGACAGTCACCAAAAGCATTTTATGTCTGCCAATGAGTTTGATAAATATGTAAATCATAAGCTAAAGATAGAACTGTCATGGATAAATGAGTGTGGTTCCAAGGCTCGCAAAAAAGCCTTGGTAAACGCTGAAGCTGCTTTCAAGAAATTTTTTAATGGTTTGGCAGGCTTTCCCCAGTTCAAAAAGAAATCCAATCATGATGTTAAATTGTATTTCCCCAAAAATAACAAGGGTGACTGGGCGATATGGCGGCATAAACTGATGGTGCCTACGTTAAAACAAGTCAGGCTCAAAGAATTTGGCTACTTGCCCGTAGGTGCAGTTGTTATCA
>CAVKUS010000051.1:0-14818 GCA_963659725.1 Bacteroides sp. CAG:545 | reverse complement strand
ACAGATGAGCAAATTGAAAGCTTGTATGAAAGATTTATTTTCAAACTCCCAGCACAGATGCAGCGACTTTTGCAGGTTGGTTGATGTATTTTATCTCTTGGAATATGCAGTTTTCAAAGGTCTATTGTTTTTTTACGTGTGGGAAGTTTGAGCTGATTACTTTAAAATTACTTTTAAGAAGGATTTCAGACGTTCGTTTTTGGGGTTAACGAAAATTTCTTCCGGACTGCCCTGCTCCTGCACATGACCGTCAGCCATGAAGACAACCTTGGTAGCAACCTCGCGGGCAAAGCCCATTTCGTGAGTTACGACTACCATGGTCATTTTTTCGTCTGCCAGCTCGCGCATGGTGCGCAAAACCTCACCGGTCAGCTCCGGGTCCAGAGAAGATGTAGGCTCGTCAAAAAGCATAATAGCGGGCTTCATGGCTAAAGCGCGGGCGATAGCTACACGCTGTTGCTGACCGCCGCTGAGCTTGCGCGGATAAACATCGCGCTTTTCGGAAAGACCGACCTTTGCCAGCAGAACCTCTGCTTCCTTGATAACTTCTGCTTTATCGCGCTTTTGTACGTTGACAGGTGCTTCAATCAGGTTTTCCAGAACAGTCATATGCGGGAAAAGGTTGAACTGCTGGAATACCATGCCCATTTTGCAGGCAATGCGGCGGACATCGTTGTTCTTGACATATTCCGTGCCACCGGAGGTTTCGCGGCACAGCTCTTCACCGTCGATGGTGATGCTGCCCTTATCAACGGTTTCCAGCTTGTTGAGGCAGCGCAGCAGGGTGCTCTTGCCGCCGCCGGAAGGGCCGATAACGGCAACAACCTCGCCCTCGTTTACTTCCAGGTCGATGCCCTTTAGTACTTCCAGGTTATTGAATTTTTTCCAGATATTGGTTGCTTTGATTTTTGTTGTCATAGCTGTTACTCCTCCTATTGGTCATATCTGGAGAAGCGTTTTTCCAGACGTTCAAAAACAAGGGTTAAAATCAGAGTTGCCAGCAGGTAGAAGACTGCAGCAACGATGAAGGGGGTAATAGAAAAGTCACGCTGTACCAGATTGCGTGCGGTACGCATCAGATCGTTCATCGCCAGTACATATACCAGAGAAGTATCCTTTACCAGGGTAATGGTTTCGTTGCTGATAGGCGGCAGGATGATACGGATAACCTGCGGCAGGATAATGCGGCGCATGGTCTGCACGTAGTTCATACCCAGAGTGTGCGCTGCTTCATATTGGCCTGCAGGAATTGCCTGAATGCCGGCGCGGAAGATTTCGCAGAAGTAGGCAGCGTAGTTTAATACAAAGGCTACGATGGCCGATTCAAAGTCCGGCAGGCGGATGCCGACGGACGGCAGTACGAAGTAAACGAAGAAAATCTGCAGCATCAGCGGGGAGCCACGCAGAATCCAAACGTAGCCGCCGATGAGGGCCTGCAGGGGTTTAATGCCGGAAACACGGCCAAGGCTGAGCAGAATGCCCAGCGGAATGCTCAGGACGATGGTGATAATAAAAACTTGAAATGATACCAGGCAGCCATCGATCATCTGAGGAATGATATTTAAAACGTAATCCATAAATTATTTCTCTCCATATAATTATAATATGGGCTGTCGCTAAATGCGACAGCCCTCAAGTGATAACAAATTAATATTTTGTGATATCTGCGCCCATCCATTTTTCGGAAATCTTTTTGCAGGTACCGTCTTTTTTCATTTCGTCCAAAGCTTTGTCGATGCGGTCTTTGAAGTCTTTGTCGTCCTTGCGGAAGGCAACTGCTACAACCTCATCTCCCATGGTTTGTTCAAGAATTCTGTAGGCACCGGGTTTCTTTTTGTCATAATAGCCGCGAGCAAGAACTGCGTCTACGATAGCAGCATCAACACGTTTGTTGTCTATTTCCATGTAAATAGCTGCGAAGTCGGGATATTTGCGAACTTCCTTCATGGAAGCTGCCAGCTCTTTGTGTGCAGGCTGCTCGAGGAGGTAAGAGCCTGTGCTGTCATCCTGCACTGCTACAACTTTACCTTTTAAATCTGCAATAGTTTTAATCGGAGAATCCTTAGGAACAACAATCAGTTGGGAGTTGGTGATGTAAGGCTTGGACATGCCATATACCTTTTCACGGTCCGGGTTAACGGTGAAGCAGTTCCAGATAGCATCAATGCGTTTGGATTTGAGCTCTGCTTCCTTTGCACCCCAGTCGATAGGTTTGAATTCTACTTCCATGCCGGCACGTTTGCAGGCTTCGCGCGCAAGGTCGATATCCATGCCGACGATTTCATTCTTTTCATTGCGGTAACCCATAGGAGCGAAGTTATCGTCCAGGCCGATTACCATTTTTTTCGGGCCGTCGCTGCCGCAGCCGGCAACCATCATGAGCATCATCATCAGGCCCATTACTAAAGCAACTAATTTTTTCATTTTCCACACCTCATTTGTTAATTAGCATTTAACTATGTACCCATTATACTTTAGTATGCTAAATTTGTAAAGTGCTAAATGCAAAATTTTTTTAGAAATTGCGGTAAGGTAAGAAATAAGCTCCCACAGAAGTCTGCGGGAGCTTTTGTACTATACTTCGGTAAATCAGAATGCCGGAGTAATGGAGCCTTTGAAGTGATCCTCAATGAATTTTTTGTTTTCAGCGGAGGTGTAAATCTTCTTCAGCTGTTCAATGCGCGGATCCTTTTCGTTAGCCTTGGTGGTTACGAAGATGTTAACAAACGGGTTATCAGCGCGTTCAACCAACAGGCTGTCCTTAGACGGGTTCAGTTTAGCAACCAGTGCATAGTTGGCATTGATTACGGCAATATCAAGGTCGCCCATTGCTTTAGGAATAGAAGCAGCGTCCAGCTCCTGAATCTTGTAGTTTTTCGGATTTTTGGTGATGCTTGCTACAGAGGTGGAAACATCGTTTTTATCCTTAACTTCGATGAAGCCTTTGTCAGCTAGAACCAGAAGTGCGCGAGCACCGTTGGACGGATCGTTAGGAATGCCGATGGTTGCTCCTGCAGGGATATCCTCAACCTTTTTATATTTGGTGGAATAGATAGCCATCGGGAAGTTTACGGTTTTGAAAACTTCAACCAGTTCAAATTTAGGCTCTTTTTTCAAGGTAGCTGCCAGATACGGAGCATGCTGCATGGAGTTGGCAAACAGCTCGCCCTGTGCCAGAGATACGTTCGGGGTTACATAGTCGGAGAATTCGACAACCTCAATTTTCAGGCCTTGTTTTTCAGCCAGCTTTTTAACGTTGTCCATGATTTCAGCGTGCGGACCTGCGGTTACGCCGATTTTAACAGGTGCGTTCGGGTCAGCCTTTTTGTCGGCTGCCTTGTTGTCACCACCGCAGCCTGCGGCGATGATGGTCAGTGCGCAGAGCGCAACGGTGAGTAAAAGTTTGGTAATCTTCTTCATAAGTTGTTCCTCCCTAAAATAATGGTGGTCTGCTGTCAGACAGCAGCGGCTTGTTTCTTTATTACGTCGATGAAACTCGCTTCATCGTTGTAAACCCTCATTTGGCCTGTAGATTACAGTTTGTTTTTGTTAAGCTTTTTGGATGCGTAGTCGCCTAAGGACTGCATTGCCTGTACCATGACGATGAGCACGACAACGGTGGCAATCATAACGTCCATCTGGAAACGCTGGTAGCCATAGCGGATTGCCAGGTCGCCTAAGCCGCCGCCGCCCAAGGTGCCAGCCATTGCGGAGTAGCCGATTAAGCTGATGATGGCAAGCGTTACACCCAGTACGATAGAATGCATTGCTTCGGGAAGCAGTACCTTAGTGATAATCTGCACCGGGCTTGCACCCATAGCTTGTGCTGCTTCGATAATGCCGGGGTTGATTTCCAGCAGAGAAGATTCGATGATACGTGCAATGAACGGTGCTGCGGAAATAGTCAGCGGCACAATTGCTGCGGTAGTACCGATGGAAGAGCCGACAATCATACGTGTCAGCGGAATAATTGCTACCATTAATATAATGAAAGGAGTAGAACGCGTTGCGTTGACAATCGCGCCCAGAATAGTGTTAAGCGGTTGGTTCGGCAGAATGTGGTCCTTGCGGGTTACGGTAAGAATTACGCCCAGCGGAATGCCGATTAAAGTGGAAAGTGCGGTAGAAGCGAAAACCATGTAGCAGGTTTCCCAAAAGGATTTTATTAAAAGGTCAATCATATCAGGACTCATAGCCAATTACCTCCGTTTTCAGATGCTGCTGATGCAGATATTCCAATGCATTTTTAATGCGCTCGCGGTTACCGGAAATCTCAATTAACAGGGTGCCGAAGAGGACATCCTTCAGCTGGTCGGTATTACCGGAAATAATGCTTACGTCAACATCAAAATGTTTTACCATGCCGGAAATAATAGGCTCGCTGGCACTGTCACCGATGAAGGAGATACGTACCAGCAGCTTGCTGCCTTCGGTATAGGTATCGCTTAATTTCATCTGCTTAACGATGTCAGGCAGCTCGGCGTTGATAACGCTCTTGGTAAATTCTTTGGTAGTGGGATGCTGCGGATTGGTGAAAACATCAATCATCGGGCCTTCCTCAATGATGTCGCCGCTTTCGATAACAGCAACGCGGTCACAGATGGTTTTTACAACCTCCATCTGGTGTGTAATCAGCACGATGGTCAGATTCATCTTTTTGTTGATGTCTTGCAGCAGATGCAGAATAGATTTAGTAGTCTGCGGGTCGAGAGCACTGGTTGCTTCGTCGCACAGCAGTACCTTAGGATTGCTTGCCAGAGCGCGGGCAATGCCTACACGCTGTTTCTGGCCGCCGGATAACTGGCTGGGATAGTAGTTGGCACGGCTTTCCAGCTGTACCAGCTCCAACAGAGGACGTACGCGCTTGTCGATTTCGCTCTTGCTCAGACCTTGGATTTCCAGCGGAAAAGCGATGTTATCATAAACAGTACGGCTTGCCAGCAGGTTGAAGTGCTGGAAAATCATACCGATGCTCTGGCGTGCTTTGCGCAGCTGTGCTTCGCTCATGGCGGTCAGCTCCTGACCGTCAACGAATACCTGACCTGCGGTCGGTTTTTCCAGCATGTTGATGCAGCGTACTAATGTGGATTTGCCGGCACCGGAAAGACCGATGATACCGAAAATTTCGCCGGCCTTGATGCTCAGGCTTGTTTTGTGCAGAGCATGGATGTCACCGGCCTTGCTGTAGTAGGTTTTTTCTACATTAACTAGTTCTATCATTCTTGTGTTCCTTTCTAATGTGACCATATTTTATGATAGGTCCTTATTTGAGTGTGAGAGATTGTTTTCCAATAGAAGGCGGATGCTGCTCGAAAGTCGCATTCTTCGGTGTACGTTCTCCGTCAGATAACTGACGGTTGCGTAAAAAAAATCCTTCACCGGCACGGCGAAGGATACGTTGCATCTGTAATCTTCATCTGCCGGAATTATCCGTTGGAATTGGCACCGTTCACTGATGTGTGGTTGCCGTAGCTTCATAGGGCCAGTCCCTCGGCTACTCTTGATGAAATCTCTGTTAAGTTTGAATGAAATAATCATACATCTATTTTAGGATATTGTCAACAGTTTTGCGTAAAATTTACGAAAAAACTGTAAAGCTGTAAAGCTGCGTCCAATGGATTTCAGGAATTGCTCAAATTATATCAAAATACTAGGTAATTGTAAAGCGGAATGCGAAATTTTTTACAAAACCTGCGGAAAAAAGATTTTTTGTAAATTTTTCTTGACTTTCGCAAGATAAAATATTAAAGTATTTTTACGAGTTAGTGAGTTAAAGTACTATCGTTATATGCACGTAACGCACAGGAGGAAACTAAAAAATGGCAGCAAATATTCATGATCATTTAACAGACCAATTATTCAAAGCGATTCTCAGCTTAAAGGATGAGGAGCAATGCTATAAATTTTTTGAGGATATCTGTACTATCAGCGAGCTGAAGGCCATGGCACAGCGACTGGAGGTAGCGCGCATGTTGGATGAAGGCTGTATCTACGAAACTATCGTAGAGAAAACCGGTGCCAGCACCGCGACGATTTCACGCGTTAAGCGTTGTCTTGTTTACGGCGCTGACGGTTATAATTCTGTTATGCAAGTTATAAAAGAGGGGAAGAAAAAAGATGACTAATAAGGTATATCAGGTTCCCTACGGAACCAAAGATATTCTGCCGGGAGAGATGAAGACACGCCGCGGAATTGAAAATGCGATTATCAACGTTTTTGACAAATGGGGCTATGATGAGGTAAAAACACCCGATTTTGAATATGTTGATACCTTTGGTGCTGCCGGTACCAAAGGGGACTTCCGTTTTTTTGACCGCAGCAATAATCTGCTGGCGCTGCGCAATGATATGACGGCACCGATTGCCCGTCTGACAGCGACACGTCTGCAGGGAGGCGAAAAGATTAAACGTCTTTGCTATCTGGCAAATCTTTACCGTTATGAAGAAATTCAAGCGGGACGTCAATGCGAATTCGAGCAGGCTGGTGTAGAAATGCTTGGTGCCAGCGGTGCTGCTGCCGATGCCGAGGTTATCGTGCTGGCAGCCGAAGCACTGCAGGCCGCAGGCTTACAGAAGTTCGCTATCAGCCTGGGTCACGTTGATTTTATCAATGGCCTGGCTGAGGAAGCCGGCTTTGATGCTGCTCAGCTGCAGCAGCTGAAGGATTGCCTGCGCCGTCATGATGCCGTGGGAATGCAACAGATGGCAGATGCGATGGAAAATATTCGCCCGGAAATCAAGCAGCTTTTTGCCGATTTCCTCTTCCTGCAGGGTGGCGTAGAGCTTTTGGACAAGGTTGCTGCAATTGTAACTAACGCTAAGTGCCAAGGCGCGCTGACTGATTTGCGCAAAATCTACAAGCTGGTGGAGGCTTACGGTGCCGCAGGCTATTTGAGCTTTGATCTTGGCTTATATCGTTCTTTGGATTATTACACGGGCATGCTTTTTGAAGTGTATCTGCCGGAAATGGGTTATCCGGTGGCAGGCGGCGGCCGCTACGACAAAATGATGCAGCGCTTCGGCCTGGAGTGCCCGGCAACAGGCTTTGCCGTTGGCGTGGACCGCGTACTGCTGGCCTTGGAGCGCAACGGCGTTGCTACCAATAACCGTACCTGGGACGTGCTGGTAGCCTGGAGCGAAGGCAAGCTGCCGGAGGCGATTGCCAAAGCGACAGCATTGCGCCGCGAAGGCCGCAGCGTCAAGCTGCTGACCGAGGCTGCGGACCTGCAGGGAGCAGCGCTCGCAGTAAAGGAATATGGCTGTAAATCGTTAGTATATGTAGAATAAGCTTAAAGAAAAAACATTAGACGCATTAAGCTTATAGTTGGGAAATATAGAGGGGTATTTTTATGGACGAATACATTACTATAGCTTTGCCGAAGGGCAAGCTTTTCGATAAGTCTGTACGCCTGCTGGCGAAGGTAGGCTACAGCGCCGAAAACGTTACCGAGGATTCACGTAAGCTGGTTATCAGCAACGAGGAAACCAAGGTGCGCTTCATTATTGCCAAGACAGTTGATGTGCCGACGTATGTGGAATACGGTGCGGCAGATATCGGTATCATTGGCAAGGATGTGCTGCTAGAGCAGGATAAAGATGTAGTGGAGCTTCTGGATTTGGGCTTTGGCCGTTGCCGTTTAATGATGGCGGTGCCAGAGGCTAAGAGACGCGCCAAGCTGACGGATTACGCTCACCTGAGGGTAGCAACGAAGTATCCGAACTGCGCCAAGGCTTATTTCAATAAGCTGGGCATTCAGACGGAAATCGTCAAGCTCAACGGCTCGATTGAGCTGGGACCTATAGTGGGCCTGAGCGAAATGATTGTAGATATAGTAGAAACAGGGCGAACCCTGAAAGAAAATAAACTGGCGGAGGTTGATTCTATTTTCACCGCTACCGCCAGACTGATTGCCAACCGCGCCAGCTTCAAGCTGAAATTTGCCCGCTTGCATAAGCTGGTTGAGGATTTACGTATTGTTTTAAATGAGGAGGATAAATAAAATGCAGGTTACAGACGCAAGAAAGATGAGCGCAGCAGAGATTGCTGCTTTAATGAAAAAGAAGGCTTTTGACGAGGTGGAATTATCCCCGCGCATTCAGGCAGGCACGGACGCTATGTTCGGCAGACACATGACGGCAGCACAGGTTGTTGACCAGATTGTTGCTGATGTGCGCAAAAACGGTGATGAGAGCCTTTTTTACTATACTAAGCTGATTGACCGCGTAGAGCTGACACCGGAAAATATCCGCGTAACCGAGGAAGAATTTGCGGAAGCGGAAGCTATCGTCAAACCGGAAGTAAAGGCTGCTTTGGAGCGTGCCATCGCCAATGTTATGAAGTTCCATGAAGAGCAGATGCCGAAAACCTGGCTTACGAACCGTCCTTACGGTTCACTGCTGGGCCAAAAGGTTACGCCGGTTGATTCCGTCGGTATTTATGTTCCCGGCGGCACTGCTGCTTATCCTTCGTCTGTAATGATGAATGCCTGTCCGGCAAAGGTGGCCGGCGTTCCCCGCATTGTGATGGCCGTACCGCCCGGAAAGGACGGCAAGGTTAATCCGAACGTACTGGTAACGGCAAAATTAATCGGTGTTACCGAAATTTATAAAATGGGCGGCGCACAGGCGATTGCTGCGCTGGCCTTTGGCACCGCAACCGTACCGAAGGTAGAAAAAATTACCGGCCCCGGCAATATCTTCGTAACTTTGGCTAAAAAAGCCGTTATCGGTCACGTTGATATTGATATGCTTGCCGGTCCGAGTGAAATTCTGATTGTAGCAGATGACAGCGCCAACCCGACTTATCTGGCAGCAGACCTTCTGAGCCAGGCAGAGCATGATCCGCTGGCCTGCGCTATTCTGATTACCGACAGCGAGCGTGTGGCCAACGCTGTGGGTGAGGAAATCGAAGTGCAGCTGGCACAGCTGCCGCGTAAGGAAATCGCCGGTACCTCTCTGCAGCAGGCAGGTAAGATTATCCTTGCCAAGGATATGCCTACCGTTATCGAAATGGCTAACCTTTCCGCACCGGAGCACTTGGAAATCATGACTAAGGCACCGTTCGAAATTATGCCGTATATCCGTAATGCCGGCGCAATGTTCCTGGGTGCTTATTCACCGGAGCCGCTGGGCGATTACTATGCAGGACCGAACCACGTTCTGCCTACCGGTGGCACGGCGAAGTTCTATTCCGTACTGAACGTAGAAACCTTTATGAAGAAAACAAGCATTATTTCCTACACTGCTCCGGCATTGATGGCTGCTGCCGACGATATTATTACCTTGGCTGAAGCAGAGGGCCTGCAGGCTCATGCCAACGCTATCCGTAAACGTGTGGGTAAATAAGGAGGCAGAAGATGAGTAGCTTTACTGTTCGCCAAAGTATTGAGGCGATGGAGGAATATGCCGTAGAAAGCGTGGCTGCGGATATTATTGTTAACGCCAACGAAAGTAATTATCCGCTGCCGCAGGAGATTGCGGAAAAAATTACCCAGCGCACTGCACGCTTTCCGTTTAACCGTTATCCGCCGATTAAATCGGAAAACCTGTGCGAGGTTATTGCCAAAGAGCTGGATGTAGATATTGACTGTGTAAAAATCGGCAACGGCTCCAGCGAGCTGTTGGAAAAGGCCTGCTATGTTTTTGGCGGGCCCGGTAAAAAGATTGCCGTACCCTGGCCGTCATTTTCCATGTACGGCGAGTACGCTGCCCTTTCCGACAGCGAGGAGGTGCGCTATCCGCTGACAGCCGAAGGCTTTGTGGATGCGGACAGCGTTATCAGCTTTTGCAAGGAGCAGCAGCCGTCGCTGTTGATTGTCTGCAATCCGAATAACCCTACAGGCAACTATAACAGCCTGGCTGCTATGGAAAAAATTCTTGCTAATGTAGACTGCCCGGTTATTATGGATGAGGCTTATATGGAATTTGCCGATGGCAAGGAGCTGGCACCGAATGACCTGCGCCCGATGCATAAGCTGTGGCTGGTAGCAGGCTCTACTTTGAGCTTAGTCGGACGCTACAGCAATCTGATGGTTTTCCGCACCTTTTCCAAGGCTTATGGCCTGGCAGGCTTGCGCTGCGGTTACGCAGTAGGTGCGTTGGGGCTGGTGCGTCAGCTGGGCAAGGCATTGCTGCCGTATCATGTAAATGCCTTTACGCTGATGGCTGCCAAAACCGTTTATGAAAACAAGGAGCTGTATAAGGAGCGCATCAAAACAATCCGCGAGGAACGCGATAAATTTGCAGATTGCTTGAAAACCTTAGGCTTTAAGGTATGGCCGACAGCAACTAATTTTGTTACCTTCCGTGCGGAGGGAGAACTGATGCAGCAGCTTGCCAAGGCTTATGCGGCGAAGTTTAGTGAAAGACTGCCGGAGCAGGCTGCAGGAGGCAAGCTGATATTTAAATATCTTTTGGCCAACAGTATTCTGGTGCGTGATTTCAGCACGCATCCGGTGCTGCAGGGTTGCTTGCGTATCACCATCGGCTTACCTGAAGAAAACAAGCAGATTATTGCTAAAATCACCGAGCTGTGTGCGGAGGTAAAAGCATGAGAAGCGGTAATGTAGAAAGAAAAACGCTGGAAACAGGCATCAGCGCCGAATGGTGTCTTGATGGCAGCGGCAGCTGCGAAATAAATACAGGCATCGGCTTTTTTGACCATATGCTGACGCTTTTGGCTAAGCACAGCTTTAGTGATCTGGTGGTGCATGCTGTGGGCGACTTGGATGTTGACAGCCATCATACGGTGGAGGACTGCGGCATTGTTTTAGGCCAGGCGCTGAAAGAGGCTGTGGGCGATAAGGCAGGCATTCACCGTTACGGCAACTGCTTTTTGCCGATGGATGAAGCGTTGGTGCAGGTGTGCCTCGATTTCAGCGGCCGTCCCTATCTTGTTTTTGATGCAGATATTCCTAAGGTGCAGCTTGGCATGTATGATGCCGAGATGACGGAGGAATTCTTCCGTGCTTTGGCAATGCAGGCAGGCCTTACGCTGCACATCCGCGTGCTTTACGGCAAGAATACGCATCACATCATCGAAGCGATTTTTAAGGGCTTTGCCAGAGCGTTGGCTGAGGCAGTAGCCTTTGACAGTCGTGTGCATGGTGTAATGAGCAGCAAGGGGACACTTTAAGATACGCTATAAAGCATTGGCTGCTTCATACGTGTTTTGAGTTAGCATGAGGGAAAAGTTATGAGTCAAAAAATAACGATTATAGATTATGGCATGGGCAATCTTTACAGCGTGCAGAATGCGCTGCGTTCCATCGGTGCGGAGCCTGTGGTGACGAGTGATGTGGCTGTGATTGCGCAGGCTGAAAAAATTTTGCTTCCGGGCGTGGGTGCCTTTGGCGATTGCATGGCGAATCTGGAAAAATCAGGCCTGATTCCCGTGATTATGGACAGCCTGCAAAGCGGCAAGCCTTTTCTCGGCATCTGCCTGGGCATGCAGCTTTTGTTTGAGGGAAGTGACGAAGCACCGAGAGTTAAGGGACTGGGTTTCTTTAAAGGACAGGTGCGCCTGCTGCATACCGAGCTGAAAATTCCGCATATGGGCTGGAATAAGCTGGAGCTGTGCAGTCCTTCGCCGCTTTTAGAGGGTGCGGATGGTGAATATGTTTACTTTGTGCACAGCTTTCATGCGGAGCCGGAGGACAGAAGCATTATTACCTCGGTCTGTGACTATGGCATGGAGGTTACTGCTTCCGTAGGACGCGGCAATGTACAGGCCTTCCAGTTCCATCCGGAAAAGTCGAGCAGAGTCGGCATGCGCCTGCTGAAAAATTTTGTTGAATTATGAGGGGAAAATTATGATTATATATCCTGCAATAGATATCCGTGGCGGACGCTGCGTGCGTCTGACGGAGGGACGCTTTGATGCGGAAACTGTTTTTGCCGATGATCCGGCGGAGATGGCAGCCAAATGGGCGGCTTGCGGCGCCGAATGGCTGCATCTTGTTGACCTTGACGGTGCGCTGGCGGGCGAGGGCAAAAACCTGCCTGTGATTGAGCGTATCCTCAAAACTGTAAAAATTCCTGTGGAGCTTGGCGGCGGTATCCGCAATCTGCAGGCAGTGGAAAAGCTTTTGGAGCTGGGTGTGGAGCGCCTGATTTTGGGTAGCGCTGCCGTAAAGAATCCTGAGCTTGTCAAAGAGGCCTGCGCTAAATATCCCGGACATATCGCTGTCGGCATTGATGCGAAGAACGGCGATGTAGCTATCGAAGGCTGGGGCGAGGGCAGCGGCGTTGCCGCAACCGAGCTGGCCAAACGCATGGCAGACTATGGTGTGGCAACGATTATCTTTACCGATATCAGCCGTGACGGTATGCTTAGCGGCGTAAATGCCGAAGCGACGGCGGCGCTGGCGCGTGCTTGCGGCGTACCGATTATTGCCAGCGGCGGTGTAGCTTCGCTTGATGATATCCGCAACGTAAAAAAATACGAAAAGGATGGCGTAGCAGGCTGCATTATCGGTAAGGCAATTTATACCGGTGCCGTTAATCTGCCGGACGCTTTAAAAATTGCTGCGGCAAAGGAGGAATAAGATGCTTACGAAGAGAATTATTCCTTGTCTTGATGTTAAGGAAGGACGTGTGGTCAAGGGTACGAACTTTGTCGGTCTGCGTGATGCCGGTGACCCGGTGGAGCGTGCGGCGACTTATGACGCCGAGGGTGCCGATGAGCTTGTTTTCCTTGATATTACTGCGACCTTTGAGGAGCGCAAGGCGATGCTGGATGTTATCAGCAGAACTGCAGCCAAGGTTTTTATGCCGCTGACAGTCGGCGGCGGCATCAGCAGTGTGGAGGATATCAAAAACGCTCTGCGTGCCGGTGCGGACAAAACCTCGCTCAATTCCGCAGCGGTAAAAAATCCGCAGCTGATTGCCGACGGAGCTAAGCTGTTTGGTAACCAGTGCATTGTTCTCGCAATTGATGCACGTAAATGCGGTGAGAACAAGTGGGAGGTTTATGTGCAGGGCGGGCGTAAGCCGACGGGCCTTGATGCCGTAGAATGGGCGAAAAAAGGCGTAGCGCTCGGATCCGGTGAAATCCTGCTGACAAGCATGGATGCCGACGGCACGAAAAACGGCTATGACATTGCTCTGACGAAGGCCGTGAGCAGTGCCGTAAATGTGCCTGTTATCGCCAGCGGCGGTGCAGGCAAGCTGGAGGATTTCTATGATGTGCTGACAGAAGGTGGCGCTGACGCTGTGCTGGCGGCCTCTGTTTTTCACTATAAAACCTTCACCATTAAGCAGGTGAAGGAGTATCTGCGTTCTCGAGGTATAGAGGTGAGGTTATAATGCAGATCGATATTTCTAAAATTAAATTTGACAGCAGAGGACTTGTGCCTGCTGTCGTTGTAGATGTACGCACGAACGATGTTGTTATGCTGGCGTATATGAATGAGGAGTCATTGCTCAAAACATTGGAAACAGGTTATACCTGGTTCTGGAGCCGTAGCCGTCAGGAGCTGTGGAACAAGGGCGCAACGAGCGGCAATCTGCAGAAGGTTGTGGAGCTGTTCTATGACTGCGACGGTGACGCGCTGCTCGTAAAGGTGGAGCAGCAGGGAGTTGCCTGCCACACAGGTGAATATTCCTGCTTCCATAATCCGCTGTGGCATACTTCTAATTTGCCGGTGCCTGAGGTAGAAGGCTTGCCGAAGGTTATCAGCGAGCTGTACCGTATGATTTTGTACAAGCGTCAGGCTGATGATGCGGAGATGAAGTTCCTTATGAGCGGCAGTCAGGATAAGCTGCTGCAAAAGCTGGGCAACGAAATTACGGAAACGATTATCGCGTCCAAGAACGGCGAGAAGGATAAGGTGCTGCACGAAATGGCAGATTTGTGGTATCACTGCCTGGTGCTTCTGGCTTATCACAATATTACGCCGGAGGAGCTGCTGCGTGAGCTTGGGGGCAAGAGAGCGTAAGGAAAATTTTACAAAACCAAATATGTATGTTAGACTATAAACAGTTGCATGATTGTTTTCACTTATCGAAAAGATCGTGCCTGACTGTGTGAGTCAGTGGCATCTGTCGAGCTTTCGGCAGATGCCTTTTTTTATTGACGCCACATATGACACCAAGTATAATGGAGGTAGAAAGAAGCTATGTCACAATGGGAAAAGCTACTGTACAAGCTGAAAAAATTATCGCCTGATATGCGGTTCGAGGAATTGCAGAAAATATTGGAAAGCTATGGCTATGAAATGCAATCTCCGAGAAGTGGCAGCAGTCATTTTTCGTTTCGCAAAAAAGGTAGAGCTGTTATTACTATTCCTAAGCATAAGCCAATAAAAAAGGTCTATATTAAATTGGTGAAAAATATTGTGGAAAGCGAGGAAGAAAAATGAAAACTTTAGAAGATTACATGAAGTTAAATTATCGTCTTGAGTTTGAGCCTGATGAAGATGAAGGCGGTTATGTTGCCTATTTTCCTGAGCTTCCCGGCTGTATTACTATGGGTGATACTATTGAAGAGGCAGCGGCAAATGCAGTTGATGCGAAACGTACATGGCTGGAAGCTGCCTTGGAAAATGAAATGGAAATTCCTCTGCCTGAGAAAAAAGATAAATATTCCGGTCAGTTTAAACTTCGTGTGCCCAAGGCTTTGCATAAGCTTTTGAGTCAGCATGCTAAGCAGGAAGGTATTAGCATGAATCAGTATTGTGTATATCTGCTTACGCGTAATGATGCTCTTAATGCCAAATAGATAAGATTGAGCGTAACCTATAAAAATAGAAATCTGCTGTGCGCAAGCGTGGCAGATTTTTTTATTACCTTTGTAACAATTTTCTTCTCCTGCTATAAC
>CAVKUS010000050.1:0-14976 GCA_963659725.1 Bacteroides sp. CAG:545 | reverse complement strand
GATTTTCTTTTCAAGCACGTTATGCTCAGAAAGCGCATCTGCAAGCATATTCTGGAAGAACTTTTACACACCAAAATTGCAGATATCACCTATCTTGAAGCAGAACAGACGCTTGACGTTTATCCTGACAGCCATGGTATTCGTCTGGATGTCAGAATCGCTGACGACACCGACACACATTACAATCTAGAAATGCAGGTAAAGAACCCTGTCAGCCGTACCGGCGAATTTCAGCTTCCCAAGCGCACTCGCTACTATCAGGCTATGTTGGATACTGATATGCTGCAAAAAGGCCAAGATTATGATGAACTTTCCCCTACCTATATAATTTTCTTCTGTCTATTTGACTTTTTCGAGGATTCCCAACGCATCTATACTTTCAAAAGACGTTGCTTGGAAAACATCGAGATTGAATTGGCAGATGAAGCTGCTATTATGTTTCTCAATACACTAGGCACTAAAGGCGATGTATCGCCGGATATCCAAAGCCTTTTTGACTATATTAACAGTAATACAGTTACCAGTAATTTCACGCGCGAGGTTGCCGATACAATTACGGAAATCAAGAATGATAAGAAAGTGAGGGATTCCTATATGACTTACGAAATGCGTATGAAGGATATTCGCGAAGAATCTCTTGCCGAAGGCGAAGCTAAAGAAAAACTCGCTACCGCTAAGCGTCTTTTAAATATGGGGTTATCAATACAGGATGTCGCTAAAGCTACCTTGCTTTCTATTGAGCAGGTCGAAAAAATTAAAGCGGAGCAAGCTTGATAAAACATCTCTGCACAAAAAAGCATCGTAAGCTACCTCAATAGCCTACGATGCTTTTGCTTTCAGCCTTATTTGCTGTGGTGGCAGTGACCGCTGGTCTCGCCACTCATGATTTTGCGGAAAACCTCATGCGCTTCGTCTGCGCTCTTACCGCTTTCCAGTGCTTTTTTCATATGCACCATGGCAGTGCGATACTTAGCATGTGCTTCATCCTGCGGAATGGACTCAATGTCCATCGGGTTGAACTCCATTACCTTTTTGAAGATAGCATGGATTTCGTCGCTGGATTTACCTGCCTTTTTAGCAGCCTCTACGTGCTTCATAGCGCTTTCATAACGATGCTTGCCGTGCGGATCAGTCGGAATTTCAAATTTCGGATGCATATTATTCACCTCGCTTCCTTTGATTACAACCATAATATACACTATATTGCCGCTATAAGGTCAAGTGCATATTTATATTTTTCTCAGCTGAAACTAGCTCTCTTTTGCAGTCTGATGCAAGCGTTGGGCGATAATTTTGTTAAACTGCTGCTGCCAGGAAGCCAGCATAGAAGCCAAAGTGCCTTCATTTATAATCTCAGCTTCAACATTATATTGTTCTGCAATAGCCTGCAGCAGCTTCTGCCCTGCCAGCTGCATTTCTTTAGCGCTGATAAGCTCCCACAAATGCTGGTCCAGCAGGTGCGCATAGAGCGAAGTATATACCAGCATTATATCTTCCTTGGCCAGCTTTTCGGCTGCCAGCAGATATTCCGGCTTTACTACCGCAGCATCCTGTGCGCTGTATGCCTGCCACATATCGCCCGGCTTGATGTCAAAGCGTTTGAGGCGGCGGAACACGTCATGCTGTTTTGCGGGAGTGAGGCCGGATTGCTTGGCCAACGCTTTTTTAACTGCGTTCTTCACGGTCTTGCCGATAAGCTCACCCAGCTTGGAGTGCTTGCCTGCTCCCTCCATGTACAGCTCGCTCGCACTATTGGCGATGATAATCGTCTGATCCGTGCCGGAGCCGGTGGCAATACCGTTGGAATATTTGCTGCCCTCCAGCAGCTCTTGAATGGCAGCGGTCTTAGCCTCAGTGCAGGTCACCAGAGCGCGCGCCATTACTCCTTCCGGCATATCGCAGTCCAACAGCAGCATAATGTTGATGGTACCATACTTCACCGGCTTAGGCTGCGGCTTATAGTAATCCGCAGGGTCGCCCGCACGGCCGCCGTTTGTTTCAATGCCGCCGGTTACGATGGCGGTCACGGTAAGCTCCTTAAAGCTCATGGTTTCTACCACGGCATTTTCCATGCTGGCCGCCGTGCCCATGCCGCTCACCTTGTCCGGGTCCAGCGCCAAGCGCTTGGATACAAGGCGCATGTGCTCCACATAGGTGTCCGCCAGCATTTCGCAGGGCATGCCGGCTCCCTGCTTGGCATCATAATTATATACGGCAGCGTAATCATCATGGTAACCGCCATTATAAAGTGAGGTGCTTAAGATTTTGCGCGCTCCTGAAAAATAGATAACGATGCTTTTATCGTAAAAATAAACCTTATCTCCTGTCGACAAGGTACATAAATGTTCCGACATAATCAGCCTCCTTTGATTTTTATTGTTATTATAAGCTATATAGTAATGGTATTGTCAAGACAAATACAAGCAAAAAAGCTCCGAATGCACTGTGCATGCCGGAGCTGTTTTTATAAGTTTTTTGAGGTTGCCGCAGCGCTGCCATGGCAGCGCCGCAGCTGAGTATGAAAAATATGAGAGAGCTGAAATTAAGATTAGAAGGTAACCTGCATACCAAGTACAAAGCTGCGGCCCGGCATGGAATACCAGTCGCCGGGACGGCCGGTTGCATAAATAACGTGGGTACGCTCGGAATACATCTTGTCAAACAGGTTGTTGACCTTAGCGTAGATATTGATATTCTTCGTAGGTGCATAGCTTGCACTCATATTGAAGATAGCATAATTATCTACCGGCCAGCCGTTCGGGTAATTCGGATTTACACGACGGAAGAAGTAGTAGCCGTCGAGGCCTGCCTTAACCTTGGCATAATCGTAGTATACGGCAAAGGTAGCCAAGTCCTTCGGAGAATAGCCGTAGCTATAGGTATCCTCATCTTCGTACTGGTACAGATGTCCCCAGCCGATGTTGGCATTCCAGTGCTCGCCCAGCTGTGTCATAAACTGTGCATTCCAGCCACGCGACATGCCTTTGGTATTTACATAGCCGGCAGCGGTAAGACCAATACCGCGTTCTGTCTTGGTTTCAAACCAGTTGAAGGTGAAAATATTATAGTCATCAAAGCTTTTGCTGTAGCCGATGGTAGAGGTACGGCCGTAAGCAGGCTTCAACGATGCGTTACCGTATTGTCTGTTAGTCAGCTGATACATGCTCGGCAGAATAAAGAAGTCGCTGCGACCTGCATAAATGATATCCTTATCAGTAATATCCCAGCTCAGCTTGTAGCTCTTGGAGGTGTGGCTTTCCAGAGTTGCACCTGTCTGACCGCTGTTGCTGGGGCGGTCATGGCGCAGGCCGCCGGACAAGGTTACATGCGGAATAATTTTCCAGTCATCCTGCACATAATAGGATGTGTTCTTCATCTTGAAGTTTGCAGACTGACCGTTTGTGCCAACCAACGCTTTAGCAGCATTGTCCTTGCCGTGAGCATAATCCACACCGAAAACTACATTGTGTCTGTTGGTGAGATATGTTACCTGATCACTGATAAAGTCATATGTATAATCGGCATCGGCGTTGAACAGGGTGTGATTGTTCTGCGCATACTTACCTTCGGTATTGCTGCGGCGATAGGTAAAGCTGTTGCTCCATTTATCCGACAAGGTCAGATCATCCTTAAAGGTGATGGAGTCGTTTTTATAATCGCCCTTATAGTTGTTATGGTAAATATAATCATAACCGTTAAAATCGGATTTAGTCCTGTCATAGCTCAGGCTCAGCTTATGATCCGCAGTGATATCATAATTTACCTTCAGGCCGACGGATTTGCTGTCAATGTCGCTCTGCCATTTTTTACCGGAACCGTCCTTGAAGTCGCCGCTGTGCTTATCATCATAATAAACATGGTAACCAACCTTGCCCTGACGGCCTTGGGTATTCAGCTTATACTGTCTGGTGCTGAAGTTGCCGGCAGAAACATCAACGGTAGTCTTGTTATCGTTAATTTTGCGGGTAATGATGTTGATAACGCCGCCCTTGGCACCACTGCCGTAAAGCGTACCGGCACCGCCGCGCAGTACTTCAACGCGTTCGATATTATCCGTATTATTGGTCAATGCCGCAAAGAAGTAACCGGAATCACTGCCCTGGAATTCGTTCACACGGACACCGTCAACCAGAACAACAACTTCCTTGCTGCCGTTGATGCGGATACCGCTCATGTTAGCGTTCATGCCGCCGTTACCGCCGTAGTTCATGAACTGTACGCCGGGAACGGTACGCAGCACCTCTTCCACGCTGCTCATATGCATCTGCTCGATATCCTTACGCGTAATAACGCTGATATCGGCCTTAGCTTCGGTGATTTTTGTCGGGATACGGCTTGCGGTTACAACCATCGAGTCAAGCGTAAACTCCATGGTATCGGCATCATCTGCTGTAGCATCGGCAGCAAAAGCATAACCGGCAAAGCTCATAGCCATTAGGGAGCTTGCTGCTGCCAGGCAAAATTTCTTTTTATAAGAGTTTCTCATCATCGATATACCTTTTCAACAATCAAAAAATTATTTGCTCCAGATTTTTTCCATCAGGGCGGAATAATGCGTATCCAGATGTGCTTTCAGCTGGTCAACGAGGGCAAATACCAATGCCGGGTCGAATTTATCGTCGCCTGCAGGAATACTGAAGGTAAGGATTACGTTGCCTTGCGGATTGATGCTGTATTTAAGCATATTGAATTCGTTGTTCAGCTCGTTCAGATAGCTTAAGGTTGCAGCCTTCTTTTCCTCGGTAAGAGTTACCAGATGTGCCTGCAGATAGGTGTAAACGGAATTGTTTACCACAATAAACAGAGGCAAGGTCTGGCCTTCAACCAGCAGTCTGGTGTTCACGAGCAGGTTTGCCTCGTTAATCTGCAGATATTGCAGGCCGCTGATTTCATGTGCATCGGCAAATTCCTTTAAAGCGGTGAGCTTCTTCATTGCCAGGCTTTCTTCTGCCTTTTCTGCTGCAGCGGTTACTTCTGCTGCTTCTTCCTTAACTTCTGTATCTTTAATTTCTTCAGCCATTATTTCTTTCTCCTGTCACTGATTAGTTTTATGGTTGGCAGGGGCTTGGCGCCCCCGCCTGTAAAATTATTTTAGAACGTGAATCTCAAGCCTGCGTTAACCTTCCAATCCTGCTTGTAATCACCGGTCAAGGTCTTGGTTACATCGCCGTAGAAGGAAACCTTGTCGCTCAGGTCATAGGTGCCGCCGACAGTCAGGTCACACCAGGTACCGTCAAGTTGGAACTCTCTGGTCATGGTTGCGGAGCTGTCGCTGAAGTGAGTATCTACGTCACCGGCAAATTCATGGGACAGGCTCAGACGGGCAAAGTATCTGCCGTGCTCGCTTGCCTGGCCTGCTTCAATGCCCAGTCTGCCGACAATGCTGGTGAAGGCATCCTGAGAAATGTGGCCTTCCAGAGTACCGGTGCTGTCAAAGTCGCAGCTGCCCAGTCTGCCGATAGTCAGCTGTGCCTGAGGCTCGAAGTAGCCTGCTGCTTCACTGCCGAAGCGTTTGCTGTACTGGCCGGAGAAGCTGAAGCCGTTAGCCTTGTAGTCACCCTTAACAGTTCTGCCGAGGATATCCTTGGTTTCGAAATCATTGGAAACTCTGCCAACCTTAGCAGTCAGATCAATGAATTCGTTATTGCTGATTTCCTTAGTACCGTAGAGGCCCAGGGTATAGGTCTTGGTATCGCCGCTGCCTGCATAGTAGGAATCATCGCCGGTCATGTAGTCAAGAGCTACGCCGACATTCCAGCCGTTGGCCAAGGTCTTGTCGTAGCCTACCTGACCTGCCCAATAGCTGTTCTTGAAGGAGGTGTTGTTGCCGGTATATTTATTCTGGCCACCCCAGGTTCTTGCCCAAACGCCCTGGTTATCTTCGCCGTAGGCGCCTACGCGAGCTCTGTAGGTGTCGGTTGCAGCATTACGCCAGCCAACCATACCGCTCATAATAGCAGCACGGGTGTCCTTACTTACCGCATCCTCATCGTACAGCAGCTTAATGCTCTGCTCTGCGGAATCCAGCTTGTAGGAGCCGTTGTTGCCGTCCCATTCAATCTGGCCGCTCCAGCTTACGTTGGAACCGGTCAGGCCGCCGCCGAGCTGCAGCTCAGCCTTCAAATTGCCGGGGTTCTTTTCTGCATCCTTGTAGATGAGCTTGTTTGCCAGGCCCGTGAATGCATCCTCAACGGCATCCTTATTGAAGGTGTTAATGCCGTTGGAGCCGGTTGCCATGATAACCTGGCTGCCTTCCTTAGCATTGTTGATTACAGTGTCGCCTGCTTTATAAACAATCTTCTTGTCGCCTGCTGCGCGGGTTTCTGCATCTTCGAATTCATGGTCATAAATAACTCTGATGCTGCCGGACAGAGTGTCGATGGTAAGATTATTGCTGTCCTTCTGGTAAATCTGGCCTGCGTTATCAGCATTGGTGCCGCCAACCAGGTTGGTAACAAAGCTGCCCTTGAACTGTTCGCCGCCCCATACGCTCGGCAGAACGCCCTGCTGCTCGTTAGTCCAGAGTGCGCCGTTCTGCAGCCATAGGTTAGCCGCGCCGGTAAAGGTCTTGCTGTCACCTCTTTGAGAAACAGTTTTGCCGCCTTCGGGGAATTGGTTATAGACAACACCAGTAAACTTGGAGTCCTTCGTGGTCAGGCCCAGGTTAACCTCGGTTTCGGTGCAGCAATCTACATAGTTTACTGCGCCTACGGATACAACTACGTTACCGGTAATATCAACCTTGTTGTTGCCTGCGCCGATTACCTTGCCTGCTGCGTCCTTAACGGTATTCATGTTGATGGCACCGCAGGTTGCGTAAATTGCGCTGTAGCCGTTATTCTTTTCGGTATCGGTATCAACGATACTTATTTTACCGCCGTTAACGTTAATGGTTGCGCCACCGATGTTAGCAAACAGGCCGTTGCCTACGCCGGAGATATCTACATTGCCGTTGACGTTAACAGTACCGCCAACTGCTCCGCCGTAGCCTGCATGTGCATAAATGCCTGCTGCGCCGTATTCGTTGAAGCCGCCGCGCTTGCCGTCCAACACTACCTTCACATCGCCGTTAACGGTGGTGCTGCCTGCATGGCTGTAAATGCCCATGGTGGAGTTATCGCCCTTAACGTCAATATCTACATTGGCATCAATAGTCAGATTACCATTGTACTGACGGATAGCCTGTGCGCCCTTGCCGCTCTTCGTGCTATCCAGTTTGATAACCAGCTTGTCAGCCTTAATCGTGCTGTTTACATCTGCATCCTGAGAAATACCTGCATTGCCATTGCTTGCTTCGGTTACGTTAACGGTCAAAGTTTTGCCGCTGGCATCAACAGCAGTATCCTTAACCAAGTCCATGCCCTTAGCGCCTGCGCCGCTTACATTGATAGCAGTATTCTCGGTAAATTTATAGGTGCCGTCCTTAACTACGCCGCCCATTACATATTCCAAATCCTTCAGTCTTTCGCCTGTCAGGGTGGAGTTAAAGGTCTTAGCAGTCTGGTTGTCCGGTTCATCGGCAAATTTGATGTTATCGGTGCCGCTGCCCTTACCGGTTTCTTCGCTGAAGCGGATGTCGCCGGTTACCATGGTTACACTGTCGCTGGTCAAACCGCCTGCCAGCTTCACATAACCGTTCAGGTTACGCTCGCTGCCGTTGGCAGTTGCATAGTTCAAATAAGTCAGCTTGCCTGCCAAAGCATTCAAAGCTGCGCCGATATCGGTTACACCCTGATTAGAGGTAATCATATTAACAACAGAGCCTGCTTCCGCATGCTTGATAACAGTATCGCCTGCAGCATAGCTGGTGCCGTCGCCGCCATGAGCATAGATGATGTTGGTAACGCCGCTGTAATTATCAATAGTCAGGCTGTTGCTGTCATTTTGATAAATATTGCCTGCAGCCTCGGCAGTTGCACCGCCGGCCAGCTTGTTGACACGGCTGCCCTTGAACTGTTCGCCGCCCCATACGCTCGGCAGAATGCCCTGCTGCTCGTTGGTCCAGGTTGCACCGTTTTGCAGCCACAGGTTTACTGCACCGGTAAAGGTCTTGCTATCACCCTTTTGAGATACGGTCTTGCCGCCTTCGGGGAACTGGTTATATACAACGCCGGTCAGCTGAGAGTCCTTAGTGGTCAGGCCAACGTTAACCTCGGTTTCAGTGGAGCAATCCACATAGTTTACCGCACCTACGGAAGCAACAATGTTACCGGTAATATCAACCTTGTTGTTGCCTGCGCCGGTTACCTTGCCCTCCGCATCCTTCACGGTATTTACATTAATCTTGCCGTTAGCTGAGTAAATTGCGCTGTAGCCGTTATTCTTTTCGGTATCGGTATCAACGATATTGATTTTACCGCCGTTAACGTTGATGGTTGCACCGCCGATGTTAGCAAACAGGCCGTTGCCTACGCCGGAGATATCTACATTGCCGTTGACATTAATGGTGCCGCCAACTGCTCCGCCGTAGCCTGCATGTGCATACAAGCCTGCTGCGCCGTATTCGTTGAAGCCGCCGCGGTTGCCGTCCAGCACTACTTTAACATCACCGTTGATAGTGGTGCTGCCTGCGTGGCTGTATACGCCCATAGTAGAATTATCGCCCTTAACGTCAATATCTACATTGCCGTCAACAGTAAGATTACCCTTAGTCTGGCGAATACCCTGTGCACCCTGGCCGCTCTTCGTGCTGTCGAGCTTAATAACCAGCTTATCAGCCTTCACAGAGCTGTTCACATCTATATCCTGTGCAATGCCTGCATTACCCTTGCTGGCATCGGTTACATTAACGGTCAGAGTTTTGCCGCTGGCATCAATGGTAGTGCCCTTAACAAAATTCATACCCTTAGCACCTTCACCGCTTACGTTGATGGAGGTTGCTTCGGTAAATTTATAGCTGCCGTCCTTAATTACGCCGCCAAGTACATATTCCAGATCCTTATCCTTATCACCGGTCAGGGTGCTGTTGAAGCTGGTGGAAACCTGATTCTCCGGAGCACTCGGAACGGTAATATGCTGAGCACCGCTGCCCTTGCCGTCAGCCTCGTTGAAGAGGATGTCGCCTACGGCCATGGTTACGCTGTCGCTGGTCAGACCACCGGCAATCTTAACCTTACCGTCAAGGTTTCTCTCGCCCTTTGCATAGTTGCTGTAAGTCAGCTTACCTGCCAATGCGTTCAGAGTATCGTTGATAGTTTCCGCATTAAGAGTCAGGCCCTTGTTGCTGGTAATCAGGTTAACAGCAGAACCCTTTTCCGCATGTTTGATAACAGTGTCGCCTGCATTGAAGGTTACGCCGTCGCCTGCATGCTCGTAGAAGATATTGGTGTTGCCGCTGTAATTATCAATAGTCAGCGCATTGCTGTCCTTTTGATAGATGTTGCCTGCAGCTTCTGCGGTTGCACCGCCGGTCAGCTTAGCAACACGGCTGCCGGTAAACTTCTCGCCCTGATATACGTTGGCCAGAGTACCCTGCTGCTCGTTGGTCCAGGTTGCACCATTTTGCAGCCACAGATTTGCTTCGCCGGTAAAGAGCTTCTTATTGCCACCCTGAGAAGCTGTCTTACCTCCTTCAGGGAATTCGTTATAAATAACACCGGTCAGCTGGGAATCTTTGGTTGTCAGGCCCAGGTTTACCAGAGAATATTCATAGCAGTCAACATAGTTTACTGCGCCAACGGATACTACCACGTTACCGGTAATATCTACCTTGTTCTTGCCTGCGCCGATTACATTGCCCTTTTCATCCTTAACGGTGTTCATGTTGATGGCACCGCAGGTGGAATAAATTGCGCTGTAACCGGTGTCGGTATTATCGTCCACAATATTAATTTTGCCGCCGTTGACGTTAATGGTACCGCCGCCGATGTTGGCAAAGAGGCCGTTGCCTACGCCGGAAATATCTACATTACCGTTTACGTTAATAGTACCGCCAACTGCACCGCCGTAGTTTGCATGTGCATAAATACCTGCTGCACCGTATTCGGCAAAGCCGCCGTGGTTGCCGTCCAGCACTACCTTAACGTTGCCGTTGATAGTGGTGCTGCCTGCATGGCTGTATACGCCTACGGTATGTCTTTTACCGGTAATATCAATATCTACATCACCGTCAATGGTCAGGTTGCCCTTATCCTGGTGAATTGCATGTGTTGTACCGCCTGCATCCTTGCCGTCCAGCTTAATAACAATCTTGTCGGCCTTAACATGGCTGTCAACATTTACAATTTGGGAAATACCTGCATTCAGTCTGGTGCCCTCGGTTACGTTGATGGTTAATTTTTTACCGCTTGCATCAACAACAGTGCCATCGGCAAAGTCCATGCCTCTTGCATCCTTGCCGTTCACATTGATGGTGGTATCTTCGGTAAATTTATAGCTGCCGTCCTTAACTGCGCCGCCCAATACATATTCCAGGTCAGCCTCGGTATCACCGGTCAGAGTGCTGTTGAAGCTAGTAGCAACCTGATGGTCGGGAGCCTGAACATTAAGATTGGTTACGCTGGTGCCCTTGCCGTCAGCGCTGCCAAAGAGAATGTCACCTGCAGCTACAGTCAGGCTGTCGCTGGTGAGGCCGCCGGCAATCTTCACCTTGCCGTCAAGGTTTCTTTCGCCGTCTTTATAGTTGGTATAAGTCAGCTTGCCTGCCAGAGCGCTCAAAGTATCGTTAATAGTTTCCGCATTGATGCTCAGGCCCTTGCTGCTGGTAATCAGGTTTACTACGGAATCCTTTTCCGCATGCTTGATAATAGTATCGCCTGCATTGAAGGTTACACCGTCACCTGTATGCTCATAGAAGATATTGGTGTTGCCGCTGTAATTATCAATAGTCAGCGCATTGCTGTCCTTTTGATAGATATTGCCCGCAGCAGCTGCGGTTGCGCCGCCTGCAAAGCTGGTTACCTGGCTACCGTTGAATAAGGAATTACCCTTCCAATCCTTTTCGGCGGAACCGTGTACTTCGTTATTCCAGCTTGCACCATTTTGCAGCCACATGTTAATCTGGCCGTTGCCGCTGGTCATATAGGTTACGCCCTCCAGAGCGGATTTATCCGTATCCAGAGCTACGTTGATAACAGATGCGGTAGTATCGCTGGCTTTAACAGCTGCCAGGTTGCCCTTAATAGCAACGTCATGGCCCAGACCGCCGGTTGCTTTGCCGTTTTCCAGAGCAACGTTCATGTTGATAGTGCCGTTGCCTGCACGCAATGCAGCATAGCCGCCCTTAGTGCTGCTGTCGTTAACAGTAATTGCACCGCCGCCGTTTACGGTAATCACAGAGCCGTTGCCGTTGGTATGCAGGCCGTTGCCGTTGGCGGTAATATCTACATCGCCGTTAACGGTAATTGTGCTGCTGGTTTTTCTGTAAGAGCTGCCCTGTGCCATAACTGCGGAATCAGAGGTATGGTCATAACCACCCCTGCCACCGTCAATATCAGCCTTCAGGTTGCCGTTTACGGTTACATCCGCATTGGAAGCCAAAATACCATATACATAGTTGTTGTTGCCAACGGTATTGGTTGCAGTAATATCTACAGCACCGTTAACAGTAACGTTCTTTTTGGTAGTATTCCAGTCACCTGCCATGATACCGGCGTTTTTGCCGGCGTAATCAGCACTGGAATTGATTACCAGCTTGTCAGCGTTAAGCTCAAACTTGGAACCGCCGTTATTGAAAATCTTGATTGCTGCGCTGTCAGCACCTGCGGTAGTCACAGTCAGGGTTTTGCCTGCTGCATCAATCTTCAGGTCCTTTGCGGTATCAATGCCGTTAACTGCGGTAATGCTACTGTCACCGGCAAATTTGTAGCTGCCATCGCCTTGGATTACATCTGCCTTTGCATATTCCTCATCAGCGTCTGCATCACCGGTAAGTGTAGTGGTGAATTTAGTAGCAGCGGGTTTGCTGTAGGAGCCCTTGCCGTTATCGGCAAACTGAATCTTGCCGCTCTTAATAGTTACGCTGTCATTAGTCAGACCGCCGGCAATTTTTACGGTACCCAGCAGGTTTTCCGGATTATTTGCGTAATCAGCGTAGGTCAGCTTGCCTGCCAAAGCATTCAAAACACTGCTCAGCTTAGCGCTATCCTTAGTATCTATTTTGCTGCTATCTGTTACCATGTTGATAGCAGAATCCTTTTCCGCATTGCGGATGATGACATCACCGGCAGTATAATCTGCGGCAGAAGCGCCATCGTTGTCATGCTTATAGAATACAGTAGTATGACCACTGTAATTATTAATATCAATATTTGCTTTATTATCCTGGAAAATCAGGCCGGCATTTGCTTCGCTGCTGCCGCCGCTGAGCTTGTTGATATGGGTAATACCATCATATTTGTCATACTGCGGTGCGGAAAGGGAAGGCAGCTCGCCCAGGCTAATGCCGTTGGTCAGGGAAAGAGCCTTGTGGTTCCAGACTGCGTTATTCTGCAGCCACAGGTTAACCTCGCCTGTCTGCTTAATGCCGGTATTGTCAACAACGCCGGTCCAGGAGGATTTATCATTGGTCAGGCCGATATTTACCTGGCCTGTACGGTAGAAGTACGGTTCGCCGTGGCCATCGTCGCGCATAGCCAGCACGTTGCCCTTGATAACAACGGTTTTATCTCTGGCTGAGGTTGCATCGGCATTAACGTTGATCGTACCGCCATAGTTGGCGATGCTGTAAAATGCCTCGGTATTATCCTCCGGCGTATCAATGTTTACATCACCGTTCGTGGTAATGGTAGAAGTCTTTAAATCATCGGCATATTCTGTGCTGCCGGTTGTTTTTACAGCCTTGTAGTATGGGTCGGTAACCAAAGCGCTGCCCTTTACAGCCATATCCAGGTTGCCGTTGATAATAACATCACCGCACAGACCTGCACGGATGCCTACAGGCTGCCAACGAGCACCCTTATAAGTCAGGAAACCGCCGTGAAGGTCACTGGAGGTTACACCCCATTCACCTTGAACGTTTTTGTCGCGCAGAGTAACGTTGCCGTCAAAGGTTACGGAGCCTCTTTTGTCTACAGGCTCATCAAAGTTGCCTTCCAGCCAACCTGCCTGAATAGCCATAGCAGAATAATCCTTGCTGTGCATAATGCCGGTAAAATCACTTTTAATGACTACGGCACCGGGAACGTTGCCATTCTTAACCAAGGATTTCGGAGAAGCTACATTAGAATTTTCAATTGTAACTGCTTCGCCAAAATCGAACACAAGAGAACCGTCTGCGGCAACAGACATCTTAGAGCCAAAAGTCTTGCTGTCTACAGACTGCATACCCCAGATAGTGTTGTTATTGCCACTATACGAAGCAGCAAATGTCTGCGGAACGTAGCCTGCAGCAAGAATGCCGGCAGTTACTGCCAGCGTCAGCTTAGTTCTCCATGATTTTTTCGGAAATTTTTCCATACTTTGCCTCCTTATACTCAAAAAAACTCATTAAAAAAACACAGCTTAATTCAGGCTTAAGCCGTGCTAATTAATTCTTTCAGCACAAGATCAAGCAAAATGAACCCTCAATGTATAATAGTTAAACCACTACCATCAATTAATAAAGTCCATTCGCGTAGATCTTTACTAAACACCAATCAGTCAGTACCCTGGCTTAAAGTCATTGTCTTTGCATTCCTTGGTAAGAGGTCAGGTTTCCCCACAATGCATCGGCTCTTTTTCACAGTTGCGGAACAGCGTTGAAATTACATCAAACTTCCCTGTAAAGCATACGTCCGCTGAGGACTATGCTGCCAGATTAGCGATTTTTACAATATAATTATGTTTGAGATAAAAATAAGACTTAACGCCATTCTTCAATTATCAGACTTTATCTTTTTCTAGCGGTGTTACTTACGTTGTATCTCTTATTAGTATTTGTTGCTACAACTGAGTCTACCATTATTTTACTGTTTTGTCAAATATTTTTCATTCTGCGTTCTCTCTTTTTGTAAAATATAATTGCTTATCATATTTAATATTTCAGTTGCATTATATGAAAAATTTTTAAAGCTAAAAAAGCAGCCCCAAGAAAAATTTCTCGGGACTGCTTAATTTTTATAAGTTTTTTGAGGTTGCCGCAGCGTTGCCATGGCAGCGCCGCAGCTAAGTATGAAATATGAGAGAGCTTAATCAGCCGATTAGAACTCGAAACGGATACCTGCGTTCAGTTTCCACTTACGCTCGAAGTTGCCGCTGAAGTCCTTAGCAATGTCTGCATACAGATGTGCATTATTGCTGAAGTCATAAGTTCCGCCGAGCTTCATTTCCATCCAGGTTTCTTCACCGTCGAAGCTGGTGTGTTTTCTGTCGCCATCGTTTGCAAAGTAGCTTGCGCTGATGTCGCCGTTGAACTCATGTGCTGCGAACAGGCCTGCATACAGACGGCCTTTCTCGCTCTTCACGCCTGCTTCGAAGCCAAGGCGGCCAACAAAGCTGCTGTAGCTGTCCTGTGCTACCTGCATGGTTGCGTTTGCGGTATGAGCAGTGTAATCCTTGCTGCCTACCTGAGACCAGGTCAGCTGTGCTTTCGGGGTGAAGTATGCTTCTTCATCACCGAAGGTCTTGCCATATTCCATGGTCAGGCCGTAAGCGTTGGCTTTGTAATCGCCATGGAGCTTCAGGCTGCGGATTTCGTTATATACGTCGTATTCGTTTTCAACGCGGCCAACCTTCGCTGCAACGCGGAAGTAAGCATCATTTTCAAAGTTCTTCACGCCGTATACGCCCAGGCTGTACATCTGGTTGTCGCCCTTGCCGCCCAGCAGGTAGTTGGAATCGCCATTGCGGTAGTCAAACGCTACGCCAGTATGCCAGCCGTTTGCTGCTGCCTTGTCGTAGCCAACCTGTACGCCATAGTAGGTGTTGCTGTCCTTCAGGCCCTTAACATCAGAGCTGGTCTTGCCGCCCAATGCTTTTGCGAACATACCGTCTTCATCCGCCATGTCTGCACCGGTGTAGGTGTCCTGCATGTTGTCACGCCAGGTGTGCAGAGAGGTG
>CAVKUS010000049.1:0-15560 GCA_963659725.1 Bacteroides sp. CAG:545 | reverse complement strand
TGTAGCCCAACCACACAAACGTTAGAGCGCATACCACAACTTTTGGGGCAGACCCCACAAAAACAGAGGATGGTGCTAAAACCATCCTCTGTAATATTAAGTGTATAATCTTAATCTGGGGTTAAATCTAGTAATCAAGTTTAAATCAATCGCCAAAGCACAATCCCAGCTGGCGTCCTGTACGGATAATTTCGCTGTCCACAGGAACCTGACGCGGTTTAGAGGCTGCCTTTTGAATAAAGACGGTAACAATCTGGTCATGATAAAGTGAAACCATAACATTATATTCACGTCTTAAGCAGGCCTCTGCCGCTGCTACGCCGTAACGCGTTGACAGCACACGGTCAAACGCTGTGGGCGAGCCGCCACGCTGCAGATAACCTAATACGGTACAGCGTGATTCGATGCCTGTCTGCTCTTCAATGGCCTGCGCCACCTTTTCGCCTGCACCGCCAAGGCGGATTGGCTCAAAGCTGCCCTCAACCATACGTGCGATTGACATCTCGCCACCCTCAGGGCGTGCACCTTCGGCAACAACAACAATACTAAAATTCTTTCCGGCAGCCTTGCGCGCCTGAATCTTAGCAATCACCGGCTCCAACTTGTAGGGAATTTCCGGTAGCAAAATAACGTCCGCACCGCCGGCAATACCGCTGTGCAAAGCAATCCAGCCGGCATAACGGCCCATAACCTCCAACACCATAACACGGTGATGGGATTCGGCAGTAGTATGCAGTCTGTCAAGCGCTTCGGTAGCCATAGCCATAGCAGTATCAAAGCCGAATGTCCGCTCTGTGCAGGGCAAATCATTATCAATGGTCTTGGGTACGCCAACAACCTTAATATCACATTCACGCGCCAGCTCGGCACCAATATTCAGGCTGCCGTCACCGCCGATAACAACCAAGGCTTCTATACCGTATTTACGCAGGTTTTCAATAACCTTTTCGCGCATATCCTTATATACAAGCTCACCATTTTCTTCAACAGCAAAATGGAAGGGATTATCACGGTTCGTGGTTCCTAAAATTGTTCCGCCGCGCGGTAAAATACCCGATACTGCAGCATAATCCATCAATTTAAGATTATCGTTTATCAGGCCGTTAAAGCCATTGAGTACGCCATAAACCTCACAATCGTTCTGCAGGAAGGTTTTTACAACCGCACGGATTACAGCGTTTAATCCCGGGCAGTCACCTCCGCCGGTCAAAACAGCAAAGCGACGTTTTTTCTGCTCCATATCAAGCCTCCGCTTATTAACTATTAACCTTCTACGTTCCAGATCTTAAAGCCATCGGGGCTGATACGGATAGCTTCGGTACCGTCAAATTTGTCATAGCACAGGTTACCGTTATCAATGTATCCGGGCCATGCGGTTACGATGGTAAACTTTTTGCTCAGTTTACGCATCAGGCTGTCGGTATTGATGTGGAATACAGGTACAAACAAGGTCTGCAGTCTGTCAAGAATGATAACATCTGCATTGTAGCTTGCCAGAATATCAGCAAACATATCAGGAGCATACAAGCCTCTGTCAGCAGCCGGAATTGCCAGGAATTCCTCACTGATCAGCATACGGCAGTCAACGTAGGTCCATTTTTGAGATTCTGCAGCTTCACGTAAAACTTTGCTCTTGCCACTGCCCGGTTTACCGGTAACAATAACAACATTTCCTTTGTCGGCCTGAGCCTCTGCTACAACCTTCACTAATTCTTCAACTTGATTCATTTGAAAAACCTCCTCTAACACCGAAGTGTCAATTTTTCTTTACTGACTTGTTAATATATCTATTCGCTATACTTGTCAAAAATCCTCTTAATAAAAAAACACCATTCTGAAAATTTCAAAATGATGTAGATTTTTGTTACAGTTTTATCAATTATCCGCTTTTTCAGGAATTTTTATTCTTGAAACGCTCATACGGATCAATAGCCAGCAGTCCGCTGTAAACTGTACGCAGATCAGTAATATCTCCTTTGCTGATGATATATTTTTCAAGTTTACGCTTTACACGCTGCAGCGCATTATCAATGGATTTGATATGACGCCCCAGCTCAGCAGCAATTTCCTGATAGGATTTGCCATCAAGATAGCTCATCAGAACCTTCCATTCCAGGTCACTGAGAATATCATTCATCTTGCTTTCAATATCGCTGAATTCCTCACGGCTGATAATCATATCCTCCGGATTAGCAACCTTCACACCGCTGATAACATCCAGCAGCGTGCGGTCACTGTCCTCCTCATAAATAGGCTTGTTAAGCGATACATAGGAGTTGAGAGGAATATGCTTCTGTCTGGTAGCAGTCTTTATCGCCGTAATAATCTGCCTTGTTACACACAGCTCGGCAAACGCACGGAACGATGCCTGCTTATCGGCACGGAAATCACGGATAGCCTTATAAAGACCGATCATGCCTTCCTGAATAATATCTTCTCGCTCGGCACCTATTAAAAAATAGCTGCGGGCCTTGGCTCTGACGAAGTTTCTGTATTTATGCAACAGATATTCCTGTGCTAAAACATTATCATGCTGTTGTGATTCTAAAACGATTTCCTCATCAGTCATTTTTGCAAAAGCGTCATTGGGATCGTTTTGCATTACAGTATCTGTAGCCATCAATAGCATATCCTCCGTCTGTTTATCTGTCTGCCACTGTCTTGCAAAACAGTTATTGCAAATATCTTCATAATAAAAGCATCAGTGTTTTTATTATATCCTGCCTGGTGTTTTCCGTCAACTTTTCTCCCGACGCAATTTTTCCAGATGAGCCAGCACATGTCCGCTCACTCTGCCACCAAGCTCATTGCGGTTTAAAGCACGCCTGGGGACATGCAGACGCTCGGCAATTTCCTTCTTAGTCTTATAATACTGCTCGCGGAATTCTCGGGAGGAAATGCGGTACGCACCTGCTCCCAAAATATTAATCTGTTCCGCGTAGTCACTGGTGACAACGAAAACCTTTGCCTGTACACGTCTAAGCTCGTAGGCTCTGCGTTCAATCCAGGAATCTGCCGTTTCTCCCTCATCGGTAAATACAACGTCAATGCCATGAATTTTTTCGGAAGCAGCAGCGCCTGCCACCTCCTGAGCATCAAAAACTACGACAGCGCGATAGCCCTTAAAGGCAGCATATTCTGCCACACCCGCTACCAGCAGCTCGCGTGCATGCTCCAGGTTTTCCTGGCGCAGCTGGGCAAAATCCTTCCAGGCGTTAATTACATTATACCCATCAATTATCAGATATTCGCCCATGCCTTCACCTCTTTAAAATTGATGTCGTTGACGCACTACCTCGTACATCAGAACAGCACCTGCAGCCGATGCGTTCAAAGAATTAACGCCGCCGTTCATCGGAATGCTGACAACATCATCACATTTTTGTTTTACAAGTCGGCCTAAGCCTCTGCCCTCAGCGCCGATTACCAGTACAATCGGACCGCTCATATTGGCAGCATAAAAATCAACGCCATCCATATCAGCGCCGACAACCCAGCAGCCGCGCTGCTTAAGCTCTTCGATAGTCTGGGCGATATTGCCGATTTGCACAACAGGTACATATTCAACCGCACCTGCGGAAATCTTAGCCACAACAGCGTTCAGCGGGCAGCTGCGACGGCGCGGCATCAGCACGCCATGCACGCCTGCAGCATCAGCACTGCGGATAAGCGCGCCCACGTTCTGCGGATCCTGCAGCTCATCCAAAAGCAAAATAAACGGCTCTTCATTTTTTTCTGCCGCACGGGCAAAAACATCATCCAGAGTACGGAATGCAATCGGTGCCGCCAAAGCAGCTACACCCTGGTGACGCAGGCCTTTAGCAAGCTTATCCAGCTTTTCGGCCTTTACGGTTTCTACAGGCACACCCTTTTGCTTTGCCAAAGCAATGATTTCGCCCAGGCTGCCGCCATGAGCGCCTTCCTGCAAAAGTATTTTGTTTATTGACCGCTGACTGCGCAAGGCTTCACTAACCGCATTACGTCCAGCTATTAAATCATTATTCTGCTCAGCCATAGTTTCTCCTTACTGGTTTTGCTCTGCCTTGGCTTTTGCCGCCAAAATTGCCTGCAAACGTCCGCAGGACATTGCACCCTCGTGACAAACACCTTCAGATACACAGGTCGGACCTGCATTTTCAAAAATAACCGGTGCTACAGCCTGACATTGGCGCAGCATCTCATTAGCCAGCGCACGGATTTCCCACTGTGCACGGGTGCAGCAGCGCAGGCTGAAGAAGTTCAGCAGAGAGCGTGCATTAAACGTGCAGACAATCTTCGTTTCTGTTGCGTTAGGCAGAATATAACGGGCATCCTCAGCCGGAATATCAAGCGCGATAAACTCGTCATACATTGCCTGAATCTCAGTCATCAGCTTGTCGAATTTAGCCTTAGCCTCAGGCTTAGAAGCAATGGAAGCAGGCACGATTGTTTCAAAATCATGCTCCTTCACATAGCGCTGAGATTGCTGGGAATAAGAAGCAATACGGTGGCGCACCAGCTGATGTGTCAAAACGCGGGATACACCCTCAATCGCAAAGGTAAAGGTAACATGCTCCAAGGTAGACAAATGCCCCATGCTTACCAGCTTGCGTACTAACTTCGCTGCCTGCTCATCGCTGATTTTTTCTTCCAGCTGGGCAGCGCCGATCGGTGAATAGCACAGACGCGCGCTCATAGCGACAGTGCGCTCCGGCTCCGGCGTATGACGTACTAATTTTACCATCATATTTATCATCTCCTCTCTTTTCAACGGACAAATAGAGGGGTATTATTTTTTGTGATTTTCCTGCATATATTTGCTGATAATATCAAAGGAAAGATCCATAATCTCCTGCAGACGCTCCTCGCGTTCTTCAAGGAACAGCCAGCCCAAGAGTGCTTCAAAGGCTGTTGCCATACGGTATTCATGCACGGAGGCACTTTTCGGCACCATTGACTTGGCATTACGGCCACGGCGGAAAATAACGCTTTCCTCCTCGCTCAGGCTCGCTTCCAGCTGCTGCATTGCCTGACATTGGCACACTGCAGAAACCATCTTGGAGCCGATGTCATGTACAATGCGTACATGCTTGGAAGTCGGCAAAAGACGCAGACGTACATACATAGAAAAAACTACGTCGCCGATATACGCCAGCAGAATCGGATTTATTTCCTTAGTTGCAGGAAAAGGAGCACCGGCAGCCGCACAGGCTGCCAGGGCATGCTCCTTTAGCATTTTGTATTGTTCAAATTTCATTATTGCTTAGACCACTTTACGCCTTGCGGAGTATCCTGCAGCACAATGCCGATTTCATTCAGCTTGTTGCGCAGCTCATCTGCCAGTGCATAATTTTTGTTTTTACGTGCATCCTGACGCATAGCGATAAGCATTTCCACCAGCTCGGCTTCCTTGCTGTCGCCTGCTTCTTCTGCAGCCGGAGCAGCAGTTTTTTCCAGAACACCGATAATGGAGCAGGTTTCTGCAAATACATCGTTAAACATAGCAACCAGCTTGCCGTCCGGTTTAATGCCGGCATCAACAACTGCCTTGTGGTAAATGTTGATTTCCTTAGCCAGAGCAAACATATGGCTGATAGCCAGCGCAGTATTGAAGTCATCGCGCATAGCTTCCATAAATGCTTCACGCAGCTCTTTAACCTTCTCGCGCAGTGCCAGGCTTTCGGCAGTCGGGCCGGCGCTCAGCATTTCGCTCAGCTCACCCAAAGTTTCCTGTGCCTGACGCAGACGTGCAAGGCTCTTTTGTGCTTCGGTAAGACGTGCATCGCTGAAGTCCAGCGGGCTGCGATAATGCGTGGAAACGATGAAGAAACGCAGAGTTTCCGGATCGTAATGCTCTAAAATATCGATAACCATAAAGAAGTTGCCCAGAGATTTGGACATTTTTTCTTCGTTAACGGTAATAAAGCCGTTATGCAGCCAGTAATGTACGAAAGGATGAATGCCGGTGCAGCCTTCGGACTGGGCAATCTCGTTTTCATGATGCGGGAAAATCAAATCGCTGCCGCCGCCATGGAAGTCAAAGGTTTCGCCCAGATACTTCATGCTCATGGTAGAGCATTCAATATGCCAGCCGGGACGGCCGGGACCCCAAGGGCTCTCCCATGCAGGCTCGCCCGGTTTAGCGGATTTCCACAGCGCAAAATCCATCGGATTACGCTTGCGGTCATCAACGTCTACACGCGCGCCGGCCAGCATATCTTCCAGATTACGGCCGGAAAGCTGACCATAGTATTTAAATTTTTCTACACTGTAGAAAACGTCGCCGTCAACAACATAACCATAGCCATTGTCAATCAGGCATTGAACGGTAGCGATGATATCATTGATATGCTCGGATACACGCGGATAAACATGCGCACGGCGCACATTGAGCTTATCCATTACTTCAAAGTAGGAGTCAATGTAGCGGTTGCAGATGTCATACCATTGTACGCCCTCTTTATTGGCAGTGTTGATAATCTTGTCATCAACATCGGTAAAGTTCTGTACATGGGTTACGTCATAGCCTTCATGCTCCAGGAAGCGGCGGATAACGTCCCAGGTTACGAACGGACGCGCATTACCAACATGCGGATGGTTGTACGGAGTAACACCGCAAACATAGATGTTGGCTTTACCGGGATGAATAGGTACGAATTCTTCTTTTTGTTTGGTTAAGGTGTTATATACTTTAATGCTCATAATAACTATTCCTTTGCAAAAATTCTCTGAGCGACGAGAAGGCCTTGGATGCGAGCAACGCCGTTACGAAGCAGCTGAGGCCTTATCGTCTGTCATCAATCAAAGAGTTACGCCTGCTTTTGCCAAGCTGGATTTAATGCGTTTTGCAGTACGTTCAACGCCCAGCAGCGGAACCATTGCTGCCAGCTCAGGACCATGCTGATTACCGGTCAGAGCAACACGGATAGGCATGAATACATCCTTGCCCTTCAGCTTGGTTGCTTTCTGAATCTGTTTGAACAGAGCTTTAACTGCAGCATTGTCCAGGTTTTCTACCTTCGGCAGCTCTTCCAGCAGCATATTAATAACGGTCGGAACAGTTTCAGCCTTCAGGACTGCTTCTGCTTCCTCGTTTTCAAAATCGAATTCATCGTTGAAGTACATTTCTACGCATTCAGGAATCTGTGCAGCATAGGAAATGTGCTCCTGTGCGGTTGCTACAACGCGTTTCAGCCAAGCCAGCTTCTCGCCTTCTTCTTCGCCGGTCATGTAGCCTGCAGCAATCATGTGCGGTTTAGCAGCTTCAAAGAATGCTTCTGCATCCAGCTGACGCATATAGTGCTGGTTAATCCAGTTCAGCTTGTCGATATCGAAAACAGCGGGATTCTTGGCAACACGGTCCATGCTGAATTCGTGAATCAGCTCGTCCATGCTGAAAATTTCCTGCTCGCTGTTCGGAGCCCAGCCCAAGAGTGCCAGGAAGTTGTTGATAGCTTCCGGCAGATAACCCAGCTGACGATATTGGTCAACACTGGTAGCGCCGTGACGCTTACTCATTTTGGTGTGGTCCTTGCCCAGAATCAGGGAAATATGACCGAAGGTCGGTTGTTTGAAGCCCAGTGCATCATAAACGAGGCATTGGCGCGGAGTGTTGGACAGATGCTCCTCAGCGCGGATTACATGAGTAATGTGCATCAGTGCATCGTCGATAACTACAGCATAGTTATAGGTCGGGATGCCGTCGGATTTAACAATAACGAAATCACCGATATTATTGGAATCGAAAACTACATCGCCACGAACCATATCGCGAACGAGAATCTGCTGGTCGGCAGGAACACGGAAGCGAACGGTCGGTTTACGGCCTTCAGCCTTGAACTGAGCAATCTGCTCTTCGGTCAGATGACGGCATTTGCCCATGTAACGCGGCATTTTGCCTTCTTTGATCAGGCTCTGACGTTCTTCCTCCAGCTCCTCATCGGTGCAGTAGCAATAGTAAGCCTTGCCTTCAGCCAGCAGCTTGTCAGTATATTTTTTGTAGATATCAAGACGTTCCATCTGATGATACGGTCCGTTCGGGCCGCCGACATCAACGCCCTCATCCCAGTCCATACCCAGCCACTTCAAAGCAGCCTTGATATTTTCCTCGGATTCCGGGGTAGAACGCTCACGGTCGGTATCCTCGATACGCAGAATCAGCTTGCCGCCGGTTTTACGGGCCAACAGATAGTTGAACAGCGCACTGCGCGCACCACCGATATGGAATGGGCCGGTCGGGCTCGGCGCAAATCTTACTCTAACTTCATCATTACACATTGATATATCCCTCCAAATTTATCTATTAACATTAGATTTACCAAAAAGCACAATCACTCCGGCTCCGGCTAAAATAAATTTCCTTCCACCGGTATATCCAAACAGATTACACTTATCAGTCTAATTATTATATCACATCTTGACAATGCTCGCCACAGCTTCAGCGGCAATACCTTCACCTCTGCCTGTAAAACCGAGCTTTTCTGTTGTTGTTGCCTTAACATTTACGGCAGCCTCTGCAACATCCAGAACCTTGGCAACATTAGTACGCATTGCGGCAATATAGCCTGCCAGCTTCGGGCGTTGGGCAATAATCGTCACATCGACGTTATTAACCTGCCAGCCTTCCTCCTGCAAAAGCTTGTTGACATGCAGCGTCAGCTGCATACTGTCCGCACCCTTAAAGCGTTCATCCGTATCAGGGAAGTGCTTGCCGATATCGCCCATGGCCGCAGCGCCCAAAAGCGCATCCATCAGCGCATGCAAAGCTACATCTGCATCACTGTGTCCCAAAAGGCCTTTTTCATAAGGCACCTCAACACCGCAGAGAATTAATTTACGGTCTTCTACCAGCTTATGTACATCATAGCCGCAGCCGATGCGAAATTGTGGTATAACAATCTTATTTTCCATCTTCCTGCTCCTGTTGCGCCAGCAGATTTTCTGCAAAAAGCAAATCCTCCGGCGTAGTAATTTTAATATTTTCGTAACGTCCCAGCGCTGTCGCTACCTTATGGCCCATCAGCTCTACTACCGAAGCATCGTCGGTAACAGCAGCGGGATGTGCTGCCAGCTGTGCGTAAGCCTGCTTCAGCAGTTCCGCAGTAAAAATCTGCGGTGTCTGTACTGCCATCAGCGTACTACGCTCAGGCGTAGCAGTTACAATACCGTCGGTCCCGACAACCTTGATGGTATCCTTCACCGGAACGGCAGCAATTGCGGCGCCATGCACCTTAGCGGCAGCCAAGGTGCGTTCAAAAACAGCGCGTCCCGCAAAGGGACGCGCGCCATCGTGTACAGCGATATAGCAATCTGTTTCCTCTACTGCGGCCAATGCATTGGCAACACTGTCCTGACGCTCCTTACCGCCGGCTACTACGCAAAACGGCAGCGTCCGGAAATAATCTTCCTGATAGCCTGCCAAAAGCTCACGGCCTTCGGCAACCTCCTGCGGCGCCAGCACGACAACGGCACGCTTAACCAGACCTGTTGCCTCCAGCATATGCAGACAGTGCACCAGAAGCGGTGCACCGTTCAGCATAGCAAAGGCCTTATTAATCCCCAGCCCCAGACGCTTACCGGCGCCTGCAGCCGGAACAATTACAATAAGTTCATCCTTGCCCATCTCAAAGCTCCTATTTTATTTTTGCGAAAATCATTCTTCCGGCAGAAGTCTGCAGCACGCTGGTTACAACAACAATCGCACTGTGGCCGATGAAGTGACGTCCGTTTTCTACAACAATCATGGTACCGTCATCAAGATAAGCAACAGCCTGTCCCTGCTCCTTGCCTTCCTTAACCAGGAATACGTTCATTTCCTCGCCTGCAACAACTACCGGTTTAATAGCGTTCGCCAGCTCATTGATATTCAACACCTTAACGCCCTGAATACCGGCAACCTTATTCAGGTTATAATCATTGGTAATAATGTCAGCGTTAGCCTGTCTTGCCAAACGTACAAGCTTGGCATCCACGCCTTCCAGATCATCGTAATCGTTATCTACGACCAGAATACGGTTCTTGTAGCTTATCTGCAAATCATGCACCATGTCCAACCCGCGACGGCCTTTAGCACGCTTCATATTATCCGAAGAATCCGCCAGCTTCTGCAGCTCCTCCAGCACAAAATTCGGCACCACCAGCTGACCATCCAAAAAGCCTGCAGCCATAATATCCATGACACGTCCGTCAATAATGACGCTGGTATCAAGCAATTTATTGCTGCTGTAAAGGCGGTCCCCCAAAGGACCCTCCAATACGCTCTTTGTTTCATCGACAGGCTTTACGGGCTTACGCGTAGGAATGCGGTTAAAAAACTCCACAATATCATTATGCTTACGCAAAGCCAGCTTAGCACCGACAACCGAGAGTACAAGGCTTAGTACGATGGGAATAAACGGTCCGATAACCGGCAGTCTGGAAAAAGGACTGCCTATCAGATTTGCTAAAATCAAACCTATGCCAATACCAAAAATCATTACCAAAATATCACTGGTAGGTACGCTGGAGAGAGAAACCGTCAGACGTTCAGCGTAATTGAACAGCCATTTTGTAATGAATGGTGCCAATACCAGACCAAGCCAGGAAGATATAAAAAGACCTGGTAAGGTCAGTATCATGGTAGCAAAGGTAATTCCCATCAATCCATTGCCGTGTAAATCATAGCCCAAGTAATTTGATAAAAACGGTAAAGATAAATTTGTTAGTATGAGTCCGGTTACAATAATAATTAACGATATACTCAGGCTAATAATTTTTCTCAGCATTTCAATTCCTCCTTTCTCTGAATTTCTGATACATAGTATTTCATCCTACTATTATATCAATTATATAATACAGCTATAATCCGCAAAAAACAAGTAAATAACTTTTTTAAATATGACATTAATGAAAAAAAGGCTTAAAAAATTTGCAAAAAGACCGTTTTAAAGCAGTTTCTCACTCAACAGCCTTAAAACGGTCTTTATATTCTGCCTAATTACAGCAACGCTCTAACCAGTTGCCTGCTTTCTCTGCATCTACATCCTTGATCAGCATTATTTCACTTTGCAAAATCTGCTTTGTACTGTGCAGTAATCTGCGCTCACCTACGGAAATTTTCTTTCTGCGTTCTAAAATAGTCAGGATTTTAAAGATTCTTGCGACCTCAGCAACACTGCCGCTTTTTATCTTCTGCATATACAGCTGAAAGCGCCGGTTCCAGGAAATTGCCTTCACCGTCTGTACATCCGGTACTTCATGCAGCGTATTCTGAATTATTGCCAGAGTTTCATCATCGCCAATATAACGTAAGCCTAATTTTTCTGCGTTTTCTACCGGTACCGACACTGTCATATTGTCAAAAAGCATTTGTAAAATGTAATACTTCACAGTCTCGCCGTCCTGTATATGTGCTTCTATATCCTTGATAATAGCTCCACCATGAAGCGGATATACAACTCTGTCACCCATCGCAAACATCTTCAACCCTCCTAAAATTATAATTCTGATAAATACATTGTAGCACGCCCCTTCTTTATTGTCAAAAATATTTTATTTTACCACTATCTTTCTAATATGTCAACCTTTAACTAGGATGTTGGTCTATCTTCAGAATTCTTTTAACATTTAGCGATAAAACTACACTTAAAAGAATAATATTTTACAAACTGTTAACTAATTACGGCTTCTGCTGCCCCGTTAAGCTCTTGCAAAAGATATTTTTTTCTTGCATAATATAAGTGTCTAAAACAGTAAAGGAAGTAAAAATTATGGACAGCAACGAAAAATATGAATTATTATTAACACAGCTTCGCGCAAAAGAAGGCTTTATCTGCGATATGGATGGCGTTATCTACCACGGAAATAACCTGTTGCCCGGAGTAAGAGAATTCGTAAACTGGCTCTATGAAGAAAAAAAAAGCTTTTTGTTTTTGACTAACGCCAGCGAACGCAGTCCCAAAGAGCTGCAGCAAAAGCTTTTACGTTTGGGACTGGAGGTTGACGAAAGCCATTTCTATACCAGTGCTCTCGCCACTGCCAAATTTATCCATTCACAGGCCCCCGGCTGCAGTGCCTATGTTATCGGCGGCCCAGGTCTTGTAAATGCGCTTTATGATGCCGGCATCACAATGAATGATGTTAATCCCGATTACGTTGTAGTCGGCGAAACCAATTCTTATAATTATAATATGATTCTCAAGGCAGTCAGCCTGATTAACCAGGGAGCACGCCTGATTGCAACAAACAGTGACCTTACCGGCCCCTCTGATTTCGGTATCATCCCCGCCTGCCGCGCATTGGTCGCACCTATTGAGCTTGCTACCGGCAAAAAGGCTTACTTCGTCGGCAAGCCTAACCCCTTGATGATGCGCACAGGCCTGCGTCTGTTGGATGTTCATTCAGAGGATGCTGCTATGATTGGTGACCGTATGGATACAGATATCGTTGCCGGTATGGAAAGCGGTCTGATGACAGCTCTTGTTCTGAGCGGCGTAAGTACGTTAGAAAATATTAAGGAATTCTCCTACCGTCCGTCTATCATCTTAAACGGCGTCGGTGATATTCCGAGCAAATAACGTTATACCTCAAGGACTGCCGCACCCGGCAGTCCTTTTTCTTTAGCGCAGCACTTGACTTAAAGTACACTCTAACATGTATAATGTAAGCAAGAATTATATAAAGGAGCCTTACTGAATAATATGCGTATCTTTCTTTTCGTCGGTACGATTGATGCTCTCATGAGTATCATCGGTTATATGTATTATCGCCATTATCTGCCCTTCGGACGCACGCTCACCTTTGGGCTTATATATCTGCTGATGGCACTCGGCACAGCTGTCAGCGTTATCCTGCCGCAGGGAACGCCTCATTTTCTGCTCAAGCTAACTGCGTGGATAGAAGGACTTTGGATTGCCTTTTGCTACTACACACTTCTGCTGGCAATCATTCATCTTCTCTGCCTGCTTATCAGCAAAATCGGCGGTTGGCAGCTGCCTTCAGCAAAAATCAGCATCATCGGCCTTGCCTTTATCTGCTGCTTCATTACCTGGGGCAGCTGGCGCGCCTTTCATCCGACAGTACGCACAGAAGCGCTGGTAACGGAAAAGCTGCCGCAAAATGCTCATTATAAAATTGTCTTTCTCACCGACCTGCATATGGGAAGAATCCTCGGCCATGACTACGCAGAACGTCTGGCAGCACGCGTCAATGAGCAAAAGCCTGACTTTGTTGTAGTCAGCGGTGACATGCTTGACGAGCGTATTTTTTATGTAGAGGAAGAGGATACGCTTTCTGCCTTAGCCAAAATCAAAGCGCCTGTCTACATGGCCTTCGGCAACCATGATTATCTTGACGAACCGCTGCGCTGGCAGCAAATGCTCACAGACAAGGGATTTCATATCCTGCGCAACAGTGACACTGTAATCGACAACAAAATCAAAATTACCGGTATCGATGACTACAGCAAAAACCGTACCGATAGCCAGCTTATAAACCTTTCATCCCAAAATAAAGACTACTACAGTATTCTGCTCGATCATCAGCCTCGCCGTATGGATGCTGCGGCTGATGCTGGCTATGATCTTTATCTGGCAGGCCATACGCACACAGGACAGCTTTTCCCAAATCGTCTGGTAACGAAAAAAATGTACAAGCTTGACTACGGCCGCACAAACTTCGGCACGCTGACCGCAATCACCAATAACGGCTACGGCTTTTGGGGACCACCCGTCCGCACAGAGGTTGCACCGGAAATGGTTGTACTGGAGCTGCGGGGAAAATAACTTCTGCCGGATAAAGCTTTGCAAAAAAAATACACAGCAGACTAATATAATCTGTTGTGTTACAAAAAATAGGACCACTGCGTGTTTATAGCGTAGTGGTCCTTTTGCTTGACATTATTCAGCTTTTGCTTCTTTGGGTGCTTCAACAATGATTTTGGCATCAACAACATTTTTCTTAATAGACTCAATGCCGCGTTTGCAGCCTGCCATTGCTTTGTAGCCTTCACCGGTAGCAATAATCTGTCCGTTGGTTGCCTTCAGACGGAAGCGGAATTCTCCGGCCTTGTCTTTATAAACCTCAAATTTCGGATGCTTACAAGGGGTAAAGCCTTCTACCGTCTGGTCCTCTATCGGAGCAACAGGAGCATTGTTGATAACACTGGCAATACCTTTACGACAGTACTTCTCATCCTTATAAACCTGGGAGCTGGCAATGATTTCACCATTTGCAGCCTTTAAATTAAATTTAACACCATTTTTTGCCTGAGAAATTACGAATTTACCCATTTTGTAGCCTCCTTTAAATTTATTATGGTCTCTAAGTTTATTTTATGCCATCAGCAACAAAAACACAAGTATTTTTATTTGAGCTACACCCTTTAGCAATTTTTAATCGATAACATTCTCCAAAGAACCGATTTTTTCGATAGAGCAGACAATTTTATCACCGTGCTGTAAGAATGTCGGCGGTTTCATACCCATGCCGACGCCGGCCGGAGTACCGGTAGCAATAATTGTACCTGCAGCTAATGTCATGCCCTCTGACAGCTCTGCAATGGCCCCACAGACAGTCTGAATCATATAACGGGTATTACTGCTCTGGCGCAGCTCTCCGTTAACCGTACAGCTGATATCAAGTGCCTGCTCATCGCCGATTTCATCTGCCGTAACAATACACGGTCCCATAGGCGTAAAGCCGTCAAGACTTTTTCCCAGATACCATTGCTTATGACGCGTCTGCAGATTACGAGCACTGATATCATTAATGATCGTATAACCGAAAATATAAGCTCCGGCGTTTTCTTTGCTGACACCCTTAGCGTCGCGTCCCAGGATTACTCCCAGCTCTGCTTCGTAATCAAGACTGTCTACCAAGCCTTCATAACGCGGAACACTTTCACCACTTGCGGTTGCTCTGTTAACACGCTTGGAAAAATAAATTGTGTAAGGACGTTCACCGCCGAAGGCTTCTCTGGAAAAGCGTCCTGCTTCCTGAGCATGTGCATCATAGTTAATGCCAAGGCAGACTACATCCTGACGCGGATGTACAATCGGTGCCAGCAGCTTTACTTCCGAAAGCTTGACTGCAGCTCCCTGCAGAACATCATCATTATCAGCAAGACGTTCCAGCTTTGCCTTCACCTCAGGCGTATAGCGGCATATCAATTCATTCATATCCGCAACTGACAGCTCCGGCACAAGTCTTGCCAATAAATTCAGTCTGTAAACGGCTTCATTCTCACGAAAGCCAACAAGAATTTCCTCACGTCCAGCTATCTCTACTGTATAAAAACGCATTATATCTTCCTCCTCTTGGAATACTGATAGTTTGTATCCTGCTAAAGCTGTAATATTTTCGGATCATATATCCGGCAAAAGAATTAGCATAACATTATTATACACAGACTATCCCTGGAAATCGAGTAGGAGACTGCTCATTATTTGAGCAGTCGACCTCTCACACCACCGTGCGTACCGTTCGGTACACGGCGGTTCAAATACCATCATGCTTGATTTGCATTGTCTCTTTCTCTGTTGTCCCGAGCTCCAACACTCGGCACTCCTGCATACCCTTCGCGTTCCACGCTATCTCTTTGCAGG
>CAVKUS010000048.1:0-16631 GCA_963659725.1 Bacteroides sp. CAG:545 | reverse complement strand
CCCATAAAAAGCAAAAGCATGAATCCGACGGAAATTTTTCTATAATAAAATAGTTCTTTAAGCATGATAATACCTCGCAATCATCACCATGAATATAAGCCTTAATTTCTTAAGCTTATTAATTTGAATTACCTTATTACTCAATACGCTCAATAGTCAAATCGCATTCCCTTTCATTTCGCCATATTTTATGAAACGAATCATTTAAGTATATTCAAGCTCTACAATCTGCGTTACATAACACATTACAACACCCTCCAATGTATACCTCCAATACCTATTTTACCCCCCCCACTACACAATAGCGTTTCTACGACGTACTTGTCTATCAGTTCGCAAAGCATCGCCATATAGGGGTATATCTTATCAATGCTCGTATATATCATTATAAAAAATCCATTATACTTTTAATTTTAACCAAATTGCCATACATAAGACACATGTGACAACTTTTGTGACAATCTTTTTGTCTATACAAGACTTTATTATTGTCACAATTTAGACTATAATATAAATATTAATTGATGAATTATCTTAGGAAGGGTTTTGCTTATGACATTATTTGCAGATACGCTCAAAAAGTATCTAGAAACTAAAAATACAACGATTTACACTATCTCAAAAATTAGCGGTGTAAATAGAACGATGATACAGCACATGAAGGTTGGTAAGCGTATGCCTGCGAATATTGCAGACGTAACTGCCATCGCCAAGGCCATGATGCTCAACCCCAGTGAAACAGCAGAATTGCTGCGCGCCTATCATATATCGCATATGGGTGAGGAGAACTATTTCCGTCGTGAACACGTCAGCAAAATCATCTCCGGCTTTTATGACATGAATTCTGCCGACGAGCTTGTAATCTCCACCGGCGTACAGGATATGCTCGAAATTAAAGAAGCTCTGAAAACTATCAATGGTCAGGCTAATATCAATCGTATTTTAAAAGCTGTTTTGGAGATTGAAGCCAATAAAAAATCAGGCCACATCAAACTAATGGTGCAGCCTGAATATCAATATATTTTCGATTGTCTTACTTCCATTGATTTTAACCGCAATAATACGCTTGTGGAAGCTATCATTGTTTTTGACAAAAATGAAGGGCATAAAAGCACAACCTACAATCTGAATATCCTGCAAAAGCTCGTGCCGATTTTATTCCAATGCGAGGTTTTCCATCCATACTATGTTTATGATAATGTTGATACACTGTTCAACAGCACCAGCATGCTGCCGTTCAAAATCATCACCAGTGATTTCGTGCTGGCAGTATCCTATGAACAGGATAAGGCGGTGCTTTGCAATTCGCAGGATATGGTAGCACTCACCGGTGACATCTTCCAAAAAAGCCTCAGTGTTGCCAATCCTATCTGCCAAACCTTCCATCCTACACCGGAGGAATATTTGCAGTCTACCTTCCTCAGCGATGAGGAAATCAATGCTGAAGAGGTGCATGAGCTTTTCTACCAGCCTTGCTTCCCCAGCTTCTGTCCGGAAAATATCCTCATGGACAGATTGAACACTGACATTATCCCGCCGGAAATGCAAGCTGTCATTACTGATTACTTTGCTAAAATACGCTCCAAATACAGCTCTCACAGCATTTCCTTTACGCTTGAAGGCTTGAACCTCTTTATGGAAACAGGACGTGTAACCGAAATCCCTGATTTTATGTACACCTACCTGATGCCGCCGCAGCGTCTGGCGCTTTTAAAGAATATTATCAATAGTGTAGATGACGGCAGCTTCACGCCAAGGATTGTACGCAGCGAAAAGCTCTCCGTGCCTTCGCCTATCTGCATTTGCGCACCGAGCGAGCAAAAGGTTATTATTTATTACTTTAGCCCCAATAAAGGACAGTATATCTTCCATCTGCAGGAATTAAGCCTGGTACATGCATTCCATGATTTTCTGGTTTACCTGCCGGAAAGCAGCATGGTTTATTCAGACGAGGAAAGTAAAGAGCTTCTGCATTCCGTCTATGAGAAATATAAAAATATTTATAATTGATAAGTAACATCAAATCAATTATAAAATAAAACACAAAATCAGCCAATGAGCTTTTGCTCAAAGGCTGATTTTGCGTTTTGTAGGAGATGATGTATGAGTATACTTAACGGAAAATCAATTATAAATATCAACTGACATCCCATTAAAATCAATGGTTCTGCTATCTGCTTCATACGCTTATGCTATAAGCTCTTGCAGAAGCAATTTTTCTGTTTTCAAAAACATAAAAGCTTAGCGATTGTACTTATATTTCTATAAGTTTCCCCTTATTTACTTATAAGCATATACACCAAACATTCCCTGTGTTTTCAGTTTTTGTGCCTGATTAATTCTTGAGCCTAATGCTAAATCCATTGTAATTTTGCTGAAGCCTGTTTGCATAAGTAAATCAGCATCCCATAATGGTCTTCTATGATTACTGATATCTAAAGAATTCTTTATAGCATTACACTCCTCTATCTGATTACAATCTAAATCACCATGCAGGCCGTGTTTGGATACTTTCCCCTTTGCAGGTACCGAAAAATCCTTCTCACCGAAATCCGCATCAAAATTAGCTAAAATACCTTCCGGCTTCAGCACTCTGTACCATTCATTATACGCCTTTTCCAGATTTGGCAACGTCCATGTCAAATTTCGTGTTATCAATAAATCAAAGCTGTTATCCGCAAAAGGCAACTGCTGTGCATCACTAACTAAAAAATCAGCGTCTAAATTTAATTTATTACGTAAATCTATAGCAGAAGCTATCATGTTATCACATAAATCAATTCCCGTAACCAGATGACCGGCACTTGCCAGCAGCAGAGCCATATAACCAGAACCTGTACCGACATCAAGAATTCGCAACTCTGTTCTGTCACCTATGATTTGTTTTAATTCTCTACTCCACAAATCATATTTTTCATTCTGCATTTCTGCAAAGCTCTGTCTGCTAAAATCATCGCTACGTTGCTCCCAATAGCATTTTATTCTTTCCAAAATAGTCTTTTCCATATAGACTACCGTCCTCTATTCGCTACCTTTTATTAATCCCTTTGCAAAAATATCCACTGCATCGTCAATACGTACACCGGGACTTCTTATGGTATAAAAAGGTATGCAGTAAACCTGCCTGTTTTTTATACATTTAACATTCCGCAGAGCAGGATTGTTATAAACTGATTTAAGCAGCATATTTTCATTTTCAGGCGAACATTGCAGAAAAATAATATCAGGCTGACTTATTAAAATTTCTTCATAGCTGATATATTCATTTTCACCAACAACTTCCTGGTTTTTACCAATCACATCTGCCCCGAGTTTCGTTAAAATATCTCCTGCTAACGTTCTTGGTGTATAGATTGTTATTATCTTACCAAAATTGCCGACTACTAATACTTTTAAACGTTTCTTGGCAGCCAACTGCTGTCTGCAACGCAGTATTTTATTATTTATGCCTGCTACAAGACTCGCTGCCTTAGTCTCATTACCGACAATTTTACCTAAATCAGTAATATATTGCAGCTCATCTTCTATTGTATGATGTGCTTTAAATTCAGCGCCGTTCATAAGGTTCATATAAATATTAACATTCCGCGCTTCCCAAAAGCTGCTGCTGCCGATTGACCTTCCTTTACCTGTAAAATCAAAAAGCCAGCCTGCTATAAAATCAGGATGCATCATCAAAACATTTTCCTGAGAAAAAATCTGCGTTTGTCTGACAGGAATCCTTTTATAAGCTTCCAGATAATTTGGATTTAAATGCTTTTCATTATACACTCCGGCAGCGGCAATAATTTTATCACCGGCACCTAAAGCTATAAGCGTTTCTATTGAATTCTGCCATAAAGCCACTATTCTCTGCGGATGCTGCGTAAACTTATATATATGTGGTTTCATTGAGCTGTCATAATTTTCAATGCTAAAAGCCACAGCTTTATCTGAAGCCGGGTGCCTATCAGTTTCTATTGATTTACAACCACTAATAAACAAGCAGCAAAGAAAAAACATTAAAATATATTTACGCTTCATACTTATACGATTCCTCTTTTAAAAATCCAGGCAGGAAAATATTCCTGCCCGAATTACAAAGCTAATTAAAATTTAAAGTTTGCCGTAACCATAAAGTTTCTCGGAGCGCCAAGGCCAACACTGTTATCACCGCTAGCGTACCAATAATTCTTGTTAAAGACATTATAGCACATAGCTGTAATTGTAGCATCATAACCGGCAATCTTGGTGTCATAGCTTGCACCCAAATCTAACAAAGTAATGGAAGAAATACCGATTGGCATTGCATAACTGCTTGTATCATGGATACGTGTCTTGCCTGTATAATTCAGACGACTGATGAATTTTGTAGCTTTATCAGGTTTATAGGTTAAAGCCAGGTCTCCGCTCCATTTGGGAATACCGCAAACCTTGCGTCCATCATTTTTACCGCCCTGAGTTTTGCTTTTTTCTGCATCCATATAAGCAATACCGAAAATCATATCCCATTTATCACTTAAAGCACCTACTGCAGAATATTCAAGTCCTTTATATTCATTTTCGCCATTCAAAGTGTACCAGAATTTGCTGGGATCTTTGCTGTCAGGAACAGTAATACTGCTTTGCTGAGTATTTTTAAAAGCACTTAAAGTATGCAGGAAAGCACCGCTCTTCATCTTTACGCCAATTTCATTCTGTTTAGTTTTAGAAGGAGGAATAGTGCTGCCCTCATTCAGATAACCAGAGGATACTACACCGCCTTCACTGAAGGTTTCCGTATGGTTGGCATAAACAGTAGTATTCGGATTTACTTTGTAAGTCAAGCCCCAAATCGGAGAGGTTGCGGAGCTTTGATCGCGTCTGCCGCTTGCGGATTTATCGTCATTATGAGAGGTGTCAACGCTATGATGATGAACACCGCCGGTAATAGCCAGCTTGCCATCCTTTGTTGTCAAAGTATCGATCAGGCTCCAGCCTGTCATAACAGTTGTATATTGCTTGGTAACCGGATCCCAGGTAATATTCGGTTTCGGAGTAGTGCATCCGGTATAAATGTTGCCACTGACAGAATACTTGTTGGCAGCAGTAACATTATTAACACGTGCTCTGCGGAACCAGCTGCGGTCAATATTAAGCGCATATTCATTTTTGAAGTTACCGATATCGAAATTACCCTTTAAGCCGGCACCAAAGTAATGTGTAGAATGATATACCGGCATTTGGGTATAAGTGCCTTTATAATTGCCTTTATCGTCAACAAGAGCACGGCCGGACCATTGCTGCAGCCAGCTTGTATAATCTTCTTTATGCCAGCCGGCATTAACAAAATAACTCATATTATCGGCAAATTTCTGCTCATGATTCAATACAGCAGTCCAGTTCTTATATGTATCATTAGACCATGTCGGGGACAAATTCTTTTTATTATTAGGTACTCCAGGTAAAGAATTCATATTGCCTGCAAGATTAATGGTATTAGAACGGCCGTCTTCATTATCATAATCGTAGCCTGCCAGCAAATTCGTGTTGCTGTGCTTGCCGACTCTATCAAGGTTAATATAAACATTGCGCTGTAAATCATGAGTGCCTTCAACGGACAGATCGCCGGATGCATTCATAGCATTGATACGAATGCCATATTCTTTGTTTTTGCCAAAGCGTTGGCCCACATCAATACTCTGAGTCAAATAATTATTAGTGCTCCAGCCAAGCTTTAAATCAGCATTAGGCTCAGCCTGAGCCTTTTTGCTTACCATATTAACTACACCGCCGGACTGGGTAGACATGCTGGTGGACATACCGGTGATACCGATTGAAGGACCAGCAATAACAGAAACAGTATCAACAAAATTATAAGGCATCTGCATCTGATGGCTCATTCCCGGTACACCATTCAAGGTCCATTTCATGCCATGAGAGGATAAGCCTCTGATAGATACGCTGGTATCCATAGAACCATGAGATGCTCTTACAGCGGGATCAAGAGCCAAGGTATCCAGCATACCTCTGCCAGGCTGAGAATATATATCTAAAGCTTCCTTGGTAAAGGTAACCTCATGCAGAGGAACATCCAATGTATCCTTTTCACCTAAAAACATACCTACTTTTTGTCTTGTCTGCATCATACCACCGGCAAGATTTCCGCGTTCAGCCTCAACAACGACCTCACTTAAATTGTATTGATTCATTTTTTCAGCAGCATATGCTCCGCTTACAGCAAAAGCACTCATTAATACTGATAATGTTACTGCTGTACTTAATAAATTTCTCTTCTTCAATTCACGATACACCCTTTCTTGACTTCATTGTAAAATATAGTAATCTGATTCCAAAAAGCAAATATCCTACTCATCAAATTGGCAATTGCTTTCATTAGTAAACAATGTTATTATAATGCTGTGAGTAACTCACATGTCAAGGAGGTTTTTCCAAAAATGAAAAAAAATAATTACCTCACCATAAAAGAATTCAGTACACTTACCCATACACCTATTGATACTCTAAAGCATTATGACAGAATCGATTTGCTTAAGCCTGCTTATATAGGTGAAAACAATTACAGATATTATCTGCCGGAGCAGGCATTTTTATTAACCCGTATTCTGTTTGGTGTAAAAGCCAAAGTACTTCTCAGTGAAATCAAAAGCATTATTCTTGATGACAATCCGAATAAATCATATAATCATTATATTCACATAAACGATAACCTTCAACACATGATAAATGAGCTGCAGGCTATTCAAGGCACCATTGCAAGTCTTAAATACTATTATGACCTGACTATCAAAAATCCCAGAGAAAAACTATTTATAAATTACTTTCCTGAATGGTTTATTATCTGTTCACCGAGTCTGAGCCTGAATACAGTTGCAGGCAGTGCAGAATCCAATATTGCGGATAACCTGTTTATCAGAGGATTTCATAACGGTATGTGGCCTCATTACCAGTTAGGCTGTATGTATACTGAAGCAAATATAAAAAACAATGCCTTTGACAAACCTACCTATTGTCTGAAAGTAGACCATCCGGAAGAATTCAATCCTGATGAGATTGTTTTTGTCCCCAACGGAAAATATTATTGCTTTCTTATCAATGTTGGTGGGAAGGGTTTGAGAAGTGCAGTTAATATTTTCCTGCAAAATTTAGCCAAGGAAAAGAAAAAGATTCAAGGCAATATTTTCATCATAGATGTTATTAATAATTTTATCACTTCCACACCAGAAAACTACTGTACTATGATTTACGCACGCCAAGCAGACGAGGATAAATAATTATGACTACCGAACTTCCAATTGCCGTAATCGCATTAAAGATTAACGCACAAACATCAATCTCCAATTTCAGAAGAAACCCTGATTTCTTTGCCAGCTTTTCATTCTTTTATAATAAGCTATTGACGGATCTGTATAAGCATCCTGCATGTATAGAAATAAAGCAGCAGGACAATACTATTATTATTCTTTGGAATCTTAGTGAAGCAAATGCAGAAAGCATCCTGGCAAAGCATAAAACTATCCATAAAATATTACGCGAAACCAACAAAAGCTTTGCCAACTGCCCTATAAATTACCTTATAGTTCTGGAAGCAGGGATTTGCAATATTATTAAGCTACAGTATAACAGTAAAGCCCCTGCCTTTATTATGCAAAGCGATATGATAGAACGCACGCAAAAAGTTCTCTCCAGCATTGATGGAGTAAAGTACCCGCAAATCATGTTTACGCATGATTTCTACAAGCTTTTGCCGGAAAAAGTAAAAGCAAAAATCTTCTGTCCTTATTACTTCTTTCACATATGCTGTTACAGCTTTAAGCCGCATCGTTAAGTAAAACTTATAGCCCAAATGGTCTTTGCTGACATACTAAAACAGCCTCACAGTTTTCCTGTGAGGCTGTTTTTGCTATATCCTATGCAATTTTACATTTCCGAGAATTGATCCTTGCCTACACCGCAAAGAGGGCAAACCCATTCTTCCGGTACATCTTCCCAGGCAGTGCCTGCTGCAACACCGTTATCGGGATCGCCAACCTCAGGATCATACACATAACCACAAACGTCACATACCCATTTTGTCATTAGCTTCGTCCTCCTCTTGCCATAGCCTGCGCTTTTAAGAAAAGCTAAGCGTGAGCTACATAATAATTATTATTTTTGACCTATAATTATTATAGCATAGTATGCGAGGATATTCTGCAAAATAGCTGTGAACCTTTTACTGCAGCGCCTGCTGCTTTTCCGGCAAATCCAGGCGGAAGAAGTCGTACAGCGTCTGCGCCGCCGCATGGTTCATGCCTTCTACCGCAGCCAGCTCTTCGACGCTGGCTGCTCGCATAGCGTCCAGCGTTTTGAACGCCTTCCACAGCTCCTGACGTCGCTTAGGACCGATGCCCTCCACATGGTCGAGCACAGAAACAAGATTACGCTTACCACGCAGCTTGCGGTGGTAGGTAATAGCAAAGCGGTGCGCCTCATCGCGGATGCGCTGAATGAGGTGCAGTGCAGCGCCGTCGCGGTCCAGCATGATGCTTTCGCTCTGGTGCGGCTTGAAGATTTCCTCCTCGCGCTTGGCCAGACCTACAACCGGCAAATCGTCAAGGCCCAGGCCGCGGATAACCTCCAGCGCCGAGCTCAGCTGGCCCTTGCCGCCGTCGATAACCACCAGGCTGGGCAAGTCCTCATAATCCCGGTAACGGCGGTAGACAACCTCCTGCATGGATTTAAAATCATCGGGCTTGCCTTCTGCCGAAACGATTTTATACCTGCGGTAATCCTTCTTGCTGCTGGTGCCGTTGCGGAACACAACCATGGAGGCAACAGTTTCGCTGCCCTGCGTATGGCTGATATCGAAGCAGTCCATGCGCTCTAAAGGATGCTCCAAGCCCAGGGCCTGCTGCAGCTCTTCAGCTGCCTGCAAATCATTTTTCAGCGATAAACTGCCCTTACGCAAGCGTTCGTTCAACAGCTTAACGGCATTTTCATTCGCCAGCTTCAGCAGGTCCTTTTTAACGCCGCGCTGCGGCAGCAGCAGCTCCACCCGTCGCTGCGCCTTGTCTGCCAGCCACGTTTCGATAAGCTGTTTTTCTTCCTCCTCCGGCAAATACGGCAGCACCACTTCCTTGGGAATAAAGGTTGCCTCGTTATAATACTGCTTGACAAAGGCTGTCATAACCTCCTGCGGCGTATCGCCGCCGTCGGGCAAAAAGAAGTTATCTCTGCCGATAAGCTTACCCTTACGCACGAAGAATAACTGCACGCACAGGCCTGTCATATCCTGTCCCAAGCCGAAGATATCCATATCACCGCCGTTATTGGTAACAGCCTTCTGCGCTTCATTCAGACGTGCTACAGCCTGCAGCTGGTCGCGCAATCTGGCAGCCTCCTCAAAGGCGTAATTATCCGCGGCCTCCTGCATCTGCTGCTTCAAATCACGCTCCAGCTCCGTCGTGCGTCCGTCCAGCACCATGCAGACGGATTTAATCATCTTATGATAATCCGCCTTGCTGATGTAACCGGCGCAGGGAGCAAGGCAGCGCTTAATGTGATAGTTCAGGCACGGTCGGTCCGGGTTCATCTTACGACAGGTGCGCAGCGGGAACATACTGCGCAGCAGCTTTACCGTGGCATGCATGGCACCGGCGTCGGCATACGGTCCGTAATAACGGGCGCCATCACGCAGATGTCTGCGCGTAACATATAAACGAGGGAAATCCTCCTGCATAGTAACCTTAAGATAGGGATAGGTTTTGTCGTCCTTCAGGCTGATGTTGTAACGCGGGCGATATTTTTTGATCAGATTGCACTCCAAAATCAGCGCTTCTACCTCACTGGAGGTAACAATCGTTTCAATCTCCGCGATTTTCGCCACCATCGCCTTCACCTTCGGCGTATGGCTAGCCCAATTGCGGAAGTAGCTGCGCACGCGGTTTTTCAGCACAACGGCCTTGCCTACATAGATAACCTTGCCGGAAGCATCATGCATCAGGTAAACGCCGGGTTTTTCCGGCAGTACGGCCAGGGCATTTTTAATGTTATCGCTAAAGCCTGCGGCTAATTCTGTCATACGTACCACCCGTTCTTCTTTGCCTTAGCCAGCTCCTGCTTGATGTACTGTCCGGTGTAGGATTTTTTGACCTTCGCTACTTCTTCCGGCGTACCGCTGGCCACCAAGGCACCACCCTTGTCGCCGCCCTCAGGACCGAGGTCGATAATATAATCCGCTACCTTGATAACGTCCAGATTATGCTCGATGACGATAACGCTGTCACCGCCTTCAACTAGGCGCTGCAGCACCTCCAGCAGCTTGTGTACGTCCGCAATATGCAGGCCTGTCGTAGGCTCGTCCAGAATATACACGGTGCGTCCCGTACTGCGGCGCGAAAGCTCCGTTGCCAGCTTAACGCGCTGCGCTTCGCCGCCGCTCAGCGTCGTCGCTGCCTGTCCCAGATGAATGTAGCCAAGGCCTACGTCCTCCAACACTGCCAGCTTGCGGTAAATGCGCGGCTGATTCTTGAAGAACTCGCAGGCCTCGCTCACCGTCATATCAAGAACCTCCGCGATGGTTTTGCCCTTATAATGCACCTCCAACGTATCGCGGTTGTAACGCGCGCCATGGCAAACCTCGCAGGGAACGTAAACGTCCGGCAGGAAGTTCATTTCTATCTTATTCAAGCCGTCGCCCTTGCAGGCCTCGCAGCGTCCTCCCTTGACGTTAAAGCTGAAACGTCCTGCCTTATAGCCGCGCAGCTTGGCCTCATTGGTCTGGCTGAACAGCTCGCGGATAAAATCAAAGACGCCGGTATAGGTTGCAGGATTGGAGCGCGGTGTGCGTCCGATTGGGGACTGGTCGATGTTGATTACCTTATCCGTATATTCTATGCCCTCAATGCTGTCGTGCTCCGAAGCACGCAAACGCGCACCGTTGAGCTTGGCAGCCAAAGCGTTGTAAAGAATATCATTTATCAAGGTTGATTTACCGCTGCCGCTCACGCCTGTTACGACAGTAAAGACTCCGAGCGGAATGCTGACATCAATATTTTTGAGATTGTTGGCGCGGGCACCGTGAATCGTCAGCATCCTGCCATCGCACTCGCGGCGATGCTTAGGAACCGGGATGAATTTGCGGCCGCCAAGATAGGTACCGGTAACAGATTCCGGCACCTGCTCAATTTCTTCTACTGTACCCTGTGCCACCACTTCACCGCCATGCTCGCCTGCTCCCGGACCGATGTCGATAATCTGGTCGGCAGCATACATGGTTTCCTCGTCATGCTCGACAACAATCAGCGTATTGCCCAAATCGCGCAAATGCTTGAGTGTTTCCAGCAGCTTGCCGTTATCGCGCTGGTGCAGACCGATGCTCGGTTCGTCCAGAATATACAGCACGCCTGTCAGGCCGCTGCCTATCTGCGTTGCCAGACGGATGCGCTGCGCTTCGCCGCCGCTCAGCGTACCGGCGCTTCTGTCCAAAGTCAGGTAATCAAGGCCTACGTCGTTGAGGAACTGCAGACGCGCCATAATCTCCTTCAGCACCTGATGCGCAATTAACTGCTGCTTCGGCGTCAGCTCCAGCTTTTTAAAGAACTGCAGGCAGTCGCGTACCGTCAGCGCCGTAACCTCGCAGATATTTTTGCCGCCGATAAGAATTGCCAGAGCCTCCGGCTTCAAGCGGCTGCCATGGCAGGCCGCGCAGGGAGTGCTCGTCATAAACTCCTCCAAGTCCTGACGCATAGCATCGCTGAAGGCTTCACGGTAACGACGGCGCAGCACGTTAAAAATACCGTCAAAGGTTGTGTTGTGCTCCTTGACCTCACCCTGCAGGTTTTCGTACACAAACTTAAACTTGCTCTCGCCTGCACCATCCCACAAAAGCTGCTGCATCTCGGGCGTCAGCTCATTCCATTTCGTATCGTAGTTATAGCCATTGGCAGTAAGAACTGCGCCCAGCTGCTTCATAAAATAAGAATTAAGATTGTTGCTGAAGCAGGCAATGCACCTGTCTGCAAAGCTCTTATCACCATCAGGCACAATCAACGCCTTGTCAAACTCCATATGCATGCCAAGACCGGTGCAGTCCGGGCAGGCACCGAAGGGATTGTTAAAGGAAAACAGACGCGGTTCAATTGCCGGCAGGCTGATGCCGCAGTCATTGCAGGCAAAATGCTCGCTGAAAAGCTGCGTTTCCGTTGTTTCGCCCAGTGTTGCCACCTCGGCAAAGCCTTCTGCCAGCTTCAGCGCCGTTTCCACGGAATCCGTCAGACGCTGCCTGATGCCTTCACGCACTGCCAGACGATCGATGACCACGGACAGGCTGTGCTTCTTATTTTTCTCCAGGCGGATATCCTCATCCAGTGTGCGCACCTCACCATCGATGAACATACGCACATAGCCTGCACGCCGCATATCGTCGAGCACACGCATATGCTCACCCTTGCGCCCCCGCACCAGCGGCGCCATCACCATAAAACGGCTTCCCTGCGGCAGCTCCAGCACCCTGTCGACAATCTGCTGCACGCTCTGCTGCTCAATGAGCTTGCCGCACTGCGGGCAGTGCGGTTCACCGGCGCGTGCGAAAAGCAAACGCAGATAATCGTAGATTTCCGTTACCGTACCTACGGTAGAACGCGGATTGCGGCTCGTGGTCTTCTGGTCGATGGAAATCGCCGGGCTCAGGCCTTCGATGTAGTCCACATCCGGCTTGTCCATTTGTCCCAAAAACTGGCGGGCGTAGGCCGAAAGTGATTCCACATAGCGGCGCTGGCCTTCGGCGTAAATTGTATCAAAGGCCAGGCTGCTTTTGCCGCTGCCGCTGAGGCCTGTGATAACTACCATTTTATTGCGTGGTATTTCTACCGTTATATTTTTCAGGTTGTGCTGACGCGCACCCTTAACAATTAAAAATTCTTGCATATGTTTTACCTCTGTTAACAAAAGGCAGCAGCTGCTTAGCTGCTGCCAGCGATAGTATGTTTATATTATAGCACACTGGCAGAAGAAACGCAGTAAAATAAAAACCACCTCAGCTTCAAGCCAAGGTGGTTGCATCCTCAAATATTATTTTACTTCTTCATACAGCGCGCGCACGCAGGCATCTGCCAGCGCACCGATGCTGGAAACGCTGCGCTCCTGCGGCAGTCCGGAAGCATCATAGCCAAGCGGCAGCTCGGTGCAGGCGGTCATTACAGGGATATCGCGCTCAGCCCACAGCTCCTCTACCAGCTCCTTCATAATAGCACCGGCCTTTGCCAGCTGGTTAGCCTTAACGCAGTTGATAACCTCCTGAGATTTATCGCTCTGCTCCTCATTAGGAATGTACAGTGTCAGACCGCGCTTTTCGGCATATTTCTGGTACAGTCCGCAAGCACGTGTGCCTTTGGTGGACAGCATCCAGGCACCCTTTTCCGGAGAAAGCTCCTTGGCAGCCTTAACAGTTTCGTCAACGATATGCAGCAGCGGTACCGGCAATTCATCCGCAAACTGGTCGATAAAGAAATGTGCAGTATTGCAGGGAACAGCAAGTACATCCGCACCCATATCGCACAGCTGCAGCAAATCAGCCTTCAGCTTCGGCAGCGGAGATTCACCCTTGCCGAAAATTGCTGTGCCGCGGTCCGGGATATCGCAGTCACCGATCATATATACAACAGGATGCTCCTGGTCGCAGTTCGCCGGGCATCTCATAGTGAACTGACGCAAGAACTCTGCAGCGGCTGCAGGGCCAAGGCCACCGACAACACCTAATTTTTTCCCGTTTTTCATCATTTTCTTTTCGCTCATATATACCTCTTCTTTCCTATTCAGTTTCGCTTATAAGATTAGTAAATTTCTTATAATTTTAGCACACCGGGCTGTTATTTGCAAATATCATCAGCCTATCTATGTACACAAAAAGCCGTTGCCGGCCACCTCGCAGGGTGACAAGCAACGGCTAACTTTTGTTATTTATTTACTAAGCCAGGAACGAACATTAGAAGAAGTTCTTGCTTCCTCTTTATTAACCTGCACCTGTTCAGGCGCATAAAGCAGCAAATCATCATTTATTTTTTTCACATCAGCATTAATGATGTAGCTTACACCGTTCAGATAGTCGAAAATACGATATCTGAGTGCTTCATCAACTGCATCAAAGCATACCATAATGGCACTGCCGTTCATCAGAGAATCTGCATACTCACGCACATCCGCAAAGGATTTCGGTGTACGCACCATAATATTCAGATGTCCGGATTTCAGCAGACGCGGACGGGTATATTCCTCCTGCTGCTCTTCCATTTCATCAGACCAAAAAAATTTCATTGCTGTATTTTTTAAACCCATGGCCATCAGCCTCCAAACCAAAACAGTTATTTAGACTATTATTCGCTACCTATAGGCAAAAGTCCTGCTTAGTAATATTAATTGTAGCAGATTTTTAACAAGTTGTCAAAAATTATGCCTGAACATTCTTCATACGGCCACGCATCTTGCCGCGCTCCAGACGGTCCAGAACCTTCTTACGCATACGGATGCTCTTCGGAGTAACTTCAACCAGCTCATCGTCGTTGATGTGCTCCAGAGCCTGCTCCAGAGAGAAGGTCTGAGGCGGAATCAGACGGATAGCGTCGTCACTGCCGGAAGCACGCATGTTGCTGACATGTTTCTTCTTGCAGGGGTTAACGTCCATGTCGTCTTCACGGCTGTTTTCGCCAACCAGCTGGCCTTCGTAAATCTTTTCTGCAGGAACAACGAACATGGTGCCGCGCTCCTGAGCGTTGCCGATACCATAGGAAGTGGTTTCGCCGGTTTCAAAAGCAACCAAGCTGCCACGGGTACGGCCGGGGATTTCACCCTTATATTCTTCGTAACCGGCAAATACGTGGTTCATAATGCCGTTACCTTTAGTATCGGTTAGGAACTGGTTACGGAAGCCGATCAGGCCGCGAGCAGGAATCTTGAATTCCATACGCAGATAGCCCGCCATTTCGGTCATGTTCTGCAGCTCAGCCTTACGCAGGCCCAGACCTTCCATAACAGCGCCCATGAAGTCCTGCGGTACATCGATAGTCAATGCTTCCATAGGCTCCATCAGCTTACCGTTTGCATCGCGATGCATAATAACCTTAGGTTTACCAACCTGCAGCTCAAAGCCTTCACGACGCATGGTTTCAATCAAGATGGACAGATGCAGCTCGCCACGGCCGGCAACTTCATAAGCATCAGGGCTTTCGGTTTCGGTAACACGCATGGAAACGTTGGTCTTAACCTCTTTGAACAGACGGTCACGCAGATGACGGCTGGTAACAAATTCGCCTTCACGGCCCGCAAACGGACTGTTGTTAACGTAGAAGATCATGGACAGGGTAGGTTCGTCAATCTTGATGCCCTTCAGAGCTTCCGGATTTTCGCTGTCAGCGATGGTGTCGCCGATGTTAGCGTCCTGCAGACCGATAAGAGCAACGATATCACCTGCTTCAACCTCAGGCACTTCTACACGCTTCAGGCCCTGGTAGGTATACAGACGGCCGATTTTGCCGTTACGGTTGCCTGCTTCATCCATCAGAGTAATGTTTTCACCATTGTGGATAGTACCGCGAACTACACGGCCTACAACGATACGACCTACATAATCATCATAGTCCAAGGTATTAACCAGCATTTGCAGCGGTGCGTCAATGTCAACATCCGGAGCAGGAATGTTTTCCAGAATTACTTTGAACAGAGGCTCCAGAGAATTGCTTTCCTCATCCATGGACAGCTTGGCAATACCGTTACGGGCGGAAGCCAGAACAACCGGGAACTCCAGCTGATCTTCATCTGCATCCAGTTCAATGAACAGGTCCAGAACTTCATCAATAACTTCATCAACACGTTGGTCGGGGCGGTCAATCTTGTTGATTACAACAATCGGTTTCAGATGCTGTTCCAATGCTTTACGCAGTACGTATTTGGTCTGCGGCATCGGGCCTTCATAAGCATCAACCAACAGCAGTACGCCATCAACCATGGTCAGTACGCGTTCAACCTCGCCACCGAAGTCAGCATGGCCCGGGGTATCCAGAATGTTGATTTTTACGCCGTTGTGCATAACAGCGGTGTTTTTAGACAGGATGGTAATACCACGTTCACGCTCCAGAGCATTGGAGTCCATAACACGTTCTTCTACGCGCTCGTTAGCACGGAAAACGCCGCTTTGCTTCAGCATAGCATCAACCAGGGTAGTCTTGCCATGGTCAACGTGGGCAATAATTGCTATATTACGAATATCGTTTCTAATCATTATTCCTTTTCTCTCCTTCATAAAAGACAAGAAAAAGGATGCTTGTCAAGTGCATCCTTTCACAGTATTACTAAACTATTTTATTATATGCTTTTTCCGTCATACTGTCAATAAAATTGTCTTGAAAGTTACAGAAAAGCTTGTAAGATGCAAGGTAAGGGGATTACCGTCAAAGCCTTGCATAAACTATTTGCTAATAAAATAGTATCTTGCTAAGCGCAGACATGAAAAAAGCCTGAGAGCTACACTCTCAGGCTACGCTTACTATGGCAGGGGCACTAGGACTCGAACCCAGATCGACGGTTTTGGAGACCGTTGCTCTACCATTGAACTATGCCCCTATGGAGCGGAAAACGAGATTCGAACTCGCGACCCCCTCCTTGGCAAGGAGGTGCTC
>CAVKUS010000047.1:0-16698 GCA_963659725.1 Bacteroides sp. CAG:545 | reverse complement strand
CACTTAGTAGAGCAATGGGTATCTGATATTATCAATTTTAATATGAAGCCTATTATTGGTTATAGCAGTTCACCTCAAAAAGATTGGAAAAAACAATTGGAGACAGCTATTCGTAATCAGACTTATCTAGACAATAAAAGATTTTTTTGCTTTGTAACTACTATAGCAACCTTTGCTAGTGAATATGTACAAAAGCAGATAAAAAGAATAAAAAAATCTATTTGTTTAGTTGCTGATGAGGCACATAATTTAGGAACAGAAAGATTATTAGAATTATTAGATGATAAATATAAATACCGCTTAGCTTTATCAGCAACTTTAAAAAGACACTTTGATGATATAGGAACTACTAGGTTATGCAGTTTTTTTGGGGAGAAGTGTATTGAATATACTCTAGATAAAGCTATTGATGAAGGGAAGTTGACACCGTATAAATATTATCCAATAGTTGTAACATTAGATGAAAATGAATTGCAAGCATTTCAAGAAATTACTCAGAAAATGTTAAGATGTATAATTACTGATAGACACGGGCATTGTAAATTAAATGATGCTGGCGTGAAGTTAGCTATCAAAAGAGCAAGACTGGTTGCTGGCGCAAATGCTAAGATAGATGCGTTAAAAAAAGTGATAACTCCATTTAAGGATGATTATTATATGCTTGTCTATTGTGGTGCAACTACTTTAAATTCATATGAAAAAGATCATTCAGCTACTAATAATGATGATTTGAGACAGATTGAAACAATTACCAGATTATTAGGCAATGAACTAAGAATGAATGTATCTAAATTTACAGCCAGCGAAAATATGGCAGAAAGAAGGGCGATTAAAGAGTATTTCGAAACTGGTAAAGATTTACAGGCGATTGTTGCAATAAAATGTCTTGATGAAGGTGTAAATATTCCAGCTATTCAAAAGGCATTTATCTTAGCTAGTACAACTAATCCAAAAGAGTATATACAGAGAAGAGGAAGAGTATTGCGTCTATCACCTCAGACTGGCAAAAGGTTTGCTGAAATATATGATTTTATTACTTTACCTCGAGGGATAGATGAAACTTATGGATTGACTAAGGCAGATGTTATGGCAGAAGCTTCATTGGCGAGAAGTGAAGTCAAACGCTTAAAGGAGTTTTCAAGGTTAGCTATGAATCCGGTAGAATCATATAAGCTTATTGATGAGATTAGTGAAGCTTATTATATAAATGAAAGTAATGAAGAGGAAGGTGTAGTAGATGACTTCGATGTATGATGAACTAGATGAAAAGTTATTAAATCAATTATTAGTTCAAATTACTATTATTGAAAAGAAAGGTCTTCAACAAAATAAGAGTAATCAAGATATCGTTAAAGAAATAAAAGAATTGATAGAGAGGACAATAAAATGCGTTTGCAGAGTATAGAACTTACTAACTTTAGACAATTCAAAGATGAAAAAATTCAGTTTGCCATTGATAAAAACCAGAATGTAACCCTTATCATGGGTGATAACGGAAGTGGTAAAACAAGTTTAGCGCAAGCGTTTTTTTGGTGCTTTTATGGCACTAATAGTTTCCAAGATAAAATATTATTAAATCGTTTTGTAGCTAATAATATGATTCCTAATCAAAAGGAAATGGTTTGTGTAAGGGTATATTTAGAACATAAACAAGAAGAGTATTGTGTTGTTCGTCAACAAGAGTATACAAAGCAGTATAATGATAGTTTAAAGCCTCAAAATTCTATATTGGCTATTTCTAAAAAAGATAAAAATGGAAATAGAACGTGGCTTGGTACAGGTAAAACTGAATCGCTAAAAAATATAGAGTTGACCAATACTATTAATGATATTATGCCACAAGATTTATCAAAGTACTTTTTCTTTGATGGAGAGAAAATAGAAACTTTGAGTAAGGAGATTTCATCAGGAAGGAAAAGTAATAATTTTGTTGAAGCAGTAAACAGCCTTACCGGATTAAAAGCTACTCGCAATGCTTTAAATCACTTAAACCCAAAACTGAAAGGTAGTGTTATTGGTAAGCTTGAGGATGAATATATTGGCGGAAGCGACAAAAGAATTGCAGAATTGACTGAGGAAATAAAAAAACTAAAGTCTGAATGGCAAAGCGCAAATGATGATATAAATAGTGCAGATGAATCTATAAAAAGCAATGATTTGTACATTGAAGAGCTCGAAAATAAAATAAAAACATATGCTGAAGCAGCAAATTTGCAGAGAACTAAGACGATTAGACAAAATGAGCTGAAAGAACATAAATGGCGTAAATATCAATCGTTGAGCAGAATATATGATAATTTAAACAGAGATAATTTATTTGATCGATTTATTTGTGAATGGCCAGTAAAAGAAGCCTTGGTTATTTTATCTAATAGCGATGTTAGCGGAAAAGACATTCCTAAATTACATGGTGACACAATTAAATACTTGCTTAAGCAAAAACAGTGTATATGTGGCACTATATTAGAAGAAAATAGTAAAGAATGGGAGGTGCTAGAAAATCTTATAAACTACTTACCGCCAGAATCTATCAGTACAAGTATTGGTAATTTTATAAAAAGGATGAAGGATAAATATCAAGAAAAAGTATATTTATTGAATGATGCTAGGAGTGATTTTGCTTCTATTCTTACTTTAGATGAACAAATTAGTCAATGTTTAGAAGAAATAGATGAGATTGATAAAAAGTTAAATGGAAAAGATGTAAGTAGAGAAGTAAATAATTTAAATGAACTAATTTCGAATACAAAAATAAATACTGCTCAATTACGTAATAATAAAAGTGCATTAGAAAAAAGAATAGGTGGTTTTAGTGTTTCTATACAAAGCAAGGAAACTGAACGAGATAATTTAGCAAAGAAAAGTTCACAGAATGCAAGTATAGCTCTTGCAAAAAAATATGCAGAAGCCTTGTATGATAAATTTAACGTTGAATATACAGCTAAAGAAATAAAGACAAAGGCAAATTTACAGGCATATATCAATGAAAATTTCAAGAAGTTCTTCAATGGAAGTATAACTTTACAAATTGATGATAATTATGCAGTTAAAGTTAGTGTTAATGATAAATTTAATTCATTAGAAACATCTACTGCTCAAGGTATAGCCGTAATATTTGCTTTTTTAGCTGCCATTATCAGAATTGCAAAGGAAAATAGTGCTAATGAAACATATCCTGTCGTAATGGATGCTCCTTTATCAACGTTAGATAACCAAAGAATTAAAATTGTATGTGATACCTTACCGCAAATTGCTGACCAAGTGATCATTTTTATAAAAGATACTGACGGCAAAGTTGCTGAGCAGTATTTTGGGAATGCGATAGGAAGACGTTTGACTTTTGACAAAATTAGTGACTATCTTACTGAAATTAAATAAGGGGATATTGGCATGACTTTTAATAACAATACAAAAAGTAGCGAAAGAGATTACTTTTCCGGTGAATGTCAGTTTACTGGTAAACATGGCGAATATGTTAAACAGTTAACTGATACATTAGTTGAAAAAGGCACATATGAAAAAGAAATAAAAATCTTTGCTTTTAATCACAAAATTTACACGGTAGCTCCTATGATAGGGTATTTATATAAACGTAAGGCAGCAAGAGAAGTGTCGGATCGTGGGCCTAAAATTTCAGAGGGTCAAGTTATTAGATATGCAGATAGAGCGCAGGAGGTAATGAAGCTTATTTTGTTGTTGGATAATGAGTATGAGCCAAATGAACAAAAGCGAATAGATAAAGCATTCAGATACTTTTGCGAAGATGAAAATGATTTCAAACTATTTGAAGATTATATGAGAGGAGGTATAGAAGTTTTATATGAAAATATTATATCTGAAGAGACTGATCCATTTAAAATTACAGAGAATTTGATTGATTTCATGGCAGAATTTCAGGAAATGTTTAATGATAGAGTAGGAAAAGATGACATATTTAATTTATGTGAACAGTTCAAAAAACGTGAATCAAAAAAATAGGATACTAATAAATAGTGGCTTTTGTACTAAAGCATTAGTAAATCCTAGCTGAATGTGTCAATAAATTAATTATATATTTGTTGCCTGCAATTTCTCTCTCCGCCATCTATGCTATAATAATATGTAGAAAAACCAACGTGAGGAGCGATTATCATGAAATACGTTGCCTGTTACGGCGATTCTCTGGTGCAGGGCTTTCCCTTCGGCCCACGCTATTCCTGGACCGCTCAGGTGGAAAAGCTGACGCAGATTAAAATGCTCAATTACGGCGTCTGCGGTGACTGCTGCGATGATATCATCTACCGTATGCGCCAATACGCACTGCCGGAATATGTGCAGCACGTCATCTTCCTCGGCGGGGCGAACGACATTCTGCAGGGACGGCGCCTTGAGGACATCAGCCGCGATTACAAGCGTGTGCTGGAGTGGTGCGAAGAAAAACACTACAGCCTGTGCGTAGTGCTGCCGTTCATCAGTACGGAGCAGGCGCTCAACCGTCAGCTGCTGAATCTGCGGCAGGAGGCAGAGCATATCTGCGGCGGCAAGGCCTTCCTGCTGGATTTGCAGCCTGCCATCGGCATGGACGCAGGAGCACGCTTTAAGGCCTACGTTGACGGCATTCACCCCAAATCCCAGACGTATGAGGCGATGGGGAATTACGCAGCGCCGCTGATCTGGAAGTGGCTGAAGGAAGAAAAAGAGGCTTAGAAAATTTTTTAAAGGTGACAAGTAAAAATACTTGACAAGCATCGCTTTATGCTTTATACTTACATAGTCGATTAAATTTCGAGAGGGATAAATATGTCAGCAGAAGAAATTTTTGCGCAGCGTATGCGCTTAGGCAGGCTCTTTGATATTTACGGCGGTCTTCTGACAGCTAAGCAGAAGCAATGCCTGGGACTGTATTTCTATGACGACTTGTCTCTGAGTGAGATTTCGGAGGAGCTGGGCGTTTCGCGTCAGGCTGTCCACGACCTGCTCAAGCGTGTTGAGCAGCTGCTAGAACGTTATGAAGCATCACTGAAGGTGCTAAGCCGCGAGGAGGAGCTGCATGCTAAGCTGCAGCAGGCAATAGATTTGTTGGCAACTCTGGATGAGGCAAAAAAAGACGAGGCCGTGCAAATGCTTAAAGAGCTTTGCAGTGAAGGTAGGTAGATAGAATGGCATTTGAAAGTTTATCTGAAAGATTACAAAATGCATTAAAGATGTTCCGCGGCAACGGCAAGCTGACTGAGGAAGATTTAAAGGCTCCTATGCGCGAAGTGCGTATGGCGCTTTTGGAGGCCGACGTTAACTTCAAGGTTGTTAAGGACTTTGTAGCCAAGGTTAAAGAGCGCGCTGTTGGAGAAGCAATCGGCGAAGGCCTGAATCCGCATCAGCAGATTATCAAGATTGTAAATGAAGAGCTGATTGAGCTTTTGGGCGGTACCCAAAGCAAGCTCACTGTTGCTCCCAAACCGCCGACAGTTATCATGCTGGTTGGTCTGCAGGGCGCAGGTAAAACTACTACCGCCGGCAAGCTGGCCAATTACCTGAAGCGTAAGCACAAAAAACCGCTTCTGGTTGCAGGCGACGTTTACCGTCCTGCTGCTATTACCCAGCTGCAGGTTTTGGGCGAGCAGCTGAATGTGCCGGTATTTACTTTGGGCGACAAGGTTTCTCCTGTAGAAATTGCCCAAAAGGCCATGGAAAAGGCGCATAGTCTGGCATGCGATACGGTAATCATCGATACCGCAGGCCGCTTACATATAAATGAAGAGCTGATGGAGGAGCTGCGCAACATTAAAGGCGCTGTTCATCCTCAGGAAATTCTGCTGGTTGTAGATGCTATGACCGGTCAGGATGCAGTAACCGTTGCCGAGAGCTTTGACAAGGAATTGGGCATTGACGGCCTGATTGTTACCAAGCTCGATGGCGATGCCCGCGGTGGTGCGGTGCTTTCCGTAAAGGCTGTTACCGGCAAGCCGGTTAAGCTGATCGGTTTGGGCGAAAAGCTGGATGCTTTGGAGCCCTTCCATCCGGATCGTATGGCTTCCCGTATTCTGGGCATGGGCGATATCCTGACTCTGGTAGAAAAAATCCAGTCTACAACAGACCTCGCCAAGGCTCTGGAGATGGAGAAAAAGCTGCGCAAGGATGAATTCACCTTAGAGCAGTTCCTGGACCAGATGCAACAGGTTAAAAAGCTGGGTTCTCTGGAAACCATCTTAGGCTTAATCCCCGGCATGGGCGGCATCAGCCAAAAGCTGAAGGAAGCTAATGTGGACGAAAAGGAATTCGACCGCATCGAAGCAATTATCCGTTCCATGACCAAGAAGGAAAGACAAAAACCCGAAATCATCAATGGCAGCCGTCGTAAACGTATCGCTGCAGGTTGCGGCATGCGTGTACAGGATGTCAACAAGCTTCTGAAGAACTTCGAAGAAAGCAAGAAGATGATGAAGCGTATGCAGGGTATGGCAAAGTTTGCTTCCAAAGGCGGCTTCAAGCTGCCGTTTGGCAGATAATAAAGAAAGTTCCATGTTGTGAGATATTAATTTAAGGAGGTGAAAATCAACATGGCAGTTAAAATCCGTTTAAAACGTATGGGCGCTAAAAAAGCTCCTTTCTATCGTATTGTTGTTGCAGACGCTCGTTCTCCTCGTGATGGTCGTTTCATCGAATCCATCGGTTACTACGATTCCACCGTTCAACCGGCTAGCGTAAAAATCGATGCTGAGAAAGCTATCGACTGGATGAACAAAGGCGCTCAACCGACCGATACCGTTAAAAACCTGTTCAGCAAGGATGGTATCATGAAAAAATTTGCTGAAGCTAAAGCAGCAAAATAATTTGAGGGGGCGTGATCTACATGAAGGAATTGGTAGAAGTTATGGCCAAGTCTCTTGTAAATGATCCCTCTGCAGTAGTAGTGGAGGAGGAGACCACCGGTACAACAACGGTGCTTCGCCTCCATGTTGCTTCTGAAGATATGGGTAAGGTTATTGGAAAACAGGGCCGCATCGCAAAAGCTATCAGAACTGTTATGAAAGCAGTAGCAACCCGTGAAAATGTGAAAGTCATTGTCGAAATTATTTGATTGAGGATGGTATATCGCTATGGATAAAATGATCGTTAGGGTTCCCGTCGCTGTTAAAGCAAAAGTTACTGAAGATTTAAAGTTGAAAATTGTTGGAGATCTCCAAAATACCATAAAGAATATGGAGCTTGATCTGGAGCAATTCGAGTTCCAGGCTAAAAAAGCATTGCATCAGGCTGCCAGCGATTTGAGCGTGCTTCCGGCTTTGCGCGAACAAATTGACATCGAAAGAAATAAGCGTACTGCTGCCAAACAAGAAGCAGAGGCTAAGCTGAAAAGAGCGGAAGCTCTGGAGCTGGGCGCTGAAATTGGTCATGGTACCCTGGAGCGTACTGTAGAAATTACTGTAGGCACCAATATCGATACCCTGATGGGCGCAGAAATCCTTACCGAAGATGGTAAGATTATCGCTTTCCGCGAATAATCCATGGAAAACCAAATAGTTATTGGCAAAATTGTCGCTCCGCACGGTGTGCGGGGCGATATTCGTATATTGCCGTTAACCGATAAGCCGGAACAATTTTTAGACCTGGATTATCTGCTGCTGCCGGACGGTCGCAAGCTGACCGTGAAAGCAGCACGCTTTCATAAAAGAATGGTGCTGGTGACTACTGCCGAAATCAAAAGCATGAACGAGTCCGAGCTGCTGCGCGGTATGGAGGTAAGCATTAACGCTGAGGACCTGCCGGAGCTGGAGGAAGGACGCTTTTATGTTGCCGACCTTATCGGCCTGCCTGTATATGACGAGCAGGGCGAGCAAATCGGCACCTTTAAGGACGCACTGAGCACAGGCAGCAATGATGTTTATGTTATCGCTGTCCCCGGACAGAAGGATTACCTGCTGCCGGCACTGAAGAAATATGTCAAGGAAATCAATCTGGCAGAAAAGCGCATTGTCGTAGAGCTGCCTGAGTGGGTTGAGGCAGAATGAAGTTTTTATTTGTAACCTTATTTCCCGAACAGATTGAGCAGGCCGCAAGCCACAGCATTCTGCAGCGCGCTGCCTCCAAGGGCCTGATTGAGATGAGCTGCATCAATCCGCGCGATTTTACGCATGACGTGCATCGCACGGTGGATGATTCTCCCTTCGGCGGCGGTGCCGGTATGGTGCTGAAGCCGGAGCCGATGGTGGCTGCCATCCGCAAGGCGAAGGAGCAGCTGCCGAACGCCCGCGTTATTGCCATGTGTCCGGGTGGGCGCACGCTGAAGCAGAGCATCGTCGAGGAATATGCCCACAGCGGCCAGGATTTCATCTTCGTCTGCGGTCATTACGAGGGTTTTGACGAGCGCATCTTCCATTGGGTTGATGAAAAGCTGTCTATCGGCGATTATGTGCTCACCGGCGGCGAAATGCCTGCCATTATCGTGATGGATGCAATCTCCCGCTTTATTCCCGGCGTACTGGGCAAGATTGAAAGTGCGGAGGAGGATTCCTTCAGCACCGGTCTTCTGGAATATCCGCAGTACACCCGCCCGGTGAATTTTGAGGGCATGGAGGTGCCTGAGGTGCTGCGCAGCGGCAACCATGCGCTGATTAACAGCTGGCGCCTGAAGCAGTCGCTCAAGGCAACGCTCGCTCTGCGTCCCGACCTTTTGAGTGTGGAGCAGAAGGAGCTTTTGACAGGCCGCTTGCCCTATAAAATGAAAAAATCGGAGCGCCGCTTCTATGAGGAGCTGCGTGCCGAAATCGCTGCCGAGCAGGAAAAACGCGCAAGTGCCGAGGTGAAGGAGGATGAGGCGAATGGCTGATTTATATGTTGGCCTGGTCCATTATCCTATCTACAACAAGCGCATGAACGTTATCGCCGGCGCGGTGACTAACTTTGATATCCACGATATCTCGCGTACCTGCCGCACTTATAACGTGCAGGGTTATTACATCATCCATCCGCTGGAGGTCCAGAAGCAGATTATCGACAAGATACTTTCCTACTGGCAGGAGGGCTATGGCAAGGTGTATAACCCCGACCGTGCCGACGCGCTGAGCCGCGTGCTGTGGCAGCCTGATATCGCAAGTGCGGTGCAGACGATTACAGAGCGCACAGGCAAGCAGCCTTACGTTGTTACTACGGATGCACGCATTTATCCCAACACCGTTTCTTACAGCTTTATGCGCAAGCAGCTGCAGGAGGGTGACAGACCGGTGCTGCTTTTGTTTGGCACTGGTTTTGGCATCGAGGCGGAAACTATGGCCAAATTTGACTATATTCTGGAGCCTGTTTACGGCCCCTGCGACTATAATCATCTTTGCGTTCGCAGTGCCGCAGCCATTATTCTGGACAGGCTTGCAGGCGAGGCCTGGTGGGAAAAAAATTAAAGAAAAATGCAAGAAATTATACACTTTTCTCTTGCATAAATTGTTTGTCTATGATACAATTTACGTTGTGTAATACGGACGGTCCGCTGTGGAGTTCGCACATGAACGTCTATGATTTAGGAGGAAACTATGAACATTATTGAAGTACTGGAACAAGAACAACTTCGTTCCGACATCCCTGAGTTTAAAGCAGGCGACACCGTTAAAGTTTATTGCAAAATCGTCGAGGGTACCCGCGAGCGCGTTCAGCTGTTTGAAGGCGTTGTAATTTCCCGCAGTGGCTCCGGCGTTCGTGAAAACTTCACCGTTCGTCGTATTTCTTACGGCGTTGGCGTAGAAAGAACTTTCCCGGTTCACAGCCCGCGTATTGAGAAAATCGTTGTAGCACGCGTTGGTATCGTTCGCCGTGCTAAACTGTATTATCTGCGCAAACTGACTGGTAAAGCTGCTCGTATCAGAGAAAAACGCTAATCAATCTTTGTTTATAGTAAAAGGGACTGTAGTAGTACGGTCCCTTTTATTACGTTATGAAGCATTTATGCTTTAAAATAAAGCAATTTTACAATTATGTCATAACTGAAGCTGTAATCTATGCTACAATATATCTATATTATTGTAGTTAAAAATCCGGCCTGTGCCGGCGATAGAGAGGAGGCTCATTAGTTGAGCAAGAAAAGTGAAACCTCCTGGCAGGATTCTGCCAGCGACTGGCTTGTTTCGATTATTATTGCGGTTGCACTGGCATTCTGCATCCGCACCTTTTTGGTAGAGCCTTATATGGTAGAAGGCTCCTCCATGTATCCTACTCTGGTAAACCATGAACGTCTTGTCGTTGATAAGCTGAGCTACTTTGTTACCGACCCGAAGAAGGGCGAAATCGTAGTCTTCCGCTTCCCTAAGGATCAGACCCGTGACTTTATCAAGCGCGTTATCGCAGTTGGCGGTGACACTGTGGAGATGCAGCAGGGCAAGGTATTCGTCAACGGCAAGCAGCTGAACGAAACCTATATCTACCACAATGACCCGAAGGGCAAAAATATTTCCGATTACCGCAAGGTAGTTGTTCCCAAGGATACCATCTTTGTATTGGGTGATAACCGTAATAACTCTGAGGACAGCCGTTTTGCCGATGTCGGCTTTGTGCCGCTGAAGCTGGTTAAGGGACGTGCGCTGGTTGCCTTCTGGCCGCTGGACAAGATGCGCGTGCTGAAGGCTGATACGGGTATGGGCGAATGATGCTGGAGGATTTTAAGATTCAGTGGTTTCCCGGCCATATGACCAAGGCGAAGCGCATGATGGAAAGCCAGATTAAGCTGGTTGATGTTGTTGTGGAGATGCTGGACGCACGTATTCCGCGCTCCAGTACCAACCCCATGCTGCAGGATATCCTTGGCAGCAAGCCGAAGGTTATCGCACTGAACAAGATTGATATGGCAGACAAGGCTCAGACTGATGTGTGGCTGGAAAAGGTTAAGCACAGCGGTCTGCCTGTGTGCAAGATTGACTGCGCTACCGGTAAGGGCGTTAAGCAGCTGATTAGTGCAGTCCAGCTGGCTGCAAAGCCGGTGATTGATAAATGGCTGAAGAAGGGCGTGCGCAACCGTCCCGTCCGCGTTATGATTGTAGGTATTCCGAACGTCGGCAAGTCTACCTTGATTAACCGCCTCGTAGGCAAGAACAAGGTAATGGCTGCCGATAAACCGGGTGTAACACGCGGACAGCAGTGGGTAACGATTGCCAAGGGCTTAGAGCTTTTGGATACGCCGGGTGTACTCTGGCCTAAGTTTGATGATCCGTCGGTGGGCTTTGCGCTTGCTGTTACCGGTGCCATCAAGGAGGATGTATTCGACAGGGAGCAGGCCGTAGAGCTGCTGCTTGATCTGTTGATACGCAAATATCCTCAGGATTTGCAAAATAAATATGCAGTAAGCCTCGAGCAGGGTGATGATGTTAACGCCGTTATGGCGAAGATTGCCGTTGCCAGAGGTTGTCTGAAATCTGGTGGACAGCTTGACATCGATAAGGTGGTTCAGCTTGTACTCAGAGATTTCCGAGCAGGACGTTTAGGGCGGTTTACAATCGACGAGCCTTGATTTGTCGTGCCATAAAAACCGCCGCAGGGCGGTTTTTCTTTATGCAAAAATAAATGTTAAGGGGGATGCAAAATGAATATTACCGAAATCAAGGAGCTGCTGGCAGGCGCACCGACGGCGGAGCAGCTGGCGACATTGGCAGCAGACGAGCGCAAGGGAGTGCAGAAGCTGCTGGCAGCATACAACAAGCGACTGGAGAAGGCGGCGGCGGAGAAGGAGCGCTTCACGGCGATGCTGAAATTGGAACGCGAGCTGTATGATGAAGGCTGCGAGCTGATTGCCGGTGTAGATGAGGCTGGACGCGGACCTTTGGCAGGACCTTTGGTTATCGCTGCCGTTATTCTGCCTAAGGATGTGTTTATCAGCGGGCTGAACGATTCCAAGCAGCTTTCCGCTGCTAAGCGCGATATGCTGTATAACGAGGTTATGGCTAAGGCGCTGGATATCGAGGTGAATATCGTCAGCGTCAGCAATATTGATGAGCTGAATATTTACTCCGCTACACAGCAGGGCATGGCGCAGGTGCTGGAAAACCTGCACTGCCGTCCGCAGGCAGCGCTGATTGACGCTATGCCGATGAAGGTTCCCGGTATGAAGATTGAATCCGTAGTACATGGTGATGCGCTGAGCGCTTCTATTGCTGCTGCTTCCATTATCGCGAAGGTTACCCGTGACCGCATCATGGAGCGCCTTGATCTTGTTTACCCTGCTTACGGCTTTGCTCATAACAAGGGCTATGGCAGCGGGGCGCATATGCAGGCCGTGAGCGAGCAGGGAGCCACACGCTGGCACCGCCGCAGCTTTGAGCCTGTGAAGAGCATGCAGCTGCCGCCGGTTGCTGCTGAGGAAAATATCCTCTACGCTCCGCAGACTGATAACTATGAGTACCCCGTCGAGGAGTAGTCTTGGGAAATACGGCGAAGATTTTGCCTGCCGCTATATGCAAAATATGGGTTATAAACTGTTAGCCCGCAACTTTCGCTGTCACCGTTATGGTGAAATTGATCTTATTGTTGAAAAAAGTGGCTGTATCAGCTTCATAGAGGTCAAGACACGTGCTTCTACCCGGTTCGGCAGACCGATAGAGGCCGTGACACCGGCAAAGCAAAGAAAAATTCATCGTTGCGCTGAATATTATCTCCAATGCAGAGGTCTGCTGGAGCAGCCGCCGGTGCTTTCCTTTGATGTAGTAGAAATTATCATTGAAAGCACTGCGGCTATCAGCATCAGGCATTGGCCGCACTGCTTTTAAAAGAAACGGAGTGTTGATAATGTTTGCACAGATTCTTGGCGAAACAACTTGTGGTATTGATGGTGTACAGATTTTGGTGGAGGTGGACGTGAGCAACGGCCTGCCTAGCTTTGATTTGGTGGGACTGCCGGCGATGGCCGTGCGCGAGTCCAAGGAGCGCGTGAAGGCGGCGCTGCGCAATTCCGATTATCCCTTCCCGATGACGCGCATTACGGTCAATCTGGCGCCTGCCGATTTGCGTAAGGAGGGCAGTGGTCTTGATTTGCCGATTGCCGTAGGCCTGATGACTTGCGGCAGAATTCTGGAGCCGGAGAAGCTGGAGAACAAGGTTTTTATCGGCGAGCTGTCGCTGGACGGCAGAATACGCAAGGTTTCCGGCGTACTTTCCATGATTATGGATGCCAAGAAGTGCGGGGCGCAGGAGGTGTATATTCCTCAGGCCAACGCTGCCGAGGGCAAGCTCATTCATGGTATTGATGTGTATACGGTGGCAACCTTAAAGGAGCTGGTGGAGCACCTGAAGGGGAAGAACACGCTGACGCCGCTGCCGAAGGAAAATATTCTGCAGAATAATAACAGGATTTATCATGTAGATTTTGCCGATGTCAAAGGACAGCTCGTGGCACGCAGAGCGTTGGAAATTGCTGCCGCCGGCGGTCACAGTATTCTGATGGTTGGTTCTCCGGGCTGCGGGAAAACGATGCTGGCACGCCGCCTGGTGACGATTCTGCCGCCGATGACGGAGGCCGAGGCGCTGGAGGTAACCAAGATTTACAGCATCGTGGGACTCTTGCCGCAGGCTGACAGCGTCATGTTGGAGCGCCCCTTCCGCAGTCCGCATCACAGCATCAGCGGCAGCGCCTTGCTTGGCGGTGGCAGTACACCGCGCCCGGGAGAGGTGACACTGGCGCACAACGGCGTACTGTTTTTGGACGAGCTGCCGGAGTTTGAACGCTCCACGCTGGAGATGCTGCGCCAGCCGCTGGAGGATGGCGAGGTGAGTATTTCGCGCGTCAGGGCGGCGATGACCTTCCCGAGCAAGTTTATTTTATGCGCAGCTCAAAATCCGTGCCCCTGTGGGTTCCTCGGCGATTCGGTGCACCGTTGTTCATGTAAACAATCGGAAATTGACAGCTATAAACGTAAGATTTCCGGTCCGCTGATGGACAGAATCGATATGCAGATAAACCTGAGCAGGGTGGAGTTCAGCGAGCTGAAAACGAAGGAAAAGGGCGAATCTTCGGCTGCCATCCGCGAACGCGTAGTGAAGGCGCGACTGCTGCAGCAGGAGCGCTTGGAGGCCTTGGGGATGCACTGTAATGCGCAGATGGGACGGAGTGAGGTTGTTAAATATTGCCAGCTGGACGCGGCGGCGCAGAACGTTATGGAGCGCTACTTTAATATGCTCAACCTCAGCGCCCGCAGCCATGACCGCATTCTGAAGGTGGCACGCACGATTGCGGACCTTGCGGGCAGCGAGAACATTGAGGCAGTGCATCTGGCGGAGGCCATTCAGCTGCGCACCAGCGTGCGGCCGTAAGGAGCAGAGAAGCTTGCGTAGCTGCAAGATATGCTTTTCTTGGCAAATATGCTATAATTTAAGAAGAAATATTTGAAGCAAGGAGATGGAATGATGCGTAAGACCTTTAATACGACAGCTGTTTGCATACCCGGCGAGCATTATATGGTTGATATCAGTGGACGACTGCAAAAGATTAAAGAAATGATCGATGCCAAAAAGTATTTCACCATCAACAGAGCACGCCAGTATGGTAAGACAACAACGCTGCAGGCACTTTTCGGCTATCTGCAAAGTGAATATTACACCGCCTTGCTGGACTTTCAAACCTTTGATGCTTCTAAATTTAAGGACGGTAACATATTTTCTATTGCTTTCGCAGGCTCTTTTTTGCATGCGCTGAAGCGTAACCGCCTGTCGGAAAATACTGCCTTGGAAAAGGCCTGTGCAGATTTGAAAAATGCTGCTGTAATCAGTAACAGTATTTTCAGTCTGAAGGAGCTTTTTGAATGCCTGAGAGATATCTGCGCGGTGAGCGATAAGCCTATCGTTCTGATGATTGATGAGGTAGACAGTGCTTCCAATAATCAGGTTTTTTTAGATTTTTTGGCACAGCTCAGGGCGCAATATATCGAACGTGCCTGGCAGCCTGCGTTTCAGTCCGTTATTCTTGCCGGAGTATATGACATCAAAAATCTTAAACAAAAGCTGCGTGCCGATGAAGAGCATAAATATAACAGTCCTTGGAACATAGCGGCGGATTTTACGATAGACATGAGCTTTTCACAAGCCGAGATTGCTGCTATGCTTGATGAATATGCCAAGGATTACGGACTTGCTTTTGATACCAAGACTTTTGCAGGCTGGATTTACGATTATACGGCAGGCTATCCGTTTTTGGTTTCCAGATTGTGCCAGCTGCTCGACGAAAAGGTTTGCTTAATGCCGGAGTATGCTTCTAAAAAAGCTGCCTGGACCAAGAGTGGCTTTAATGCGGCGGTGCGCTTGCTTTTGCAGGAGAAAAACACCCTGTTTGAATCCCTGATAGGGAAACTGCACGCCTACCCGAAGCTGAACCGGATGCTGAAGGCAGTGCTTTTCTCCGGCAATATGTATCCTTACAGTGCTGATGAAGCAGCTATTGATATGGCTACGATGTTTGGCTTTATAAAAAATAAAGACGGGTATGTAGCGATTGCCAACAGAATTTTTGAAACCAGACTCTATAATTATTATCTGGCGGAGGATGAGCTGCAGAAGGCAGTAGTTTGAGTTTAGTTTTAACGCTCTGCGTATTACTGACGGTAGTACGCAGAGCGTTTTTTGTTGCTTTCTTTCTTAAAATGATGTAAAATAAAAGAAAACGAAAGGAACGAAAGATAATGAAAGAAAATCTTGCGTATGAAAGCATGCGCAGTATGCAGCAGGAGTTGACCTTTACAGCTCTGCGCAAGCATTTTCAGCAGCGTGAGCTGAAATTGGATGAGGCGCAGCTGCGTACGCTTAAGCTCATCGGTGATGATGGTCTGTATACGAATCTGGCGCTGCTGCTTTCCGAGCAGTGCGAGCATTCGCTGAAGGTTGCGGTTTTTCAGGGCAGCACGAGAGCGGTTTTTCGCGACAGACGTGAGTTTACCGGCTCCTTGCTGCAGCAGCTTTACGATGCCTACGCATTTATAGATAATTATAATAAAACCAAAGCAACCTTTCACGGCTTGGAGCGTGTAGATACGAAGGATTATCCACCTGAGGCTGTGCGCGAGGTGCTACTGAATTGCCTTGTGCACCGTGATTACAGCTTTAGCGGCAGCACTTTGGTTAATATTTATGATGACCGCATTGAGTTTATTTCTTTGGGAGGACTTGTTACGGGCTTAAAAATGGAAACAATTTTTATCGGCGTATCGCAGACGCGCAATCCTGCGCTGGCTGCTGTGTTCTACCGCTTGCGTTTAATAGAGAGCTTTGGTACGGGGATTGAAAAAATTCAGCAGAGCTATCTGGGTGCTGCAGTTAGGCCAGAATTTATTGCGGTTTACGGTGGCTTTAAGGTTGTTTTGCCCAATGTTAATGAGGTGCAGGCCAAGGAGCTTGGCGTCAGCGAAACGCATGAATGCTATGGCTTGGCGGATGAAAAGGACAAAGTAATGCAGTTGGCTGCTGCGCAGGGATATGTTACCCGCAAGCAGGTAGAGGATGCCTTGCAGGTGAAAACAACTAAGGCCTATATGCTTTTGCAGGAGCTGTGTGATGCAGGCAGGCTTGCGCCTATCGGAGTAGGGAGAAGCAGAAAATATATCAGCAGGTAAGCTTAATGCTCTGCGTATTACTGACGGTAGTACGCAGAGCGTTAGTCAAGCAGACAGTGAAAGTATCTAACAAGCGACTTTTGCGTAGAAATTTTTCTGCGCACCTATGAGTGATTTGTAGGATATTACACTGTTATAAAATGATTTTTAC
>CAVKUS010000046.1:0-17267 GCA_963659725.1 Bacteroides sp. CAG:545 | reverse complement strand
GTGTTGAATTATGCAAATATTAGAATATCGTTAACCATTGATGAATTGAAGTTTTTAACTATTGAAAGTAATAAAAGAGGCATAGCATTAAATAAGATTCTACAGCTTGTATTAGTGAAAACTGAATTAGAGGATGCAACAGTATGCATTATTGCTGATAATATTTATTCAAGTGCAGAGAAAATATTTTCAAGAGTAGTATCTGGTAGATTAATATATGTTGACGAAAAAGGTATTCAGACAATAGGAAAAAGAAGAATAGATTCAAAAGCAACATTGTTATTAAGTGATGATGTATTTAAAAGCACTTGTAATAATCCTATTGTTAACCGATATAATAGAATTCTATTTAGTGAAGTTGGTGAATATATTAAGGATAAAGTTCCACTAGTTTATTATGGATTTTGGGAAGAATATACCTCAATAGAAACCCAGATTATAGATTATTATGATAAGCAGATTTTTAGTGCCAGGAATACATTACAGGAAGTGGTTGGAGATATAGTTCGTTTAGGAGATAATAGTAAGAGTATTCTCCAGTCGATACGTTCAACTGAAGAAGAGCGTGAAGAGTGTTTTGAATCAGAAAAGAAGGATTTGCTTAGCGTTTTATGTGGTATAGAGAAATTAGTTATTGAAATTAGTTGTGATTTAGGTGAATCCGTTATTACAGGAAAGCATATTTCTAGAAGAACGCTTGATGACTTTTTTGTTTCTTTTTTTAGATGCGAAAAATATGATAGTGGATTAGGGAAAAAACTTTTATCCAGATTGTTTTCTTACGAGTATGATAATCAGAATCTTGTTCAAGCTTATATTCAGTCAACAAAAGGCGTGTTATCTCAATGCAATCTAATAGATATTTCCCCGTGTGAGTGGGAAAAAGCCAAGATGCTGATTGCCATTTTAGAACCAGATGAAATACCGAATCATAAGTTGAGTATGTATGTACGTGCATTAGGAAAACATTGTTGGACAGGAAAAGAACTATATGCAAAAGCATTAGTTTCTCCTGAAAGGCTGAGGGCTAAAATATTTCTGGAAAGTCTTAACAAGGGATATAAAAAAGCAGGATTGAATTTACTAGAGATTTATCATGATCAAAAGATTGAAAGAATCTTGAAAACGCTGGCAAATGCGTTAGTTCCGGAGGCTTGTATGATTTTAGCAGACGAGAAAATCTCTCAAAACGAAAGTCGCAGGCGTTATGTAAATTTTTCTGACTATAGGTTTACATATTATAAAATTGCTGCTGCAAATCAGCATGCTCCTGCTATAGGAAAAATTGTGGATATGGTTTTTGAATCTGGATTTTCATCAGGTTTTCAAATTCCTGCCTCGGAAATTAATAATCCAAAATATAAGACGATGAGGAAAAACGGACAAGTGATATGTCAACTTTGTCGGTATTTGATTAGTAAAATGTATAATGTAGAACATTATAAGGAAATACTAGGTATTACTCTTTTTTCTCTGAATGAAAACTTATCTGAAGCAATTAGTTTACTGGAAAGTTCAGAAAGTGCTTTAGCATTATATTGCAAAGGAAATATGTATGAATTTGGTGGTGGGGTTGCTGTAAATTTTAAAAAAGCGGTTAAGAACTATAAGGCATCCTTGAAACTAGAATATTCTGAGCGGACTGAAAAAAGATTAGATAAATGTAAGGCTAAAAAGAAGAAGGCAGAACGTGACGATGATTATTGTGAGAATGTCAGCTATTCTTCGAGCTCTGAGTATATTGGTTCAAGAGAAGAGAGTAGTTTTTGCTTTGCTCCTAATACCCAGATATTGATGGCTGATGGATCCTATTGTCCTGTTGAAAATATTAAAATAAATGATATTGTTTTAGCATTTGATCATTATACTGGCAAAGTATGTAAGGAAAAAATTGTTGCCAATGTGCATGATATTTTTGGGGAAGAAGAAAATGATATTATTAATTTAATATTTGAAGCTGGAAAAGTATTAAAACTAGTTAAGTCACATGCCTTGTTTGATGCTTCTGAAAATCAATATGTATGGATTGATGCAAAGAATGTTGAACTATATATCAACCATAGCTTTGCATGCTTTATTGATGGCCAATTAATAACTCAAAGATTAACTGCGTATTCTGTTGAACATAAAAAAACAAGGTTTTATATGCCAGTTAGCAGATATCATTTGAACTTGTTTGCAGAAGGAATTCTTACAATGCCACCGACTGAAATAACGATTAATTTGTTTAAGTTTAAAGAGAATATGCGCTATGATTTATCTCCAGTTGAGCATTATGGATTGACATCATATGATGAAATCAGTAAGTTTGTATCGTATGAAGAATATATTAATTTACCATGTAAATATTTGCGCGCGGTATCTGAAAGCAGAAAGTTGCCTATAGATGAATTTTTGTGTGCAATTAGTTTATATAGGGAGCAAGCTATATATATGGAAAAAACGCAATTGCCATAAATTTTAATATGATTTTCCGAAAATAGCGTGATTGGGAAAAAAACAACTTAATAAATTAAAGATTGATATAATAAAATAAAAATCACTTAAGCTGAGCTTTACGCTGAAAAAAACGCTATAACAAGGCTATGGCAATAGGGAGGTTAAAGACATGATTGAGCTGAGCAGTAAACAAAACTGTACAGGCTGCAGTGCCTGCGCCAATATCTGCCCGCGTGGCTGTATAAGAATGACTGCGGACGAGGGAGGCTTTTTATATCCGGTGGTTAACGAAGAAATGTGCATGGACTGCGGTTTATGCGAAAATGTCTGCCCTATGTTGCACAAGCCGCAGCAGCATGAGCTGCTTGCTGTGTATGGCGCCAAGAACAACGATGATGCTGTGCGCTTTACCAGTTCCAGCGGGGGAATGTTCACGCTTTTTGCTGAGGCAATCTTAAAGCAAGGCGGTGTTGTGGTCGGCGCTGCGCTGGATGAGCAGCTTAATGTGCAGCATGTGCTTGTGGATAGCATTGCCGATTTGCCCAAGCTGCGCGGTTCGAAATATGTGCAGAGCAAAATTGGCAGGATTTACAGTGAGGTACGGCAAATTTTGCGTGCAGGCAGAAAAGTTCTGTTCAGCGGTACGCCTTGTCAGATTGCGGGCTTAAAGAGATATCTGGTAAAGCCGTCGGAAAATCTTTTGACGGTTGATGTGGTCTGCCACGGTGTTCCTAGTCCCAAGGTTTATCAAAAGCATTTGCGGGAGCTGGCGCAGGAGGCAGGCGAGCCTGTTGTGCAGGTAAAGTTCCGCAATAAGGCGAAGGGCTGGAAGCAGGGAGAAACATTATTTTTCACCGAGCATCTGCGCTTGGGTGCGAGCAAGCGGCAGGAAACCTATATGCGCCTTTTCCTGAATAACATCAGCATCCGTCCGTCTTGCGGTGAGTGCGCGTTTAATAATAAGCGCAGCCTGTCTGATATCACGATTGCCGATTATTGGGGCATTGATAAGCAGTTCCCGGAATTCGATGATGATAAGGGTGTTACGCTGGTGCTGGTGAACAGTGAAGCCGGAGCGGAATTGCTGGCGAGTGTCAGTGATAAGGCGGAGCTTTTGACAACGGACTTTGCCAAGGGCGCAGAGTATAATGTGGCGGTTAGCAAGTCGCTGCCGCTCAATCCTAAGCGGGCATTTTTCTTTGAGCATCTTGATGAGTATACGCTGAAAGAGATGGTGGAGATGTGCTTGGAGGATAAAGAAGGAAAGATAAAACCGTTGTTTTAAAATTACAATTCCCCCACAAAAGGAGGTTATACAGCATGTTCAACAAATATCTTGCGGAGTTAAGCAAAGAACAGCTTTTGGAGCTGATTGAGCTTTATGCGAAAAACTGGCTGGCGCATGACGGCGTCTGGTTCCAGTCGATTGAGAGCAAATTTGGCATGGCGGAGGCCATATACCATGATGAGGAGGCGTGGAAGCGCTTTACCGTCATCGAAGCCAAGCGCATCAAGGAATTCCTCAAGCTGCCGGAAAATCCTGGCTTAGAGGGACTGGAGCAGGCGTTGCACTATCGCTTTTACGGCAATCTGAATGAGCATGAATGTATTCGCGAAGGCAACAGGCTCGTTTACCGCAACCGCGACTGCCGTGTGCAGACGGCGCGCAGCCGCAAGGGTATGCCGTATCATCCTTGCAAATCGGTAGGCATTTACGAATATAGCGGTTTTGCTGCCACGATTGACGCGCGCATAAAATGCCGTTGCCTGAGCTGCTTCCCCGATTGCACGGAAAGTCCTGACGGCTGTGCGTGGGAATTTTATCTGGAAGAAGATTAGAATATTTACTGATGAAAAATACAAGGAAAAGGGAGAAGATATCATGAGAATTGCAGTTACCTATGAAAACGGCGAGATTTTTCAACATTTCGGACATACTGAGGAGTTTAAGGTTTATGATGTGCAGGACGGCAAAGTTGTTGCGTCCGAGGTTGTGAATACCAACGGCCAAGGTCATGGTGCTTTAGCAGGCGTTTTGACCGCGCTGAAGGCAGACGTTTTGATTTGCGGCGGTATCGGTGGCGGTGCGCAGATGGCGCTGGCTGCTGCAGGCATTAAGCTGTACGGCGGCGTAAGCGGCAGCGCAGACGCAGCAGTAGAGGCTTTGTTGGCAGGTAATTTGGACTACAACCCCGCTGTTAAATGCAATCACCACGGCGAAGGTCATACCTGTGGCGAGCATGGCTGCGGCGGTCATCACTGATATAAGATAAACTACGAATACTTCATTGCAAAGGAGGCCTGATGTAAATGGCGATTATTGTAAACCCGACGGCTGCAGAGTTCAAGCAGATGCTGGCCGAAAAGAAAACCTTTCTGGCAGATTTTTATGCGACCTGGTGCGGTCCCTGCAAGATGCTCAGCTATGTGCTGGAGGATATTGCTAAGGAGATGGGCGAGCGCATAGACATCGTGAAGATTGATATAGATAAGGAACCGGAGCTGACGGAAGAAATGGATATAACCATTATTCCAGGTCTGTTTTTTATCAAAAACGGCGAGGTTGCTTCGCGTTACGCAGGTTTTCTGCCGAAGGAACGCCTGCAGGCAAGACTGGAAAAGCTCTTGGGCAACGAGCCTCCGGTGGAGCAGGCCCCAGATAGAAGATATGACCTGATTATTATCGGTGGCGGTGCTGCCGGCCTGACGGCAGCTGTTTACGCGCGTCGTGCGGGATTAAAGACTTTAGTGCTGGAGTCCTTTGCTCCCGGCGGCAAGCTGATTAAAACCTTTGAGATTGAAAACTGGCCCGGTATCAAAAATGTCAACGGCTCACAGCTGGCTTACGATATTTACGAGCAGGCGATGGCTTTAGGCACGACCTATCTTTATGAGAAGGTTGCTGCGCTGGAGGTTGAAGGAGCGGAGCGCCGCGTGCGTTGTGCGAGCGGTGCGGAGTTTACGGCACCTGCTGTGATTATCGCTACCGGCACTGTGGAGCGCTTGCTGAACATTCCGGGTGAGCAGGAGATGATCGGCCGCGGCATCAGCTTCTGTGCTGTCTGCGATGCGGCGTTCTACCGTAATAAGCCTGTGATTATCGTGGGCGCAGGCAATGCTGCCTTTGAGGAATCGCTGTATCTTGCAGAATTTGCGTCGAAGGTTACGATTCTGGCGCGTCGTGATGTTATAAGCGCGGAGCAGATTACGCAGGAAAAGGTGGCTGCTAATCCGAAGATTGAGGTGCTGACCTGGCGTGTACCGCAGGAGGTTATTATCGAAAATAATCGCGTTGCGGGCCTCAAGGTGCTCAACAAACAGACGGGAGCAACAGAAACGATGCTTGCAAGGGGTGTCTTCCCCTATATCGGTGCGGACCCTGTAACAGATTTCTGCCGTGATTTAGGCATCACCAATGATAAGGGCTACCTCGTTGTGAACAGCGATATGTCGACTGCCGTTCCCGGTGTGTATGGTGCAGGTGACGTGTGCGACAAGGTGCTGCGTCAAGTTGTAACTGCTACCAATGACGGTGCTATTGCGGCTCAGAGTGCATTGAAGTATTTGCGTTAAAGGACGTGGCGTTATGAAAAGATTTGCAGTGGTAAACGAGGACAGATGCGTTTCTTGCGGTGCCTGCACGCAAGTGTGCCCGCGTCAGGCAATCAGTATATATAAGGGGTGCTTTGCAAGAGTGGATAGGGAGCGCTGCGTCGGTTGCGGCCTCTGCGTCAAGACGTGTCCTGCAGGCAGCATCAGGGTGGCAACAGATGGCTAAAAAAATACAGCACTGGTATGATTATCTTTGGCTATGGCCGATAATTTATTTTGTCCTAGGCTTTTTCAATATCCTTTTTGCCTGGCTAGGCATGATTGATTTTATGGTGCCTGTTTTATTGGCACTTTTCGGTGGCAACAAGCTGTTCTGCAATCGCTATTGCGGACGCGGACTGCTTTTGGCAAAGTTGGGCGGCGAAAGGAAGTGGTCACGCAACCGCGCTACGCCGGAGCTTCTTGTTGCCAAATGGTTCCGCTTCGGCTTCTTGTGCTTCTTTATGGCCATGTTCGGCAATATGCTGTGGCAGACGTATCTTGTAGCTGTGCAGGCAGAGTCCCTGCGCGAGGTAGTGACGCTGCTCTGGACGTTTAAGGTTCCCTGGGCGTGGGCCTACACCGCCGGCAGCTCTTCGGCGTGGGTTGCGCAGTATGCCTTTGGCTTTTACAGCGTAATGCTCACCTCTATGCTGCTTGGCTTGGTGGTAATGGCGCTGTTCAAGCCGAGAACCTGGTGTACCTTTTGCCCGATGGGTACTATGACGCAGATGATTTGCAAAATGAAAAAATAGCTTGCGAAAAATTTACAAGCATATGAAAAAAGACCTCCTGTAATCAGATGTAAAATCTGCTTACGGGAGGTTTTTTATGCGCAAAAAATACGCAGCAGACGCCGAATCTGCTGCGTATTAAAGATTGAATTTGATGTTGTTATAAAGGCTTATTCCTGCCAGCCCTTGCACAAATCTACCCAACCCTGACAGTTGGCGCTGTACTGCTCCAGCTCATCCGGAGTCAGCTCAATAGCGCTGTTGTGGCTGCCGCAGGCAGGGAAGAAGGTAACAAAGCGTTTGAGGGAAACGTCAAGATAAACCTTAACGCCGTCATTAATACCGAAGGGGCAGACGCCGCCGATAGCATGGCCGATATCAGGCTCCACTTCGTCAGCAGTCAGCATTTTGGCCTTACAGCCAAAGAAATGCTTGTATTTAGCATTATCTACCTTAGCATCGCCGGCAGTGACGATGAGGATAACGCTGTCATCATGCAGCTTAAAGGAAAGGGTTTTGGCAATGCGCGCAGGCTCGCAGCCTGCTGCCTGTGCTGCCAGCTCTACAGTAGCGCTGGAGGTTGCAAACTCTATGATACGATTATCTGCATTAAATTGTTTCAAATATGTACGAACCTTTTCTATAGACATGACAAAAGCCTCCCTTTAAAAATGCTTACTGAAAATTATCAGCTAAAAAATCACAGCAGTCATCCAACTCTGCAACCTGGCAGTCTGCAAGCTTGCCTGCGTCGCAGGCTGCTGCCAAGGACGGGTTAATCGGCAGGCGGGCAAGCACCTTCAGACCGTAGGCATCGGCAGTTTCTGCCAGATGGCTGGGGCCGAAGATTTCGTAATCCTTGCCGTTATCGGGGCAATGGAAGTAAGCATAGTTTTCAATCAGACCGAGAATCGGAATGTTCATCATACGCGCCATTTTTACTGCCTTGGCAACAATCATGGAAACAAGCTCCTGCGGAGAGGTTACGATGATGATGCCGTCAATAGGCAGGGATTGGAAGACGGTCAGCGGTACGTCACCGGTTCCCGGCGGCATATCAACAAACATAAAGTCTATATCTGTCCAGATGGCATCGCTCCAAAATTGCTTTACCATACCGGCGAGCAGAGGCCCGCGCCAAACAACAGGATCAGAATCATTCTTCAAAAACATATTGGCAGAAAGCACCTCCAGACCGCAGGGAGCAGTCAGAGGCAGAATACCGATTTCATTGGCTTTAGCCTTGCCGTTCACGCCCAGGTTATGTCCCATGGACGGGCCGGTGATATCAGCATCCAAAACAGCACAGCGCTTACCGCGGCGCTGCATGCTGCTGGCCAAAAGACCGGTGATCAGGGATTTGCCTACACCGCCCTTGCCGCTGACTACGGCGATAACCTTTTTGACGCTGCTCATCGGATTGAGCTGCGCACGGAAATCAGTTGCCTGTGTTTTTTCTGCAGCTGCTGCGGAGGGGCAGCCTTCACAGCTGCTGCGTCCGCAGGAAGATGCATTGCTGCATTGTTGTTCGTTAGACATAAATTACACCTTACTCTCTAATTGATTATGAATAAATTTATTAGTTTGCTTTTCTTACAGCCTTCAGCAGCAGGCCTACAGCGATACCGCCGAAGCAGGGAACAACCCAGCCGAAGCCGATGTCAAACAGCGGCAGGTTCTGCGCCAGAAAGTTATCCAATGCCATGAAGCGGATGTTGGCAACGCGCAGACCGTCGAAAACAGCGAAAATAGTTGTCAGTGTCAGGCAGATGCGGAAGGTCAGCTGATCGTCATGGATAATTGCACGACCGATGTTGAGAATAACCAGAGCGATAATAATCGGATAGAGCATGCAAATAACAGGAATGGAGAATTTGATGATGTTTTCCAGACCGAAGTTTGCTACTACCAGACTGAAAGCGGAGATGAAGAACACCAGTCGCTCGTATTGTATACGATTATTGCTAAGCTCGGCAAAATAACCGGAGATAGCGGTTGTCAGGCCGATGCTGGTGGTGAGGCAGGCAAAGAAAATAATCAAAGCTAATACAATCTGACCGCCGAAGCCCATGTAGTAGGTGCAGATTTTGCTGAGCAGAGTAGCACCGTTGGGGATAATACCGAAAACATTGATGCTCAGTGCACCGGTGTAAGCCAGTGCCGCATAGATGATAGCGAGGAAGAAGGCTGCAATCAGGCCTGCGTAGGAGCAGAGCTTGGTCAGAACCTTTTTATCGGTAATGCCCTGAGCTTCAATAGCCTTGATAGTAATAGAGCCGAACAGGATTGCTGCCAGAAGGTCCATGGTATTGTAGCCTTCCTGGAAGCCGCGGAAGAACGGAGAAACAGCAAAATCCGGATTAGGCATTTTCAGGCTGCCGGTAGGATTTACGAAAACGCAGATTACGAGGACTGCCAGACAAATTAAAAGCATAGGGGACAAAAACTTGCCGATATGACCGATGATCTTTGACGGATTAATAGAAAAGAAATAGGTCAGGACGAAAAAAAACACGGTATATACCGGCAGGCCGAGAGCTTCGCAGGAAGCAGGCAGCAGGCTGTGGATGCCGGTGTCAAAGGAAACGGCAGCGGTACGCGGAATAGCGAACAGCGGGCCGATAGCCAGCGCGCAGAGAATGGTAACGGCGCGTGCATACAGGGGATGCATAGGCATAGCAATGGAGTCCGGGTTATCGCTTTGCTTCATAGCCATAGCGAGTACGCCCAAAAGCGGGAAGCCGACGCCGCTCAGGCAGAAGCCGAGCATGCCCCAGGAAATGTTTTCGCCTGCCATTTGTCCTAAAACAGGCGGGAAAATTAAGTTACCGGCACCGAAGAAAAAGGAAAATAACATTAGGCCGATAGGGATGATTAATGAAAGACTTATCTTATCGTTTTGCATTAAGTGCTCCTTTTTTACTACCTTAATTAAAAGAGTAGTCTGTATTTTGAAATCATAGAAAAAGCCACCTAGTCCGTCAGGAGCATAGATGGCTTTTAAAGGCTTATTTTACCAGCAGACGGAAATATTTCTTTTTACCCTTACGGATTAACAGGCTCTTGTCGGCATCAAACATGTCTGCGCTCAGGCATGCTTCTGCATCCTGCAGAACAGTGTCTGCTACGGTCAGGCCGCCTTGGGAGATTAACTGACGAGCTTCTCGCTTGCTGCTGAAAACTTTAGCGGCAGTCAGTACGTCGATAATCTTGGCAGTCATATCTTCCGGGGTAATTTCAATTGCCGGTACGTTGCTCATGTCTTTGGCATTGCCGCCGAAAAGTGCTTCGGTAGCTTCCTGCGCCTGACGCGCTGCATCTTCGCCATGAACAAGTTTGGTAACCTCATAGGCCAGAACTTTTTTAGCTTCGTTAATAGCTGCATCCTTCAGTGCGCTCAGACGGCGAACTTCATCCATCGGCAGGAATGTCAGCAGGGACAGGCAGTTTTCTACGTCGCTGTCAGCAACATTACGCCAGTATTGATAGAAATCATACGGAGAAGTTTTTTCCGGGTCAAGCCACAGAGCACCCTTTTCGGTTTTGCCCATCTTGCGGCCATCGCTGGTGGTCAAAAGCTTGCAGGTCATGCAGTAAGCAGGTTTTTGATCCTTGCGGCGGATTAATTCTACGCCGGCAAGCATGTTGGACCATTGGTCGTCGCCACCCAGCTCCATAATACAGTTATGGTCATGGTGCAGCTTCCAGAAGTCGTAGCCCTGCATAATCATATAGTTGAATTCAAAGAAGGTCAGGCCTTTTTCCCAACGTTTCTTGAAGCATTCCGCAGCCAGCATACGGTTAACGGTAAAGTGTACGCCAACCTCACGCAGCAGCTGAACATAGTTCAGGTCTAACAGCCAGTCGGCATTGTTGACAATAATAGCCTTGTCTTCACCGAAATCAATGAAACGGCTCATTTGCTTTTTGAAGCAGGCGATGTTGTGAGCGATGAATTCCGGAGTGAGCATTTTGCGCATCTCATCCTTGCCGCTCGGGTCGCCTACCATGCCGGTGCCGCCGCCCAAAAGTACGATAGGACGATGACCTGCGCGTTGCATATGGCTCATCATCATCAGGGCGATGAAGTGGCCTACATGCAGGCTGTCAGCGGTGGGGTCAAAACCGATATAAAAGGTGATTTTTTCCTTCTCTAATAATTCTTTAATCTCGTCTTCATGGGACATTTGCTTAATAAAGCCACGTTCCATAAGCACGTCATAAACAGACATCAGATAACCTCCTTACAATTTAAGCTGTAAAAAACAGCCTAGGCGATATATATAATTTACATTATACAATATAAGCTTGCTTTTAGCAAACGAAAAAGACTTTATAAAAGTGAAAATGGCTGATATGCAGGAAAAAATCCCGAATATCAGCCGAAAGTGTAAACTGTTATTCCAAATGAGATGTGCAATGCGGGCAACGGGTTGCGTCGTCGGCAATCTCGGATTTGCAGTAAGGGCACAGACGCGGCTCCGGTGCAGGCTCCGGTTCCGGAGTGAGCTTGTTGATCTGGCGAATCATCAGGAAGATGACAAAAGCGAGAATCAGAAAATCCAGTACGGAATTAATGAAGCTGCCGTAAGCGAGCACAGGCGCACCAGCCTTTTTTGCTGCCTCCAGTGTAGCATATTCCTTGCCGTTGAGGCTGATAAACAAATTGGAAAAATCCATTTTGCCAAGCGCCATGCCTAATGGAGGCATAACGACATCGTTTACTAGCGAGCTGACGATTTTGCCGAAAGCACCGCCGATAATAACGCCGACAGCCATATCCATAACATTACCGCGCATAGCAAATTTTTTAAAATCTTCTTTCATAGACATATATGAACACCCCTCATCAAATGTATTTTTTATAGTATTCTCGTTTAATGCTAATTTTCCTGCTGCTTGACGAAAAAGTGCTTGTGACATATAATAAAAGGGAATAAATTCTGCGTTATGCAGGTTCATTTAGTTAGATATAGAGATGGAGGAAGAATTATGCGTGACGATTTAGTAGTACCTGGCGAAGGCGAGGAGAATTATGTCCTGGCCCGTGATGCCAGAGTTGTGACTGTACCGTTCTCTCCCTTGGAAGAACGTATGCAGAAGGAAAAACCGGAGGTTTTTGCACGTCTGCAAAAGTTGAAGGAAATTATCGGTGAGGAAACCTTCAAGCGCCTTGTAAGCAAGGTGCACAACATCAACTATGCTGATACCCGTATTATGATTGTTGCTGAAAGCGAGCTGCACCGTACCAACATTGAAAGAGAGATTTTGCCGGCTATTGCTGAGGCTTTTGAGGTTACCAGCATCCGCGTTGTGACCCAAGGATAAAATTTTTCAAAAAAAGTGTTGACAAAAGCTTAAAGATGCTTTATAATTACATTCGTTGCTGATGAACAGCAACAACAAATGTCGGGGCGTGGCGCAGTTTGGTAGCGCGCTTGTTTCGGGTACAAGAGGCCGTGAGTTCGAATCTCGCCGCCCCGACCAAATTTAAAACTTAGGAACCGCATGAAAATGCGGTTCTTTTTGTATGCTGAAGCTTTAAAGGACGAAAGGAAAATGAGAAAAATACTGCTTTGTCCAATATTTGTCCAATATTTGCTCCAACTGCCTATTTAGAACACTTTAGAAAAAGCCTGCTTTTCAACTTAATGAAATAGCAGGCTTTAAATTTTTATGGCAGAAGTCCTTTGATGGCGTTTTCGTATTTATCCATAGCTTTTTGATGAGTATTTTCTAAAGGCAGCGCGTAGGTTCTTGCTGTGAAAGAAACATCACTGTGACCAAGAATTTCACAGATGTCAACAATGTCTACGCCGCGGTCCCTAAGATTGCTGCCAAAGCTGTGCCGGAAATCATGGTGCCGCATCTTGGCCAGCAGAGGATATTTTTCAAGCAGCTTCAGCCATTCCGGACATTGTTTTTTCAATCTGCGCCAACGCCGTTCAACATGATCGCGGCACATTGGGCGACCATTATCCGGAAAGACTATTAACAAACCTAGGTTGTTGCGCCAGGGAGCATCATCTACCGCAATACATCCGGGAGTGCTTAATAAAAGGTTGTGTCTGTTTATAGCTTCCTTCTCTGCTTGGGCAATGTAGCTTTGGTATTCGTTTATTTCGTGACGTACAAAGTTAAGCATGGGGATTTCCCTTATACTGGTACGCGTTTTGGTCTTGGAAAACTGCATTACGCCATTGTGGCGCAGAAGGTTATTGGTTACGGATACTTCCCTGAAATCAAGGACATTAGTACGAACTGCCAGGGTTTCACTGATGCGCATGCCACACATTCCGCCAAGTAGGAATGGCATATAAAGGTTGCTGTAGTCGAAGGATTTGATAATACGCAGAATCTGCAGCAGTATTTCGATAGGTACATGCATTCCCTTTGGAGGCTGCTTTGGTGGAAGTTTGATTTTGCGTGCCGGGTTTCTGTAAATCAAATCTGCCGATACAGCCCATTCGAAGGCAGATTTTAAAAAGCTCAGGTCTTCTCTGATTGTTTGGGCAGAAAGACCGGATTCGCTTAAAAGGAAGGCTCTATATTTTTCTACATGTATAAGCGTAACCTTATTAAGCTGGATACTTCCTAAAGGCTGCCGTCCAATCCTTTTAGCAAAACTGCGCATGGGGTAGAGGGAACCGGGACTAAGATCTGATTTGGATGCAATGAAAGCATCAAGAAGTTCATTGACAGTGACTTTTGACGGCTCGATATAAGTGCCCTGTGATAATTGGGATATTGCTATGGCCTCAGCTTCCTTGGCTTCTTTTTTGGTGGCAAAGTATGGACCATAAATGTATTTGTGCTTGCCGGTAGGCAGTATTTCATCGGTGCAGATGCTGTAGCTGTAGGGCTTTGGCCTGCCTTTTTTGGTAATGATAGCCATAAAAATCAGCTCCTTTACTAATTTTACTTATGCAGAGCTGATTAAATTCTGATATAATAAAAAGGTAATCAGCTTCTGTTCTTGCCATGAATTGAGGGATTACAAAGCGGCTGCGTGCTGGTAACACGCTCCGCACTGCGCTCGGTGCTGGTAACACCGGGCGCTTTTTTGCTTATGCATCTATTTTTTTTGTTGCCCTTTTTAAAGATAAAGTATAAAATATGCTTAAGCATAGTGCTGTGTAATAAGGAAAGGGGGTGCTGTTATGGAAAACCATGTTGATAACTATTTAGCTTGGCTAAAAGAGAATATGACGCAGACCAAGCTTGAAAATGGTTTGATAGAAGTAACCACCCCTTTCTTAGACAGAAACAACGATTATACGCAGATTTATTTTAAAAAAGAAACGGATTCTACGTATATTGTTACTGATTTAGGATATACAGTAACTGAACTGATACTTTCGGGTGTTGATTTAACAACTAATCGTCGAAAAATGATATTTAATCAGATTCTTTGCCGTTTAGGCATACAGTATGATGAACGCGAGAAAGCACTTTTTATTAAATGTGATAAGTCAAAGTTGCCTGTTGCTCAGCATATCTTAATGCAGGGAATGTTAGATGTAAACGATATGTTTTACCTTGCTAATCGCACTGTAAAAAGTCTTTTTTATGATGATGTTTGTAAGTTCTTTGATGAGAATGATATATTCTACTCTAAAGATATAAACATCGTAGGGAAATCCGGATTGAATCATTCTTTTGATTTCTTGTTGCAGCGGAACAAAAAGAATCCGGAAAGACTGATACGTTTACTTAATGTTCCGAACCGCTCTAATACAGAACGCCTGTTGTTTGCTTGGCAAGATGTCAGCGCCGCAAGAAACTTTGCTACAGATACATCTAAATTTATAATTATTATCAATGATAATAAGAATGTAAGTGAAACCTTATTGGAAAGCATTGACAACTATGCTGCATGTCCAATTAAGTGGTCTGATAGGAATGATTATCTGGAAAACTTGGGCTAAAACATATTAGAGTAGATAGCAGGGTGCTCTCTGAATCTACACATATTGCTGAATTCGTCAAACATGGGTACTTTGTTAGTGCCGTTAATATCTTGCTGTATTGCTTGTAAGATGGGTTCGGGATTGAAGTCCGGCAGGAATTCCTGTATCCTTGTGTCTTCCAGATCATAAGCCCATGCTGTTTCATAGTTTTCTTGATATATATGTAAATGCGTTCCACCGACAATTTCTCCGTCAGGATTACGATGAGGTTTCGTATCTATATCGAGACGAAGCAAAACAACTGATGTTTCTACACGGTTCTGAAAAGTTATTCTTGTAATAATGCAGCGCTTCCGGTTTATGTCTATCAGATAATCAGACTGGGTGTTTATACCTCTGGCGCGGAAAGACGCCATTTCATTATTGATTGGCATAGCAAGACGCTCGTCTAAAAACTCTTTGGGTTCATCTAAAAAATCTTGGATTTCGCTAGTTGTCAAATTCATATGATTAACCTCCTGATACCGCCTTAAAATGGCGGTATTTTTTATGCCTAACGTCTTTGGCAAAAAAGGCACTTTTTCCAAAAGACACCTAACGTCTTTGGTAAAAATGGCTGTTTTTACCAAGTTCTTTCTTACGACTCTGTAAAAATACGTAATTTACGCACTTTTTTACTTTACATTACGTAAATTACGTAGTATAATATAGATGAGGAAAACGAATAGAGGTGACATAATGAAAAGGCGAGATTTAGTGAAGCTTCTGCTGCAGGCAGGATACCAATTAGAACGTGATGATGGCGACCACACGATTTATAAAAAGCCAGGCAGTCGCGCCGTGCAGGTTCCAAGGCACCGAGAGCTTAATGAACTAACCGCAAAGTCTATTCTCAAAGTTGCGGGGATAAAGTAAGACTGATTTTATCCCTGCCCGCTTTGCGGGCTGCTTAATCATGCCACTGGATTTTATAGAAATGGAGAGATGAAAATGAGAAACTATGTACAAGAATATGTTTATCCGGCTGTATTTCATAGCAATGAGGATGGTACGTATACTGTTCTTTTTCCGGATTTACCGGGCTGCATCAGCGAGGGGAAAACTCTGGGCAATGCAATGAAGATGGCCGAAGCTGCGTTGACTCAGTGGGTAGATTACTTAAAGGATAACAAAGAAGACATTCCAGAGCCTAGCAGATTGCAAAACGTTGAATTAGACAAGGATGAATTTGTAAGTTTGATTAGAGCTGATATTAAAGATACCAGAGCTGTAAAACGTACTGTAAGCCTTCCGAAATGGATGGATGAACAGGTTGCGGAAGAAGGCCTGAGTCTGTCAAAGGTTTTACAGGATGCGTTGTCTAAGCGCTTTGTTCCGACACATTAAATTTATAGCTTTTTTTGGCGCTCTCTCATGAGGGCGTCTTTCTTATTATCCTAAACGCTGCTCTTCTTTTTCAGCGGACTGCTCCTCCAGCTGCTTCTGATACTGAGCATCCAAAACTTCATCCACCACATACCGCCGCACGTCTGCAAGCTGGCGGTATTTTTTTATGTGGGTTTCTTCCTGCTGGGTGAGGGGGACGGAGGGAGCTTCGGTGTTACTTTTTTCACTGCCGTCATTATAAGCCATATCATCGATTGTACATCCAATCAATTCAGCTAATTTTTTCAAAGTAGATAATTTAGTATTTTCATCACCCTTTTTAAATAAACCGTCGATTGTTGTGTATGGGATATTAGACATTCTTGATATATCGGCTTTAGTGTAGCCGTTCTTTAACATATATTCTTTTAAGAAATCAGATACGGGCATGATTATTCCTCCTAAATGTTTTGTTCTTCTTATATTTAATCACAACTAAATTACTTTGTAAAGTAAAAAACTACCTTGTAGGGTAATTATTTTTCGTTATGCTATTGACAATTACCCTGCAAGGTATTATTTTAATATTAAACTACTCCACAGGGTAAAAAGAAGGCGAGGTGATTACGATGTATCCTAATTTGGAAGCGGAAATTGCAAGAAACAAGCTTACAAACGCAGAGTGCGCCAAAGCTTGCGATATTACCGAAAAGGCTTTTTCAAACAAACGTTGTGGGAAAAGCGAGTTTAATCTTAGGGAAATCAAGATTTTGCAGAAACAATTCTTTACGTCTTGCTCTTTAGAGTATTTGTTTTCTGATATTCCTTTGGGCGGTCGTAACTGTGAGTAATTATAAGAGGTGCAAAATGAATAATTTACAGATTTTCAATAGTCCTGACTTCGGACAGATTCGTACTATTCAAAAGAATGGTGAGCCGTGGTTCGTTGGAAAGGATGTAGCTAGTGTTCTTCAATATAGAGATACATCAGACGCTCTGAAGAAACACGTTGATAAAGAAGATAAGGTTTTACTCAAGGCAGGCGAAACGCCGACCTTGAAATCTTCAAACTTTGGAATGTACATCATCAACGAAAGCGGCTTGTACAGCCTCATCCTCTCGTCAAAGATGCCCAAGGCGAAGGAGTTCAAGCGCTGGGTGACAAGCGAAGTCATTCCGGCAATCAGAAAAACCGGCGGTTACATCGCAGGCAGCGAGAACATGACGG
>CAVKUS010000045.1:0-17492 GCA_963659725.1 Bacteroides sp. CAG:545 | reverse complement strand
AAAAACCGACCTCCCAATAGTTAATTTTTAGGTCTAACTTTTGGGGGTCGGTTCACAAACGCAAGTGGTGTTTTTACTTATATCCTCAAATCAAAATCTCTTCTTATACGCCTCACCCCAGTCACGCATAGCCTCCAAAACAGGCTGCAGACTGTAACCAAGCTCAGTAAGCGTATATTCAACGCGCGGCGGCACTTCAGCATAAACCTTGCGCATCAGCAGTCCGTTGGCTTCCATCTGCCGCAGCTGTGATGTCAGTACCTTTTGGCTGACTCCGCCCAGAGATTTTTTCAGTTCGCCAAAACGCTTTGTTCCCGTTAAAAGGTCACGCAAAATCAGTACCTTCCATTTATCACTGATTAAGGTCAGCGTAGTTTCTACCGGGCAAGCCGGCAACGCATAACTTGTTTCAGGCAGCATTTACAGTCACTCCTTCAGCTCTTTGCTGTATATCCACGTTTCCTGCGCACCCAACTGCGGCAGAATATTATTCGTAAAATGCGCTGCTTCGCTGTAACCACGCTTGCGGTAATATTCATAATCGCAGGTAGCATCCGCCCATAAATAGAGCTTTTTGACACCTTTTTTCTTAGCAATCGCCTCCACATTATGCAGCAGCTTGCTGCCAACACCGCTTTTCATACTCAAAAACAGGCACAGCAGTAAATCATCCGGATTGGCCAACGCACGCACCTTTTGGCCGTTATAGGACAAATAGCGCAAATAATCGTAAACAAGATCCTGCTCCTCGCACTCAAAATGCTGCAGGCTTTGCTTTAACCAGGGCTGGGAATTATCACGCTCACTCAAAGGCGCCGCTAGCAAAAAGCCCTGCATGCCGTCATCATCCGTCATTTTTAAAGAAAAGACCTCACTGCGATAATAATAGCGCACCATCGCCTCGTACAGAACATTTTTTAAGCTATTATTCGTCAGCGCCATCTCATCACCCCAGGTCAGCTTAGTTAGATGGGATGCACAGGAAATATCCTGCGAGGTAAAATTTGATAACATTTATGCTTCTCCACTTCAATACTCAAATATCAAACACTTTAACATTAGATTTTTAAGTGTCTTGAATATTATATTTAACTCTATTTTAAGCTATCCTCATGAAATATGCAATCAGTGCAGATTTCATGAGGATAAAATATGCAACTACTGCATATTTCATGAGGATATTGGGAAAAAGAGCTTATTTTTATATTCACACTACAATATTTCGCTTAGACAATTTTCAGCAATTCCTTACATTATGTTTCCTCTAACCCTCTCCTTGACAATCCCCCATCACCGCAATATAATTATCTTTGATAATTACTTTAGGTAATCATATTGCAAAGGAGAATCATCATGAACCATAAACTGCCTATCGAAGCAATCAAAACTCTGCTCATCGCCTGCCACGAAGCAAAGCGTATAGTAGAGCTGCAGCCACCTCTGCCGGAAGGTTTAACTCCCGGTAATCTCAAGGTGTTGGATTATATTGAATACCTGGAACGTAACGCGCAGCCTCCCAAGGTCAGCGACATTGCTGACCTGCTGCAGGTAACTCGCCCCGGCATCACTCGTCTGGTAAGCGAGCTGCAGGCAATCAATGTTATTGAAAAGTTCAGCGATGAACAGGATAAACGCATCGTCAGACTGCGCATGACAGACGAGGGACGAAAGATTCACGCCTATTACATTGAGCAATATCACAGCTGGCTAGCTGCACAAATCACCGATATCAGCGAAGCCGATATCAACACCACTGCTGCCACCATCGCCAAGCTTTACCAAACCATGTCCACTCATAAGCCCGCACTGCAGGGTCACGCTCCCGCTATCAGGCAAAGAAAGGAGAAAAATAATGACTGACAGCTCTACGCGTGTGCTGGATGCACGCTTATTATTATCTATCGTCGCCGCTGGCATTATGTCCTTTAGCGGCGTTGTTGTCGAAACTGCTATGAACGTTACCTTCCCCACGCTCATGCACGAATTTAATATCGGCACCTCGCTCGTACAATGGATAACCACCGGTTATCTGCTGGTGCTGGCACTGATTATCCCAACATCGGCCTACCTTAAACGACGTTTCGCTACACGCAGCCTGTTTACTGCTGCTATCAGCAGCTTTCTTGCAGGAACACTGCTTGCCGCCTGGTCGCCTTACTTCAACGTTCTGCTTGTCGGCAGATTGCTACAGGGCATCGGTACAGGCATCGCCCTGCCGATGATGTTTAACATTATCCTGGAGCAGGTTCCCGGTGAACGCCTGGGCTTTATGATTGGCGTAGCTTCGCTTATTACCGCCATGGCACCGGCTGTCGGTCCTTCGCTCGGCGGTATGATCGTCAGCTACTTTGGCTGGCGCATGATTTTTGTCAGCCTGCTGCCATTTTTACTGCTTTCTGCCGTTTTGGGTATCAAAAATATCCGTCAGGCCGGCAAGCTCGAGCCTTCTTCCTTTAACTTCAGCTTATACCTTCTGCTTATCATCGGCTTCAGCAGCCTGATTTTTGCAACCAGCATTGCCTCCGACTTCGGTTGGTTCAGTATCGAGGTGCTTGCTCTTTTCGCAATCTGCCTTGTTGCCTTAACCGCCTTCTACAAGCAATCATTAAACAGTAGCGCGCCTCTTTTGCGTGTAGAAATTTTTCGTTATCTGCCGTATACGCTCAGCACTGTCAGCCTGTTACTCGTCGGCTTTATCTGCTTAGGCCTGGGCTTTTTAATTCCCAACTATGCGCAGCTTGTTTCGCATACGGATGCCTTCACCGCAGGCTGTCTGTTGCTGCCTGGGTGTATTATCGGTGCTATGCTTGCTCCCATCAGTGGCAGGCTATTGGACAAGTTCGGTGCCAAACGCCCGATTTTATTAGGCAACACATCAATTCTCATATCCGTTATCTGCTACAGCCTTTATCCGAGTGAGCTGAGCTCGTTGCTCTTTATCGTCTTCTACCTGTTCTTCGCCTTCGGCCAAGGATTTTCCATGGGAACGATTATGACTAACGGCCTGAGCCAGTTACCGGAAGAACTGAATGCCGACGGCAACGCAGCGATGAACACGCTGCTGCAGCTGGCAGGTGCAGTCGGTACAGCGGTTATCAGTACGATTGTCGCGACCGCGCAGGCTACGGAACCGGGCAATATCGCGCACGCTACTATGTTAGGCAGCAGACATGGCTTTTATGTGCTTACTGTCAGCGCAATAATTATACTTTACTGCTCGCTGAAAGTTTTTGCCTCAATAAGAAGGCAGGCCAAGTAAGCTAAAAACCGTCTATGCAAAGTTAAAGCATAGACGGTTTTTATAAGTTGCGGCAATATGGCTAATTTGCGCAGATACTTTCTTTGTTCTTACCCGTATAATCAAAAAGACCGTCATTTTTTTCTTCTAACGGCTTTATGACCCATAAAAACAGCTTTTTATGCCCTGTGCCTTAGCAACCGCCTCCACCTTCTTCAGCAGCCTGCTGCCCACTCCGCTTCTCCTGCTCAAAAACAGGTACAGTAGCAAATCCTCAGGCTTAGACAGCGCACGCACCCTCTGCCCGTTATATGAAAGATAGCGCAGATAATTATACACCAAATCCTGCGCCTCGCAGGTAAACGGAGACTAAGCCGCTGTCTCCGCTTCTATATTAAAATTCATAAATATCATATTGTATTTCCATTCTTGCATATCCACATACTTTTCATATTCCCACTAGCATATTTTCTCTGTTTAAACAGAGCTTTTAAATCTTTCTATTATCCGTACTTATTGCATCAGGAAAATTCTTATGCTAAAATATTTCTAAAGGTGTTACCATAACGGTAGGCGGTTGCCCTCTCGGAGGGCTGGCACCCCTCATGAGCTTTTAAAAACTGCGCCACGAGGGGGTGATTCCCATGCTCCTTACTACGGATACTTTTCTTGCTATTCTTAGTTTTGGCCTTGGCTGCTTTGCAGTCGGCTATGCGCTTGGAACCTCACATGCTAATAATAAAAAATAACCGCCGTCCTGCAAGATTAGCGGTTATTTTTTAACTACAATTATTCAGGCAACCGTCTATCGGTACACCTTTTTTCTATTGTCATTGTACTACATTTCCAATGAAAAAACAAGGTCAGAGGATTAAAAAGGCCGCTTCCTGCATCTGACGCACAGGTAAGCGACCTTTTAATATTTCCCTTATTTTTTATTACTGCAAGCCACGCAGCTTTTATTTTTCTATGCTGCGTTTAAGGCTCACATTCTTTCCCTTATTTTTGTTTATCGTAACCTGGGCAACTTTTTTATCTGTACGCTGCCTTTAGCGGATTACGCTCTTTCCCTTATTTTTATTTTCTGCACTAAAAGTGCTTGTAAGCTGTTGATTATTTTTTCTTTAGGAAGCTCATCATGCCACGCAGTTGTGCGCCAACTTGTTCAGCCTGGGTTGCTGCAGCACGAAGACGCATAGCGTTGAATTGCGGACGGCCGCATTGGTTTTCCAACAGCCATTTCTTAGCAAAGGTACCATCCTGAATTTCAGCCAGAACCTGTTTCATAGCAGCTTTGGTTTCAGCAGTGATGATGCGAGGACCAGTTACATAGTCGCCGTATTCAGCGGTATCGGAGATGGAATGACGCATTTTAGCCATGCCGCCTTCATACATCAGGTCAACAATCAGCTTCATCTCGTGCATGCATTCGAAGTATGCGCTTTCAGGCTCATAGCCTGCTTCTACCAAGGTTTCAAAGCCTGCGTTCATCAGAGCGCAAACGCCGCCGCAGAGAACTGCCTGCTCACCGAAGAGGTCGGTTTCGGTTTCTTCGCGGAAGGTGGTTTCCAGAGCGCCTGCACGGGTGCCGCCAATGCCCTTAGCATAAGCCAGAGCCAGGTCATGCGCCTTACCGGTCGGGTTTTGGTAAGCAGTTACCAGAACGGGAACACCGCTACCTTCTGTATAGGTACGACGAACCAAATGGCCGGGGCCTTTAGGAGCAACCATGAATACGTCTACATCAGCAGGAGGAACAATCTGACCGAAGTGAATGTTGAAGCCGTGTGCAAAAGCCAGAGCATTGCCTGCCTCCAGATTCGGAGCGATATCTTTTTTATATGTAGCAGCCTGCTTTTCATCCGGAATCAGCATCATGATGATGTCGGCAGCCTTAGCAGCTTCTGCGGTAGTCATAACCTTCAGGCCGGCAGCTTCTGCCTTAGCTTTGGATTTAGAGCCTTCATACAGGCCTACAACTACGTTTACGTCGCTCTCCTGCAGGTTCAGTGCATGTGCATGGCCTTGAGAACCATAGCCGATAATAGCAACTGTTTTGCCATTCAATAATTCCAGATTCGCATCGCTGTCATAATACATTTTAACCATTGTTATTACCTCTTTCTTTTCCCTTATTTTAATATATAAATTTTATAAAAATTTTCCCTTATTTATAGCTGTTTATCTGCATCTGTTAATCTTGACGAAATCATCTACCGCAGCACCGGCTGCCACCATAGGCTCTACCAGATCACCCTGCTCTACGATTACTTCAATCAGGAAGGGCTTATCAGCCTCGCGTGCTGCCTTCAGCGCCTCCTTAAATTCCTTACAGGTCGCTGCTCTGCGTCCGCCTGCACCACAGGAATGAGCAAAGCCGATGAAGTCAAACTCTGTCAGCAGCGTATTGGAGTAATGCTCGTTGTAGAAGAGCTGCTGCCATTGGCGGACCATGCCTAAGCAGCTGTTATTAATAACAATGCTGATTAGCTTTTTGCCTTCACGCGCTGCCGTATACAGCTCCATGCCGGTCATCTTGAAGCCGCCGTCACCGCAGATATGCACTACCTGCTCATCAGGCTTTGCAAAGGCTGCACCCAACGCGCCGGGGAGCCCGAAGCCCATCGTACCGCAACCACCGCTCGTCAGATGGTGACGCGGCTTATCAACAACTAAATGCTGTGCTGCCCACATCTGGTTCTGACCGACGTCAGTTACGTAAATCGGATGCTCGCCTTCAAAGCTGCGGCTCAGCTCCTTCATCAGCCAGGGAGCTGTCAGGCGGTCGCCTGCCAGCAGGCTGCGGTCCTCTGTTGCATCCCAGGCCTTAATCTGCTGCCACCAGTCGGCATGCGCTGCCTTCTGCACCAACGGCAGCAGGCTTTGCAGTGTCTGCTTTACATCACCCATTACGGAAAGGCTTGTTGCTATATTTTTATCTATTTCCGTCGGGTCGATATCAAGCTGGATAATCGTCTTTTGTCCTACGTAACGGTTGCGGTCACCGGTTACGCGGTCGCTGAAGCGGCTGCCAGCTACTACCAGCACATCAGCCTGCGCTACAGCCATGTTGGAAGCGATATGACCATGCATACCGGTCATACCCAGGGAGCGTTCGTCAGACTCAGGATAAACGCCGATGCCCATCAGCGTATTTACTACCGGCAAATCAGCCTTTTGGGCCAGCTCCAACAGCTCATCCTGCGCACCGCTGTTGACAGCGCCGCCGCCAACCAGCAGTACCGGGCGCTGCGCCTTGTTCAACACCTCTGCCGCCTGTTGCAGCTGCTCCGGTGTTGCCTGCGGCAGCTCTTCCGCTGCAGAAACTGCCTGCGGCTCGCTCCATTCCAGCTCCTCAACCTGTACGCTGCTGGGAATATCCACCAGCACAGGTCCCGGTCTGCCCTCCTGCGCCAGGGCAAATGCCTTGCGCAGTGCCGGCAGCAGCTCTTCCTTGCTGCGTACCAACATGTTATATTTGGTAATCGGCATTGTAACGCCGACAATATCGATTTCCTGGAAGGAATCGCGTCCCAGCATGCTTACGCCAACCTGACCGGTAATCGCTACCAGCGGAATGGAATCAAGATAAGCAGTTGCCAGGCCGGTAACAATGTTTGTGGCACCGGGACCGGAGGTTGCGATACATACGCCGGTTCTGCCGCTCGCACGGGCATAACCGTCAGCTGCGTGGATAGCGCCCTGCTCATGTGCGGTCAGCACATTTTTCAGCGGTGCATCGTACAATGCATCATACAGCGGAATCACGGCACCTCCGGGATAACCGAAGACTGTATCTACGCCCTGCTCCAAAAGGACCTTTACAATGGCTTCCGAGCCTTTCAGCTTCATCAGTCCGTCCTCCTTACGCCATAGTAGCTACAGACTCAACTGCAACCTGCTTAGCAAGCAGCTTGGCAACCTGAGCAGCAGCCACATCTGCCAGCTGGATTTCCAGCTTCAGACGATTTTCTTCCGCATCCATGCGCAGGGAGCGTACCTGAGCACCTTGCTTAGAAAGCACACGCAATACACGCGGCAATAAAGTTTCATCATTCTGACCAGTTACCAATACCTTTTCAAACATCTTAATTCCTCCTATCAAGAACACCTTAATTTTCTACTACGTCAATTATCTTTTGATGGACTTTTCAGGAGTAGTATAAAAAAGCGCCCCTGCATATATGCAGGGGCGTATAATACGCGGTACCACCCTAATTTATTACTTTCAGCACCAGTCCATCAACCGGCTCGGAAATAACGCATCCGTTGCGCATCAGTCTACTTGCAAAGCTTTCGCTGACGAGTTCATGGGTGATTTAATCAATAAGGCTTCGTACCGGTTTGCACCAGACACCGGCTCTCTAAAACTCTACGCTTATCTTTAGTCCCAATCATAACCTTTGGTTATCAATTTGAAATTACTGATACTATACACCCATCTAAAGCGTTTGTCAACACCTTTTTGTAAAATTTTACATTTTTCTTCTTTTAGTCACTGTACGCGAACATTTTTAGCCTTTTGTCTATTGTATATGTACTAATCAAATGATTAAATTTTTCGCGCTACTTTTCAGTAGACAAAGTACACTAATATCCATTATGCAAAAACACGTTAATAACTCTGTTTTGTATCGTTTAAAAAAGAAAAACCGATGCATTTCTCTTTTACGAAAAACACATCGGTTCTTTCAATAAATTTTATCGTGTACTGCTGTTCGGAATCATTCCGGCAGGCTCAGAAAACCTTGTAGTATTGCACCGGGAAACAGGAACTTTTTCTCCGTCCCTCCAAACAATACAACAATCAAGCCACCTTGGATTTCTTTTACCGTCCCCATTCCGAATGCTTTATGCCGAAGCTGACCGCCAACCACAACACGGGATAAATCTACCAGCTTTTGTGGTGCAGGTTCTGCCGGTTTTGGCACTGGCGGGGTGTAGCGTGACTTTTCTAAATGCCACCCATACTCAGCCGGTTTTTCTGCAACCTTCAGTTCCTTTTTCGGCTGATCCATATCCCTGACAGCTTCCGCAAAATCCAGAAACGGTTTTTCCGGAAAATCATCTGCTGAAGGGATCGGTGCTTCCATCGAAGCCTGTTGCAGAGCAAACATACTGTTATAGTCAGCATCCGAGATAACCGTATCCCAGCCGCCACGATTCTCACCTTCATGCCGGTCAATGCCTGTGTAGCTCAAGCTGGCATCTTCGTATCTCTTGAACTTATAAACAGCATCATTCATCAGCGAATCATTGAACACCCCGAGAGATACCAGCAACTCGAAATCTTTAACATCCAGACCTGTTACTTTTTTGAAAAGTCCCGGCTCCAGCTGTGTGATGACATCCTTCAAACAGCGCTCCCGGTAATCAGTCAGATACATGAAAACGGGAATACGGGTAGCAAACTTAATCAGCTTTTCCTGAATCTGTTTGCGTTTGGATTTGTACTCTTTTTCTTCCTCGCTCAGCTCTTTTTTCTTTTTTGGCGTGAGTTTTTCTGTACCCTCTTTCTTTGCCTTTTTTACGGCTTCGGACTTGTTGATAATGGTCTGTATATCCTCGTTCAGACTGCGGAACCCTTCAATTTTCATCAAAGCATCCATCGCCGCTGGATTAGCCATCAAACGGGAAAGCGTATCGTTGTCCACATTGACAAGCAGCGCACTTTCCCATCGTTTGGCAAGCAGGGTAGCAGATGTACCTGCCATAGCGATGTCCAGAACCTCGCCTGCATCAATCTGCCGCATGGTGCTACCATCGTAAGCGATGACCGGAAGAAAATTGATAAACTCCGCTACCTTCTTTTCCGGGTTTCCTTCATCAATGTTCAAACGGCAGCTGTAATCGGAAATCTGTTTGAGCGCTCGGTCAAGAGCAAAGTCAAACACATAGCATTCCTTTTTGACAATTTCTTTTTTGCCGCCGTCCGTTGTGATTTCCCACGGGCTTTGCACACGAAACGCCGCCTGAAAATAGGTTTCCGGGCTAGACAGATTTCGTAACATAAAAATGCCTGTCCACGGCTTGACTGTAACACCCGTTGTCAGCTTGCCGCAGGAGAGGGTTATGGTCTTGCTTTCCAATGGGTCACGCATGGATTTTTGCACTGGCTCCAGAGCGGTCGCACCAATTCCAGCGCCTGCACCTGCACAGACATTGATGGTGTAATCATGGTAGAATGTATTCTGTTTCTGCATCAGCAGATTTTTCATCGCATAACAGGAAGCTACATTGGGGAGAAACCAAAGCGTATGCTGCAACACATTCAGCAGGCGTACATCGGCATACGGCATGGCGGGTTTTTTTGCTCCAAGCTTCAAATCATCCACGCTGGTTTCCAGATAAGCACCCCGAATGAGATCCAGCCACTTCTGCACCTCATTTTCATAGACAAAGCAAGCGTCCGCACCTTTGCCTTTGGCAGAGAAAAATACATTCAGGTCAAACTCATTGAACTCTCCCTGCATAGCGATCTGACGGATACTATCCGGGATGCGGTAAGTCATCATCACCATGCGGGGAAGTGCAGCATAAGGATTTCTGTCACCCGGCCAGTTTTCCTTTGCCCGCTGTTCATCCGAGTATGTCCAGTTGTAAATCTGATCCTCAATAAACTCACCTGAATTCAGCGCCCGAAACGGTGTACCGGACAGATACAGATAATACATGGTTGTGATGGGGAGAAACGTTTCATCATAGGCGTTGCCACGGTCATACTTATCCATATCCTCACTGTCGTAGCTGTCCTCGTCCTCCTGCTCAAACAGCTTTTTGGCTGTATCCTTCCATGCTCCGAAGTGGTACTCGTCAAAGATAACCAAATCCCAGTTGGTGGAATGTACCCACTCGTTTTTTGCCTTGATACCGCCGGTTTCTTTATTCACTCCCAAATAGTCCTGAAAAGAGCCAAAGCAGACGATAGGGCGGGACTTGTCCGCCGTTTCATAGGTCAGTTCTGCATTTCGGCTGATAAACTGCCAGCCCTCAAAATCGATATGGCTGTTCAAGTCCTCCTGCCATGCACTGACGACAGCCGGCTTGAAGGTCAGAATCAGAATCCTCTTGAATCCCATTCGTTTTGCAAGCTGATAAGACGCAAAGGTTTTGCCGAAGCGCATTTTGCAGTTCCACAAAAACTTAGGGTAGCGTGTAGAGTCCTCCTCATAAGCGCTCTGAAAATAAGCGGCGGTTTTATCCACGGCTTCCTGCTGTTCCGGACGCATGGAGAAGCTGTTGACTCGATTCTCCACATTGGCAGTATGGTTTTTGACGGCCAGCACAGCAGCCCGGACATCATTTACCGTACAGCGAAACCATTCACCGCCCATACCTGTAATCTGTTTTCTTTTCAAGACACGATGAACATCATGGTCAGTAAACGAGGAACCGTCCGGATACATGGCACTTTCCCGGTAGACGATTCGATAAGGAACGCTGCCGTCCGGTCGTTTGGTGGGGTACTGCTGGGCAACACGCTTGTCCACATCAATGGCGGTATAGCCCACCTTCAAAAGCCCTTGATACTGCGGGTTTGTGTCCTCGTAGGCGTAAATCATCGGGTGGGCATTGGGGCGTTGCGGGAAGAAATCAGTTGCCATTGTCGTCACCACCTATCGTCGCTATGCGAGAGTCAATGTAACTCCATTCTTTCTCTGAAATACCCCACATTTCGCAAAGCATTTTATCCGTATATTGCCCTTGATAAGTTTCTAAATCCGGAATAAAGCAGAAGTTTTTCTTCGTCACATCTTGCGACACCACTGTTTGTAGCAATAAGAAACGAACGATTTTAGTAAAGATGTAGGATTTATAAGCTAATACTTCTTCTTCCGTATCAAATGCTCCTGCAACAATCCACGATTCTGTGCAGCATTCACCAGGTTTTGCAATTCGTGTATTCCCGTCATAGTAGAAACCTACTGGTTTTGAAAAATCAGTCTGTCCTGCTATGGGTGCTTTGGGAACTAAAAGTTTCCATTTATGAAGATACCCTTTAGAATTGTCCACATCTCTTAAATTTGCAAATTTTAATCCTATCTTTTGGATAAACCAACATGGCACACCCGATGCACACGGAGTATAGTTGGTGGGAAGTCCAAATGGTTTTCTGGAAGATACTCTATCGCTTAATATTCTTTTCTCAGTAGCATTCTCCTGTACTTTTCGCACAATTTCTACCGCCAAATTTTGGCGAATAAAAATATCATATTCATCAAGATACCTATTTACGCAAGTAGGGGTATTCTGATTAAAATTTACAACCTCACATATTCCCATATTATCTCTATCCCACAAAAAATAAGATGCACCACCTGCTAAATCAACCCCCGGAAAAACATCTTTGAAGTTTTCGTAATCAACCAATTTTCTGATATGTCTATCGGAAAGCATAGTCTTACGGAAATCATCAAGTCCTTTTCCGCCGGAAAACCATCTGGACGGAATAATCATCGTCATATAGCGTGGTCTTAATTTCTTTGCCTGCTCCACAAATAGCTGATATATTGGTTTTGCACTCTTTCCATTTCCACCATCAGATAGCTGATATGGCGGATTACTGATTATGACATCAAATTTCATCTTGAATATCTCCTCCGGTTTGATCGTATGTATCCACTCATAAGCATGGGTTTCCAGCTCGTCCCCTCGCTCGTATTCACTCTTGGACGCACCGCAAAACAGGCATTTGCTGTTCTGCCAGCGGTGCGGTATCCGCTTGTATCGGATGTTGCCGCTGGTGTCCTCAAAAAGCGTGATGGAATACTTGCTGTTGGGATACTTGGAACAATACACACTTCTCCGGGAGAGAAGGCTGGTCAGCTCGGTAATTGCGATACCATACAGCTGCTTGTGAAAAATATGGTCGATGCGTTCCTGTAAATCCGGGATTTCCTCTTTCAAGCCCTCAATCAGGCGTTTGGCAATTTCCCGCAGGAACACCCCGGACTTACAGGCTGGATCGAGAAATGTTGCGCTGCTGTCATGCCACAGTTCTTCCGGCAGCATATCCAGCATCCGGTTTGCCACCTCTGGCGGCGTGAACACCTCATCGTTGGACAGATTCGCCAGACAGGTGAGCACATCCGGGTTATACATACTGCTGTAAAAATCACTCATAATCCTGCACCCTCCTGTAATCGGTCAACGGATATTCCCTGATGGGCGATGGGATAAATGCCTGAACTTCTTCGTCATACTCCCAGCCGATCATGAAAATATTCATCTGCTCCTCATGTCCGTTCAGAAGCTCATCAAGTGCAAAATCACGGCGCTTCATCTGATTGCCTGTAACAAGGCTCCACTCTGAAAAAACAATAGGAGAACCGTCTGCTTGGAGCATGGTAAGCGCATCTCCGCACAGAATATTTTTGCGCAGGATAAACCGTACCGCCTCCCGACACTGTTCATTTGCCTGGGCTTTGGCATTGGCGGTATATTCCTTGTCCCAGATGTCAAACAGCCGCTGACGGCATTCCTCTGCGTTATCCTCCAAAATATCAACTCCGTACAGGCTGGTCATTGCCAGTACCGAGTACCGTTCATAATCAAATGGGCTTTTCCCATAACGACTTTTTACCACTGCCAGCTTCCGGCTAAGAACTTCCGCAAGAAAATTCCCGTTACCGCAGGCAGGCTCCAAAAATCGGCTTTCTATTCGTTCTGTCTCCTGCTTTACAAGGTCGCACATGGCTTTTACTTCACGCTCGGCAGTGAATACCTCGCCGTGATCCGCCACACGCTGCCTTGATTTCACCTGTTGTTCTGCCATTTTTTACACCTCATATATCCATGCGCTGACAGAAAGGCAACCACCTACAAGATGGTGTACCTTTTCGCAGGTGTATTTTCAGGTGTTTGAGAAATGGCAAAAGGACTTTTGTTCATAGATTTTGTATGGAAAAAGCCGGTGTTCTGTGGTATCATTTTCTTATAGCTAAAAAGCAGGCATTTTACAGAAAGGTACACATTCCTGAAAAAACACCTGCTTACAATAATTTGGCTTTTTCGTAAATCTCCGCACGATAGCGGAAGGTGGAAAGTGGCATACCGCACAGCTTTGCAGCAGCTGTGCCGGTAATTTTTCCATTTTTCCATTGTTGGTATAGGTGATGGAAATTTTCCGGTAAAGGCTTTGGTGGGCGACCAAAGCGGACACCTCTTGCTTTGGCTGCAGCAATTCCTTCTGCCTGACGCTGCCGGATATTGCTTCGCTCGTTTTCTGCCACAAAGGACAATACCTGCAGCACAATATCGCTGAGAAATGTCCCCATCAGGTCTTTGCCCCGACGTGTGTCCAGTAGGGGCATATCCAGCACCATAATATCAATCCCTTTTTCCTTGGTCAGAATCCGCCATTGCTCCAGAATTTCAGAATAGTTACGCCCCAGACGGTCGATGCTCTTGATATAGAGCAGGTCGTCTTTTTTTAGTTTTCGTACCATTTTCCGGTACTGCGGTCGCTCAAAGTCCTTACCGGATTGCTTATCGATAAACAGATTTTTCTCTGGGATAGAAAGGTCTTTCAGTGCAAGAATCTGCCTGTCCTCATTCTGTTCTCTGGTGCTGACACGGATATATCCATACAAATTTCCCATTACTTTTTCCTCCTTTCTCCTGACCGGGAAAACAGCTTTATTTAAATTTTTGATATTTCATTTTCCGCATATTTGCCGTTCTACCTGTTCCGTTTCCTTCATGCTGCCCTGCTCGACATACATGAGTCACCGATTTCTCGATGCGCTCGCCCTCCGTTTCAGGAGAGGTCATGGCGGTTTATCTCGGTTTAGACGGTCATTCAGTTGTCAATGTACACGATGGAACGAAATTACCATCTGACGCCATCATATCGCCACAAACTTGGCAAAACAATAGTTTTGCAGTACCATAAGTGTAACTAATATAACTACATTATAAAATTACCATAAAGCAAAACGAGGGAATTGTATGGATTTTGAATTTGTGCGGCACGAACCGCTTTATGACCGTATTCTGCTGGTGCTGACGTTGGACAGGCGGAAAATGAAAGAACGTATTTTAATTGGAGAAGAACTGCAAATTCGGTTTCGTTTACAGGGATATGACGATACAGAGGTGCTTTGTGATGTTACACGCCCTTTGGGAACCATGCTTTCAGCCTTTGAGCATGATTCGGACGGTGAATCGAACCGTTTTGGTTTAATACCTCTGAGAGAAGCCCTGCACTCCAATCGTTGGAAACAGCCAGAACTGGAACAGGCTTCCGGTGATTTCCTGGCAAAACAAAAGACTTCCCAAAAATTTTTTGGGAAGTCCTTAAATTTTTATCTTAGATATTCTTTAATTTTGCAGCTACATTCTCTTTGATTGCAGCAGCATATTCAGCATGATGCGCTTCCAGGAAAGCCTTCATGTCAGCAGCAACATTGCCTTCCTCTTTCGGATTCAGCGCCTTTCTGTAGCCAAGCACCAATGCACGGTCAGCAGCATCTGCTGTAGCCTCACAGCCGCAGACAGCACACAGCTTGCCGAACAGGTCGGCATCCAGAGCTTTTACCAGCTCTACTGCGCTCAGCCAGAGGATGTTGTTCATTTTGAAATGAACCTTGCCCTTCAGATATTTCATAGCAGCAGCAGTATCTTCCATAGCGATATCCGCATTTTTAAAGCTCAGGCGATAGCCGAAGGTGTCGGCAATCTCGCAGTGCAGCTGCAGGTTATCGTTTACAGCCTCTGCGTCCTTCAGCGGGTCGAGGCAGATAGAGCTCAGCTTAATACCGTTACGTTGCAGCTCATTGCCGATCAGATAATGCTCCTGAGGAGTCAGCACCTTACCGGGCTTGGACAGGTCCAGCTCAAAGTCAATATCCCACGGAGTATTTTTCAGATAGGAGTTGTAGATAAACTGGATATGCATAATTGCTTCGCCGTATTCCAAAACAATGCGGTGCAGCTGATTTTCGGTAAAGGTAATCTTGCTGGTGCCAACATTGAACTCAGCGTTCAGATAGGAAGCATGCACAGCAGCACGGAAGGTTTCGTTGAACTGCTCAAAGCGTTTATCAACAGCCTCGTCGGACAGCTTTTCAATACCCAGGTCAATCTTATCGCTGCAGTCAAAGCCAATCATGCTGTAACCGTAAAGCAAAGCCTTCACGATTTCCTCTTCGGTTTTCAGGCCGGCAGCATTAGCGCCGTAGCCTTCCTTGTAGCCCTCTTCGAGCACGCCCCAAGTTGCGGTATCCACAGCCTGTACAAAATAGCGCTGCAGTGCCTCGCTGTCCTCGGTAGTAAAGTCAACCAATACCGGTTTCAGCTGACGTTTACCAAACAGCTCCGCCACAACCGCATCTGCCTCGCCCAGCCAATCGCTGAAGCCGATGCTGGCACCTTTAGTGCCGCAGGCAGTCGGCGCGGTCCATTTAACATAGCGGCGCACCAACGCAGCATTATTCGCATTCAATGCCATAACAGAAACATGTACGTCCTTAACGTCTGCTTCCTTCTCAACATCCTTCCACAGTGCGCTCAGCGCAGCTTCACCCTTCGCAGCAAAAGCCAGACGCTTGCCTTCCTCAGTATTTACCAGTGCCAGCCAGTTGCCCTGTACATCACACAAAGAAGTTTCTATAACTTCACCTGCAGCCTCACGCAAGGCTGCCAATGCATCCATTTGCTTTAATGCCATAACCTAATCTTCCTCCATTACTTACAATTAGTCATAATAATATTATGAACAAAAATCGTCTATTACGCAAGCAAAAACTTTGCAGACAGCAAAAAAACTTGCGTTTGTATACAAAATACCACCTCAGCAATAGGAAATTATCTTGTTTTCCTAGAAAATATATCCCCCTTTTCCGATATTTAGTGTAAGGTTATCAACAGTATCAACAGACTTATCCACAGTTTTTGTGCATAACTTTTAGTTATGCAGAGTGTTATCCACCAGCCTCTGAGAAAAAAGTGGCTTGTTTACAAGGATTTTACACAATTATCAACATGTTATGCACAATCTGTGGATAACTTTAACAACAACTAGGGGGAGATTTCCACAACACTATATCTAGGGGTCCCGCTTCGTCCCGCTCACAAGCAAAACAGCCTTTTAAAACGTCAAAAACAGCGAACAAACTATTATTTGTCGCTGTTTCCGATGCAAAATTAAATTTTATTCTGCTTACCAGAGATTAAGCAGATGCTGCAAAAGCAGGCTCACAAACGTAATGCCTGCCCAACAGCCAAGACCGAGTCCCAAAGGCTTGCTGCTTGTTGTCACAAGCTTGACGATATTCGTATTCAGACCTACCGCAGCCATCGCCATAATGATAAAGAACTTGCTGAGCCATTTGAGCGGTGCAAAAATCTCTGCTGCTACGCCCATGCTTGTCGCCAGCGTGGTGATAAGTGAAGCCAGCACGAAGTAAAGTATGAAGCTCGGCACAATGCTCCTGATATTAACCTCATGATTAGCACTCTGCTCACGCTTACCTACAAGATAGCCTAACACCAGCGTAATCGGAATAATTGCCAGCGTACGCGTCAGCTTAACCGTTACCGCCTTATCCAGCGTTGCCGTGCCCAGCCCGAACATGGCATCCCAGGTTGCTGCCGTTGCCGTAACAGAAGAAGTATCGTTTACAGCAGTACCGGCAAAAATACCGAAGGCCTCGCCGCTTGTCGTAGAAAATCCCAGCACCGTACCCAGCCATGGGAAAAGCAGCGCTGCCAGTACGTTGAAGAAAAAGATAACGCTGATAGCCTGCGCCACCTCTTCATCGTCCGCCTTAATGACAGGCGCTGTCGCAGCCACCGCACTGCCGCCGCAGATAGACGAGCCTACGCCGATAAGTGTGGAAATCTTGCCGGGAATGTTCATCACCTTATGCAATACATAGGCCACGATAAGCGAAGTTGCAATCGTGCAGACGATAATCGGCAATGACTGCTTACCGGTTGCCAGCACTACGGAAATATTCAGACCGAAGCCAAGCAGGATTACTGCGTACTGCAGCACCTTTTTCGATACAAAGCCTACACCGCTTTTAAACGCAGCCTGTACGGGCCACACAAGCGCCACCAGCATACCTAAAAGAATTGCAAAGACCGGTGCGCCGACTACAGGCACCAGCTTGCCTAAAAACCAGCACGGCACCGCTAAAACAGCACATAAAATAATACCGCGCCACTTATCTGAGAAAAAGCTCATTATAACACCTCCATAAAAAACAAATATAATTATAGCATAAGCAGCCTGTATTTTTCAAAAATG
>CAVKUS010000044.1:0-17563 GCA_963659725.1 Bacteroides sp. CAG:545 | reverse complement strand
ACAGATGAGCAAATTGAAAGCTTGTATGAAAGATTTATTTTCAAACTCCCAGCACAGATGCAGCGACTTTTGCAGGTTGGTTGATGTATTTTATCTCTTGGAATATGCAGTTTTCAAAGGTCTATTGTTTTTTTACGTGTGGGAAGTTTGAGATTGTAATTGCAAAGGAGATTTTATTATGACGAAGACTATTGCTATTGAAGGTATGCATTGCCAGCACTGTGTTGGCGCCGTTAAGGAAGCACTTGCTGCTGTAGCAGGTGTAACTAATGTTGTTGTTTCTCTGGAAAACAATAATGCGGTTGTTGAGGGCGCAGGCCTGGATGATGCAGTTCTGAAGGCTGCTGTTGAAGATACCGGCTTTGATGTAACCGCCATCAACTGACAATAAGCACAAAAAAACGCCGCGTAAAGCGGCGTTTAAGCTTGTCAAAGGTCGCTGCGTAGCGGCCTTTTTCTTATGCAAATATTTCTGCTATAGCAGGCGGAAGCATATCAAGTGCGCTTGCTGTCATAAATGCGGCAACAATGGCTACGGCGATAAAAGCAGCAGCGTGCGGATAATCCTTTTTGCGTACGGAAGAAAAGATGGCACGCAGGGATAAAAGCAGAATCAGCCCCCAGATATAGGGACCGGTTACTTCATGGAAAAATTTTTCAAACATGATAACACTCCTTGCTGGCTGAAAAATGTGTTTAAGCAGATAGATATACAGATAATAAAAAAACACCCGCAATAGCAGGTGCTGTTTTTGGATTGGTGCCTCAGCACAGAATCGAACTGTGGACACAAGGATTTTCAGTCCTTTGCTCTACCAACTGAGCTACCGAGGCATGATTGGCGACCCGGATGGGACTCGAACCCACGACCTCCGCCGTGACAGGGCGGCATTCTAACCAACTGAACCACCGGGCCATTACAATATTGAGGCAAAATGGGCAAAAAAATGGTGGGCGCTAACGGGATCGAACCGCTGACATTCTGCTTGTAAGGCAGACGCTCTCCCAGCTGAGCTAAGCGCCCGTATTTGGTGACCGGTGGGGGAATCGAACCCCCGATACCGCCGTGAAAGGGCGGTGTCTTAACCGCTTGACCAACCGGCCAAATGTGGTGACCCATGTAGGCCTCGAACCTACGACACCCTGATTAAGAGTCAGGTGCTCTACCAACTGAGCTAATGGGCCGTGGTCACGTTACTTGATTATAATACTCTAAATACAGAAAAATGTCAAGCACTTTTTTCAAAAAAACTTAAAAAATCTCCGGAAGCATAAAAACATTTGACTATGCATCTAGAAAAGCATACAATTAAAGTGTTATAGTAGGTTCTAAATTTTTTGTACGGAGGATAGACTTATGGATTACGATATTGCCGTTATTGGTGGTGGTCCTGCCGGCGTATCTGCAGCGATTACTGCAGCCAGCAAGGGACGTAAGGTTGTTCTGTTTGAAGCCCACGGCTTCAGCCCCCGTCTGCGTAGTGTAGCGCAGATTACAGATTATATGGGTATACCCGATATTTCCGGTACTGCGCTTATGGATATTTTTGTAAATCATCTCAAGCAGATGGAAGTAGATATTATTGAGGCCAAAATTATTTCTTTGCGCGAGGTGGGCGAAGGCTTTATGCTGGGAACTCCGCATGGTGAATATTCTGCGGATTCCGTAGTATTGGCAACCGGTATTTCCCGCTCTACCCTTTTCCCCGGTGAAAAGGAATTTTTGGGTAAGGGCGTAAGCTACTGCGCTGTTGTTGATGCTGATAAATATAAGGGCAAGTCCGTGGCTGCTATTGCTACTGTACCTGATGCTCTGGAAGAGGTTGAATATTTGGCAGACCAGTGCGAGCATGTATTCTTCTTCCCGCTGTATTCCGGTTTTGTTCCGCCCAAAAAGAAAAATATTACTGTAGTGCTGGATAAGCCGACAGAAATTACCGGTACCGACAAGGTTACCGGCTTGCGTGCAGGTGATGATTTTTACAGCGTTAAAGCTACCTTTGTTTTCCGCGCCAGCGACCCGCTCAACAGCTTCCTGCCGGGATTGGAAATCCGCGGCCGCAGCATTTATGTTGATGATCAGGCGCAAACAAATATTGAAGGTGTTTTTGCCGGCGGTGACTGCACAGGTCAGCCTTGGCAGGTAAACCGTGCTGCCGGTCAGGGACAAAAGGCTGCTCTTTCGGCAATCCGCTATCTTGCACGTCGCGATGAGGGAATCGGCTATTAAAAATTGCAGTAAAATCTTTTATCCCGACGGGATTTATGCTACAATATAAGTTATGATAAATTATTTGGAGGCTATATTATGTTAGATTTAAAATTCGTCCGCGAAAATCCGAAGCTGGTCGAAGAGGCTGTAAAAAGCCGTAATGGCAGCCTTGATTTGACTGAATTCCTGGAACTGGATAAACAACGTCGTGAAATTACCCAACAGGTAGAAGCACTGAAAAAAGAACGCAACACTGCATCTCAGGAGATCGGCAAGCTGAAAAAAGCCGGTCAGGATGCTGCTGAGCAGATGGCTGCAGTTCGTGCTCTCGGCGATAAAATTGCTGCAGATGACAAGGAACTGAAAGAGATTGAAGAAAAAATCAAAAGCATTCTGCTGACTATTCCTAACGTTCCTGCTGAAGATGTTCCCGTAGGCAAGGATGACACCTGCAACCCGGTTATCCGCACCTGGGGCGAACCGACTAAATTTGATTTTGAACCTAAGGCTCACTGGGATATCGGTGAAAACCTGGGCATTCTGGATTTCGAACGTGGCGTTAAGGTTAGCGGTGCACGTTATGTATTCTATCGTGGCATGGGTTCCCGTCTGGAGCGTGCCGTTATCAACTTCTTCCTGGATGTACACACCAGAAAGCATGGTTATACCGAATTCTTCCCGCCGTTCATCGTTAACGGTGCAAGCATGCAGGGCACCGGCCAACTGCCGAAATTTGCCGAGGATATGTACAAGCTGGAAAATGGCGATATGTACCTGATTCCGACCGCAGAGGTTCCTGTAACCAACTATCATCGTGATGATATTCTGACCGGCGACGAACTGCCGCTGAAATATACCGCATACAGCGCTTGCTTCCGTGCAGAAGCCGGTGCTGCAGGCCGTGATACCCGTGGCCTGATCCGTATGCATCAGTTCAATAAGGTTGAGCTGGTTAAATTCACCAAACCGGAAGAATCCTGGGCTGAGCTGGATAAGCTGACTAATGATGCTGAAGAAGTTCTGCAATTACTGGGCCTGCCGTACCATGTTGTACGTCTGTGCACCGGTGACCTGGGCTTCAGCTCTGCTACCACCTATGACCTCGAAGTATGGCTGCCGGCAGCAAACTGCTACCGTGAAATTTCTTCCTGCTCCAACTTCCTGGACTTCCAGGCACGCCGTGCTAACATCCGCTTCCGTCGTGATGCAAAATCCAAACCGGAATTTGTACATACCCTTAACGGCAGTGGTGTAGCTGTTGGCCGTACCGTTGCTGCTATTCTGGAAAACTATCAGCAGGCTGATGGCAGCGTAGTTGTTCCTGAGGTTCTGCGTCCTTACATGGGCTGCGATGTAATTCCCGCTCCGAAAAAATAAGCTGCGCAGATACAGCTGAATAAAAATAAGCGTTGAAATGTCATTTAACCGGCATTTCAACGCTTTTATTTTTGCCTGCCGTATACAGATATGTTTCTGTTGTTTCATATGTTTTATGGCGAAATTTTCGCTATTTTACAGTCAAAAATGAGCCAATCCGTGATTATTGGAAAATTTTCCCGTTCTCCTCGAAAAAAATCAATTTTTTGCCGTTTTCCTATTGTACTTTCAGATTATTGTGGTACAATCATAGAAGAAAAAATAATGCAATAGCAAGGGGAGAGTGTTATGAGTAATAAAAAACATTTCCAAATAAGCCAGCAGGCTGTAGAAAAATTAGCGGTACGTTTCGGGACACCGCTGTTAGTACTTTCTCTTGATGAAATCAAAAAGAACTACAAGGTTTTGAAAAAATATATGCCGCGTGTCAAGATTCATTACGCGATTAAGGCTAATCCGCATCCGGAAATTTTGCGGGTGATGGCAGATATGGGCTCCTGCTTTGACGTAGCAAGCGACGGAGAAATTCGCACCCTGCATGATATGGGTGTGGATGGCGGTCGTCTGATTTACGCTAATCCGGTAAAGACGGGCGTAGGCCTGGAGGCCTGCCGCAGCTGTGGTGTACGCAATATGACCTTTGACAGCGCCAGTGAAATAGATAAAATAAAAAAACAGTGCCCGGACGCGACTGTACTGCTCAGACTGCGTATCGACAATTCCTCGGCACATGTTGATCTGAATAAAAAATTCGGTGCTGCGCGTGAAAATGCTCTGGCATTGATGCAGCAGGCTAAGGAAGCAGGCCTGGATATGGGCGGCATTGCCTTTCATGTAGGCAGCCAGACTGTCAGCGCTGACCCTTATCTGCATGCGCTGGATATTGCGCGTGAGCTGTTTGAGGAGGCTGAGGCAGCAGGCCTGAAGCTGCGCATTCTTGATATCGGCGGCGGCTTCCCTATTCCTGAGCCGAAGGTGAAATTCAATCTGCCGGAAATGCTGCGCCAAATCAATGCGCGTTTGGATGAAGATTTTGCCGATGCCGAAATTTGGGCCGAACCGGGCCGTTATATTTGCGGTACGGCGGTTAATCTGATTACCAGCGTCATAGGCGTTACCGAGCGCGGCGGCCAGCCCTGGTACTTCCTCGATGAGGGTTTATATGGAACCTTCTCCGGTGTACTCTTTGACCAGTGGGATTTCAAGCTGATTAGCTTCCGTGAGGGTGAGGAAAAGGTGGCAGCGACGTTTGCCGGACCGAGCTGCGATTCCCTGGATATTATGTTCCGCGGACGCCTGACAGTGCCGCTGCAGGTTGGCGATTTGCTGCTGGTTCCCAGCTGCGGTGCCTATACCTCTGCCAGTGCGACTACCTTTAACGGCTTCAGCAAGGCTAAGTTCGTTATCTGGGAGCGTGTTAAGGCTGAGGTTGAGCCTGTTGCCGCCGTTGGCCGTGTTGAGATGAATCAGTCTGTGGCGCAGGCTGTAAAATAAAAATAGAATTATTACCGCATCAGCGTTTAACGTTGGTGCGGTTTTTATATTTCAGGAAAAACGTGACGAATAAGGCACAAAAAACACGGAAAAACGTTACAGAAAGTGATGAAAGAATGCGGAAAAACGTTACAAAACGATTGTAAAAAGTGCGGAAAAACGTTACAATAAATATATAAAAACATGGAAAAACGTGACAAATGCAGAAGGGAGTGTAAGCTGATATGTTGTATCGTAAGGCTTATCAAAAGCTTTTAGACTGGAAAGAATCAGGCGCTAAGCAGGCGTTATGCATTGTTGGTGCACGGCAGATTGGTAAAACGACGTTGGTACGGGAGTTTGCCAAAGCAGAGTATAAGGCTTTTTTAGAAATAAACTTTGTTACAGAGCCTTCGGCAGCAGGAAGCGTGATACCAAACAAGTAAAAAAAAAAGCTCGTAAAAGCAGGCTGTTATGAATTAGCCGGCAATTACGAACTTAAATAGTTTAAGCGTTACAGATGCTTTTCTTTAATTACAAGAAAGGTATCTGTTTTTTTTATTTGATAATCAGGCTGTTTACTAATTGACGGATGAGCTTTTCGCCATCTGCTTCGGAAGAAAGGCTGTTGAGATACATCATGGAAACCTGCGCACCGATATAGTTGCGTACTTTGTTGAACTGGGTGCCGTTTAAATCACTTGCCTGCATATGATAATCTTCGGTCATGATTTTTTGCAGCAGCTTGACGGTTTTCTGGCAGGCAGGTCCGCTGAGGACATAGTCATGGTCGCCAAGACTGGTGATATAGCCTTCCTGCTTTTGAGGAGATGGCAGAGTATTGTTAGCTGTTACCAGACCATACGCTTTGGCATCCTTGCCTGCGATAATAGCTGCAGCAGTAAGGAAGCCGACAACGGTCTGTTCTTCGTTTGTGCTGCCGGGAGTTTGGTGTGCGCAGGACTGAGCAACGATTTCTTCAATTGGGAAACCGCGGTAGATTACTTCGGCAATGCTGAAGATATGATGTGCGCCGGTGTTGGCTATGGTATATTCCTTCAGGCTGGACTGGTCATTCTGCCATTGGAAAACCAAAGGCTTAGCAAGATCATGGAGTGCCTGTGCGGCCATGACAATGTCACGGCTGATTTTGCTGTTGAAAAGATTGATGTAAGTATCATAGATGCCTTCGGAAATGGAAAGGTTTGCCGCGGTATGGGTTGCCAATCCGCCGGGATAAGCATGGTGGCTGCCGTAACCGCTGCCGGGAGCGGAATAAAACGGTTGCGGAGTCTGACCGTCGTAAGGCGGCAGAAAGTTTGCCAAAGAGGTCTTAGCAGGGTCAATAAGCTGCAATGATACCAGCTTGTTATAGACTGCTGTTTTGGCAGCAGCGTTGTTAAGATATTGACGCATGAAGGTAGGGTTAGGATTTTTAATAATATCCATGGTCATCTGACGCAGACAGGAATTTTGGATGGTGGCAACGCTTTCTTTGATTTTATTGTAGCTCATCTGAATAAGCTCGGAGCGTTGTGCCAGGCTTACGGCATCCGGTAAGTCGGCAAAGGCACAGCTTTGTGCTTTAGCTTTATTGGCAAAGGCCATATGCGGCATATTAAGGAATGCTGCACCGGCCAGAGCGCCGGCGGTAATCTGTAAAAAGCTTTTACGCGATAAGGTAGCGGTTGTCATAATAAATTTCCTCCTCAGGTATTGAATATAATTTTTGGAATTAAGCTCATTGTAAAGTAGCTATGTATTAAAAAAATTAAGCGCGAGTAAAAAACAGGTTAAGCAATATTGTTTTTACAAAAACATTAAAAAAGAAGTTTTTCTTAAAATGTTTTTTACGTTTTCTTGATATACGCTTTACTTGCACGTGTTATGCTTTAGATGATTTAAATTAAGGAGGAAAGAAAATGTTTGGTATAGGTTTTTCTGAAATGTTGATACTTGCTGTAATTGCTTTACTGGTATTCGGTCCGAAGCGTCTGCCGGAAATCGGCAGTGCCGTAGGCAAAGGCTTAAAGGAGTTCAAGGAAGCGGTTAACGGTACGAATACTGTCACTGTTGCTGCAGCTGCCAAAGAAGTGCCGGAGACCGCAAGAAAGGATGACACTGTAAAATGACGCAAAGTGCCTGTGCGGCACAGCAGGCCGGGGAGATGACCTTTACGGAGCATCTGGAGGAACTTCGTAATCGTCTTTTCAAATCACTGGCAGCTTTATTGCTGGGGTTGGCGGCAAGTTACTGCTTTATTGACAGCATAGTAGCCTTTGTTACGGCTCCTGCCGGTAAGCTCTATTACATGCGGCCTGCTGAGGCCTTTTTCATTTATTTGAAGGTTGGCATTGTGAGTGGTGCTTTGCTGGCGTCACCGTTGATTTTTTATCAGCTGTGGGCCTTCATTATGCCTGCGTTCAGCATGAAGCAAAGATTGCGGCTGAGCGGCCTGGCTGCTTTGTCTGTGCTGCTTCTTGTTGGCGGACTGAGCTTTGCTTATAATTTTGTACTGCCGTTGGGGTGGGCGTTTTTTACAGGCTTTGGCGCGCAGAACATCCAGTCTATGATTTCTATGGAGAATTACATAGATTTTATTTTGGTCGTACTGCTGCCGTTTGGGGTTATTTTTGAACTGCCTCTGCTTTTGACGATAGGTGCCTGTTGTGGACTTATTACAAGCTTTGCTTTGAAAAAATATCGCCGGTATGTTATTTTTATCAGCTTTCTTGTTGCTGCGATACTGACACCGCCGGATGTAGTTTCTCAGGTAATGCTGGCGTTGCCGCTTTTACTGATGTATGAGCTGAGCATTATTTTTATTCAGCATGTGCTGCGCCGTTAAGTCTTAACGCTCATTTTACGCAAGTATGCTTTTTCCTTAACAATGCGCGTTTATAATACAGGTATGGTCAGGAAATACATTAGTTGGCCTATAGAAGAAAGGATGAAAAGAATGGACTTTTTAAACAAGAAAAAAGCTTTACTGGCTGCTGCCGTAGTCAGCATGAGCTGTGCTTTTTCCGCTTATCTGCCAGTTGCTGCCGAAGCAGCAGGTTATCTGGCTCCGCAAGAGCAGGCTATTAAGGTTCTCCCTATTGATAATGCTAAATTCCTGCAAGGACAGAAATTTGATTTCTCTATTGAAGTAAAAAACGGCACTACTGACATGGATGTAAAGGTTAACGGTCAGGATGCCGCAAAATATTTTGGTAAGTCTGCCGACAGAACTATGGAAGGCAATATTGCCGTTTATAGAATCAATGATGTAAGCTTTGCCAAAGCAGGCGATATTGCTATCGAAGTAAAGGATGGCAGCAATGAACGCAAGGCAAACTACGTTGTTACCAATGAAAAATCCAAGAAGCGTGCTAAAAACGTAATCCTCTTTGTTGGTGACGGCATGAGCTTGCAGGCACGCGAGGTTGCCCGCATTCTTTCCAAGGGTATTACCGAAGGCAAATACAACGATTTGCTGAACATGGAAAAGCTTGATAACATGGCATTGATTACTACCTCCGGTTATGATTCCATCGTTACCGACTCCGCCAACAGTGCTTCCGCTTATGCAACCGGTCATAAGAGCGTAGTTAATGCAATGGGTGTTTATGAAAACTGCACCAAGGATCCTTTGGATGATCCGAAGGTAGAAAATATCATTGAGCTGGCAAAACGTACCCGCGGTATGGCAACAGGCATCGTTTCTACTGCCAATATTACCGATGCTACCCCGGCTGCAATGTTTACCCACACCCGCCGTCGTGCCGAGCAGAACTATATCGCTGCCGATATGCTGAATGCACAGCATCGTCCGGATGTTATTATGGGCGGCGGCTCCCGTCATTTCCTGCCGCTTGGCACTCCCGGTTCCAAACGTAAGGATAACGTTGATGTAATCCAAAACTTTGAAGACCTTGGCTACAGCTTCTCCGGTACTAAGACAGAGCTGGAAAATACTCCTGCCAATGCTGATAAGATTCTTGGCTTGTATCAACTGAATAACATGAATGTTTATATGGACCGTGAGGTTTTGAAAAATCCTAAGGTTTTGGGAGGATTCAATGACCAGCCTAATCTGATGGATATGACTGAAAAGGCTATCGATACTCTGAGCAAAAATCCTAACGGCTTCTTCCTGATGGTTGAAGGTGCCTGCATCGATAAACAGCTGCATTCCATGGATTGGCAGCGTGCAGCCTACGATAACATCGAAATGGATAAGGCTGTAGGCATTGCTCAAAAATTTGCGGCTAAAAATAATGATACTCTGATTATCGTAGTTGCCGATCATGCACATGGCATCAGCATTTCCGGTACCTATCATGAGTTGGACGGCAAAACCGGTCGTGAGGCTGTAAGAACCTATGCAGATGCTAAATGGCCTACCTTCGAAGACAGAGATGGCGATGGCTTCCCTGATAATCCGGATCCGTCCGTAACCTTGGCAGTACAATATGCTAACCATCCTGATTTCAACTGCAATTACAAATTCCGCGATGTGCCGATGGATGCAGTCATTATGGGCAAGGATGGCAAGGCTATCGCTAACCCGAAAATCCAGGGCGAATTCTATAAGGGTAATATCCCCTCTAATGATGCCAGCGAGGTACACTCCGCTGATGATATTGTACTGAATGCAGGTGGCCCGGGAAGCGAATACTTCAAGGGCGTTATGGATAACACCGAAGTCTTCTTCGGCATGGTACGTGCTTTAGGTCTTGACGGTAATAAGACTGTAAAAAGCAGCAAATAAAATTTAGTGGGGCGAAAGGTTATGCAGAAGAAAATAAGAGCAATTTTACTGCTGCTGCTTTTCTGCCACATGAGCTTTCTGGGAACGGTCTCCGATGAGAGACCGTTCTTTGACTTATGCGGCAGGGCAGAAGCAGGCTGGTGGTCGACGACAACAGAGCTGAGCTTTGATGATTTGTACTCTTCCGTTTCCTCGCGCGGCGTAACGCTGAGCGACAAGCTGCGCAGCAACGAGGGCTGCACTGTTAGCATGGTGGGCTTTATGGCGCCGCCACTGACACCGACCATCAATTTTTTCGTACTGACGCGCGAGCCGATGTCTATTTGTCCGTTTTGCGGCAGTGATGCCGACTGGCCGACGGATATTGTAGTAGTAAAGCTGGATAATCCTGTTACCGCGCTGCCCTTCGACAGTCCTATCCGCGTAACCGGTACGCTGGAGCTTGGCAGTGAGGTGGATGCGGAAACAGGCTTTGTAAGCCTTGTGCGTATTAAGGCAAGCAGCCTGGAGGCAATGTGATGGCATTATTGGAAATCAAGAATTTGAGTAAAACATTTCACACGCCTATGGGAGAAATTGCGGCAAGCATTTCTATACCATCTTTGCAGCTGGAACAGGGTGAAGCTCTGCTGCTTGACGGTCCCAGCGGCAGCGGTAAGACAACTGTGCTGCATATGATTTCGGGATTGCTTTCCGCAGACAGCGGCAGTATTTATTTTGCCGGCGAGGATGTCAGCAAGCTGCCGACTGCACAAAGAGATATCTGGCGCGCAGATAATGTGGGTTATATTTTTCAGCGCCTTAATTTGCTGGATGAACTGAATGTGCTGGAAAATATTCTTTTGCCGCAGTGCTGGCGCAAGGAGAAGAATAAACAGGCTTTGCGTCAGCGTGCGTTGGCGCTTCTGGAGCAGGTGGGACTGACGCAGAAGGCTGCCTGCTTCCCTAGGGAGCTCAGCATTGGTGAGCAGCAGCGTGTAGCTGTTGTGCGTGCTTTAGTGCATAAGCCGAAACTGCTTCTGGCAGATGAGCCGACGGCGAGTCTTGATCTGGAAAACGGCAAGGTAGTATTAGGTTTGCTCAGGCAGCTGTGTCGGGAAAACAATGTTGCTCTGCTGCTTAGTACGCATGACGAGGCTGTAAAAGCAACCTTCACTCATAAATATAATGTGCGGGGTGGCTGTTATGAGTAAAATGCAACTGCTGAGAAGGCTGCTTGCCGGCAGAAAGCTGCAACATTCGCTGGCTGTATTCGTTATGGCCTGCAGTGTGGCGTTGGCAGTGTGTGTGCTGCTGCTGGCCGAAGGGTTGCACAGCGGTATTACGCAGGCCGGTAAGCCCTTTCCGCTGCTTATGGGTGCCAAGGGCAGTCCCAATCAGCTAGTGCTGAACAGCGTTTTCCTGAAGGACCAGCCTGTGGGCAATATCAGCTATACGCGGCTGGAAAAGCTGCGCGCCAATAAGCTGGTAGCACAGGCGGTTCCCTTAGGCTTTGGCGATAATTACAAGGGCTATCGTATTGTAGGCACAGAAAAGGATATCTTCAGCTTTCAGGGCGTGGGCAGTAAGGGTAAATGGCTGCAGCTGGCGGCAGGCAAAGCCTTTGCTGCACCCGGAGAGGCTGTCGTGGGTGCTGAAACGGCGGCTAAGCTGGGGCTGAAGCTTGGTGATACCTTTGCGTCGGTGCATGGCCTGGTGGCGAATGTTAATGCTAAAGCGCATAAGGAGCAGTACAAGGTCGTAGGTATTTTAAAGCCTGTTAAGGGACCTTATGATAACGCAATTTTTGTCAGCATGGAAAGCATTTGGCAAAGCCATGCTCATCATGACGATGCTGACAAGGAAATTACGGCAGTGCTTATCAGACCGAAAGGCTATGCCGAAAGTATGCAGCTGGCTGCGCTCTATAGCAAGGACAGGGATGTGCAGCTGATATTCCCATCAAAGACGATTATTCAGCTCTTTTCGATTATGGGTAATATGGAAACTTTGCTGCGTTTGCTGAGCGGCGCTGTTTTGCTGCTGGCGCTGCTGATTATCGGCAGCTCGTTGTACTGGCTTGTGCTGACAAGCCTGCGTCAGCAGGCAGTTATGCGTGCTTTGGGCGCAAGTGCGGCGCAGATCGGTAAGCTGTATGTTCAGCTTGGCATGACTTTGGTAGCAGGCGGTCTGCTTGGAGGCTTGCTTCTTGGTCATGGCGTTTATGCTCTGCTGAGTCTGCTGCTGCAGCAGGGAGCGGGACTTTATCTGCCGCAGCAGCTGCTGCCGGCGGAGGGAGCTTTAGCTGCGGCGGTACTGCTGAGCGGCCTGCTGTGCAGTGTGCTGCCGGTTTGGCTTTTGAGCCGCAGGGATGTGGCTGACGCTTTGTAAGCTGTAATAAAAAAGACTTCTTAGATGCAGTTTATATTTCGCTGCTTTCTAAGAAGTCTTTTGCGTTGTATTTTAAAGCTTTTGGCGGGAAAGTACTGCGGAAACGCTGCTTTATACTTACATTTCTACCAACTTTACTTCTACCTTCAGTTCAGACAACAATGCCAGTAAATCGCCGAAGGCAAGCCATATTGTGGTGGTGTTATCGTTCGGATGAATACCGATGGTGGCAGATGGCGGTAAGCTCTTGCTGCTGACGAAGATAACGCTTTTGCTTGTATCGTTCAACAGGCCGAAGGGAGAAACTAAGCCTGACGGTAATCCGAGATATTTTCCCAGACGCTCTGCCGAAGCGAAGCTGAGGCGGGAGCTCGCAAGCTTTGCTGCCAGCTGCTTAAGGTCAACAGGCGTAGCTGCGGGGACGGTGAGAAGAAAGTGCTGCTTACCGTTACTGTTGCGTAAAAATAAATTTTTACAGATAACGGCATTGGCAGGAATATCCAGTGCATCCAATTCTTCCATAGAATAAACCGGCCGGTGTTCCGTACAGGTAAACGGTATGCTTTTGGTATTTAGCAAATCATAGATGTCATTCTTGCCGAAACTCATAGACAATCTCCTTGCAATAATTTTTTATATCTATGCATTTTATTATAAGGCAACAAAGGATTTGTAGCAAGCCGCAAGCTGCCTAAAATATGGAGAAAGCTCGGCGTTCATGCTATAATAATAGCATAGCGAAAGGCGGAAAAGATAATGCGAAGATTTATAATATATATTTTGGCGCTGTTGGCTTTACTGGCAGCAGGCTGCGGCAGCCAACAGCCACAGCCGAAAGAGCTGCAGCTCTGCAGCAGCATGGGTACCAAGCTGACGGAGGTTATTGCCGACAGCTACAGCAAGACTGCCGGTGTAAAGGTTAATATAAGCTATCTGCCGGGAGGTACGCAGCAGGAACGCTTGGATTATCTGCGCAAGCACAGATTTGATGTCTGGCTGGGCGGTACGAGCGAGGAATACTTTATGGCGGATGAGCAGCACATCCTGCAGCCGTATATTGCCAAGGATTCCTATAAGGTGCCGGCAGAGCTGCGCAACCGCACAGGACAATGGACGAGCTTGTATCTGAGCTATATTGCTTTGCTGAGCAATAAAAATAATCTGCATGCCTACGGGCTGTATGCTCCGGAAACCTGGGATGAGCTTTTAGCACCTCAGCTTAAGGATGAGCTGGCGGTTGCTGACTTTGAGCTTGGCGGAGCAAGCTTCGGCATGATTACAAGCATCTGGCAGATGCGTGGCAAGGAGCAGGCTATGGCCTATGCAGCCAAGCTTAATGCGCAGCAGCCTGTTTATACTAAGGGCTTCGGCGAGGCGGTAGACCTTGTGTATATCGGTAAAAAAACCGTTGCTGTAGTGCCGTTGGATTATGCTTTACTGATGGAAGCGCGTCATCGTCATCTGTTTGCGACAGTGGTGAAGGATGCCAACCGCACGATGCTTACCGGTGCAGCTATGATGCGCAGCGCAGAGCATCCGGATGAGGCTCGTGCCTTCTTGGACTATCTGATGAGTGATGCGGGTGTAGAGCTGCTGCCTGCTAACGGTTATCATTATATGTGGCATGTAAAAAAATATCCCTATAATGACGGACGCAGGGAGCTTATAGGCAATGTCCGTGTGCCGGTAGACGATTTAAGCTGGACCTCAGTCTATAAGAGTGAAATTATCCGCCAATGGCGCGGTGCGCTTTAAAGGCATAAAAAAATTGGCGCTTTTACAGCGCCAATCAGCATTATAGAACCTTATGCTTTACGTGGTCAAGTGCCTGGTCAAACAGACTGAGCACGTGACTGTCATCCAGAGAATAGATAACCTCTTTGCCGTCCTTGGTAAATTTTACCAGGTTGGTGGCACGCAGCAGACGCAGCTGATGCGAAATAGCGGAATGAGTCATACCGAGAGCATCGGCAATACAGGTAACGCACATTTCCTCGTGTGCTAACAGGGAGAGAATGCGGATACGGGTGTGATTGCTGAGAACTTTAAAAATATCTGCCATAGGCTGGATATATTTTTCGTCATCATTGCCGGGGAGAGGCAAGGCATGATTGTGGATGTGTGTCATTTTTTCACCTACTTTATTTTTTATTGTTTAAGCGCAGACCTTTATTGAAAAAGAATGCGAGTACTGCGTAATAAAAGAAGCCTCCGGTAGGAGTCTTGCTGATAAACCATGTCGGAAAAAGGAAAAAGCTTACACTGAGAAAGAGCAGCTGCGGCAAGCAGCTGAAAAGACAGCTGATGCCTTCCTCCTGCCATTTGCTTTTAATGTGCAGCGCACTGAAAACGCTGTAGCGAGAGGCAAAGGCTCCGAAGCAAATGCCGCTGAAGGCATAAAGAAGAAGGTTAACAATTTCGCCGAAGTTCATCTTACTTACCTTCTTTGCTGCTGAACTGCTTGAAAAAGCCGGTTTTGAGCAGCAGGCAGGCGATAACGCTGCCTCCGATAGTACTTACCAAAAACGGCGGGATAAAGAACCAGGCTACAGCCTTGCTGCCTAAAAGCAGAGTGGCCATAATCCAGGCGACGAAGCCGCCGATGATACCGGTGCCGAAAATTTCACCGGCCATAGCTGCCGGCAATGTTTTGTAACGGCTGTAGGCCAGTCCTGCGAGGGCTGCACCGATCATACTGCCGGGGAAAGCCAGCAGTGAGCCTGTGCCCAGCATGTTGCGCAGACAGGCAATGATAAAGCCGATAGCAACGGCGTAATCAGGCTCTAAAAGAACCGCACCCATAACATTGATGGCGTGCTGCACAGGGAAGCATTTGGAAACGCCTGCCGGGATATAAATTAAATGTGCGCTCAATGTGCCGATGGCAATCAGAAGCGCTGCTGATGTCAGCTTGCGGGTTTGCATATAAAAACCTCCATAGGAAAGTTGCGTATAGCTAACAATGATATAACTATATTATAGCATTTAAATAGGTGTTTTGTGAACATATTTGAGTGGGTTCAGAAGAAAATTTTGCGGAATATAAAAGCTTATTAAGCAGAACAGGAGTGATAAATTTGGCTTTGTTAGAAGGTATTAAGGTTATTGATTTTTCCAAGTGGCTGCCGGGACAGTATTGCGGTATGCTGTTGGGTGATTACGGCGCGGATGTTATCAAGATTGAGGATTTGCAGGGTGATGCGACGCGTCGCTTTTGGCCTGAAAAAACTAAAGGCATGAGCTATTGGCATCTGATGCTGAACCGCAATAAGCGAGGTGTTGCCCTGAATCTTAAAAAGGACGGCGGACGTAATTTGCTGCTGAAGCTGCTGCAGGAGGCGGATGTTTTTCTGGAAGGCTTCCGTCCGGGTTATTTGGCACGTTACGGTCTTGATTATGCAAGCGTGCACAAAATTAATCCGCGTCTGGTGTACTGCTCGATTACCGGCTTCGGCCAGGAATCGCATAAGCCTGCGCATGATCTGAATGTTGTGGGGCTGGCAGGATTAAATAATCTTGATGATATCGGCAGAGCCTGCGTATCTGAGGTGCAGGTGAGCGCTGTTGGCAGCGGTCTGAATGCTTTGAGTGCGATTTCGATGGCGCTGTTGGCGCGCGAACGCACCGGCAAGGGACAGTGGCTCGATGTCAATTTATATGCTACGGCACTGTCTATGCAGGTGACGGGCATTAGCGCCTTGTGGGGATGCAGGGAAACAGGCGAAAAGCCCTTTGGCCGTATAGCGCATTACTATAATATTTATCGTACCGCGGATGGCAGATATCTGACGGTAGGCACTATCGAGCCTAAGTTCTGGCAGCGCTTTTGCGATTTAATAGCATGTCCGGAGCTGGAAAAACGCCAATATGATTTTGCTCATGAGGAGGAGCTGCAGCAGCTGGTGGCTGCTAAAATTGCCACTAAAACTCAGCAAGAGTGGCTGGAGCTTATCGGCGGAGCAGAATTTTGCGTAACGCCCGTATGCAGCCTGGAGGAAGCACTGGACAGTAAGCTGACGGCGCAGGAGCATATCCTGCAGGAGGCTGACAGTGACCTGGGCAAATTGCAGTATATCGGCGGACCGGTAAAGTTCAGCGAAGACGCAAGCAGCATCCGCATGAGAGCACCTAAGCTTGGCGAACATACGCTGGATATTTTGCAGGAACTGGGATATAATGATAATGAAATCAGCGCTTTACATGAAGAGGGCGCAATCTAGGATTTTTTGATTGTAGTGTGTTTATGAAGCAGGAGGCCAATATGAGGAAAATATTAAAGCTTTTTATGACGTTTGTTTTTGCCTGCTGCCTGTTCGTAGGCGTTAATCCTGCAGAAGCAGGTTTAATCAGCAGAGAGCAGGAAATTGAAATGGGCCAGCAGACTGCGCAGCAGCTGGAGGCTCAATACGGTGTGTCGCAGGATGCTGCGCTGCAGGAAAGAGTTAACCGCATCGGCCAAAGACTGGCGAAGGTTTGCGGTCGTGATGATATCACCTTTTCCTTCAAGGTGCTCAACAATAACGAAGTTAATGCATTAGCCTGCCCCGGCGGCTTTGTTTATGTGTATAAGGGACTGATTGACTACATGCCGACAGATATGGAGCTGGTCGGCGTTCTTGGTCATGAGGTGGGACACGTAGCCAAGAAGCACACAGTAAATGCGATTGAAAAGCAGATGTGGACCTCACTGATTCTGATAGCTGCCACCCGCGGACAGGGCATGGGACTTGTGCAGGCAGCGCAGCAGGCGTTGTTTGCCGGCTACAGCCGTACAGATGAACGTGGTGCCGATAAGGAAGGCGTAAAAAACAGCATTGCAGCAGGCTATAACCCTTACAGCATGCTGATTACCGTATGGAAGCTGGATGATTTGTCCAAGCAGGGCGGCGGTGCGAAATACGGTCTGTTCAGTAGCCATCCCGAGCCGGAAGAGCGTGTAAAACGTGTTATGAAGCAGTTGAAGGACTATAATATTCATCCGGATGTTACAGTTAAGGACGATGACCATGCGACTGTTACCGAGGGCAACTGGAGCTTTAACGTAAGTCAGAGCATTGGCAATACGAAGGGTAAATACCGTGCTTATATGCTTGCCGGCGGCTTGTGGAACGTGCGTCAGCGCGGAACGGTCAACCCAAATCATTTCGTAGTTTATGATAACGGCAGTACGGCGGATATCTACTATGATGATATTCAGGTTTTCCGTCTGTATACGCAGGATGCAGGTGCCTTTGGCAGTGCCGGCGCTTATGCCGCAGCCTGCGTTGATATGCTGCGTGATTGGGCGCAGATAGCTAATGCTAATGATGCTAAAGCTAAGGATGACGTATAATAAGTTGCGCAAATTCAATTCAAAAAGATAGACATAGAGACTA
>CAVKUS010000043.1:0-18428 GCA_963659725.1 Bacteroides sp. CAG:545 | reverse complement strand
GAGCGTCTGCCTTACAAGCAGAATGTCAGCGGTTCGATCCCGTTAGCGCCCACCACGTAAATTCAGCACTTCATGCAAATGAAGTGCTTTTTTTCGTTATGTGGCTAACTTGCTGTCTGCCAATCAGCAGACATTAGCTGCGTACAGTTTTATTATAATCAATAACAGGATGCGAAGCTGAGGCATATGCTTGCGCATCCTGTTTTACTTTGGGAGGTTTGCAAAAGCTTGCCGGAGGGCTTGAATTTAGTAATCGATTTAAACGAATTTTGGCGGCTGCACTTTGATCGGTATTTTTTCTGCGCTGTTTCCGGAAAAATTTTTCATAGACAGTGAAGTTTGCTGTTTTGACCATAAATTTTCCCGTCTCACTATAAATTTTCCTAAAAATATTATATAATAAGAAGAATGCTGTTAAAAGGCATTTTTATCGCGCTGTATTGCAAAATATTTGCAAATTGTAGGCGTATATTTGCGTTAAGCGCTTGCATAGTGCGAGAAATAATTTTATAATAGGGTATGGAATTCATACTAGAAATGTGGGAATTAAAATTTTGAGAAGCAGTTCTTCCGGATTGCTTCGATTGGAGGATAAATATGGCAGAGAATTTATTAGAGGTAAGAAATCTCGTAGTCAATGTAGAGGACAAAGAGATTCTGCACAATATTAATCTTGATATTAAGCCGGGTGAAACTCATGTGCTTATGGGACCTAACGGTGCAGGCAAATCCACCTTGGGTTATGCGCTGATGGGTAATCCCAAATATACCGTAAAGGACGGCAGCATTAAATTCGCCGGCGAAGACATTACCAAACTTGCCGTAGATAAACGTGCTAAGGCAGGTCTGTTCCTTTCTTTCCAGAATCCGTTGGAGGTTCCCGGCATCAGCCTGAGCAGCTTTTTGAAAACTGCTTTGGAGCAGCAGCGCGGTGTACGCATCAAGGCCTGGGATTTCCGTAAGGAGCTGCGTCAGGCAATGGCTTTGCTGCAGATGGACAGCAAATATGCCGAGCGTGATCTTAACACCGGCTTCAGCGGCGGCGAAAAGAAGAAGGCAGAAATCCTGCAGCTTTTGATGCTGAATCCTAAGCTGGCAATTCTGGACGAAACAGACAGCGGTCTGGACGTTGACGCAGTGAAGATTGTTTCTCAGGGCATTAAAACCTTCCAGGAGCATCGTCAGGGAGCATTGCTGATTATTACTCACAATACTAAAATCCTGGATGCACTGCATGTTGACCACACTCATATTCTGGCACAGGGACAGATTATCAAAAATGCCGGTCCTGAGTTGGTGGACGAAGTCAGCAAAAATGGCTTTGAAAAGTTTTTGCAGAATAAGGAATAACTGGTGGGGAAAATATGGAAGAAAAAACCTATGTTGATGATATAGACAGAAGTCTTTATGACTTCCGTAACGAGGATAAGGACGCTTATCGCATTCAGGAGGGCCTGACACGTGAGATTGTTGAAAAAATTTCCCGTGAAAAGCACGATCCGGATTGGATGTTGGAATTCCGTCTGAAATCCCTGGATATTTATAATAAGCTGCAGGTGCCGAACTGGGGACCTTCTATTGACGGTCTGAATATGGATAACATTGTTACATATGTACGTCCTAATACGAACATGCAGGGTAAATGGGAGGATGTTCCCGAAGATATTAAGGATACCTTTGATCGTCTGGGTATTCCTCAGGCGGAGCAGAGCAGTCTGGCCGGTGTAGGCGCACAGTATGATTCCGAGGTTGTCTATCATAATGTGCGTAAAGAGGTAGAGGAGCAGGGCGTTATTTATACTGATATGGAAAGCGCTTTGAACGGACCTTATGCAGAGATGGTGCATGAGCATTTTATGAAGCTGGTGCCTCCTACCGATCATAAATTTGCCGCACTGCATGGCGCAGTGTGGTCCGGCGGTTCCTTTGTTTATGTACCGAAGGGAGTTAGTGTAGCTATTCCGCTGCAATCCTACTTCCGCTTGAATGCGAAGGGTGCAGGTCAGTTTGAGCATACGCTGATTATTGTAGACGAGGGCGCAGACCTGCACTTTATCGAAGGCTGCAGTGCGCCGAAATATAACGTTGCCAACCTGCATGCAGGCTGCGTAGAGCTGTTTATCGGCAAAAATGCTAAGCTGCGTTATTCTACGATTGAAAACTGGTCGAAGAATATGTATAACCTTAATACCAAACGTGCCCTGGTTGAAGAGGGCGGTACAATTGAATGGGTTTCTGGCTCCTTCGGCTCGCACGTTTCCTATCTCTATCCGATGAGTATTTTGAACGGCACCGGTGCGCACAGCGAATTTACCGGCGTAACCTTTGCCGGTCACAGCCAAAATCTGGATACGGGCTGCAAGGTTGTACATAATGCGCCGAAAACTACCAGCATTGTCAACACACGCTCTATTTCCAAGAGCGGCGGCATCAGTACCTTCCGCAGCAGCGTAGTTGTTACCAATAAGGCTAAGCAGGCCAAATCTTCAGTTTCCTGTCAAAGCCTGATGCTGGATAATATTTCCCGGTCCGATACCATTCCCGCTATTGATGTGCGTACTGCTGACGCGGATATCGGACATGAGGCAAAAATCGGCCGCATCAGTGACGATGCGGTGTTCTACCTGATGAGCCGCGGTATCAGCGAGGAAGAAGCAAGAGCGATGATTGTCAGCGGCTTTGCGGATAATGTTTCTAAGGAGCTGCCGCTGGAGTACGCTGTTGAGATGAACAACCTTATCCGCCTGGAAATGCAAGGCAGTATAGGTTAAGGAGGAGCAGCATGATAGAAGAATTAGTAATAAATCAGTTGCCTGCTCCGACCTGGAACAGGTTAAAAATGAATGAAACAAAGCTGGCCGGCTTGGAGCTGCCGCAGGATAGCTGTGAACCGCGTGTAGCCTTAGAGGGCAGCGTTTGCCTGAATAAAAGCAAGGGCGGCAACTGCTGCGGCTGCAGCGAAAAGGCACAGTGCGCAGTACATGGTACTGATTTTGCCAAAATAGCAGGCGGTGTCGGTGAAGCAATGAGCAGTCTGGGCGAGGGCAAAAAGCTGCGTCTTGTTGCTGACGCAGGCAAGAGTGTAGCTGCTGTTACTTTGCGTTATGCCGATAATACAAGCTGCTATAATCAGCTTGAAATCGAAGCTAAGCCCGGCAGTGAGGTTACTGTGCTGATGACCTATATTTCCACAGCCCAGGCTAAAGGTCAGGCTAGTGTACAAACTAAGATAGATGTAGCTGCCGGCGCTAAGGTTAAGCTGGTGCAGGTACAGTTGTTAGGCAGAGACTTCCTGCATATCAACGACGTTGGCAGTGAGCTTGGCGACAATGCTGCCTTTGAGCTGCTGCAAATCCAGTTGGGTGCAGATAAAATCTACAACGGCGTACGCACTGAGCTTCTCGGTGACGGCAGTGATTTCAATGCCGCCATCGGCTATTACGGCCGCCATGGACAGACTGTGGACATGAACTTTATTGCCAACCATTACGGTAAAAAGACTACCTGCGAAATGACTGCGGACGGCGTGCTGCAGGGTGGTGCCAAGAAAATTTACCGTGGTACTATTGATTTCAAAAACGGCAGCGCCGGTGCTGTTGGTGACGAAAAGGAAACAGTATTGCTGTTGAGCGACGACGTGGTTAACCAGACGATTCCGCTGATTCTGTGCAGCGAGGAGGACGTACAGGGTAACCATGGTGCCAGCATCGGCAAGCTTGATGACGAGCTGTTATTCTATTTGTGCAGCCGCGGCTTCAGCGAGCAGGAGGCTGTTGATATGATGGCCAAGGCGAAGATTGATGCACTGTGCCGCAAGATTGACGATGAGGATACTGTGCAATTGGTACAGCGTTATCTGGAAGGAGTGATGGCAGATGGTGAATGATAAGGATTTACTGTCCTTTGATTATAAAAAGGATTTCCCTTTGCTGGCAGCTAACGATGTTGCTTATTTGGACAACTCTGCTACCACACAAAAGCCTGCCTGCGTTATTGAGGCAGAGCGTGATTTTTATCTCAAACACAATGCTAATCCGTTGCGTGGCTTGTATGACCTGGCAATGCAGGCAACCGATATTTATGAAGATGCGCGCGTTGCTGTGCAGAAGTTCATCAATGCCAAGAGCGAGCAGGAGATTATTTTTACCCGCAATACTACGGAAAGCTTGAATCTGGTAGCTTATAGCTACGGTCTGGCTAACCTAAAGCCCGGCGATGAAATCGTTACGACGATTATGGAGCATCACAGCAACATGCTGCCCTGGCGCATGGTTGCGCAGCAGACCGGTGCTGTAGTAAAGTACATTGAATGTGCTGTTGACGGCAGCATCAGCGATGAGGCTATCGATGCTGCTGTAACCGAAAAAACTAAAATCGTAGCTATGGCAGAGGTTTCCAACGTTTTGGGACGCTTGAACCCGATTACCAAGGCTATCAGTGCTGCGCATAAGGTTGGCGCTGTTGCTGTGATTGACGCAGCGCAGAGCGCACCGCATATGGCGATTGATGTGCAGAAAATGGACGCTGATTTTCTTGCCTTCAGCGGCCACAAGATGCTCGGACCTATGGGTATCGGCGTACTGTACGGCAAGAAGGCATTGCTGGAGGCTATGCCCCCGTTCCTGAGCGGTGGCGAGATGATCAGCTTTGTGAGCCGTGACGGCCAGGAATATGCACCGTTGCCGCACAAGTTTGAAGCTGGCACGGTAAATGCTGCCGGTGCTGCCGGACTGCATGCCGCTATCGAATATATCAACAGCATCGGCTTTGAGGTAATCGAAGCGCGCGAAGCAGCGCTGACGAAATTAGCGCTTGATGCAATGCAGAAGATTCCCGGTGTGCATATTATCGGCGGTAAAACTGCAGAGGAGCACAAGGGTATTCTTACCTTTACGGTAGAGTGCGTGCATCCGCATGATATTGCTGCAATTCTTGATGCTGACGGCGTAAATATACGTGCCGGCAATCATTGCGCTCAGCCGTTGCTGGACCACCTTTGCACAGGTGCGACTGCCCGTGCAAGTCTGGCCTTCTACAATTCGGCAGCAGATGTAGAGCGCTTCATTAACAGCTTATCTACAATAAGGGAGAGAATGGGCTATGGCAGATAATAGAGCCTTTTATAACGAAATTTTAATCGACCACAATATGCATCCCGGTCATAAGCATGATTTGCCCGACGCAGATGTAGAGATGCGCGGCTATAATCCCAGCTGCGGTGATGATATCACCATGAAGCTGAAGCTTGCTGACGGCGTAGTTGTTGACGGTGCCTTTCAGGGCAGCGGCTGTGCAATCAGCCAGGCAAGTGCTGACATGATGCTGGATCTTGTTATCGGCAAGAGTGAAAAAGAGGCCTTGCGCCTTGCTGATATCTTTCTGCGCATGATTAAGGGAACTGCCAGCGAGGAAGAGATTGACGAGCTGGAGGAAGCAGGCGTGCTGCAGGACGTATCCCACATGCCGGCGCGTGTTAAATGCGCTGTGCTGGGCTGGCATACACTGGAGCAGATGCTTGACAAGAAGGCATAAGGTAATTTTATGGGCAGCTTCCGCGCAGGCGGAGGCTGCCTTTTAATATGTGCAGGTAGAAAATAAAGTTACTTATCTCCTTGCCAAAAGCAAGCTTTTGCTGTTAAATAAGAGTAGATGTGTTAATGAGGGAGATGAAGCAATGCTGACCAAAAGCTTTATTGAATTTTTATATGATGCAGCGCATATCCAGCGCTGGAATGAGCATATCCGCCCTAGCGGCTTTACTGAGCTTGATAAGCAGGCACATAAGATGATGATTATGTATGTGCTGGCCCGCCATGAGGAGGATGACCATGGTGCACAGCTCAACTGGCGTCTGCTGATTGAGGGCGGCATTTTTGAGTTTTTGCAGCGCAACGTGCTGACTGATATTAAGCCGCAGATTTTCCATGAAATGATGCGTGTCTATGGCAAGGAGCTTAATGCCTGGGTTTATCAGGAGCTGCGCAGAAGAATTCCTGATATTCAGGAAGATTTTATGGAAAAAATGCAGTGCTATTTTGAGGACCCGCAATACTGCGCTTTGGAAAAAAAGATTTTGCGTGCAGCGCATTATCTGGCAACGAAGTGGGAATTTGAGCTGATTTATCATTTTAATGAGGGTATTTACGGCAGTGAGGATACCAAGGCTATCATCGAAAATGAACTGGAAGACCATTACGACCTAGCGGCAGTAAAGAAGCTGGCGCTGAAGGGCAAGAGCAGCAAGTTTATCGACCTTGTCGGCCAGCTGCGCTTCCAAAAGCGTTGGGCACAGTCGCCGCGCGTACCGGAAACATCCGTCATGGGGCATGAGCTGTTAGTAGCGATTATGGGTTATTTTTGCGCAGTTAAGCTAGGTGCTTGTGATGAACGTATCGTAGGCGATTTTCTCTGCGGCCTTTTCCATGATTTGCCGGAGGTGCTGACGCGTGATATTATTTCACCTGTGAAGCGCAGCGTACCGGGTTTGGATGAGCTGATTAAGCGTATGGAGGAGCGTATGGTGGCGGAAAAAATTTTACCGTTGCTGCCCTACACCTGGCATGAGGATATTCTGTATTATACGCAGAATGAATTTTCCAACCGTGTTCGCATTGACGGCAAGGTGGTGCAGACGAGCATTGAAGAGATTACCAGCAAGTATAACAAGCCCGGTTTCCATGCGATTGACGGCAGCGTTCTCAAGGGCTGCGATAATCTTTCAGCCTTTGTAGAGGTGTGGCTGTCACGTCGCTATGGTATAACCTCCAAGCATATGGAGGAGGGCGAGCGTGCTATTCGCGAGCAATACAAAAATAAAATTATCGGTGGAATTAATTTTGGCAGAGTTTATGATGAATTCCCTGTAATAGACTAAAGTAAAACGCCGGTGGCTTCGCCGGCGTTTTTACTGTAAACAAAGTAATTTTGTAAGCAAAAAAGCTTCAGAATATAAGAAATGTTACATAAAATTCTGTGGACAGTAAATAGTGTACACGATATAATAAAAGTACGGATATGGGGTTATATCCTGTTGGAAAGCAAGGAGGCTTGATTATGAATATTTTTGAAATGGCCCAAATTCCACTGAATAAAGCGATTGAAACAATGGAGCTTGATGCAGGCGCAGCAGCTATCATTGCGGTTCCCGAACGTACTTTGGAGGTTTCTATTCCTGTAAAAATGGATGACGGTACTACAAAAGTATTTACCGGCTACCGCAGCCAGCACAGCACAATCCTTGGCCCAGCAAAGGGCGGTGTACGCTATCATCAGAATGTAAGCATGGATGAGGTAAAGACGCTTGCCTTTTGGATGACCTGTAAATGTGCCGTTGCCGGCCTGCCGTATGGCGGCGGTAAGGGCGGTATTATCGTAGACCCGGCGAAGCTTTCAAAGGCTGAGCTGGAGCGTCTGACGCGTGGTTATATAGATAAAATTGCGCCGATTATCGGTGAAAAGCGTGACATCCCGGCACCAGATATGAATACTAATGCTCAGATTATGGGCTGGATGATGGATGAATACAGCAAGCTGGCCGGTCAATATGAGCCTGGCTTTATTACCGGCAAGGCAATCAGCGTAGGTGGCTCCTTGGGACGCACTGCTGCTACCGGACGCGGCGTTGTTGTTGCGGCATTGGAGGCACTGAAGCTGCAGGGGATTCAACCCTATGAGGCAACTACTGCTGTTCAGGGCTTTGGCAACGTAGGTAGCTGGACTGCCAAGCTGTTCTGCGATGCAGGCGTTAAGGTTATTGCCTTGAGTGATGTTTATGGCGCTATCTTCAAGGCAGATGGCTTTGACTGCTATGATGTAGATGCTTATGTAAAGAAAACAGGTAGCGTAGTAGGCTATCCCGGCAGTAAAGCGATTACGAATGCTGACTTGCTGGCGATGGAGGTTACCGTGCTGGCGCCTTGTGCTATGGAGCTGCAGCTTACTGCGGAGAATGCAGCGGCTGTACAGGCAAGCATTATCTGCGAGGGTGCTAACGGACCGACTACGCCGGAGGCTGACGATATACTGGAGGCTAAGAGAGTGATGGTTATTCCAGATATTCTGGCTAATGGTGGTGGTGTAACCGTAAGCTATTTTGAATGGGTACAGAATCTGTATCGTTACTTTTGGCCGGAGGAAGAGGTTATTGAAAAGCAGAACGCATTGATGCGTAAGGCCTTTAAGGCTGTTTATGAAAAAGCAAAGCAGTATAATGTGACGCTACGTGTTGCCGCTTACATGGTTGCTCTAGGCAGCCTGGAGGAAGCAATGAAAATCAGAGGCATGGTATAATTGCTGAAATTCGTTTAATGATATAAGATGATACAGACTCCTGCCCGGACATTGTGCCTTGGCAGGAGTTTTAGCGTTTTGGCTGTGTAGCCGGCTCACTGTAAAGTGAGCATACAAAAAACTGCATCACCGAGAGGTGATGCAGTTCAGAGTGACTTTTTTGTGTATTTACCAGCTGCGGGACGAACCGCCGCCACCGCCGCTGCCGCCGCCGAAGCCTCGTCCGCCTCCTCCGCCGCGACCACCGCCGCGGAAAATCAGCAGCAGTAATATGCGCGTGAAAAAGCCGCCCAGTAAAAGATTATCCACAATAAGAAAACCGATGAGTCCTAGTGCCAATAGCAAATCATCTAAGCCGGAGCCGGTATTTTTTTGCGGTTGGGGAGCGGGAGCCTGATATTTTACTCCGCTCAGCTCTGTGTTATAGCCTTGGGCAATTTTAGCTGCGGTAGCCTTGTAGCCCTGCAAAATACCCTTGCTGTAATTACCGTCCTTGAAGTAAGGAATCATATACTGGTCCTGGATGCGTCCTGTAAGACCGTCAGGCAATGAGCCTTCCAGGCCGTAGCCTACTTCAATACGCGAGCGTCTGTCCTTGACAGCGACGACGATGAGCGCACCGTTATTTTGCTCCTTGCTGCCGATGCCCCATTGGCGCAGAACCTCCAGAGCGTAATCCTCTATAGGCTCGCCGTCGAGAGTGTTGATTGTCAGTACAGCCAGCTGTGCTGTTGTTTTGTTGTCCAGCTCGGTACCCAGACTGAGCATTTGCTGCTTATCCTCTGCGGAGATGACACCGGCGTTGTCCTGTACGTAAATGCCGCTGCCGGCCGCCGGACGCGGCGGAATGGCAGGTGCGGCGCCGGCGTAAGCAGCGAAGAAGGTCTGCAGCAGAAGCAGCAGGCAGATTATAAAACGTTTCATTATTATCCCTCCGTCAGCAGCTTGAAGCTAGCGGGATTATCTGCTTAAAATTTAACCTGCGGAACCTTTTGTGCTGCTGCATCTGCCTTGAAGTAGTCCTTAGCAGTAAAGCCGCAGGCACCGGCGTATAAAGAGGTAGGCAGAGATTTAATTTTGGCGTTGTAGACTTGTACCGCATCATTGTAATCCTTACGTGCTACGGCAATACGGTTTTCAGTACCTGCCAGCTCATCCTGCAGCTGCTGGAAATTGGTGTTGGCCTTCAAATCGGGATAGTTTTCGGCAACAACCAGCAGACGGCTCAGAGCGCTGTTCATTTCATTGTTAGCTGCAGTTGTTTCCGCTACGGTTTTGGCACCGCCCAGCTTAGCGCGAGCGTCGGACACAGCCTTGAATACCTCTGTTTCGTGTGCTGCATAGCCTTTGACTGTATTTACCAGATTAGGGATTAAATCGTTACGGCGCTGCAGCTGGTTTTCCACCTGCGACCATTTGCCGGTAACATTTTCATTCATACTTACAAGACCGTTATAGCTGCTGAAGAACATAGCTGCCGCAATGACAATAGCGGCGATAACGCCTAAAAGACCTTTTCCCATTTTTATATCTCCTTTCGTATTTAACGGATATCAGACAGGCTTGTGATGCCTGCTTAATTTAATTGTAGAGGAAAGCTTTCCTGCTGTCAATTTGCAAAAAGTCAAAAAGGCAAAGAATTTGCGAAACTATTGTGAAATATACTGATTTTTTTCAGCAATTAAAGAATCATAGAAATTTATTTATAAAATAGAGATGGCTTTTGTTTTCAAACAATGAGAATAAGAAGGAGAAAAGTTTGGATGCGACTTAATTGCCTTAAAATATTAATTATTATTATTGCGTAATGCCTTAAAGAGGTGTATTATATAATTAGGTAAGTTGGTTTAAGCATTCGTTAAAAGGACGATGAAAGTGCGGATAGAGCGCCGGTTCCGGGAAGGAGGGGTATCTTTGCAGGAAGGGGTTCTTGGAGAATGCTGTGTTATATTATATAGGGTGCGGTTATGTAGGAGGTCATTTCACAAGCAATAGGATGTAGCTGGCATCACTATATCAGCAAATAGTTAGGGGATGAGCTAATATGGCAAAGCAAGTGGATTATAAGGCTGTTGGTCTACGTATCAAAACATTGCGTTTGAAGAACAATATTTATCAGACTGAGCTGGCTAAAAGTATAGGTGTATCGCAAACCCATATGAGTAATATCGAAAGCGGACGTGCCGGTCTGACATTGGAAAATCTGGTTAAGATGACGAATATTTTTAATTGCGGTATTGATGACATAGTATTCGGTGAAGAAAAAGCCAAGAAAGAAACCCAGACGACTTCTCTGGAGAATTTTACTATGCAGGATATTGTGCAGGCTTTGCAGATGCTGAAAACTATTAAGGGTTAAATGGTTAATCAATTTGATATTTAAGAGATTGCCGTGACTGAGTATGGTTGCGGTAGTCTTTTTTTTACGCTTTTTCTGTCATAGATTTTTCACTTGCCTAAAGTCGAAAAGTCAAATATAATATACTCAAATATATATTCAAGGTGAGTAACTATGAAAAATTTAGCGGATGCAATTGAAAGCTTTATTATAGGTGAATTGCTGCGTGAGCATGAGGATACTGTGCTTGTGCAGCGCAATGAGCTGGCTGAGCGCTTGTCTTGCGCTCCTTCGCAGATAAGCTATGTGCTCAGTACGCGTTTTACGCCGGAGCGTGGCTTTATGGTGGAGTCAAGGCGCGGCAGCGGCGGTTTTGTGCGTATTGTACGCATGCAGCCTGCGGCAGAAACACCCAAGCCGCCTACAGCCTTGCAGCTGGTGCAGCATTTGCTGCAGCAGAAAATGGTTACGGCAAGAGAAGGCGCTTTGCTGCAGTATATGCTGCAGATTATCGACGCCAATGAGGATAAAAAGAAGGAAATATTGCAGCAGGCTGTAGGCTTGCTGCATAACACCGGACGGAGGTGAAGAAATGCTTTGTGAAAATTGTCATAAAAAACAGGCTATCATGCACATGGTGTGCCTGGTAGGTGATAAGCAGATTGATAAATGGCTTTGCGGTGACTGCGCTAAGGATTACCTGCCTATGGGTATGGGCGATATGCCGCTGACACCGGAGGGAGCCAAACGCTTTTTGGATGAAATGCTGAAGGGCGCGGGACGCAAGCCCAAGAAAAAGGTTACCCGCGAGGGCTTCAGCGAGGCTGCGGCCAAGGTGTTGGAGCTGGCTACCACCAAAGCTTTGGACTGCGGCAGCGAGCATATAGGTACGGAGCATATTTTGTGGGGCTTGTTGACGATACCGGATTGTACCGGCAAAAAGCTGCTGCATAAATTGCATAATAATCTTGACGAAATGAAAACGGAGCTGGAAAGCTGGCTTGATAAGGGCAGCAAGCAGTCCAAGCTGCCGCAGTACAGCCAACGCGCGCAGCGTGTAATGGAGCGCGCGGCAGAGAACGCGCAGGAGCTGGAGCAGGAATACGTCGGCAGTGAGCAGCTGCTTGTCGGTCTTTTGGCTGCAGGCGACGGCATTGCTTATCAGGTACTGCAGAAATTCAAGATTACGCTGGCTGCTGTCAAGGAGCTGGTGCAGGCGCTGGATGATCAGCGCAAGGCTGTACCGGGAAGAAATCAGCAGCGTCGTCAGGCAGAAGAAAAGCAGGCTGATGTTTTGGAGGTTCTCTCCGGCTACGGACGTAATCTGAATCTGGAGGCCAGCCACGGCAAAATTGATCCTGTTATCGGCCGTGATAAGGAGGTTGAACGCCTTATCCAGATTTTGTGTCGCAGAACAAAGAATAATCCGGTAATTATCGGTGAGGCCGGTGTTGGCAAAACCGCTATTGCCGAAGGCTTGGCGCAAAAAATTATCAAGGGTGATGTACCGGAATTTCTGCAGCGGAAAATTATTTTTTCGCTGGAGCTGGGAATGCTGGTGGCCGGTGCAAAATATCGCGGTGAATTTGAAGACCGCATGAAGGAAATATTAAAGCTGGTGCGTGACGATAAGCGGATTATTCTCTTTATCGACGAGCTGCATACTATTATCGGTGCAGGCAGTGCCGAGGGCAGTATTGATGCTGCCAATATTATCAAGCCGGCGCTGGCGCGTGGCGAGCTGCAGGTTATCGGCGCAACAACTGTCGATGAATACCGCAAGCATATCGAAAAGGATGCGGCGCTGGAAAGACGCTTCCAGCCTGTGCTTGTTGATGTACCGAGTGCGGAAATCAGCGAAGCGATGCTGTTGGGACTGCGCAAGCGTTATGAGGAATTCCACAAGCTGCAGATTCAGCCGGAGGCTGTCAAGGCTGCGGTGGAGCTGAGCGACCGCTATATTACGGACAGAAATCTGCCTGATAAGGCTATCGACCTGATGGATGAGGCTTGTGCCCGTCTGCGTATCAAGCTGTATAAAAAATCTGCACCCGCAAGAGAGCTGCAGGAGCAGCTGGAATATTTGCAAATGGAAAAGGAAGAGGCTGTAGAGCAGCAGGATTACGAAAAGGCAGCGGAGTTGCGTGACAGTGAAGCCGAGCTGCAGACGCAGCTGGCGGCAGCCTTGGCCGAGGTGGCCATGAAGCAGCCGGTAACTGCGGAGGATGTGGCTGAGGTTGTTGCTTCCTGGACCGGCATTCCGATGACACGTCTGACGGAAACAGAAAGCAGCCGTCTGCTGCAGCTGGAGCAGCGTCTGCATAAGCGTGTTATCGGTCAGGATGAGGCTGTGAGCGCGGTAAGCAGAGCTGTGCGCCGTGCCCGCGCAGGCTTTAAGGACAAAAACAGACCTGTCGGCTCCTTTCTGTTCCTCGGCCCTACAGGTGTAGGCAAAACGGAGCTGGCGAAGGCACTGGCTCAGGAGTTGTTTGGCGATGAACGCGCTATGCTGCGCTTTGATATGTCTGAATACATGGAAAAACACACCACAGCACGTCTGATAGGTGCACCTCCGGGCTATGTAGGCTATGACGAGGGCGGACAGCTGACGGATGCGGTACGCCGTAAGCCTTACTGTGTAGTGCTTTTGGATGAAATCGAAAAGGCACATCCGGATGTGTTTAATCTGCTGCTGCAGATTATGGAGGATGGCCGTCTGACCGATGGACAGGGACGCACGGTAGACTTCCGTAATGCCGTGCTGATTATGACGAGCAACGCCGGCGCACAGCAGCTGGCCAACACCAGACCGCTGGGATTTGCCGGTAATGAGGCAGGCGAGCGCAAGAATCGCAAGGAGCAGGTGCTTGCTGAAATCAAGAACGTGTTCCGTCCGGAGTTTTTAAACCGTGTGGACGAAATCCTTGTATTCAATTCCTTGGGCAGACAGGAGCTGGAACTGATTGCCGACAATATGCTGCGTGAGCTGAACCAGCGTCTGGCAGGCAACGGCCTCAGCATCGAGCTGACTGCTCCGGCACGAGAGCTGCTGCTGAAGGAAGGCAGTGACAGCAAGTATGGTGCGCGTCCGCTGCGCCGCGCTTTGCGTAAGCTGGTGGAGGATCCGCTGAGTGATTTGTTCCTGGCAGGAAAATTCCACAGCGGTGATAAGATTATTGCCGAGGCTGCAGATAAAAAAATGGATTTTCATACGGCAATTGAGGGAGCACAGTTTTTGCTGGAGCTGCCGGTGACAGATGAACAGACTGCTGCCGTAAGCAGCGGAAAGGAGCCGCAGCATGGCCAGAACTAAGAGCAGATTTGTCTGTCAGGAATGCGGTTATGTTGCTTCCTCGTGGTTGGGACGCTGCCCGGAATGCGGCGGCTGGAACACGCTGGTGGAGGAGGCAGAGGTAACTGCCAAGGCAAGTAAAAGCTATTTGCCGGCTAATAATGAAAAACTGCGGCCACGCACTATCGCCAGCGTTGCCCAAACTAAGGTTGAACGTCTGGCAACAGGCATCCGTGAATTTGACCGTGTGCTGGGCGGCGGTGTCGTTCCGGGCAGCCTTGTGCTGCTGGGAGGCACGCCGGGCATCGGCAAATCTACGATTTTGCTGGACGCAGGCCTGCGCTTCGGGCAGCAGGGAATCAAGGTACTGTATGTCAGCGGCGAGGAATCGGAGGAGCAGACGGCAATGCGTGCTGTCCGCCTTGGCGGAGCTCAGGCTAATGATAACCTGCTGATTCTTACGGCAACGGATTTGGACGCTATTTTGGCGCAGGCGAATGCCTTGAAGCCGCAGCTTTTGATTATCGACAGTATTCAGACGATGTATAATCCTGAGTTGCAGACTGCTGCCGGCAGTGTGGGGCAGGTGCGTGAGTGTACGGCTAAGCTGCTGCAGTTTGCCAAAAGTACGGGCATTGCCGTGCTGCTTATCGGTCACGTTACCAAGGACGGCACTATCGCCGGACCACGCCTGTTGGAGCATATGGTGGACGTAGTGCTGCAGTTTGAGGGCGACCGTTCCTATTCCTTCCGTGTTTTGCGCGCATTAAAAAACCGCTTCGGCAGTACGAGCGAAAGCGGCATTTTCTCTATGGAGGCAGGCGGTCTGCAGGAGGTAGCAAATCCTGCCGGTCTGTTTTTGGAGGACAGAGACGGTGAAGCTGCAGGTAGCGTTATCGGTGCCTGTATGGAGGGTAATAGGCCGATTATGGCAGAAATCCAGGCGCTGGTAGCCAAAACCCCCTACGGCATGCCAAGACGTACGGCAGTAGGCTTTGATTATAACAGGGTGAATATGCTGTTGGCGATTCTGGAAAAACGTTTTGGCTTAGACTTTGGCATTTATGATGCTTATGTCAACGTAGTCGGTGGCATGAAGGTTAATGAGCCGGCGGCAGATTTGGCGGTAGCGGCAGCGCTTGTTTCCAGCTATCGCAACAGGCCTCTGCCTAAGGGTATACTTGTCTTTGGCGAGCTTGGTCTTACAGGCGAGGTGCGCCGCGTTAGCGCGCCCGAGCGCAGGATTATGGATGGCATTAATCTGGGCTTCAGCAAATTCATTGTGCCGGACAGCAAGCTGCAGCTGCCGTCTGTCAATGCGCAGATTGTGCGCGTCAAAACATTGGAGCAGGCGATTGCGGCTATGTTCGGTTAAAGATAACATTTATAGATTAGTCAGATACAAAAAGCGCAGGCTGGTGAACAGTCTGCGCTTTTGTCTATACAGTGGGCGATTCTCATATACCGGCTGATGTTTATAATGCAAAAAAATCCCGGTACACTTCCCTCAAAATGTACCGGTAAAGAAATTGGTATAAGGAACAACGTCCCAGCAAATGTCTTAAGGTTATTATGGTTATATTATAAATTGCGCGACAATTTGCAGGCGTTGCCCTAGCAACGTTTTAATGCTTGGCAAGTGCTTTCTTTATTTACAAAACATATCAGAAAAGAATAATTTTGTAAGTTTTGTAAGTGAAGTCGGATATCACATAAAAGCGCAGTTTTAGGGGCTTTTTGGCAGTTTTGAAAATCAGAAAAAATGTTGCGTGAGCAACAAAATTACTAAACGTTTACTTTAATTACATAATATTTACATATGTATTTTAATTTGGGATAATAAGGATGTGGAATAACTAATATGAAATAGAAGGCTGGTGATAATATGGCAGTAAAAATGTTTGCACCGAATTATCATGATATACCGTTGTTTAAAGGCTTGGGCAGAGAAGAGATTAACGAGGTTTTGCACAAGTTTCATGGACTGATTAAGCATTTTCCTAAATCCGACTATATTTATCTGGCAGGTGACTGCATCGAAAATTTATGCGTTGTCATGGAAGGCACCGTTCAGATGATCAAAGAGGATATCTGGGGTGAAAAATCCATTATTGCCAATTTGGGAGCAGGCGATGTTTTTGCGGAGAACTATTTGGGTAAGCTGAGTGACCGCAGTGTTGTCAGCTATTTTGCGGCAAGCGACAGTGAGATTCTGATGCTTCCGTTAGGCAGAATGCTGTTTGATGGCACCAATCACAATGAAACCAACAGACGTCTGATGTGCAATATCGTTTCGATTCTGGCAGATAATAATACACGCCTGATTGAGAAAACGGAAATTCTTTGCAAAAAGACCTTGCGCGGTAAGATTATGGCTTATCTGGAGCAGGAAGCCCGGTACAATGGCAGCGATAAATTTACCATTCCTTTTAATCGTACCGATTTGGCTAATTATCTTGATGCCGACCGCAGTGCTTTGACCAGGGAGCTGGCGCGCATGCGTGCTGACGGACTTATCAGCTTTGAGAAGAATACATTTGAGATTCTGGAGCATTCTCATACGGAATAATAAGTATATATTTATTAAGAAAGACACCGTGAAGGTGTCTTTTTTATTGCCCTGACGAGTTACTAAAATTAGTACCTGGACAGCTGAAAAACGGTGCTTAAGTAATTAAAATAAGATACGTAAGTTTATAAACAAAAATACAATAAAAAATATGGAGTTTGAGAACCTAGATATGAAAAACATTATCTAAAATATAATAAATTTGTTGCCTAGACTACGGCGCGGAAATAGGGAAAATGCTATCATAAAATCAACGGAAGAGCATACAAGAATTCATTGCTGTGTGACTTTCGGAAAAAGATTAAAGGAGGTATTGCTTATGTCCCCCGCAATCAAATGTTTAATTCTGTTAGCGGTAATTGCTTTGTTCTTTGTAACTGAAATTATACCCTTGGCAATTACTGCAATCGGCGGCGCTGTTGCCTGCGGCTTGCTGGGTCTGATTCCGGCCAAGCAGGTTTTCAGCGGTCTCTCTAATTCTACTGTAGTACTGTTTGCCGGCATGTTCGTGGTTGGTGCGGCAATGTTCTACACCGGATTAGCTCAGGCTTTGGGTGAAAAGGTAGTGCATATTTTCGGCACCGGTGAAAACAGCCTGATGCTTGGCTTAATGCTTGTCGGAACTGCTCTTTCTTCTGTTCTCTCCAATACCGGTACCTGCGCTTGCCTGATGCCGGTAGCACTTGGTATCTGTGCTGCCTCCAAAAACCCTGCGTCCCGCCAGCTGTTGCCGATGGCATATGCTTGCGGTTGGGGCGGCATTATTACTCTGGTAGGTACACCGCCGAATATTATCGGCAGTGGCGCTCTGACAGCTGCCGGTTTGCCGGGTTTCAGCTTCTTTGAATTTGCCTGGATCGGTATTCCTTTATCTGTAGCAGGTATTCTCTATATGCTGCTGATTGGCAAGTATCTGCTGCCGAAGGCAGAGCTTGATGCAGACCAGGAAATCGAACAGGAAATTGAAGCTACTACCCATGATAAGAAAAAGCAAATGATTTCCGGTATGATCCTGTTGGTCTGCGTAATCGTAATGGCCTTGGATTTAAAGTTTATCAGCCTGGAAATGACTGCTATTATCGGTGCTCTGGTATGCGTACTTACCGGTTGCCTGACTGAAAAACAGGCTTATTCCTCTATCGACTGGGTAACCATCTTCCTGTTTGCAGGTATGATGCCTGTGTCTACTGCAATGGATAAAACCGGCGCTGGCAAGCTGATTGCTAACTGGGCAGTAGGACTGATGGGCGGCGAACCTACACCGCTTATTGTAACGATAGTGCTGTTTTCCATCTCCTGCTTCCTGACACAGTTCATGTCCAACACCGCTTCTGCTGCATTGCTGTGCCCGATTGGTATAGCGATTGCTAAACAGCTGAATGCAGACCCCAAGGCTGTTGTAATGGCGATTGCTGTTGCAGCATCCTGCGCATTCGCAACTCCCGTCGGCACTCCGCCCTGTACTCTGGTGCTCGGGCCCGGCGGCTACAAATTTATGGACTATGTGAAATGCGGAACCGGTCTTGTGCTAGTATGCTTTGTGGTAAGCTTGATTGTTATTCCGATGGTATGGCCTTTCTTCCCTTAAGGATCCCATATTAGACGACACTATGAATCAAACACTGGCAGAAAGGCCGCTGTTGCTGTAAAAGCGCAGCGGCCTTCTGCTGTTATATGGATGGAAAGAAATGAAAAAATCAAAGTGTTGACAGGTTATAATACATCAAAATTTCTTAGTACCTAGATGCATAATAATTGTACTGCAGGTACTAAAAATAACTTTAAAAAATTAAATAAATATAATGTAAGTAAAATCAGTTAAAATATTCTGAAAAACATACGAAAGTGTTGCTTAAGTCACATTATTGGCGAAGCTTTTACGTTAATATTAAGACAACGGGAATGTAGAAAAAACTCATAAAAAGTTATAATTATACATC
>CAVKUS010000042.1:0-19838 GCA_963659725.1 Bacteroides sp. CAG:545 | reverse complement strand
TCGACCACAAAAAGTGGCGGAGGGGCGACCACACCACAAAAAATGGGGGATACTTTTTTTGTGTAAGCTTTAAGAACTGTGAAAAATTTTAAAAAATAGTGAGATTTATTTGCAGTTAAGCGTGATTCAGAGTATAATAAAAAGGCTTAGTATTTGCGAAAGGGAGTAAATCATGGACTTAAATTTAATTGCCGTTATTGTGGGTATTGTCGAAGGTCTGACAGAATTTTTACCGGTTTCTTCTACCGGACATATGATTATTGTCGGTCACGTGTTGGGTTTTGATGGCCAGCTGGCAGATGTTTTTGATGTCTTTGTACAGTTGGGCGCTATCCTATCTGTTGTATTTATTTACAAAGAGCGTTTTGCCAGATTCTTTACCAAAGATGGCTGGGATATAAATAAGGGACTTTCTGTCTGGCATGTAGCTGCCGGTATCGTACCGGTTATGCTGGTAGCCTTCTTCCTGTATCACTATATCAAGGAGTATCTGTTTTCTCCTTTTACGGTAGCAATCGGCCTTTTCCTGGGCGGTCTGCTGCTGATGTTTGCAGAATATAGAACTAAAGGCCGTGAGGCTGAACTTGTTGATGATGTTGATAAAATTTCTATCCGTCAGGCAGTATGGGTTGGCATTTATCAATTTCTTTCCCTGTGGCCAGGTTTTTCCCGCAGCGGCAGTACTATTGCCGGTGGCCTTTTGGTGGGCCTGACTCGCAGTGCCGCAGCAAATTATACCTTTGTGATTGCTGTTCCGCTGATGTTTGTGGCCTGTATTTATGATCTGCTCAGAAACATCGAGTATCTTTCAGCCGGTGATCTGCAGGTATTGGCAATAGGTTTCGTTGTGTCGTTTATCGTTGCTTATATTTCGGTATTATGGTTCCTGAAATTTTTGCAGAATTCCAAGCTGACCAGCTTTGCTGTTTATAGAATACTGCTGGCCGGTGTAACCTACTGGTATTTTTATATGTAGGATTGCTCGAAAATCTTTGCATGCGAAAGTATTGACAAAACAGGCTTTATCCTTTATAATAATAAAAGAATTTTGTGCTGGCATAGCTCAATTGGCAGAGCAGCTGATTTGTAATCAGCAGGTTGTGGGTTCGATTCCTATTGCCAGCTCCAATGAATTTTTCGCCGTTAGATGATTATCTGACGGCGTTTTTAGTATAATTTCATGGAGGTGTATAATTATGGTATATCCTTATATGACTCTTGCTGATGGAACAGAAATTGTTTATACTAATGTATTCGAAGAGGATGGCATAAAAAAAGTAGAGGTTCATTTTGAGAGACCTACTGAAAATGGCTTTGATACAGCCAGATGTCAATTGCCTTCATATACTTGGCTTATACGTGAAGGCTTCTCCGATGAAGAGATGAAACTGTTTGACGAATTTATGCATAGCAATGCGCACCTGTTTTATAAATACGGTGCGAACGGAGGACTAAAAATTGCCTAATTTATTTACTATTTTAGGATATAAGGTTTATTTTTGGTCAAATGAAAATGATGAGCCGATACATGTGCATATTTCTAAAGGAATACCAAGTAAAAATGCCGCTAAAATATGGTTAACAAGAAATGGAGGCTGTATTTTAGAGAGTAATCCTGAGCGTATTCCAAGGAAAGATTTGTCAGAGCTTATAGAAATAGTTCAGGCACAATTTTTTATGATTTGTGCAGCATGGAAAAGGCATTTTAAAGTTGAACAGATTAAGTTTTATTGCTAAGTTAGGTAATATAAATTTTTTGCCGTTAGATATTTATCTGACGGCGTTTTTGTTTTTCCTGCAAAAAAATAACTGCTAATTCACAGCGAATTAGCAGTTATTTGCTTTACAGCTTATTCTTCTTCGGCAATTTTGCCTTTGAGATCATGGTCGGTCATTGCGCAAACGCAGGAGTCGGACCAAACGTTTTCAGCGGTTTCAACCATATCGATGATGGTGTAAATCGGCAGGATGATACCCATGATACCGATAGGAGCGCCAATGCCGCTCATCAGAGACAGGGTGAGGAAGTAGCAGCCCATCGGTACGCCTGCGTTACCAACAGCAGCCAGTACGGATACCAGTAACCAGGTCAGCATGGTGGACATGGACAGCTCGAAGCCTGCATTCTGCATTACGAAAATGGAAGTAATCAAGATGAAGGCAGCACAGCCGTTCATGTTAATGGTGGTGCAGATAGGCAGTACAAAGCGGGAAACAGCTTTGTTAACCTTCAGGTTTTGTTCAGCGGAAGCCATGGTTACAGGCAGGGTACCTGCGGAGCTCTTGGTGAACAGAGCAACAGCGACTGCCGGAGACATCTTTTTGAATACATCAATCGGGTTCAGGCCTCTTGCCAGCAGGAAGATAGGCAGAACGATGAAGAACTGAACACAGTTGCTGGCCATGATAACCAGAGTGTATTTGCCCAGAGCGCCAACGATTACGCCGGCTTCAATCTGTGCGGAAAGCTGGCCTGCGAATGCCAGAATACCGAGAGGCAGTACGAACAGCAGTGCTTTGATAAGGGTGAACAGCAGCTCCTGGAAGCCTAATACTGCTTTCAGCAGAGCTTCTCTGTTTTCGGTTTTAGGCATAAATGCCAGACCTAAGCCCATAGCAGCAGCAATCAGCATTACGGAAAGTACGTTGCCTGCGAGGAACGGCTGCAGCAGGTTGTTAGGAATAACATTTAAAATATGGTCATAGTAGCTTAACTTGCCAAGATTTTGCGGTACGTTGGACATGCCGCTGCCAACAATTTCTGCCGGCAGGTTGCCGGGAGCTACCCAAAGGTAAATAGCAAGACCGATGCCTGCTGCACAAACTGTAGTCAAAAAGGTGTAAACTACGGCGTGAGCAAAAATTTGGCCGGTTTCTTTTTTGCTTCCCAAAGCAGCCAATGTAGTAATTACGGCTAAAGCAATGGTCGGTACGGCGATAAATTGGAAGAGGCGTGTATAAACGGTAGCAATGAAATTGAATAATTCATTCAGGGGTTTAATTCCCATGTAACCGAGAATGGCACCGACTACCAATGCGCCCATCCATAGAATAAATTGACTTTTGTTGTTTTGTGATTTGTTTTGATTTATCACTTTTTGTGCTAAATCCTTCACATCTGCATTTTGCTGCATTATATCCCTCCTAAAATAGGTGCTGTCAGATTTTTTAGAATTTCTGTCAGCCAATACTCCCTAGGTAGCCTTGCGACATACCTAAAAAATATTATAGCATTTTCTGAAAGATTTGTAAATTTCAATTTGGCAGTCATTAATGATATTGGAATATGGGCTGTTTGCGTTCAGACTTGCCGTTATTTATTGCAGCAAAGTACATTTTAAGAGCAGTAGGATGTATACTTCGGCCATAACAAGACGTTATGACGCTGAAATAGCATTTTCATTGCATTTTCATGCTGTTTATGGTAATCTATAATATATTAAAAACGTATAATTTTTTACATAACTGCTATATAAGCAGCATGTTTATTTTTGAAGGAGAGTGAAGGATTGATGCAAAACAATGCACAAGAAATGGTGCTCGTAATTGACTTCGGCGGGCAGTATAACCAGTTAATCGCAAGACGCGTACGTGAAAGCGGTGTGTACTGCGAAATCGTATCCTATAAGCATAGCCTGGAAGCAATTAAGGCTAAAAATCCTAAAGGAATTATTTTTACCGGTGGTCCTAACAGTGCTTATCTGGAGGATTCTCCTACTATTGATCCGGAAATCTATACTTGGGGCGTTCCTGTTCTGGGCATTTGCTACGGCAGCCAGCTGATGATGCATATGCTCGGCGGTCATGTATGTGTAGCTCCTGAGCGCGAATACGGCAAAACCGTTGTTGATCTTGACACCACCAGCCCGATGTTCGCCGGCCTGTCTGAGAAAAACGTATGCTGGATGAGCCATAACGATTATATCGAAACTGCAGCTCCTGGCTTCAAAATTGTTGCCAGCACCCCAAACTGCCCGGTTGCTGCTGCTGAGGATGAAGCACGTAAATTGTATTGCGTACAATTCCATCCCGAGGTTCTGCATACCGAAAACGGCACCAAGATGCTGAGCAACTTTGTATACAATGTTTGCGGCTGTGCAGGCACCTGGAAAATGGATTCTTTCGTAGAGCAGACTGTTGCCGAACTGAAAGAAAGAATTGGTGACGGCAAGGTGCTGTGCGCACTCTCCGGCGGCGTTGACTCCAGCGTTTGTGCCGCTATGCTGGCTAAGGCTATCGGCAAGCAGCTGACCTGCGTATTTGTAGACCATGGTCTGCTGCGCAAAAACGAGCGTGAAGAGGTTTGCGCTGTTTTCGGTGAAGGCGGTCAGTTCGATATCAACTTCATCTGTGTTGATGCACGCGAGCGCTTCTACAGCAAGCTGGCAGGCGTAACTGCTCCGGAAGGCAAACGTAAAATTATCGGCGAAGAATTCATTCGCGTATTTGAAGAAGAAGCTAAGAAAATCGGTGCTGTTGACTATCTGGCACAGGGCACCATTTATCCTGATGTTGTAGAAAGCGGCCTCGGCGGCGAATCTGCAACTATTAAGAGCCATCATAATGTCGGCGGTCTGCCTGACTTTGTTGATTTCAAGGAAATCGTTGAGCCTCTGCGTGACCTGTTCAAGGACGAGGTTCGTCAATCCGGCCGTGAGCTGGGCCTGCCTGAAAACCTGGTAGCACGTCAGCCGTTCCCCGGTCCCGGTCTGGCAATCCGCATCATTGGCGATGTAACTCCGGAAAAGGTTGCTATCGTACAAGATGCAGATGCAATTTATCGTGAAGAGGTAGACAAGCTGCCGATGAGCGAGCGTCCGAGCCAGTACTTTGCAGCTCTGACCAATATGCGCAGTGTTGGCGTTATGGGCGACGAGCGTACCTATGATTATGCTATCGCTCTGCGTGCGGTAACTACCACCGACTTCATGACTGCAGAAGTAACCATGCTGCCGCCGGCAACTATTACTACTGCTGCTAACCGTATCGTCAATGAGGTTAAGCACATCAACCGCGTGCTCTTTGACTATACCACTAAACCGCCTGCTACTATTGAGTTCGAATAATTTCTGATACACTATAATAGCAAAAACCAATCCCTTAGCTGTGGGTAGAAAACTCATAGCTAAGGGATTTTTGACATATATAATATATACCTATTTAGGCAATAGACATCTTCAAAAGCATTTGCTAAAATATACAATGGAAATTTTCAAGATGTTCATAGGGAGAATAAGTAAAATTATGAAACGAATATACAATATTATGCCGATTTTTTCCGGAATTTGTTTTGGCTCTGCCGGAATTTTTGTACGGGAATTAAGTGAAAACATGAATAGCACATCCATTATTTCCTCACGAATATTTATAGCTCTTTTGCTTCTGGGATTATGGATTGCTGCCTGTCATCCGATGGATTTCAGAATAAAACTGAAAGATAGCTGGATTTTTGCTGGAGCAGGCGTTCTTGGGACATTGGGATTAAATATATGTTATAATTTTTCGATTAATGAACTATCCCTTTCTCTGTCGGCTGTATTAATTGCTTTAGCTCCTGTTTTTGTGATTGTTTTTGCCTTTTTCTTTTTTCACGAATTAATTACTAAACAAAAGATTAGCAGCATTATTCTTGCATTGATTGGCTGTGTTCTGACCAGCGGAATTTTTGAAAATAATACAAGTATGCATTGGTCTTGGATTGGTGTTTTGGTAGGAAGTGCAAGCGCCGGTTTTTACGCATTATATAGTATTTTTTCCAAAGCAGGAATGAAGAAAAGCTATCCGGCACTTACAATTACCTTTTACAGTATGCTGGCAATTGCTGTTGTCCTGTTGCCGTTTACTCAGTGGGGAAATATTACACATTATATTACAGTGAATCCGATAAGAAATACCTTGTTTATGGTGCTGCATTCTTTATGTACAGCAGTGTGTCCATATGCTTTTTATACTGTAGCACTGGATCATATGGAAGCAGGCAAGGCATCAATTCTTTGTTCCTGTGAACCGGTTGCTGCGATGTTATTCGGAATTTTCTTTTTTGGGGAAATACCGACAGTGCTTTCTGTCACAGGTCTTATAATCGTATTAGCAGCACTTGCTATGCTTGTGCTTTCGGATAAAAAGCAGGACTTTGTTGAGGGGTAATCGAAAGATACCTAATGCAATAAAAGCTGCAGCTAAAATTATTATAAGTATGTGCAAAGCAAGGGAGGACGAAAAATGTCAGATACAATGGAGGTTTATTATTTCAGTCCCACGGGAGGAACGAAAAAGGTAAGCGATATTTTTGCCGCTGCCATAGGCAAAGAAGTAATATGGCATGATTTGGGAGATAAGCAAACGCTGGCGAAGCAGCCGCAGGGTGAGCTGATTGTTGTTGCAGCGCCTGTATTTGCCGGACGAATTCCTTCTGTCGTGCGTGAAAAAATAAAAACGCTTGCCGGTGAGGGGAAGAAGGCCGTAACTATCGCTGTTTATGGTAACAGAGCTTATGAGGATGCATTGCTGGAGATGAATGACATTCTGATTCAAGGCGGCTTTACGGTAATAGCATCAGCTGCCTTTGTGGCGCAGCATTCTATTGTGCCGGAGGTTGGCGCCGGCAGACCTGATGCGGAGGATATAAAAGAAATCCGTACATTTGCCGAAACTGTAAAAAGCAGTACTTCCGCAGAAAATGTTCATGTTCCCGGCAACCGCCCCTATAAGCCGGAGATGAATGTGCCGGCAGCGCCGCTTTCGTTGCCAACGTGCACAGCGTGCGGAGCATGCGCAAAAATCTGCCCGACAGATGCTATATCGAATGTGGACGGCAAGATGGCTACGGATGCAGCAAAATGTATTCTTTGCATGGCCTGCATCCATGCGTGTCCTAAGCAGGCAAGAATTCTTCCGCCTCCTGTGCAGGAGAAAACAGATAACATGCTTGCTGCATTCAAGGCTGTCAGAAATAAGAATGAAGTGTTTTTCTAAGAGCTTTGGCTTATATGCGCTTTAATTTATTTTTAACATACAGAAATGCCGTTGCTTTTGCCAGCAGGCGCAATTTATGCTACAATATAATATCATGATTATTTAAGAGCGGAGAGTAGCGATGATAGCTAAAATAATTATAAGCGCCAACGAAGACGAAACCCGTATGGGGTTGCTGGAAAACGGAATATTGATGGAATATCTGGTAGAGCGCAAGGAAGAGCAGCATCTTGTAGGCAGTGTATTTAAGGGAAAAGTATGCAATGTAGTACGTGGCATTCAGGCCGCCTTTGTTGATATCGGCCTGGAGCAAAACGCTTTTCTGTATCTGGGTAATAAAAAGGACGTTACCGAAGGCCAAAGACTGATAGTGCAGATATCCAAGGATGCACGCGGTACCAAAGGTCCTACTGCTACCCGCGAAATTACCTTGCCGGGACGCTATGTTGTACTGCTGCCGCAGGCGGATTATGTGGGCATTTCGCGTAAGATTACCGATAAGGAGGAGCGCGAGCGCCTGAATACGATTTGCGAGGGTGTGCGTCCTGCAGGTATGGGAATTGTGGTGCGCACGGCAGCGACAGGTGTTGCGCGTGAGCTGTTGGAGCGCGATGTGCAGGAGCTGGCGGCTGACTGGAAGGTGCTGGCGGCGCGTGAGCGTGTAGCGAAGGCTCCCTGCCTGCTGAGACGTGAGCTTGATTTGCCTATCCGTATTGTGCGCGACTATCTGCGCCCGGAGCTGACGGAAATCGTGATTGATAATCTGCCGATTTATAAGCGAGTGGAAGAGCTGTTGGCCGAGATGCCGCAGGCACAGGATATCAGGGTAACGCTGTATCAGGGCTTGGAGGATATCTTTGAATATCACAAGCAGGGAGAAGCAGTAGCCGGCATCAGCGACAGACAGGTGACACTGCCGAGCGGCGGTTACCTTGTTATCGACCACACAGAGGCGATGACAGTTATTGACGTTAACAGTGGCAAGTTCAGCGGACGCGAAAATCTGGAAGAAACGATTATGCAGATTAACCGCGAGGCGGCGCTGGAGATTGCGCGTCAGCTGCGTTTGCGTGATATTGGCGGCATTATCGTAGTAGATTTTATTGACATGCATACTGACAATCACAAAAGAGAGATTATGAACTCTCTGCAGCAGGCGCTGAAAGGTGATAAAATGCATCCCAAGGTGCAGGATATCACGGTGCTTAATCTGGTGGAGATTACCAGAAAAAAATCGCGTCAGAATTTATCAAGCGTTTTATATACTCCCTGCCCAGTATGCAACGGCAGCGGACGTGTGCAGAGCAGAGAAAATCTGTCCTTGGAAATTAAGCGTCGTCTGCGTACCTTGCTGAAGCGTCGCAGCAGCTCAAAGAATCTTTTGATTACCGCTAATCCCTGGCTGGCAGAGTGGCTGGTGAGCAAGGATTTGCGTGCCTGGGAAAGAGAATTGGCCTGCACCCTGAAGGTTGAGGCAGATGCTTCCCTGCATGTAGAAAGTTTTATGATTTTAGATAACAGTGGTGTTGACAAATAGCAGACATTAAGGTAAAATATTCTAGTATGGACTGATTTGGTCCGTCCCCAACCGCGCAGAGAGGTTCTGAAAATCCCTGGCGTCAGGGTACCGTATTTGGCGAGTCTATCATTAAGGGAGGTGCAATAGATGTACGCAATTATCAAAACCGGTGGCAAACAATACCGCGTAAGCGAAGGCGAAACTCTGCAAGTTGAAAAACTGAACGCAGAAGTTGGCGCTGAAGTAGTTTTTGAAGAAGTTCTGACCGTTGTAAATGATGCTGATGTTAAGATTGGCAAGCCCGTAGTTGAAGGTGCAAAAGTTGTTGCTAAAGTTGTTGAACACGGCAAAGCAGACAAAATTTTCGTTTTCAAATACAAAGCTAAATCCAACTACCGTAAACGTCAAGGTCATCGTCAACCGTTCACTACTGTTGAAATCACCGCTATTAACGCATAATTTTTATGGTAAGTGTTGATTTATTCAGGAACAGGCAGGGTATGATTACCGGCTATAAGGTCAGTGGTCATGCAGGTTACAGCGAAGAAGGCTCAGACATTGTCTGCAGCGCGGTTTCCGCTCTGACACAGGCTCCCTTGCTTGGCTTGGAAAAACATTTGAAACTCAATCCGTCCTATGTCGTTAATCAGGAGGACGGAATCTTCGAGGTAGCATTGAACAGTGCTCCTACCGACCTGACAGAGGCTATATTGCAAACCATGATTTATGGAGTGGAATCAATAGCGCGTCAGTGTCCGCAATATGTTCGCATTCAAGAACATAGGAGGTGAAAGTAATGTTTGAAATTATTCTGCAATTACATGCACATAAAAAAGGTACTGGTAGCTCCCACAACGGTCGTGACTCTAACGCACAACGTCTGGGTACCAAAGCTCATGACACCCAGCTGGTAACCGCTGGCAGCATCATCGTTCGTCAACGTGGTACTAAATTCCATCCGGGCAACAATGTTGGCATGGGCAAGGACTACACTATTTATGCTAAGGTTGAAGGTCGCGTTAAATTTGAACGCAAAGGCCGCGACAAACGCCAAATCAGTGTATATCCTGTTGAAGAAGCAGCAATGTAATCTTCATAAAAATTACTCCGTAACTTTCGGGTTACGGAGTTTTTTGTATTTCCGGCGCTTAAAGTATAAAAAGCTTCCCGCAAGGGGAAGCTTTTTTGCGTTAACCGCAGGTTATTTTGCCGCACGATAGATATTTTCCATATCTTCGATAGTCAGAACTTTAAATTGGCCGATTGTGCGCGTATTCATAAAGCTGCATTTATATGCCAGCTCTTTGATTTCTTCTTCTGTGAGGTCCTTGCCTATCAGTTCGTGAATGTTGGTAGGCATACCGATATGATGGAAGAAGCTTTCCATTGCTGCAATGCCTTCCAAAGCCGTGGCTTCGGGATTACGGAAGTTATAGGGAATATGGAAAACATTAGCTGCCAGCTGTGCAAAGCGGCCGATATTCTCTTTATAGACATAGCGTGCCCAGCTGCCCCAGACTGCTGCCAGACCTGCACCGTGAGCAACGCCGAACATGCTGCTCAGCTCGTGCTCCAGCTGGTGGCAGGACCAGTCACCGAAGGTGCGGTCGCCGGTGGTTTCGTTGTGGGACAGAGTACCGCTCCACATGATTTCAGCGCGAGCATCGTAATTATCCGGTTCTTTGAGCGCAATTTTCGCATAACGCATAACATTGCGCAGCAAGGTTTCGGCAATACCGTCGATTAGTGCCAGCTGATGTGTGGCAGGAGCGGTAAAGTAACGCTCCAAAGTATGTACTATGATGTCGGTGCAGCCGCTGGCCGTCTGGTAGGCAGGCAGCGTATAGGTAAGCTCAGGGTTCATAATAGCGAATTTGCAGTAGCCGTAATCGGTAGAAAGGCCGCGCTTAAGCATGCCATCCTCGTTGGTGATAACGCTGCAGTTGCTCATTTCACTGCCTGCTGCCGCAATAGTCAGCACGGCGCCGAGCGGAGCGCAGGCGGTAATTTCTTTTTTCTTAGCATAATAATCCCAAACATCTCCGGGGTTGGCAAGGCCGTAGCCAATGCCCTTGGCGCTGTCGATAACACTGCCGCCGCCAACTGCGAGAATAAAATCAACGTTCTCCTCACGGCACAGTTCTATGCCCTTCTTAACCATGGAAAGCTGCGGATTAGGCACAACGCCTCCAAGCAGTACGTATTCCAGGCCTGCGTCCTTCAGGCTGGCGCAGACGCGGTCCAGCAGACCGCTTTTCTTGGCGCTGTGGCCGCCGAAGTGTACAAGTACCTTGTGGGCACCGTAATATTTACACCATTTTCCTGCTTCATTTTCGGTATTTTTACCGAAGATTATTTGTGTAGGTGCGTGAATCTGAAAATGATCCATAATATCAGCTCCTTGCCAGTAATAATTTCTCAATGGATAAAAGTTAATAAAAGAATAACAAAAAGACTGCCTGAGGTCGCAGGCAGTCTCTCGCAAAACAAATTCCGGAGAGGACTGACATACGGCTATCAGGAATCTCTCTTACTTTGCTTATTATAGGAAATTATTTTTTCTTTGTCAATTTATTTTAAACGTAAGGCTTAGCGCTTCTTTAATCCCAGTATTTCCTCCGGCAGCTGTGCCAGCGTAATGGCTGCAAAAACCAGAGCGCAGCCAAAGATTTCACGGCTGCTCATAGCCTGTCCCAAAATAAGCCAGCCGCTTACCAATGCGAAGGCTGATTCCAGACTCATAAGCATGCAGGCAACCAGGGAGCTGACATGCTTCTGACCGACAATCTGCAGTGTGTAGGCTACACCGCTGGACATGATACCGGCGTAGGCGATAGGTGCCCAGCCTGCAATAATATTGCTCATGGATGGTGTTTCGAAAATAAACATCAGCACACCGTTGACAACGGTGCAGGTCATAAATTGTATGAGTGACAGGCGCACGCCGTCAAGATTTTTAATGATATTTTCTATGGCGATAATCTGTGCAGCGAAGCAGAAGGCACAGATGAGTGTGTATAAATCACCTTTGTTGATAGAGAAGCCTTCGTTGATGCAGATGAAGTACATACCTACGGCTGCTACGACAACGCTGAGGCCCTGCAGCAGGGAAACGGAGCGACGGTAGAAGATATAGCTTAAAACAGGTACCAGAATGATGTAGAGTGCTGTGATAAAGCCGCTTTTGCCGACGGTGGTGTACATTATGCCAAGCTGCTGGAAAAAGCAGGCGAGGGAGAGGAAAAGACCACAGGTGATGCCGCCCTTAAGCAGACGGTCTTTATAAACAGGATCATCACTGCCTAAAACAGTAAAGCGCTTACCTGCAGTTTTGTCGAACAATAGGCAGCAGCCGAACAAAAATATAGTAGCCAAAACGCTGCGCGCGCAGTTGAAGGTTAACGGTTCGGCGTAATCGCCGCCGACGCTTTGCGCAATAAAGGCAGTACCCCAGATGAAGGCACACAGCGTGAGCATGAGAACTCCGCGTGTACTGTGATTATTTGCTGATGAATTATTCATAAACAACACCCCTATAACAAAACAATAAGATGAAAATAATTATACCATATTTTGCAGTGCGTGTACAAAGGTAACAGCTTGAAAAAACGCCGTCAGAGGGATAATTTTGAGTTGCTTTTCTGCGGAATATTTCCTCTCGCAGGACTTTTTTGTAAAGCGATTAGCTGAAAATGTAAAAAATAAAGCTAAGTGCTAAATTGGCGAAAAAATCGTCTACAAAGAATTTTATCAATATATTGATGAATTTATCTTTGACACCTACGATATATTGTGGTAGAATAAAGCTACCGAAAATGCTACGCTGAACCGTAGCTGTTTTTTATGATTAAGACAAGGCTTTGACCGTTGCGGTCAGAGCCTTGAATAACGTATAGGTGTATTTTAAGAATAACTTATGGAATTTTGCTCTTAGTTCTTATACGAAGATATTGATTTATAACTTTAATTTTACAGGAAAGGATGCTGAAAGGTTATGAAAGTAATTAAGCGCGATGGCACAACTGTAGATTTTGATGCCGCAAAGATTGTCGTTGCTATTCAAAAAGCCAATGCTGCCGTAGAACCGGAATTTCGTATTGAGGAGGATAAAATCCAGGAAATTGCGGATAGCGTACAATCTCGTAACCGCATGCGCCTGCTTGTAGAAGACATTCAGGATATGGTAGAGCATAGCCTGATGGATGCAGGTAAGTTTGAATTGGCAAAGCAGTATATTATTTACCGTTATAAACGTGCTTTGGTGCGTAAGGCCAACACTACCGACGATTCTATTCTGTCCTTAATCCGCAACAGCAATAAGGACGTTATGGAAGAAAACAGTAATAAAAATGCAACTATGGCTGCTACTCAGCGTGACCTGATTGCCGGTGAGGTTTCCAAGGATCTGACGAAGCGTATTATGCTGCCGGCAAAGATTTCCAAGGCGCATGAAGAAGGCGTGCTGCATTTCCATGATGCCGATTATTTTATTCAGCCTATTTTCAACTGCTGCCTGATTAATATCGGCGATATGCTGGATAACGGCACGGTTATGAACGGCAAAATGATTGAAAGCCCTAAAAGCTTTCAGGTTGCCTGTACCGTTATGACACAGATTATTGCATCTGTTGCTTCCAGCCAGTACGGCGGTCAGTCTGTTGATATCCGTCATCTGGGCAAATATCTGCGTAAGAGCTATGAAAAGTTTAAAAAGAGCATCAAGGAAACCTCCGGAGGCAACATTGATGACGAAACTCTGGAGCGTCTGACAAATGAGCGCCTGCGCTACGAGCTGAAGGGCGGCGTACAGACCATTCAGTATCAGATTAATACCTTGATGACCACCAATGGTCAATCTCCGTTTGTTACCCTGTTTTTGAACCTGCAGAAGGATGATCCGTATCTGAAGGAAAACGCTATGATTGTGGAAGAAATTTTGCGCCAGCGTCTGCAGGGCATCAAAAATGATAAGGGCGTTTACGTAACCCCGGCCTTCCCGAAGCTGGTTTATGTTCTGGATGAGCATAACTGCCTGAAGGGCGGCAAGTACGATTATATTACACGTCTGGCAGTAAAATGCAGCGCAAAGCGTATGTATCCCGATTATATCAGCGCTAAGAAAATGCGTGAAAACTACGAAGGCAATGTTTTCTCCCCGATGGGCTGCCGCAGCTTCTTGTCTCCCTGGAAGGATGAAAACGGTAACTATAAATTTGAAGGCCGCTTCAATCAGGGCGTAGTTTCTCTGAACCTGCCGCAGATTGGCATTGTTGCCAAAGGCGATGAGCAGAAGTTCTGGAAGCTGCTGGATGAGCGTCTGGAGCTGTGCTTTGAAGCTCTCATGTGCCGTCACAATGCGCTGAAGGGCATTAAGAGCGATGTCAGCCCTGTACATTGGCAGTACGGTGCTATTGCCCGTCTGGGTAAGGGCGAAACAATAGACAAGTATCTGGAAAACGGTTACTCTACTATCTCTCTTGGTTATATCGGCCTCTATGAGCTGACCAAGCTGATGAAGGGTGTAAGCCATACCGATCCTGCAGGCGAGGATTTTGCCCTGCGTGTTATGAACCGTCTGCGCGGTGCCTGCGATAAATGGAAGGCACAGACCGGCCTTGGCTTCGGTCTGTACGGTACACCGGCAGAAAGCCTTTGCTACCGCTTCGCACGTATCGACAAGGAGCGTTTCGGCACGATTGAGGATGTTACCGATAAGGGTTACTACACTAACTCCTATCATGTTGATGTACGCGAGAAGATTGATGCTTTCAGCAAATTTAAATTTGAAAGCCAGTTCCAGAATATTTCCTCCGGCGGTGCGATTTCTTATGTAGAAATTCCTAATATGCGTCATAATACCGAAGCATTGGAAGAGGTTGTCAAATTCATTTATGATAACATCCAGTATGCGGAGTTTAATACTAAATCCGATTACTGCCATGTTTGCGGCTTTGACGGTGAAATTACCATTAATGATGATAATGAGTGGGAATGCCCCGCATGCCACAACAAGGATCATTCCAAGATGACGGTTATCCGCCGTACCTGCGGTTATCTGGGAGAGAACTTCTGGAATGTAGGCAAGACTAAAGAAATTAAAGCCAGAGTAATGCATCTGTAATTTGCGAGGTGAGGGCGTATGAATTACGCAGAAATAAAAAATCTGGATATTGCTAACGGACCGGGCTTGCGTGTATCGTTGTTTGTCAGCGGCTGTACGCATCATTGCAAGGGCTGCTTTAACCCGGAGTCCTGGAATTTTAATTACGGTCAGCCATTTACGGAAGCAACGCAAGAGCATTTGCTGGAGCTGTTGGAGAACGAACATATCCGCGGCCTGTCGCTTTTGGGCGGTGAACCTTTTGAGCCTGCCAATCAGGCGGCGCTGCTGCCGTTCCTGCGCAAGGTAAGAGCACGCTTCCCCAAGAAGGATATCTGGTGCTACAGCGGTTATAATTTCGAAAAGGATATGCTGACAGGTAACCTCGGTCCTTGGGAAATTACCGAAGAAATGCTGTCCTACATTGACGTACTGGTGGACGGAGAATTTAAGCTGGAGCTGAAAAATCCTAATCTGCGTTTTCGCGGCAGCGAAAACCAACGCGTTATCCTGGTGCAGGAATCGCTGAAGGCAGACGGCATTGTACAATGGGATGACGGCGAGGGCTTAAGCATCTGATAAGCAGTGCATTTACAAATTTAAAAAAAATAAAGCATCCCGGCTCGCAGGAGCAGGGATGCCCGGAAAAAGAAATAGCATTGTCGGTCTTAGCAGGACTGACAATGCTATTTTAATTGTGTGCGTAAAGATTGTGGAATAACAGATTCTATAAAGGCTTTGACGATTGCCGGTTCAAAATCAAGACCGGCCTTGTTCTGCAGCTCAATGATAGCGTCGGCGTGAGTTTTTTGCCAATGCTGGGTGCAGGGGTTCAGGTTGCGGTCATAATAGTTGGCTACGGCAACTATGCGTGCGCCTATGGGGATGTTCTGTCCCTTCAGGCGTTTGGGATAACCGGTGCCGTCCCATTTTTCATGGTGCGCGCGGATGATGTCACTGATGGTGTCAAAGCCGGGAATATTCTCCAGCATGCTGGCGCCTGCGATGCAGTGACGTTTATAAATAGACTGTTCGCGCGTAGAAAGAAACGGCAGCTTAGCCAAAATAATATTGGGTACGGAAAGCTGACCGATATCATGCAACAGCGCTGCTGTTTTTATCTGCGAAACCTCGCTGGCAGGCAGACCGAGCTTAGCGGCAGTGCTGGCAGAATAATTGGCAACCTGCTGACTGTGCAGATAAATTTCCCTGTTTTTAATTTCCAGCATTCTTAAATAGAACTCGCAGATATCCTTCGTCAGGCGAGCATCCGCAAAGTCCAGACATTGTGGTATAGCAATCATAAAGCGTATTTCCTTTTTTTCCGTTCAATATTGAGTACCAATAGTATAGCACTTTTTGACAAAAGATAAAAGTATGCAGAGCTATTGACTTGCAAAAAAAATTTTTTCCCATTATAATAGATAGGACAACTCAGGTCTGTGGTTGCAAGTCGATGCCAGTTGCAGGCGAAACGATCCACGTAAGCAGCAAAATTTTGCTGTGAGCACGGTGCAGCTTAGAAGTAAGTCCTGCCGCAAAAAAATTATGGGCGAGAGAGGTAGTAGTGGGGAGCGGAATGCTTAGGAGCGAACCTTCCAGCAGGCGAGTGTGGGGGCGAAAACCAGGTCAGCTGAGTTGTTTTTTGTTACCTAAATTACAGTTTGCTGCATTTTGAAAAAAAATGCAGTAATTTTTTATTTTTATACCGATTTTTTTCATAAAAATACTTTACCTTGCGGGAATTTAGGTATATAATGTACCTATCTCAAAATTGGCGTACAATATCGAAGGGGGAAATGATGATGAAGAAGATTTTGTTTTTAGTTATGGCGGTTCTGGCTGCTGCTTCTATGATGATTGCCGGCTGTGGCGGTGGCGATAAAAAAGCTGCTGAACCGGAAAAGGTACTGCGTGTAGGTACAGAGCCTACCTTTGCTCCTTTTGAATTCCAAAAAGAGGGCAGCAAAAGCTATGACGGTTTTGACATGGATCTGGCACGTGCTATCGGCAAGCAAATGGGCTACAAGGTTGAAATTGTCAGCATGGGCTTTGACGCTTTGATTCCGGCACTGAACTCCGGCAACATTGATGTTGTTGCTGCAGGCATGAGCATTAATGAAGAACGTCAAAAGGCTGTTACCTTCTCTGAGCCTTATTATACTTCCGGCCTGATCGTTATGGTAAATAAGGACAACAACGAAGTTAAGAGCGTTAAAGATCTGGAAGGCAAACGTATTGCCTGCCAAATCGGTACTACCGGTGAAAAAAATGCCAGAAACGTTGCTAACGCTAAAGTAACTGCTTTCAACACTAATGATGAAGCTGTTATGGAACTGAAAAACAAAGGCGTTGATGCTATTATCAATGATAGTCCTGTAGTTGGTTATTACCTGGCACAGGGCGGCAACACCAGCATGAAGACTGTTGGCGATATCATGGAAGCAGAGCAATACGGTCTGGCTGTTAAAAAAGGTAATGATAAGCTTGCGGGCGAAATCAACAAGGCTTTGGCTGAGTTGAAGAAAAATGGTGAATATGACAAGATTTACAAAACCTGGTTTGGTGAAGTAAAGAAATAATATTTTGTTCACTACGGAGCACGACAGGGTTTAATTGCCGGACGTGCTCCGTTTGATATTAAAAAATTAGAGAAGAAACAATGAGGGGGACCAACAAATGAAAAAGGTATTAGTATTTTTAATGATGGCTATTATGGCCTGCAGCATGCTGCTGACCGGCTGCGGCGGTGAGGAAAAAAAGGCAGCTGACAGCGCAAAGGTTTTGCGTGTCGGCACTGAGCCTGTATTTGCACCGTTTGAATTTCCTAAGGAAGGCAGCAAGGATCTGACCGGCTTTGATATTGAACTGATTGAAGCTCTTGGCAAACAAATGGGCTACAAGGTTGAAATGGTAAGCATGGGCTTTGATGCTCTGATTCCGGCGCTGAATTCCAACAATATTGATGTTGCTATTGCCGGCATGACCATTACCGATGAGCGTAAAAAGGTTGTTGATTTTACTGAATCCTATTATACCTCCGGTCTGATGATCATGGTACGTAAAGATAGCAATGTAAAATCCATCGATGATTTGAAGGGCAAAACTATTGCCTGCCAAATCGGTACTACCGGTGAAAATAAATCCAGAACTGTTGAAGGTGCTAAAGTAAAGGCATTCAATACTCAGGACGAGGCTTCTCTGGAGCTGAAAAACGGCGGCGCTGATGCTGTAATCGGTGATGCTCCGGTTATTGAATACTATATGACCAAAGCAGGCAAGGACTTTGCTAAAACTGTTGGTGAAAGAATGGAAGCTGAGCCTTACGGTATTGCTGTTAAGAAAGGCAGCAAGCTGGCCGGCGATTTAAATAAAGCTTTAGCTGAATTGAAAAAGAGCGGCGAATATGATAAGCTTTATACTAAGTGGTTTGGAGAGAAAAAATAAGCAGTAGTTATCTCCGGCCTGAAACTAAGAATTTAGAAGGGATTGGGAGAATATGAATTTTGAGCTTATGGCAAATTCGTTTCCGCTTTTGCTGGCCGGTGCCGCTATTACTGTAGAGATTACGGCGATGAGCGTTACCTTCGGTCTGCTGATTGGCTGCATGATCGGTATTGCACGTTTGTGCACCATTAAGCCGTTGCGTTATTTTGCCAATGTGTATGTTGATTTTATTCGCGGCACCCCGCTGCTAGTACAAATCTTCCTCGTGTATTTTGCATTGCCTAACATTATCGGCAGCCGTGTTGATCCGTTTGTGGCAGCAATTTCCGCCTGCTCTATCAACAGCGGTGCGTATGTTGCCGAAATCTTCCGTGCCGGCATCCAGTCTATCGACAAGGGCCAGATGGAAGCAGGCCGCAGCCTTGGCATGACCTGGGCGCAGACTATGCGCTACATCATCATGCCGCAGGCCTTCAAACGCATCATTCCGCCTCTGGGCAATGAGTTTATTGCGATGCTGAAGGATTCTTCTCTGGTTTCCGTTATCGGCTTCGAAGAGCTGACACGTCGCGGCCAGCTGATTATTGCCCGTACCTACGCTTCCTTTGAAATCTGGATGGCTGTAGCTATTATCTATCTGATTATGACCTTTGCTGTTGCAAGGTTTACCGGTTATCTGGAGCGGAGGTTTGACACGAAATGAGCAAGGAAATGATTGTAATCAAAGATTTGGAAAAAAGCTTTGGTGATTTGCACGTACTCAAGGGCGTTAACCTGACTATTGCGGAAAAAGAGGTTGTTGTTATCATCGGCCCCAGCGGCAGCGGTAAGAGCACTTTGCTGCGCTGCATCAACTTTTTGGAGGAGCCTACCGGCGGCAGCATTGTTATCGACGGTATTCCTCTGAACGGTGAGGCTAATATCAACGAAATCCGCAAGGAAGTAGGCATGGTATTCCAGCGCTTTAATCTGTTCCCGCATATGACTGTTATGCAGAATCTGATGCTGGCACCGATGAAGGTGCGCGGCGTTTCTAAGGATGAAGCAGAAAAGACTGCGCATATGTACCTGAAAAAGGTTGGCATGGAAGACAAAGCTAACAATTATCCCGACCAGCTCAGCGGTGGTCAGCAACAGCGTGTTGCTATTGCGCGTGCGCTGTGCATGAAGCCGAAGGCTTTGCTGTTTGACGAGCCTACCAGTGCTCTTGACCCGGAAATGGTTAACGAGGTTCTGGATGTTATGAAGCAGCTGGCTAACGAAGGCATGACTATGGCTGTTGTTACTCACGAAATGGGTTTTGCCCGTGAGGTTGGCGACCGTGTATGCTTCGTAGACGGCGGCAAAATTTTGGAAGAGGGTACTCCTGAGGAGATTTTTGGCAATCCGAAAGAGGAGCGCACCAAAAACTTCCTTTCCAAGATTTTATAAGAAAATTAAATATGGGTAAGATGTTTCATGATGATAATGATTAATCTATTCAGCTAACTAACGTTGTGCTGATAGGATGATCTTTTTAATAAAATGAAATGTTTTACATTAAAAAGAAGCAAAACTCCGCTTTAAGGATGTTGACCTATGTATGAGAGATGTTATTTTCATAGGTTACATTAAAGCGGAGCTTTTTGATTATATAAGAAATATCGATTTAAAATCAATTCAACAAGTCTCTTGGAAAAAGAAAAGCCTCAATTCAGAATGTACAATCTGAATTGAGGCGTACTTATCCCCTAAAGGGAATGTGAGATTTTTATTCGTTCAAAAAATAATCCATATCTAAAATATCGTCATCCTTCA
>CAVKUS010000041.1:0-20913 GCA_963659725.1 Bacteroides sp. CAG:545 | reverse complement strand
TTTCCAAAAGACAGCAAACGTCTTTGGTAAAAAAGGCCGATTTTCCAAAAGACAACTAACGTCTTTGGTAAAAAAGGCCGATTTTCCAAAAGACAACTAAAATCTTGCGAATTGATGTACATACCGTAGAAACTGGATATTAACGGCATACTGTTTTCTCTCCTTTAATTATAATATTTGCTCCAGTAAAATACAACATAAGGTACTGAACAAAAAAGCAGTACACATAGCATCCGGAAAATCCGGATAGCGTAGGTACTATCAACATTTTGTGCAAATTTCTGTAACCTACTTTACAAAATATGCGCTATATACTTTTTCTACGAGAAAAGTGCAATTTTTTATTGACAGTTACAAAGAATTACTGTATTATCATGCACATAACTTAATAATGGGCGATGAAGAGAAGAGTAAATGTACGAGCCTGGCAAAGAGAGCCTTCGTGATGGTGCAAGAGGGAGCAGGTGGTGACATTGAAGATGGTCTTGGAGCCGATGGGCTGAGATGCATGCGTTTAGGCCGTCCGGGTGCACCCGTTACAGTGCTGGAGTATTAAAGGGTAAACAATCCCTGCGTACTTGATGAGGTTCATGTGGTGACATATGGATGAATTAGGGTGGTATCACGAAGCAACGCTTTCGTCCCTGTAGTTTTACAGGAACGGAAGCTTTTTTATTGCTCATCCTCCTGTAGCAAGTCGAAAATCTAAGTTAGGAAATGTAGGAGGAACAAACAATGCCGATTAAAATCAATGACCATTTATCCGCTATCTGCCAGCTGCAGGAGGAAGGAATTTTTACCATGACTGAGCAGCGCGCGACAACGCAACGTATTCGTCCGCTGAAGGTGTGCGTGCTGAACCTGATGCCGCTGAAGAAGCCGACGGAAATACAGCTGCTGCGCCTTTTAGGCAATTCTCCGCTGCAGATAGAGGTTGATTTCTGCCGTACTGTGAGCCGTGAAACTACGCACACCGATAATTCGTATCTTGACCGTGCTTATCTGGAGTTTGATGATATCAAGGACCGCTATTACGATGCGTTCTTAATGACGGGCGCACCGGTAGAAACTATTCCCTTTGAGGCTGTCGATTACTGGAAGGAAATTGAAGCTTATCTGGACTGGGCGGAATATCACTGTTATTCCACGATGACGCTGTGTTGGGGCGCGCAGGCTGCCTTGTACCATTATTACGGTGTAAACAAAACTGTTTTGCCGGCGAAAATGTTTGGCATTTTCCCCTACGGCCTGACAGTGAAGAATCATCCGCTGCTGCGTGGCTTTGACGACAGATATTTTATTCCTCAGTCTCGTCATACTGCTGTAGATGATGATGCGATTGATGCCTGCAAGGCGTTGCAGGTGCTGTCGCGTTCGGTAGAACACGGTATCAACATCTGTGCGACCAAGGATTTGCGCCGCATCTTCGTCTTAGGCCATTTTGAATATGACCGCTATACGTTGGCTAATGAATATTTCCGCGATAAGAAAAAGAATTTGCCGATTGATTTGCCGGAGTTCTACTTCCCCGATGGCGATACAACGCAGGAGCCTGTATTTAAATGGCGCAGTTACGCGCATCTGTTCTATATGAACTGGCTGAACATTGTTTACCAGGATACGCCCTATGATTTGCACGAGCTGGCACCGGCAAGTGGCAATAAGCTGGACAAGGCTTTGGGCGACTATAATAAAATTCTTTTGCAGCTGCAGCGCATGGGTGCCGCAATTCCTGCTAACCAATAATTTGATGATAAATTGTTAAAGGAGCGATAGAAAATGAGTGATTTCAAGATCAATACAAAATGCTTAGTAGGCGGTTACAAACCGGGCAATGGTGAACCGCGCCAGATTCCTATTATCCAATCCACAACCTTTAAGTACGACACGAGCGAGGCGATGGGCAAGCTCTTCGACCTGGAGGCTACAGGCTATTTTTACTCCCGCCTGCAAAACCCGACCTGCGACTACGTAGCGGCAAAAATTGCGGAGCTGGAGGGTGGCGCTGCAGCAATGCTCACTTCCTCCGGACAGGCAGCGAACTTCTTTGCCCTGTTCAACATCTGCGAGGCAGGCAGCCACATCGTTGCTTCTTCTTCTATTTACGGCGGCAGCTATAATCTGATTGACGTAACGCTGGCAAAGATGGGTGTAACAGCGACCTTTGTTTCTCCCGATGCTACGGACGAGGAGCTGGACGCTGCTTTTCAGGACAACACTAAGGCAGTGTTTGGCGAAATTATTGCTAATCCAGCACTGACGGTGCTGGATATTGAAAAATTTGCCAACGCAGCACATCGTCATGGTGTGCCCTTGATCGTGGACAACACCTTCCCGACACCGATTAACTGCCGTCCGTTGGAATGGGGCGCTGATATCGTAACGCATTCTACAACGAAGTATATGGATGGCCATGCAGCCTGCCTTGGCGGTGCGATTATCGACGGTGGGAAGTTCGACTGGTTGGCGCATGCCGATCAGTTCCCCGGTTTGTGCGCACCGGATGAATCCTATCATGGAATTACCTACGCCGAAAAGTTTGGCAAGGAGGGCGCGTTTATTACGAAGGCAACGGCACAGCTGATGCGTGATTTCGGCGCAATGCAATCACCGCAAAGTGCGTTCATCCTTAATCTTGGCTTGGAATCCCTGCATGTGCGTATGCCGCGCCATGTAGAAAACGCGCAGGCTATAGCGGAATTTTTGGAGCAGCAGCCGCAGGTGGAATATGTTAACTATCCCGGACTTAAGTCCAATAAATACTATGCTTTGGCGCAAAAATATCTTGGCAACGGCGGCTGCGGCGTAGTTTCCTTCAACCTGAAGGGAGGACGCAAGGCGGCGGAAGAATTCATGAAGCGCTTGCAGCTTGCGGCAATCGAAACGCATGTTGCCGACGCACGTACCTGCTGCCTGAACCCGGCAACTACGACGCATCGTCAGATGACGGATGAGCAGCTGGCGGTGGCCGGTATTCCTGCAGGCCTGGTGCGTCTGTCCTGTGGTCTGGAGGATAAGGAAGATTTGCTGGCAGATTTGCAGCAGGCTTTGGCAGGTATTACAGAGTAAAGCGTGTTAGCACTAAATAAAGTTTGAAGGCCGGTCCTGTGGGCCGGTCTTCTTTTTTACATAGTTATGCTATACTATTTATTTACATCTTGCTTATTAAAGTGTACAATAAATGTAATCAAGTCTGGCAAAAAACAGATATTTTACTTAGATAAAAGCTGTAATAAATGGAGGAAGGGGCTATGTGTATGGATTTGTATAATGTACAAAAGCTGCTGCAGGCCAAGGTTCTGACCGGCAGTGAGCTGATGCACCGCCAAATTGAGTCCTGCTGCGGCAGTGACATGATGAGCGATGTTCTGGCCTTTACCAAACGCAACACCTTGCTGTGCACGGGACTGACAAATATGCAGGTAGTGCGCACCGCCGATATGACGGAGCTGAGTGCGCTGGTATTTGTGCGTGGAAAGGTGCCTGATGCTGATATTGTGGCAGCGGCGGCGGAAAATAATCTGCCGGTTCTGGCTACCGATTATACTTTATTTGAAGCCTGCGGCATTCTTTACGGAGCAGGTATCCGTGGCTGCAGCAAAAAGGAGTAAAGCAAAATGACAGACAGTAAATCAGTAAAATTAGCCTTTGACTGCGTTGGCGGAGATTTTGAACGCGCAGGCGAAGCTTCTTCTAAAATAAAAAAGATGCTGCAGCGCTTGGGCATTCCGGCAGATATTGTTCGCCGTATTGCTATCGGCACCTATGAAGCGGAAATGAATGTTATTATTCACGCCGGCGGCGGTAATGTAGCGGCCGAGGTTTTCCCGGATGCTACGGTGATTACGGTAACTGACCACGGCCCCGGCATCCCTGATATCAACAAGGCCTTGCAGGAGGGCTGGTCTACTGCGCCTGATTATGTGCGTCAGATGGGCTTTGGCGCCGGCATGGGCCTGCCTAATATGGTAAAGTGCTCCGATAAGTTTGATATTCAGTCCAAGGTGGGTGAAGGAACCTGCATCACGATGCAGTTCAAGCACCAGAGCGAGGATTTGTAAGAGATTTTAGGAAACGAGGTGATACGCAATGGCTCCTCAACCAACAACATATTTCCATTCGGTGGAATTGCAGCGGAATAAATGTCAGGGCTGCGTATCCTGCGTCAAGCTGTGTCCGACAGAGGCCATTCGCGTGCGCAACGGTAAGGCGGAAATTTTGGGTGACCGCTGTATTGACTGCGGTGCCTGCGCTGCAGGCTGTCCCTATCATGCCTTCAATGTAAAAACCGACACGCTGGAGGGCCTGGCCGATTATGCTTATAATATTGTGCTGCCCGCACCTTCGCTGTATGCGCAGTTCCCGGATAATATTCCGTTGGAAAGCATCTGGCAGGGATTGCATAATATAGGCTTTGATGAAATTTTTGATGTTTCATTGGCTTCGGAATATATCGCCCTGGAAATAGAAGATTATGTAAAAAAGAACAGTAACGGACGCAAGCCGTTGATTTCATCTACCTGCCCCGCAGTTATGCGTCTGATTCAGGTAAAGTTTCCCGAGCTGATTAAGCAGGTAGTGCCTGTGCTGCCGCCGGTGGAGGCTGCCGCAATTTACGTGAAGCGTGAAGCAGCGGCGCGCAAGCAGCTGCCGAAGGAACTGATAGGCGTATGGTTTATCTCTCCCTGTCCGTCCAAGGAAACGAATATCCGCCAGTCGGTAGATGTGCATCACACAGAGCTTACCGGCAGCTTCAGCCTGTCGGAGATTTACGGACTGCTGCTGAAGAATCTTGGCGGCACGCATGAGCTAAATGTGCGCACCGGTTCCTCCTACGGCATGGCCTGGGGAACCTATGGCGGCGAAATTGAAAGCGCCGGTATTACCAACGGTCTGGCAATTCACGGCATTGATAATGTGTATGACCTGCTGGAGCAGGTTTCTATGAATAAAATGCCGCAGCTTGATTATGTGGAATGCAGTGCCTGCAAAGGTGGCTGTCTTGGCGGCCTTTTGGCAGCAGAAAACAAGTTCGTGGCTGAATGCAATCTGCGCAGGCGCATCGCAAGCCTGCGGAAGCAGGAGCCGGCGGACAGGCGTGAGGCGATGGCTCGTACGATGGTGCTGGAGGATTTCCCGCATTCGGAGGCTTACCGCAAGAAGCTGGTGGCACGTCCGATGATGCAGCTTGATGATGATATCATGGAAGCGATGAAAAAATTTGAGCGCATGGAAGAAGTGCTCTGTTCCTTGCCCGGTCTGGACTGCGGTGCCTGCGGTGCACCCAGCTGCCAGGGCTTGGCGGAGGATATCGTGCAGGGCAAGGCGCACGAGATAGATTGTATTTTTAAATTGCGTGCCAGCGTACATAAATTGTCACAGGGCATGCTGGAGCTGGCTAAGCAGATACCTATTTATCATGAGCCGGCAGAAATAAATAAAACGGAGGCAGACAACGATGAAGGTTAAAGAGATGATTGAGAAGCTTAATTTGAAGCTTCTGACTAAGGATGTAAGCGAGGACGCTTTATATGCAGAGGTAGAAGGCGGTTATGCTTCCGATTTACTGAGTAATGCAATGGGCCAAGGTCAGCCCGGTATGGTTTGGGTAACGATGCAGGGACATCAGAATGTTGCTGCTGTTGCTTCGCTGATTGGCTTTGCAGCAGTTATTGTAGCAGGCGACGGTCCGGTTGCGGAGGATACCCTGCATAAGGCAAATCTGAATGATGTTGTTGTTGCGGCAACCGAGGAGCCTGCCTTTGAGGTTATCGGCAAGCTGTATGAATTGGGTGTTGGCAAGAAGGACTAAGCAATGCAGAAAGTTCTGGCGGATTTACATGTACATACGCTGCTTTCGCCCTGTGCCGAGGTAGAAATGACACCGCATCATATTGTGATGCGTGCCGCCGAGTATGGCATTGGCGCAGTTGCTATTACCGACCATAATGCCAGTGCCAATGTGCCGGCTGCGCTGGAGGCAGCGCAGCGCTACGGCGTGAAGGTATTCCCCAGTATGGAAGTGGAAAGCAGTGAAGAGGCGCATATTGTGGCGCTGTTTGACACGCTGGAGCAGCTGCAGAGCTGGCAGCTGCTGGTTGATGAGCACATGAACGGTATGCTGAATGATGTCGAACGTTTCGGCGCTCAGTATGTAGTAGATGCCGAGGACGAGTTTGTGCGTGAGGAGCAGCGTCTGCTGCACGCACCGCTGTCGTTGACGGCGGCGCAGATTGTGCAGCAGGTTACAGCTTTGGGCGGCCTTACCATTGCCGCTCACATCGACCGTCCTTCCTACAGCATTTTGGGACAGCTCGGTTTTATTGAGCCGGACTTCGGCTTTGCTGCGGCCGAAATTTCTACCGCAGGTTGGCAGCGTAAGATGCAGTCGAAGCTGCAGCGTCTGACAGGCTATCTGCCGTTTGTTACGGATTCCGATGCACATAATATTTATGATTTTGTGCAGGGACCGAAAAATTTGCTGCAGGTAGAGGAATTAACGATAGCAGAGCTGAAATTGGCTCTTGCAGGCAAAGGAATGCGCAATGTCCTGGCGGGACAATTGTCAGACTTTTGTAAAGAATGATAAGAATAGAGTACACTATATAACAAAAATTACACAAATAGTATTGTGCAATTATCTGCAAAATGGTATACTGAGTGAGTAAGTTTACAAAAATCCTTTAGAGGAGGGGTAATATGAACAATAGTGAAAACCGTCTTGAGCGTAAATGCAGCTGTTGCGGCGGCGATAATCCGGAAAAGCAACGTATAGATGCCATTCTGGAAAAATACGCAGATGTCAAGGGACCGTTGATTCCTATTCTGCAGGAAGTGCAGAACCTGTACAACTATTTGCCTAAGGATGTACTGGAGTATATTGCCGATAAAACAGGTACGCCGATTTCCGAAATTTACGGCGTAGTAACCTTTTATTCATTGTTCCATCTTAATCCGCGCGGACGCAACGTTATCCGTGTCTGCCAGGGAACTGCCTGCCATGTTCGTGGCGGCAAAACAATTTTGCAGGCCTTGGAAAAGCAGTTGGGCATTAAGGCCGGACATACGACCGACGACCTGCGCTTTACTCTGGAAACCGTAGCCTGCATCGGTGCCTGCGGTCTGGCGCCGGTTATGCAGATTAACGACGATACGCATGGACGCCTGACTACCGATAAGCTGGCAGGCATCTTAGCAAGGTATAAATAAAATGCGGGAGCTGGCATTACACATCTTGGATATAGCCCAAAATTCTGTGGCTGCCGGTGCCCGTCATATCTGGCTGACTGTCAGCGAAAATGAACAGGGGTATTTTGTTTTCAGCGTCCGCGATGACGGCAAGGGCATGGATAGCGAGATGCTGCAGCGGGTGCGCGATCCCTTTGTTACCAGCCGTACCACCAGAAAGGTAGGTATGGGGATTCCCTTTATAGATATGGTTACGCAGCAATGCGGCGGATACTTGGAGCTGCAATCTGCGCCCGGAAAGGGAACTGTGCTGACTGCATATTTTGCGGCAGATAATATTGACCGGCCACCGCTGGGAGATATTGTGAGCAGCGTGCAGGTGCTGTTGGCGGGGGCGCCGCAGCTGGAGCTGGAATTTGCCTATAACGGCGCCAAAGGCTCGCTGGTGTTCAGAACGCAGGAGGTCAGAGAAATATTAGGCGAAGCGTGTGACTTTGCCAATCCTGAAATATATGCCTGGCTGGGAGCTTATTTAAAGGAGCAGCTGGCACAGGTGCAAGGCGAGGAGGTATAAACGAATGAAAAGCTTAGCGGATTTACACGCTTTGAGAGATAAGCTGAAAGCAGATATCAAGCTGCGTCAGAGTTCGGGTACTAAAATTATTGTCGGCATGGGTACCTGCGGTATTGCTGCCGGTGCGCGCGAGGTTATGAGTGCCATCCTGCAGGAGCTGAACAAGCGTCATTTATTTGATGTACAGGTACAGCAGACAGGCTGCATCGGTATGTGCGAAAAAGAGGTGCTCGTGGACGTAGTGCGTCCGGGTGAAGCACGCATTACCTATGGCAAGGTAACCCCGGAGGATGTGCCCAAAATTATCGCAGAGCATGTGGTAAACGGTCACATTGTAGAAGAGCTTGTCGTAGGCAGGCTGGATCAGGAATAAGCCGCAGGCAGGGTACACAGCAGTTGGAGAAGCTGATGTATCATAGCTTTTAAACAAAACAGGTGGAGGAAAAATATTATGCAGCATATAAGAGCTCACGTTTTAGTGTGTGGCGGTACGGGCTGTAAGGCTAACGGCTCGAAGGAAATCCAGCTGACTTTTGCCAGAGAGCTGCAAAAGTTCGGCCTGCAGGACGAGGTTATGGTTGTTGAAACAGGCTGCCATGGCTTCTGCGAGCACGGACCGCTGGTTATCGTTTATCCGGAAGGCACCTTCTATTGCGGTGTAAAGCCGGAGGACGTTAAAACCATCGTTGAAGAACATTTATATAAAGGACGCATCGTACAGCGTCTGCTTTATCGTGAACCCATCAATCAGGAGCAGGTTCCGCGTTATTCGGAAATCGGCTTCTACAAAAAGCAGCATCGCCTGGTATTGGCTAACTGCGGCGCAATTAACCCGGAAGCTATTGAAGAATATATTGCTGTAGGCGGTTATGAGGCATTGGCTAAGGCTGTTACGCAGATGACTCCGCAGGAGGTTGTGGACGAGGTTAAAAAATCCGGCCTGCGCGGTCGTGGCGGCGGCGGCTTCCCGACCGGTATGAAATGGCAGTTTGCCAAAAACTCCGAGAGCGATAAAAAGTATGTTATCTGTAATGCGGACGAGGGCGACCCGGGCGCATTTATGGACCGCAGCGTATTGGAGGGCGACCCGCACCGTGTATTGGAAGGCATGGCTATCTGCGGCTATGCTATGGGTGCTGATGAAGGCTATATCTATGTACGTGCGGAATATCCGCTGGCTATCAAACGCTTGCGTACCGCTATTGCTCAGGCTGAAGAAATGGGCCTGTTAGGCGAGAATATTTTTGAAAGCGATTTCAGCTTTACTATTCATATCAAAGAGGGCGCCGGTGCCTTCGTCTGCGGCGAAGAAACCGCACTAATGGCTTCTATCGAAGGCAAACGCGGCATGCCGCGTCCGCGTCCGCCTTTCCCTGCGGTCAGCGGTCTCTGGGGCAAGCCGACTAACATCAACAACGTAGAAACCTTTGCCAATGTTGCGCAGATTATCGTTAACGGTGCAGACTGGTATTGTCAGCTTGGTACCGAAAAATCCAAGGGCACCAAGGTTTTCGCTTTGACCGGCAAAATCAATAATACCGGTCTGGCAGAGGTGCCGATGGGCATTACCATGCGCGAGATTATTTATGATATCGGCGGCGGTATTACTAACGGTAAAAAGTTTAAGGCTGTACAGATCGGCGGTCCGTCCGGCGGCTGCTTGCCTGAAAGTATGCTGGATTTGCCTGTAGATTACGATTCCCTGATTGCTGCCGGCGCTATGATGGGCAGCGGCGGTCTGGTTGTTATGGATGAGGATACCTGCATGGTTGACGTTGCCAAGTTCTTCCTGAACTTTACGCAGTCGGAATCTTGCGGCAAATGCACTCCCTGCCGTGAAGGTACGAAGCGTATGCTGGAAATCCTTACCCGTATTACGGAAGGCCAAGGACGCGAGGGCGATATCGAGCTGCTGGAAAGCCTTGCCAAGAATATCAAGGAAACAGCTCTTTGCGGTTTGGGACAGACTGCTCCCAACCCTGTTTTGAGCACCCTGAAATATTTCAGAGATGAATACGAAGCGCATATCAAAGAGAAGCGCTGTCCTGCAGGCGTCTGCGAAAAGATGCTGCATTACGAAATCAGCGATGCCTGCCGCGGCTGCGGTCTGTGCGCACGTCAGTGCCCGGTACAGGCTATCAGCGGTTCACCGAAAGCAAAACATGTTATTGACCAGAACAAATGCATTAAATGCGGTGCCTGCATGACAGCGTGCCCGTTTAAGGCTATCAGCAAGGCATAGGGAGGGGACTGATGATGCAGATGGTTAATTTGACAATTGATGGAAAACAGATTCAGGCCCCCGCAGGCTCCAGCGTACTGGAGGCTGCACGCAGCGCGGGTATTTATATTCCTACGCTGTGCTATCATCCGGACCTGCGTCCGGAGGGTGCCTGCCGCCTGTGTATGGTAGAGGCCAGCGGTGCGCGTACTCTGGTTGCTTCCTGCGTATATCCCGTAAGCGAGGGTATGGTAGTAAAAACTAATACATCCAAGGTACGCGAAGCACGCAAAACAGTGCTGGAGCTGCTTTTGACCAATCACCCGAAGGACTGCCTGTGCTGCCAGAAGAACGGTGACTGCGAGCTGCAGAAAATTGCCGCTGATCTGGGGGTGCGTAAGCTGCGCTTCGAGGGTGGCGAAACAAGAGCGCGTACTATTGATAACAGCAATCCGTCACTGGTACGCGACCAGGAAAAATGCATTCTCTGCGGACGCTGCATTCGTGTCTGCCGTGACGTGCAGGGTATGAGCGTGTACAGCTTTGCCGGCCGTGGCTTTAACACTATGGTTTCCACAGCCTTTGAGCATGACTTGCTCAACAGTGCCTGCACCTACTGCGGCCAGTGCGCCGATGTTTGCCCGACAGGTGCTATCGTGGAAAAGGATGATACAGACAAGGTTTGGGATGCAATCAACAATCCGGAAAAAATCGTTGTAGTACAGACAGCTCCGTCCGTGCGCGTAGCCTTGGGCGAGGAGCTTGGGATTCCGGCAGGTCAGGTTGTTACCGGCAAAATGGTTGCGGCATTGCGTCATTTAGGCTTTGATAAGGTTTTTGATACAAATTTCTCTGCCGACCTGACTATTATGGAGGAAGGCCATGAGTTCCTGCAGCGTCTGCAGAATGGCGGCGTGCTGCCGATGATTACCTCCTGCAGCCCCGGCTGGGTAAATATGATTGAGCTGAAATATCCCGAACTACTGCCGCATCTGTCCACTGCCAAATCTCCGCAGCAGATGTTCGGTGCTGTTGCCAAAACCTACTTTGCGGAACGTGCAGGCATTGATCCTGCGAAGATCGTCAGTGTATCCGTAATGCCATGTACTGCGAAAAAGGCTGAGGCTGCGCGCGAGGAAATGTGCGCTAGCGGCTATCGTGATGTAGATGTGGTTATCACCACACGCGAGCTGGGACGCATGATTCGTGAAGCAGGTATTGATTTTAATGCACTGGAGGAAGCTGAGTTTGATTCTCCATTGGGAACAGGCACCGGTGCCGCAGTTATCTTCGGCACAACCGGCGGCGTAATGGAAGCGGCTTTGCGTACCGTTGCCGAGGTTGTTGCCGGCAAGGAGCTGCCAAAGCTTGAATATAATGAGGTGCGCGGCATGGAGCAGACACGTGAAGCTGTTATTGATGTAGCGGGCGTATCTGTGAAGGTTGCCGTAGTACATACGCTTAAATCTGCTAAAATGATGCTGGAACGCATTAAAGCAGGTACAGCGGATTACCAGTTTATTGAGGTTATGGCCTGCCCGGGCGGCTGCATCGGCGGCGGCGGTCAGCCGGTTCCGGTGGATGCTTCTATCAGGCAAAAACGCCGTGAAGCGATTTTTAATTGCGACCGTACAAGTGAATTACGAAAATCGCACGAAAACCCGGAAATAAAAACACTTTATGATACTTGGTTAGGCAAACCTCTTTCCGAGAAGGCGCATAGTCTATTGCACACACACTACCACGCGCAAAACCGTTAATTGTTCTATCTGGATAATACAAATCCCCCTTTTTTTCCTTGAAAAGAAGGGGGCGTTTTGTAAATTTGTAAAGAAAAAGCTTGCAGTGTTACAATTTTATTGGTATTATATATATCGTTGAGTGCAATTTGTCCGCTATGTAAAACACAGGAAAAATTTGACAGAAAAAAGTGAAGTTTTTCTGAAAATGTGTTATAATTGTAGCAGATAGTAAAGAAGCCTTTGAAAAAATATTTATGGTATAAGCAGGAGTTTTCTCTTATATGTCGAAATGACTAAATAGTCAAGTATGAAATATTTGTGAAGAGCTTGATATACGGTAATATCTTATTCGTAATGCCGCAAGGTATTGCTGATAAGTTATATGCAAAGGGGTAACACCCTTATAAAAACTCAATGTCCTAATTAAAAGGAGGAAGGTAAACATGATCGATATTAAAGATCGCATTTGTGACGTAGTAGCTGACAAAGTGATGAGCGCTGAAGCTGCTGCAGAATTCGTAAAAGATGGTGACAATTTAGGTGTCAGCGGTTTTACCCCGTCTGGCTATCCGAAAGCTGTTCCTCTGGCTCTTGCTGAAAAGGGCAAAAAAACTCCTTTCAAAGTTAACGTTTGGACTGGCGCATCTGTTGGTCCTGAAATCGACCAGGCAATGGTTGAAGCTGGCATTATTGACCGTCGTCTGCCTTACCAGACCAACGGCACCATGCGTAAAGCTATCAACGCTGGTAAAGTAAAATACGCTGATATTCATCTGTCTCACATGGCTCAAATGGTTCGCTATGGCTTCATGGCTGGCCGTCCGACCGGTCCGGATGTTGCAATCGTTGAAGTTTGCAAAATCAATGACCTCGGCGATGGCAAAGTAGGCCTGATCCCGACCACTTCCATGGGCAACAGCTCCTCTTATGTAGCTGGCGCTAAAAAGGTTATCGTTGAAGTTAACACCACTCAACCGGTAGGCCTGGAAGGCATGCATGACTCCTATATTCCTCTGGATCCCCCGAATCGTCAACCGATTCCTATCACCGCTCCGGAAGACCGCATCGGTACCACCTACATTCCTTGCGAAGTAGAAAAAATCGTTGCAGTAGTTCCTTGCGACCGTCCTGACATCGTTCGTCCGCTGGGCGAAATCGACGACGACGCTAAACATATGGGCGCTAACCTCGTTAACTTCCTGAAAAACGAAGTTAAAGAAGGCCGTCTGCCGAAAAACCTGCTGCCGCTGCAATCCGGCGTAGGCTCCGTTGCTAACGCAGTTATCAATGGTCTGGTTAACTCCGATTTCGAAGACCTGACCGTTTACACTGAGGTTATTCAAGATGGTATGTTCGACCTGATCGACGCTGGTAAACTCCGCGTTGCTTCCGGTACCGCTCTGACTCCGTCTCCTGAGTGCCAAAAGAAATTCTACGAGAACGTAGACTTCTACAAAAAATATTTGCTGCTCCGTCCGCAAGAAATCTCCAACAGCCCTGAAGTTGCTCGTCGTATCGGCGTAATCGCAATGAACACTGCTATTGAAGTTGATATCTATGGTAACGTAAACTCCACCCATGTTTGCGGCACCAAGCTGATGAACGGCGTTGGCGGTTCCGGCGACTTCGCTCGTAACGGCTACCTGACCGTATTCTTCACCAACTCCCTGGCAAAAGGCGGCAAGATTTCTTCCGTAGTTCCGTTCTGCAGCCATATCGACCATGCTACCCTGGACGTTGACGTTATCGTTTCCGAACGTGGCGTTGCTGACCTGCGTGGCCTGAGCCCGAAAGAAAAAGCTCCGATCATCATCGATCAGATTGCTAACCCGAAATATCAACCTTGGCTGTATGATTACTTCAAACGCGCTTGCGAAGCTTGCGGCAACAGCCAAACCCCGCACATCCTGGCAGAAGCATTCGATTGCTACAAACTGTTTGCTGAAACCGGTTCCATGGAAGGCATGGTTGAAGGTAAATAATTTTAAAAAAACTTTGCGAAACCCCTTGTTAAGTTTTGCAAAATAGGTTAAACTATGTAATGTGCTTGCCGGTGGGTGAGATTCCCACCGGCAGGTATACATAGACAAAGCCTCACCCAAGGCTTTGCCAAATAAATTCAGTTGACGAAGTCTCACCCTAGACTTTGCCATATATAGCCGTCATAGACGGAACACTCTCACCATCATTTCGGAACCGTCCAATCCGAAATATGAAACACAAATATTTTAAGGAGGATTTGAGAATGGCATTTGAAGAAATTAAAGCCGGTTTAGAGAAATATCATGCTGAAGTTGAAGCTAAACTGGTAAAAAACCCTGAACGCGCAAACCTGGTTCCTAACAGACTGTACACCCCGGTAGATCTTGGTGAAAACTTTGACTACATGACTAAACTGGGCTTCCCCGGTGAATATCCTTACACCCGTGGTGTTCAACCGACCATGTATCGTGGCCGTTTCTGGACCATGCGTATGTACGCTGGTTTCTCCACCGCTGAAGAATCCAACAAACGTTATCGTTACCTGCTGGCAAACGGTGGTTCCGGCCTGTCCTGCGCATTCGACCTGCCGACCCAGATCGGTTATGATTCCACCGATCCGATGGCTGAAGGCGAAGTTGGTAAAGTAGGCGTAGCTATCGACTCCCTGGCTGACATGGAGATCCTGTTCGACCAAATTTCCCTGGATAAAGTATCCACTTCTATGACCATCAACGCTCCTGCTTCCGTACTGCTGGCTATGTACATTGCAGTAGCTGAGAAACAAGGCGTTTCCGCTGACAAACTGCGTGGTACCATTCAGAACGATATTCTGAAAGAGTATGCTGCTCGCGGCACTTACATTTTCCCGCCGAAACCGTCCATGCGTTTGATCACCAACATTTTTGAATATTGCTCCAAGAACGTACCGCTGTGGAACACCATTTCCATCTCCGGTTACCATATCCGTGAAGCTGGTTCCACCGCTTCTCAGGAAATCGCATTCACCATTGCTGATGGTATCGCTTATGTAGAAGCTGCTATCAAAGCTGGTCTGGACGTTGACGCATTTGCAGGCCGTCTGTCCTTCTTCTGGAATGCTCATAACAACGTACTCGAAGAAGTTGCTAAATTCCGCGCTTCCCGTCGTGTATGGTCCAAAGTTATGAAAGAGCGTTTCGGTGCTAAAAAACCGAAATCCATGATGCTGCGTGTACATACCCAAACCGCTGGCTCCATGCTGACCGCTCAACAACCGAACAACAACATCGTTCGTGTTGCTCTGCAAACTGCTGCTGCTGTAATGGGTGGTACTCAATCCCTGCACACCAACTCCAAAGACGAAGCTTTGGCACTGCCGACCACTGAGTCTGTAACCATCGCTCTGCGTACCCAACAAATCGTTGCTTACGAATCCGGCCTGGCTGACACCGTTGATCCGTTGGGCGGCTCCTACTATGTAGAAGCTCTGACCGACAAGATCGAAGCTGAAGCTTGGGAATACATTAAGAAAATTGACGAAATCGGTGGCGCTCCTGAAGCTATCGCTAAAGGCTACATCCAAAAAGAAATCCAAGACTCTGCTTACAAATGGCAGATGGAAATCGAAAAAGGCGACCGTATCATCGTTGGCGTTAACAAATTCACTCAAGAAGAAGAAGCTCCGAAAAACCTGCTGCGCGTAGACGGCTCTGTAGGCAAGCTGCAAGCTGAAAAGATTGCTGCTCTGAAAGCTCGCCGTGACAACGCTGCTGTAGAAAAAGCACTGGCTGCTTTGGAAGCTGGCTGCGCAGATGAAAATGTAAACCTGATGCCTCTGATTCTGGATGCAGTTCGTGCATACGCAACCGAAGGCGAAATCTGCGGCGTTATGAGAAAAGTATTCGGTGAATACCAACCTCATACCACTCTCTAATTTGTAAACACAACCAATATACGGAGGTAAACTATAATGGCTAACGTTAAAGTTTTAGTTGCTAAACCGGGTCTGGATGGCCATGACCGCGGTGCTAAAGTTGTAGCTCGTGCTCTGCGCGACGCTGGTTTTGAAGTTATCTACACCGGTATCCGTCTGACTCCGGAACAAATCGCTGAAGCTGCTCTGCAAGACGACGTAAACGTTGTTGCACTGTCCCTGCTGTCCGGCGCTCACAACACCCTTTTCCCGAAAGTAGTTGAACTGCTGAAAGAAAAAGGCCTGACCGACGTTCTGGTTATCGGCGGCGGCGTTATTCCTGACGCTGACATCCCTGGCCTGAAAGCTGCTGGCATTGCTGAAGTATTCACTCCGGGCACCCCGACCAGCAAAATTGTTGATTTCATCAACGCTAACGTAAAATAATTCTATCCCTTAAAGCAAGCCGGGTTTGTCCCGGCTTGCCTTATAAAATATTCACTATCCAAAAACAAGGCGGTGTGAATTATGGAAATAGTAGATAAATTATTAAATCATTCTCGTCTTGCATTATCTAAAGCAATCACTGCTGTTGAAAATGAATACGATGATGCTGTCAAAATTATGACAGAGATTTATCCTCATACTGGTAATGCTTATGTAATTGGTATCACCGGCCCTCCGGGTGCTGGTAAAAGTACTCTGACTGACAAATTGGCTAAAGAATACCGTAAACGCGGCAAGACCGTAGGTATCGTAGCAATTGACCCCACTAGCCCATATTCTGGTGGCGCTATCTTAGGCGACCGTATCAGAATGATGGATCTGACCGCAGACGAAGGAATCTTCGTACGCTCTATGGCAACACGCGGCAGTCTTGGCGGCCTGTCCCAAAAAGCAGGTGACGCTGTAAAATTAATGGATGCTTTCGGCATGGATGTAATTATCGTTGAAACCGTAGGCGTAGGACAATCTGAGGTTGACATTGTAAAGACCGCAGATACTACTATGGTAGTAGTAATTCCTGGCATGGGTGACGATATCCAGGCGATTAAAGCAGGTATACTTGAAATCGGTGACCTGTTCACGATTAACAAAGCTGATCGTGAAGGTACAGACAAGCTCAACATTGAGATTGAGATGATGCTCGAATTAAATCCCGAACATGTTGGCTGGCGTCCTCCGATTAACAGGACCATTGCCAGCAAGGGTGAAGGTATAGAGGCTGTTGTGGACTCTATTGAGGCACACAAGGCATATTTGATTGAGAGTGGTAAATTAAACGATATCCGTAAAGCTCGTATTAAAAACGAGGTTACCGCTATGCTTAATGACCATGTAAATCGCTACATCGACAAGAACGTCATTCAAACGGATGAATTTGACAACCTGGTTGTTAAAATGCAATCCCGCGAGATTGAGCCGTACTCTGTCGTTGATGATATTGTTGGTAAGGTTTTAAAATAAACCGCCAATAAAAACAATTTTAGGAGGAATTTATTATGGCATTCAAAACTATTTGTGTTGACCATGTAGGTATCGCTTGCGCTGGTACCTTGGAAGAAGCTGCAAAAATTTACACTGAGGTACTGGGCCTGAAAGCTACCGGCACTGAAGAAGTTAAAGAACAAGGTGTTGCTACCGTATTTGTTCCCTGCGGCGAAACCCTGATTGAGCTCCTTGTTGATATCACTGAAAACAACGATGGTCCTATCGGCAAATACATTGCTAAAAACGGCCCTGGCATCCAACATATGGCTCTGCGCGTTGACGACATCAAAGCAGCTATCGCTGACCTGACCGAAGCTGGCGTTCGCATGATCGACAAAGCTCCTCGTAACGGTGCTGGCCAAATGAAAATTGCTTTCGTTCATCCGAAATCCGCTGGCCTGCTGCTCGAGCTGTGCCAACCGGCTGCAACCTACAAAGACTAATTTATTAGTTGCGTAGATTCAGGGCGATTTAAGGTCCCATAATTTAAGCTACATAATGCTGAAGATATACAAGTGATATATCTTCAGCATCTGTGTATAAATTTGTTCTCCCAATAATGATGGAGGTGTAAGATTTGTCTACTCAAGAAAAAATTGAGAAAATGCTCAAAAAAGCCGAAGTAATTCTGGCTGCTGGTGGCGAAAAACGTGTTGCTAAACAACATGAATCCGGCAAAATGACTGCTCGTGAAAGAATCGCTGCTCTCCTCGACGAAGGTTCCTTCGTAGAACTCGACCGTTTCGTACGTCATCGTTGCTACAACTTCGGTCAAGAAAAGAAAGAACTGCCTGGTGAAGGCGTAACCACCGGTTACGGCACCATCGATGGCCGTCTGGTTTATGTATTCGCACAGGACTTCACCGTTGAAGGTGGCTCCCTCGGCGAAATGCATGCTGCTAAAATCGTTAAAGTACAACGCCTGGCACTGAAAATGGGTGCTCCGCTGGTTGGCCTGAACGATTCCGGCGGTGCTCGTATCCAAGAAGCTATCGACGCTCTGGCTGGCTATGGTAAAATCTTCTTCGAGAACACCATTGCTTCCGGCGTAGTTCCTCAGATCTCTGCAATTATGGGTCCTTCCGCTGGCGGCGCTGTTTACAGCCCGGCACTGACCGACTTCATCTACATGGTAAAGAACACTTCCAAAATGTTCATTACCGGCCCTGCAGTAGTTAAATCCGTTACCGGTGAAGATGTAACCCAAGAACAACTGGGTGGCGCTATGACCCACAACAGCACTTCTGGTGTTGCTCACTTCGCTGCTGAAAACGACGAAGACTGCCTGCAACAAATCCGTTACCTGCTCTCCTTCCTGCCTTCCAACAACGTTGAAGGTGCTCCGATCGTAGAGACTGGTGATGACCCGATGCGTACCGACGACAGCCTGAACACTCTGCTGCCGGACAACTCCAACCAAGCTTACGATATGTATGATGTAATCAGATCTATCGTAGATAACGGCGAATTCTATGAAAACCAAAAATACTGGGCAACCAACATCATCACTTGCTTCGCTCGTATGGATGGTCAAACCGTAGGTATCATTGCTAACCAACCGAAAGTTATGGCTGGCTGCCTGGATATCAACGCTTCCGATAAATCCGCTCGTTTCATCCGCTTCTGCGACGCTTTCGGCATTCCTCTGCTGAACCTGGTTGACGTTCCTGGCTTCCTGCCTGGCTGCAACCAAGAATACGGCGGCATTATCCGTCACGGCGCTAAGATGCTGTATGCTTACTCTGAAGCAACTGTTCCTAAAATCACTCTGGTTACCCGTAAAGCTTACGGCGGTTCCTACCTGGCAATGTGCTCTCAAGATTTGGGCGCTGACCAAGTTATCGCATGGCCGACCGCTGAAATCGCAGTTATGGGTCCTGCTGGTGCTGCTAACATCATCTTCCGTAAAGATCCTGATGTTGAAGCTAAGACTAAAGAGTACATCGACAACTTCGCTACTCCGTACCAAGCAGCAATGCGCGGCATGGTTGACATGGTTATCGAACCGAAAAATACTCGTCCCACCATCATCAACGCTCTGCAAATGCTGGAAAGCAAACGCGAAACCCGTCCGGCAAAACGCCACGGCAACATTCCTTTGTAATTCACAAGCAGTTGCTTAGTGCTTAAACAACCTATTTTAAGATAAGATGAGGTGAAATAAATGGGTCCTGTTACTACTAATCCTTGGTTGATTGCTTTAATCAATATGACCATCGTATTCGGCGTACTGATCGCTCTGGGCGTATTGATGAACTTACTCCAAGTTATCGATCCGACTAAAAAAAAAGTTGCTAAACCGGCAGTAGCTCCTACACCGGCAGCAGCTCCCGCTGCAGCTCCGGTTGCAGCAGCTCAAGATGATAGCGAAATTATCGCTGTTATCGCTGCAGCAGTAGCAGCTTGCGGCGTTAGCGCAGACCAAATCGCTTGCGTTCGTCGTATTGATGCTAAATCTGCATGGACTGTAAGCAGTCGTGTTGAAGCTATTAGCGTTCGTAAAGAATGCTTCTAATGCATATAGTTTGCAATTTTAATTAAAAAACGAGATTTTAAGGAGGATTATATCCATGAAAAAGTATACTATCACCGTAAATGGTACCGCATACGAAGTTGAAGTTGAAGAAGCAGGCGTTGTTGCTTCCGCTCCGAAAGCTGCTCCGAAAGCTGCTCCGGCTCCGGCTGCTGCTCCGGCTCCGAAAGCTGCTCCGGCTCCGGCTCCGAAAGCTGCTGCTCCGGTTGCTGCTGGTGCAACCACCGTTTCCGCTCCTATGCCGGGCAAAGTTCTGTCCGTTAACGTAAAAGCTGGCGACGCTGTTAAATCCGGCGACGTTCTGCTGATTCTGGAAGCTATGAAAATGCAAAACGAAATCATGGCTCCGGCTGATGGCACTGTTTCCGACGTTCGCGTTTCCGCAGGTCAAACTGTTGCTACCGGCGACGTTATGATCGTTCTCTAATTCTTACTCGATAGTTCGCAATATCAGTAAGTCTTAAAATACCCTTGATCCTTGGAGGGGGCTTTTCGCAGAGCCCCTTCCACAAATTGAAAATTGGGAGGATATTAAATGGAAGCATTTCTCGTTGCTTTGTCTTCCGTATGGGCAGACTCCGGTTTCTCCGCTTTGACCAGCGGTCACGTAATCATGATCGTTGTTGGTCTGGTTCTGCTTTATATGGCTATTGGTAAAGGTTTCGAACCTTTGCTGCTGTCCCCGATCGCATTCGGTTGTATTCTTGCTAACATTCCTAAAAACGGTTTCGAAGAACCTGGTGTTATGTCCGTTATCATGTATGGTATTCACCACGAAGTATTCCCTCCGTTGATCTTCTTGGGCGTAGGCGCTATGACCGACTTTGGTCCTCTGCTGGCTAACCCGAAAACCCTGCTCCTGGGCGCTGCTGCACAGGGCGGTGTATTCGTAGCTCTGCTGGGCGCTATGCTCCTCGGCTTCACCGTACAAGAAGCTGCTGCTATCGGCATCATCGGTGGTGCTGACGGCCCGACTTCCATCTACCTGGCTGCTAAAATGGCTCCTCAGCTGTTAGGTGCAATCGCAGTTGCTGCATACTCCTACATGTCTCTGGTTCCGCTGATTCAGCCTCCTATCATGAAACTGTTCACCACTGAAGCTGACCGTAAAATCGTTATGGAACAGCTCCGTCCGGTTTCTCACTTCGAAAAAGTTGCATTCCCGATCATGTGCACCATCGTTATCTCCCTGCTGTTACCTTCCGTAACCGCTCTGATTGGTATGCTGATGCTTGGTAACCTGTTCAAAGAAGCTGGCTGCCTGGATCGTCTGTCCGACACCGCACAAAA
>CAVKUS010000040.1:0-21368 GCA_963659725.1 Bacteroides sp. CAG:545 | reverse complement strand
AAAGTTTACGTTGTAGGCGTGGCGGCTTTGGCTTACAAACATATTATACGAGGAGATGTTTACTTGACTTTTTTTCAGAGCAGATTTACAGCAGACAGAAGCATTATGCTGGTAAAAAAGCCTGAACGGTGATTATTTCGGAAAAATCATCTGTAAAAAGTCTGCGATGGGAGATAAATCCATAATAATTTTCGTCAGGAATCGTCGGCAAAACAAAGCAATATATAAGTTATGCCAAAAGGATATATTCCCTTAATGATATTATGCTATAATAAATGGGAATAATTCGGGAGCATTTTGCGGAAAAAATAGCTTGTTCTATTATTTTTGTAATAAAAGTAATTGACGCAAGTGTCAAAAATGTTATACTATATAAGGAACGAATAGTTTAGTGTTTTTTGTGTGCGACGAATCAGATTCCGGTGGAGAAAGAATAAATGTTAAGTGCTTATGGTTTTCCCTTTCTGCTTGCTGCATTGGTGAGCTATATACTGACCCCTTATATTAAAACATTAGCCTTTAAAATCGGTGCGATTGACAAGCCCGATAACCGCAAGGTGCATAAGAAGATTATGCCTCGTCTTGGCGGTTTGGCTATTTATATTGCCTTTATGATTGCCGCAGTGGCAAGCTTGGAGCTGACAAAGGATATTGTCGGTATTCTGCTTGGCGGCAGCGTGATTGCCATCGTAGGCGTACTGGATGACAAATATCAGCTGCCGGCAAAGGTCAAGCTGCTGGGGCAGATTTTTGCTGCCTGCATACTTGTTGCCTTCGATATACGTATCGAATGGGTAAACAATCCCTTCGGCGGCTATTTTTATCTTAATGAATGGTTTATTTCCGTACCGCTGACAATTTTCTGGGTTATCAGTTTTACGAACGTTGTCAACCTGATTGACGGCCTTGACGGTCTGGCAGCAGGCGTATCTGCTATCGCTTCGATGACGGTCATTCTGGTTGCGGTTCAGATGGGTTATTACCATATAGCTGTAATGACTGCGGCTCTGGCCGGCGGCATTATCGGCTTTATCCGCTATAATTTTAATCCCGCAACTATTTTCATGGGCGATACAGGCAGTATGTTTATCGGCTATATGCTGGCAGCCATTTCGGTTTACGGCGCAGTCAAGACTGCTGCTACCGTAGCGCTGATTGTACCGGCGATTGCACTGGGCCTGCCGATTATGGATACAGCCTTTGCGATTATGCGCCGCTACAGCAACGGCCGCCCTATTTTCCAGCCCGATAAGGGCCATTTGCATCACCGTCTGCTGGCGATGGGCATGAACCAGAAGCAGGCAGTTCTGCTGATGTATGCTATTACAGCCGTGCTCGGTATTGCAGCTGTGCTGTGGGCAGAGTTTGACGGCTTTTACGCCGCACTTATTATAGCAGTGATTATTACGGCAGTTGCCGTTGGTGCTAAGAAAATCGGTATTCTGAACGACAGATAAGGGGGAGGAAGAACCGTGGAGAAGATAAAGTTAATGACAGTTTTCGGCACTCGTCCGGAAGCCATCAAAATGTGCCCGCTGGTGCTGGCAATGCGTAAATATCCCGAATATATCCAGCCGATTGTGGCAGTTACCGCACAGCATCGCGAGATGCTTGATCAGGTACTGGATTTGTTTGGCATTACGCCTGATTATGATTTGAACATTATGTCGGCAGGTCAAACCCTGTATGATGTTACTACCCGCGCGCTGATGGGCCTGAAATCCGTAATGGAGGAAGCAAAGCCCGATATGGTGCTGGTGCATGGTGACACCTCGACTACCTTTGCCGGTGCTCTGGCTGCCTTTTATGCGCAGATTCCCGTAGGCCATGTGGAAGCAGGCCTGCGTACCGGTAATAAATATTCTCCGTACCCGGAGGAAATGAACCGCAAGCTGACCGGTGCGATTGCAGATATGCATTTTGCGCCGACTTCTACCAGCAAGGCGAACCTGCTGAAGGAAAACATCTGCCCCGAGCAGATTCTGGTAACAGGCAACACTGTTATCGATGCTCTGCAGACTACGGTAAAGGAAGGCTACCGCTTTGAGGACGAGGAGTTCAACAAGGTGTTTGCCAGCGGTCATCGTCTGATTCTGATGACTACCCACCGCCGTGAAAATCTGGGCGAGCCTATGCGTCATGTTTACCGCGCTTTGAAGAGCGTGCTGGAAGCGCATTCCGATGTGGAAGCAATCTTCCCGGTACACAAAAACCCCAAGGTGCGTGAAATCGTCAGCGAAGAGCTGGGACATTTAGACAGAGTGCATCTGATTGAGCCTATGGAATATGAACCGTTTGCCAACCTGATGGCTAAGGTTGATATCGTGCTCACCGACAGCGGCGGAATTCAGGAGGAGGCTCCTGCCTTAGGCAAGCCGGTTCTGGTTCTGCGTGATACCACCGAGCGTCCGGAGGCTGTTGAAGCAGGTACTGTTAAGCTCGTAGGCACAGCTTATGATGATGTGCTGCGCGAAACCAATCTGCTTTTGGATGACGCCGAGCATTATCGCTCGATGGCAGAGGCTGCCAATCCTTATGGTGACGGCAAGGCCTGCGAGCGTATTATCCATGCTATTTTAAGAAAAAATGGCTTTGATGTAGAAAATTTGCCGGAATTTGCGTCTAAGGCATAGACAGAAACTGTGAAAAATATTAAAATTAAAAGAGTAAATATGATTAATTTGTGAATTCGTGCTGTGGTGAAAATATCATGACTAACAAAACACCCGATAAGGAGCATATGCGGATGCTTGAAGCTTTGGCTACTGTGTCCTCTCTGGCGTTTATGGCTGTGATTGATTTTCTGCTGGCGTACTTCGGCGGCGACTGGCTCGACCGTCATCTGGAAACCGGCGACCATACGATGCGGGGCATCTGCATCGGTCTGGCAATAGTTTCACTTGTTATGACCTACTATAATCTGATTCAGAGGAGCGTCCTTTCGCGGGACACCGAACATAAGAAGGATGAAAAGTAACTTTGATTTGACGCCCATAGCGAGAAACGGCGCGAACGCCTTTGTAGCGCGCATCTGTATGTGTGCGCTGCTTGTTGCGGTGCCGCTCTGGTTATGGCAGCGCAGTGCCTTTGCCCACGGCGTGCTTTGCGGTGTGCTGGCAGGCACGATAGATCTGTCCATTCTGTTTTTGGGCATCAAAAAATCTCTGCCCTACGTGGAGGTGCCCAAGCAGGGACTGAAAATCATGAAGCGTTTCCGCTGGGCCCGTCTGGCCGCTGCGGCCGCGTTTATTATTACGATGTTAAGGATGAAGCTTGCTGTGCATGGCGCATTTGGCGGGTTTCTTCTGATACATATATTCTTTATTTTAAATCTATTATTTATCGCGTACCAACATCAAAATGAGAGGGCGTGAAGAAAGGAGTGTGTAAAAATGGGAAATGCAGCAGCTGAAGGTGCAGAAAAATCCGGAGAGATTATCCATTACCTTACCCAATCTACCTTTTTAGGTGAAGTCAACATGCAAACCATGTACATGACCTGGGTAACCATGGCAATCGTCTTCGTACTGTTCCTTCTGGTTTGTAAGAACCCGAAAATGGTTCCTTCCGGACTGCAGAATGCAATGGAAATCATTCTTGATTTCTTAAATGGTCTGATGGAAGACAACCTGGGATCCAAAGGCCGTAAATTTATGGCACCGTTCATCGTTACCTTGTTTATGTTTATCCTGGTAGCAAACGAACTGGGCATTTTGCTTCCGCAGATTGGCGTTCACTGGACTTCACCTACCAATGACATTAATACCTGCTTTGCGCTTTCTTTGCTAATTGCGTTTAGCGCGTACTGCGTTGGTGTGGCGAAACAAGGTATCGGCCACTTTAAACATTTCATCAGCCCGAGTCCGGCATTCCTGCCGTTGCATCTTTTGGATGCAGTGACTAAACCGCTGACCATGGCTCTTCGTCTCTTTGGTAACATCCTGGCAGGCGAAATCCTGTTGATCGTACTGTATCAGCTGGCTCCGTGGGTAGTTCCTGAACTGTGGGTAATGTTCTCCCTGTTCATTGGCTTCGTTCAGGCTTTTATCTTTACCATTTTGTCTTTGGGCAGCTATGCACTGGCATTTGCTAGCCACGACGAACACTAAGCTTTTTAAGCAAAAAAAATTTAAAATCACAATTTCGAAAGGATGAAACAAATGTCTGAAAATGCAATCATTACTGCTGCATCTGTAATTGGTGCAGGCCTTGTTTGCTTGGGTGCTGCTGCTGGCGCTGGTATCGGTAACGGCAACATGTGCGGCAAATCTATTGAATCCATGGCTCGTCAACCGGAAGAAGCTGGTAAAATCTTTACCAACATGCTGGTTTGCGTAGGCTTGATCGAATCCATGCCTATTCTGTGCTATGTAATCGCTATCGTTCTGGTATTCGCTAACCCGTTCATTAAATAATTTAATTTTGCAAGATATTACAAAAAGGAGCGTGCTATAATTGGTTAACTTCAATGCAACACTTATCGCGCAGATCCTGAACTTTTTGGTTTTAGTTTTCGTTCTTGCAAAATTCGCTTACAAACCCGTATGCAACATTATGGAAGAGCGTAAGAACAAAATTGCAAGCGATCTGGAAGCTGCAGAAAAGGCTAAGACTGACGCAGAAGCAGTTAAAGCTGAATACGCTGCAAAGCTGGCTGAAGCTAAACAAGAAGCTCAAGCTATTGTTGATGCTGCCCGCAAAACTGCTCAGGCTGCTCATGACAAGATCATGGCAGACACCAAAGCTGAACAAGATCAGGTTATTGCAACTGCTAAAGAAGCAATCGCACTGGAACAGAAGAAAGCTATGGACGAAGTTCGTGCACAAGTTATCAACCTGTCCATGATTGCTGCTAGCAAGATCGTAGAACAAAAGTTAGGTTCTGAAGAAGACAAAAAAATGGCTAGCAAAATCGTTGATTCTATCATGAAATAATTTTGCTGCTTTCCCTATTAAGCCGGAAGTATGCCGCTGCAATGCGAACCAGCAGGCAAAACCCCGGTATTCGGAGGTGATTGGTACAATATGAAGACAGAAGAAAATATTGCTTTAATTAAGCAACAATTGTCCGACTTCAAAATCGATCTGGGCTCCATTAAAGAGCTGTTAGATGTAAACGTTACTACCGCCAAGAAATTGTCGGCTGACGAGTATCAATCCATTTCTGTAATCCTGACCGAGAAACTGGGCCGTGAGATTTTCCTGAACAAGAAAGTTGACCCGTCCATCCTCGGCGGCATCATCGTACAAGTTGGCGATAAGGTATTCGACGCTTCCGCACTGCGCAAGCTGAAGAAAATGGAAGTTGCTCTGAACGGCATCGACGTTCACGAGTACACCAAACCGGAAGCCCTGGGTGATGCTCTCAGCAATAAGCTGGAGAATTACAATGTGGATGCTGATCTGGAAGAAGTTGGTATCGTAGAAAAAATCGGTGACGGCATCGCAACCGTTATCGGTATGAAAAACGCTATGGCTGGCGAATTAGTTGAACTGCCCCACAACGTATCCGGCATGGTTCTGAACCTGAACCCGGACAGCGTTGGTATCGTACTGATGGGCGGCGAGACCAAAATCAAAGAGGGCGACGTTGTTCGCCGTACCGGCCGCATCATGGAGGTTCCTGTAGGTGAAAACCTGCTGGGCCGTGTAGTTAGCGCTATCGGTGACCCGATCGACGGCAAAGGCGAAATCGCTGCTGCTGCTCGTCGTCCGGTTGAATCTCCTGCACATGGTATCGCAGATCGTAAATCCGTTGATACCCCGCTGCAAACCGGTATTAAATGTATCGACGCACTTGTTCCTATCGGACGTGGTCAGCGCGAACTTATTATCGGCGACCGTGGTACCGGTAAGACTGCAGTTGCAATCGACACCATTATCAACCAAAAAGGCCTGGGCGTTATCTGCATTTATGTAGCTATCGGCCAAAAGGCTTCTAACATCGCTCGTATTGTTCGTACTCTGGAACAACACGGCGCTATGGAATACACCATCATCGTTGCTGCTACTGCTGCTGACTCCGCTCCGCTGCAATACCTGGCTCCGTACGCTGGCGTAACTATGGCTGAATACTTCATGGATCAGGGCAAAGACGTTCTGTGCGTATACGACGACCTGTCTAAACACGCTGTTGCATACCGTGCAATGTCCCTGCTGCTCCGTCGTCCTCCAGGACGTGAAGCATACCCTGGCGACGTATTCTATTTGCATTCCCGTCTGCTGGAGCGCGCTGCTAAGCTGAACGATGAACTGAAGGGCGGTTCCATCACCGCACTGCCGATCATCGAAACCCTGGCAGGTGACGTAGGCGGCTTCATTCCGACCAACGTAATTTCTATTACCGACGGTCAGATCTTCCTTGAATCCGAGCTGTTCTACTCCGGTATCCGTCCGGCTATCAACTCCGGTCTGTCTGTATCCCGTGTAGGTGGTGCTGCTCAGATCAAAGCTATGAAGCAGGTTGCAGGTACCTTACGTCTGGATCTGGCTCAGTTCCGCGAGCTGGCAGCATTTGCTCAGTTTGCTTCTGACCTCGATAAAGCTACCAAAGCACAGCTGGACCGTGGTCAACGTCTGACCGAGGTTCTGAAACAAGGCCAATACAGCCCGCTGTCTGTTGAAAAACAGGTTATGGCTATTTACCTTGGTACCAAAGGCTATCTGGATGACGTAGCAGTTAAAGATGTAACCCGCTGCGAAAAAGAATTCCTGGACTTCATGGAAGCTAACCATCCGGAAGTTGGCGGAGACATCATCAAAACCAAGAAAATCACTGATGAGAACGAAGAAGCTCTGAAGAAAGCTATCGCCGAGTTCAAGGATACCTTTGTTAGTGAAGGTAGGTGATTAACTAATGGCTACTGCACGCGAGATTCATCGCCACATGAAAAGCGTAGGTAACATTGGCAAGATCACGAAGGCTATGAAAATGGTTGCTGCTGCCCGCCTCAGAAGAGCGCAGGAAAAAGCTGCTGCAAGCCGTCCGTATGCCCTCAAGATCAAAGAAGTGTTATCCAGCGTTGTGAGCGATCCGAGCATCCTTGCAGGCTTAAGTGCCAAAAAACACCCGCTGCTTCAACATCGTGATGTTAAAAAAGTTGGTTATCTGGTGCTCGCCTCTGATAAAGGTCTGGCAGGCGCATATAGTTCCAACGCTTTGAAAAAAGCAGTTGCGGAGATTTCCGAATGTGAGCATGACGTAGTCATTATCACCAGCGGCCGTAAGGCTAGAGATTTCTTCCAACGTCGCGGCTATAAAGTGCTGAGCAGCCACTTCGGCTACTCCGACAGACCGTCTTACGCAAATGCAGTAGAAATTGCTCAGGATGCAATCAAACAATTTGCTGACGAGCATTTCGACGAGCTGCATATTGTGTTTACACTTTTCAAAACCGCTTTGTCCCAAATTCCTACCAGCGACAAGATTCTGCCGGTAGAGCCTCCTGTAAAGGAGAAAGGCAAAGCTAGCGCAAGCTTTATTTTCGAGCCTGATGAAGACGAAACTCTGCAGGTACTTGCACCTAAGTATCTGGAAACTGTAGTTTACGCTGCACTGGTACAATCTGCTGCCAGTGAGTTGGGTTCTCGTATGACTGCTATGAGCTCTGCTACCGATAACGCAGGCAAGCTGGTACAAAACCTGGAGCTGTCCTATAACAAGGCACGTCAGGCATCCATTACCCGCGAGCTGAACGAAATCGTTGGCGGCGTAGAAGCTCTGAAGCAGGCACAAAACTAATTAGATATTTCGTAGGGAGGCTAAAACCTTGAATACAGGTAGAATCGTACAAGTTGTAGGCCCTGTTATCGACGTAGAGTTTCCTCCTAAAAGCATGCCTGCTATCCTCAACGCACTGCACATTGACGGCACCACCGATGAGGGTAAAGTAAAAATCCACCTGACCGCAGAAGTTATGCAACACATCGGCAATAACATTGTCCGCGCTGTTGCTATGAGCTCCACCGACGGTCTGGTTCGTGGCATGGAAGTTGTAGATACCGGCGCTCCTATCAGCGTTCCGGTTGGTCCTGGTGTACTGGGCCGTATCTTCAACGTTTTAGGTGAAACTGTAGACCATGATGACACTCCGGTTGAAGCAGCTGATCACTGGCCTATTCATAGACCGGCTCCGAGCTTTGACCAACAGGCTACAGCTACTAAAATTTTGGAAACCGGCATTAAAGTCGTTGACCTTATCGCTCCGTATGCAATGGGCGGTAAAATCGGTCTGTTCGGCGGTGCTGGCGTAGGTAAAACCGTTATTATTATGGAGCTTATCCATAACATTGCTACTGCACACGGCGGCTATTCCGTATTCGCAGGCGTTGGCGAACGTACTCGTGAAGGCAACGATCTGTGGGGCGAAATGAAAGAGTCTGGCGTTATCAACAAGACTGCTCTTGTATACGGCCAGATGAACGAGCCTCCTGGAGCACGTATGCGTGTTGGTCTGACCGGCCTGACCATGGCAGAATACTTCCGTGATGTTGGCGGCCAGGACGTACTGCTCTTTATCGATAACATTTTCCGTTTCATTCAGGCTGGTTCCGAAGTATCCGCATTGCTCGGCCGTATGCCTTCCGCAGTAGGTTACCAACCTACTCTGGCAAACGATATCGGCGCACTGCAAGAGCGTATTACCTCCACCAAAACCGGTTCTATCACATCCGTACAGGCTGTATATGTACCTGCGGATGACTTGACTGACCCGGCTCCGGCAGGCACCTTCGCTCACTTGGATGCAACCACCGTATTGTCTCGTCAAATCGCAGAGCTTGGTATTTATCCGGCAGTTGACCCGCTCGACTCCACCAGCCGTATCCTCGATCCGCTGGTAATCGGCGAAGAGCATTATCATGTTGCTCGTGGCGTACAGGCTATCCTGCAACGTTACAAAGAATTGCAAGATATCATCGCAATTCTGGGTATGGAAGAATTGAGCGAGGAAGACAAAGTAACTGTTGCTCGTGCTCGTAAGATTCAGAAGTTCCTCAGCCAGGCATTCTTCGTTGCTGAACAGTTCACCGGTACCCCCGGTCAATATGTTCCTCTGAAGGAAACCATCCGCGGCTTCAAAGAAATCCTCGAAGGCAAGCATGATGACCTGCCGGAAGGCGCTTTCTACATGGTTGGTACCATTGATGACGCTGTTGCCAAGGCTGCAACTATGAAGGATTAACAGATGGCTACTCCGTTTTCTTTTGAAATTGTCACGCCGGATAAGATGCTGTTCGCTTCTGAAGAAGTAACTTATGTGGGTTTCCGTGCTTTGTCCGGTAATCTGGGCCTCAAAGCTAGACATATGCCTATCATTGCGACCATGGATATTGCGCCGATGAAGCTGGAGTTCACCGACGGCAGCGTTAAAGAATTTGCTGTTTGCGGCGGCTTTCTGGAAATGAAAGACAATAAATGCACCGTTTTGGCAACTATTGCCGAAGCTGATGCAGATATTGATACCGCTCGTGCAACCGCAGCTAAAGAACGTGCAGAGCAACGTCTTGCTTCCAAGAGCGAAGACATTGATACTGTTCGTGCTGAAAACGCGCTGAAGAGAGCTTTAGCCCGCTTGCGTGCTACTCACAAGCTGTAATAAGCATTGCGACAATGCCAAAAAAATTACCCCCCGTCCGTCAGGGCGGGGGTTTTTGTATTGTAATGCTAATCTACCATTTCTTTTGATTTTCAATAATTTTTTTGAGAGTAGTTAAAAACTGCTTACATTCAGTTTCCGGGATATCTGTCAGTTCATCCTTGTCGATATCACTTAATACCTGATGAATCCATAGAGCTTTTTCCCTGCCGTTTTCTGTCAGGTAAATTAAGCTGGAACGCTGGTCTGTAGGGTGAGGCTTTTTATAAATCAGATTATCCTTTTCCATACGCTTCAACAAGGTTGTGATAGTAGACTTGTCAAGGAAACAACCTTCGCTGATAGTGCGTTGTGTGCAGCCGTCATTCCCAAGTAAAAATTCCAAGATTTTTGGTTGACCAGGTAATAAATTAACCTGCGGTAATTGTTGGCTGAGCTGACGATTAGAACGTAAAAATGCTTCTAAAAGTAATAAATGTAATTTTTCCATACTTATTTTTTTAAATGTTTATCATAAAAAGCAATAACGATGTCCATAATTTCCGGTTGTACCCAGTACGGACCACCATGTGCTGCTCCCTTTACAAGATAACGTGTTGCTTCAATGTTATGCTTGGCAAGCTCTTCACGTAAAAGCTCAGTCTGGCTGGGAGAAACGAGAACATCAGCGTCACCGTGCATCAAAAGGAAGGGGGCAGTTTTTTTGCTGATATAGGTTAAAGGGTTAGCAACCTTGGCTCCTTCGGGATTAGCATTGATACCGCCGTCCTTGCCGCCGAAAACAGGAGAGCCGTTTACCCAGAGCGCTTCAGTTGCTGCAGCACTTTCGTGAGTTTTTTGTACGGCTTCGTTGTAATCTGCGCCGATTTTTGTAACATCAGAAACGCCGTAAACGTCAACAACTGCCTGTACATCACTGCTATAGTTTAGGTTTTCGCCTTTATCAAAGCCCTTGACACCGTTGGTTGTTCCGGCCATAGCTGCAAGATAACCGCCTGCACTGCCACCAAAAACGCCGATATGTTTTGCATCAATGGAGAATTTTTTAGCATTGGCGCGCAGAAAACGTACAGCGGACTTTACATCCTCAAGCGGTGCAGGGAAGGTGGAGGTAGGGGCAACACGATATGTCATGCTGGCAACAACATAGCCATGTTCGGCAAGGTCAAGCCATTGCTGCATATAGCCATCCTTGTTGGCGTTGATGAAGCCGCCGCCGTTGATGTATAAAATTACAGGATGCGGTTTTTTATCCTGCGGAATTACAAGATGCATAGTAAGTGCCTTATTGGTGTAACCACGGTCAGGAACTTGAGCGTATACTACATTGGAAACGAGCTGCACGAAGGGACGTGAGGTATCTTTCAGCTCTAAATTAATAGTGGGAGTGCCTGTTCCGGTAAGAGCAGGAGTTTGCTCACCGGCAAAGGCAGGGGTATTATTTGATAATGTCAGCATAGCTGTACTTAATGCAAGGGTGCTCAAAAATGCTTTGATATTCATGAAAATCAGTCCTTTCTTATGATAGTAGTTTGAATTCAAACTAATTCTGAGGATAGTCTATAATATTTTTCATGAATTGTCAAGCTGATAATAAAATTTCCTACGCTATTTTCGAGAGCAGGAAAGTAAGAAGTAAACAACGGTCTTGTATACATTTCCCTTCCTCTCCCCAAAAGGTGCCATTTGTGGTATTATTTACATAGTGTCGTTTGGCACTGCTTACCAAAGCTTATACAAGGAGTGATAGATTATGACAACTGCAAAGGAATTGCAAAAGAATTTGACATGGGAATTTCCCCATATCGCTAAGAAAAACACTGCTGCGAAGGAAGCAGCGTTTGCATACTGCGAAGGCTACAAGGAATTTTTGGATACAGCAAAAACAGAGCGTGAATTTACCGCCAAAGCTGTAGAAAAGCTGGCTGCTGCAGGCTATGTTCCCTTCGAAGAAGGCAAGGAATATAAACCCGGCGACAAGGTTTACTTCGTAAATCGCGGCAAATCTCTGGCTATGTCCACCTTCGGCACTGCGCCGCTGGAGGCTGGCGTGCGCCTGAACGCTGCGCATATCGATTCTCCGCGCCTGGATTTGAAGCCGAACCCGGTATATGAAAACCATGAGATGGCCTATTTCAAAACACATTATTACGGCGGTATCCGCAAATACCAATGGGTAACCGTGCCTTTGGCGATGCATGGCGTAATCATCAAAAAGAACGGCGAGCTGGTTAAGGTCTGCGTGGGCGAAAAAGCCGGCGACCCTGTATTCTGCGTAACCGATTTGCTGCCGCATCTTGGCGCTAAGCAGAACGAGCGCAAGCTGAGCGAAGGCATTAAGGGCGAGGAGCTGAACATTGTTATCGGCAGCCTGCCTTTTGTTGACGAAAGCGAAGAAGAAGGCGTAAAGGATGCCGTTAAGCTGAATGCGCTGGCTCTGCTCAACGAAATGTACGGCATTACCGAGCATGACTTTATGCGTGCGGAAATTGAATTTGTGCCTGCAACCAAGGCGCAGGACGTGGGCCTGGACCGCAGCCTGATTGGCGCCTACGGCCAGGATGACAAGGTTTGCGCTTATACCGCACTGACTGCGGAAATTGATACCAAAGCACCGTACTACACCACTGTTACGGTTTTGGCAGATAAAGAGGAAATTGGTTCCTACGGCAACACCGGCCTGAATTCCGATTTCGTGCTGCACTATCTGGAGGATCTGGCAGCAACTCAGGGTGCCAACATCCGCAAGCTGCTGCGCAATACTACTGCACTTTCCTCCGATGTTAACGGTGCCTACGATCCGAGCTTTGCTTCCGTATATGAAGAGCGCAACAGCTGCTTCGTAAACAAAGGACCTGTACTGACCAAATATACCGGTGCGCGCGGCAAATCCGACTCCAATGATGCCAGTGCCGAAACAATGGCCAAGGTTATCAGTATTATGGATGAGGCTGATGTTTTCTGGCAAATCGGCGAGCTGGGCGCTGTAGACGAAGGCGGCGGCGGTACCGTTGCATTGTATGTTGCTTCTATGGATATGGATGTAGTCGATCTTGGTGTGCCTATTCTGTGCATGCATTCTCCGTTCGAGCTGAGCTCTAAGCTGGATGTTTATTACACCTATAAAGCATTCGCTGCTTTCCTGGAGAGCAGCAAATGAATACCCTTAACGAGCTTTGGCAGGCCGATAAAAAGCAGCGTGTTTTAGTTTTATGCAATGAGAACGAAATTGCCGGCTTGCAGGCCCAAGGAGTGCCTGTGAGCTGCGAGGACAGCCTGCTTTCGATGCAGCACCTGAAAATGGCACGCCTGGAGGCAGAGCGCCGCCATAAACTGAATGAAGGCTTACAGGTTTTTACGATTACGCCGGAGCCTGTGCAGGCGACGGAAGCGGAGCGGGCGCTGATTTATGCGATGCTGGTGCGTTGCCGTAAGGTTATCAGCTGCCGTGATAAGCTGGAGGATATGCTGAAATTTGATGACCGCGAAGGCTGGGCAGCTTATAAGCAGGAGTATGAAAATAAAGTGCTCGATGCGTATAAGGCTACGTGGCGTGACACAGAAGTGTATCCTTATAATATCATTGATAACATCAAAGAGTACAATAAAAACGAAAGCTATATTTTGAAGCAGCTTTACTGGCATCTGGCAGAGCGTACTCCGGGCAGAATTAACGACGGTGATGCCAGGATGATTAACGAGCTGCGCAAAATGTTCTGCGATTTGAGCGTGAGCCTTTTGCAGGCAGATGTGGTTGTAGTTAGCGAGGGCTTGGAAGATGCAGAGCTTTTGGCTTTGGCCACCAAATTTATGTGGCACGGTGAGGCAAAAGTAGAGCGTTTGTGAGTGCATGAAGGATTGCTCTAAAATATATAGCAAGTCATGTCGCAATAAAAAATCACCCGAAGTCGTAATGGCTTCGGGTGTCTGCATATATATTTATAAATAACTTTTGATATTCCAGAGCAGATAAAGCGGTAAGCTGACGGTTTTCGTATCGTCAGAACCGTTAATGCCGATGTTTTTGAGTGATAGCTTGAACCCTGTTAGTGGTTTATATTTTTTGCAAAATAAACCATAGCTTTTGGCCCGTGTATGTATTTCTGCTTTTGCTTCAACAGGTACGAGCTGGCTTTGGTATTCAAAAATAAAATCAAGCTCTGCCGTATTGCCTGAACGCCAAAAGTATGGGTGCAAATTGGTGTAAATGAGCTCGTTAAATACAAAGTTCTCAGTGAGTGCACCTTTAAAATTTTTGTAGTAAGGGCTGTCGTATAAAACAGTATCCGCTGTTAATCCGCACCTGCGGCATAACAGACCAATATCGGCCATATAAATTTTAAAGTAGCTGGCATCAGCATTAAAGGCCAGGGGAAGTTCAGGAACACTGACTAAATCAAGCTTATTCACCAGTCCTGCATTTACTAACCATTCCAACGCATCCTCTAAATCCTTGGAACGCTTACCTTGTTTGACATGGGAAAAGAAAAATTTGTTATTTTCACGAGCCAGTTGAATAGGTACGGAGTCCCAAATCCAGTTAATTTTAGGGACATCGATATTGGGTGCGTATTTAGAAAAATCACTGGCGTAGTCTTCAAGCAGGTTGTCTTGTAAGGCTGCGACTGCCGAGAAATCGTGCGTTTCTATCCATCTGGCAACAACTTCAGGAAGACCACCAATCAGATAATAATGTTTGAGTTCTTTGGTGAGAGTTGTAGTATATAGTTCCGGTAATGGCTCATCTGGCTTATATTTCAGTAAACCGTCAAGAAGTGCTTTGTGACCATTGGCAATTAAAAACTCGTTGAAGCTCATGGGGTACATTTTTAAGCGATCAACTTTACCGACAGGAAAAGAGATGTTGTTGCGTTTTAAAGCGACGCCTAACAATGAGCCTGCGCAGACGATATGTTGCTTAGGCAAAGTCTCAAAAAAATATTTTAATGAAATCAGAGCTTCCGGGCAAGCTTGAATTTCGTCAAAAATTATGAGTGTTTTGCCGGGAATAATTCTTTTGTGATTTATAATACTCAGTTCATCTAAAATTCTTATTGTATCAAAATCAGTTGCGAAAATTGAAGCCAGACGGATGTTGCCTTCAAAATAGAAATAGGCAACATCGTCAAAATATTCTTCACCAAATTTTTTTAGCAGATAAGTTTTGCCGCATTGTCTGATTCCTGTAACAAGTAATGGCTTACGGTGTGGAGAATCTTTCCATTGTTTTAAGTTTTCTATGGCTTGTCTATACAAAATACTTACCTCCTGTTCGTTTGCTTGTTGAGAATATTATATGGCTAAAAATAAAAACACGCAAGTATTTTTGCATTTTTCCTATGAAAAATGTACTCGCAAGCACAAAGTTCATATGAAAAATGCAATTTTAGCTGCAAATTTCCTAGGAAAAACGCAAACAAACGTCATCGGGCGGTTTTTGCGTTTTCTCACAGATTTTTCCTTGCATATTAAACTTGCTTATAGTAGACTATAATATGTAGAATTAGGCAAGGCCGCTAAGCTTCTTGAGAAGAAGCACAAGATATATAAGTAAGGACGGTGACTGTAAGATGGCTGATATCGTAGAAAGTCTGGCAGGAAACAAAATGCTGATGCTGAAGCAGGATATAGCTTTTTTGCGCAAGCGTCTGGCGGAATGTGCTGATGAGGATGCTAAAAAGGCTATCCGCAGGGAATTAATGGAGAAGGAAACCTATTATAATATTTTAGCAGACCGCCAGCGGGTGAATTTCTGAGCCGGAAGCAGTGCCGGCTTTTTCTTATAAGGTCGGGCGAAATATGCCTGTGGCAAAATTTTCCGGATTTTTATTAAGTCTTGAAAAGAGCCTGTGTTTGATGATAAAATATTTGTTACGGAAAAATTTTTCCGACTTCGCATATGCAGGAGGGTTATTTTGGAAAAACTAATTGTGAAGGGCGGAAACCGCCTCGTTGGTGCAGTTAAAACCAGCGGTGCGAAAAACGCTGTACTGCCGATTATTGCAGCTTCTATCCTGGGAACTACCCCAAGTCATCTTGATGAAGTTCCGATGCTGGAAGATGTGCATACTATAAGTGAAGTTTTAAAATGTCTGGGACTGGCTGTAGAATGCAGTCCGGAAAAGAATGTGCTGGATATCGACAGCACCGAGATAACCTCGTATGAAGCACCGTATGAGCTGGTGCGCACCATGCGTGCGTCCTTTCTGGTAATGGGACCTCTGCTGGCGCGTATCGGTAAAGCGCGTATTTCTATGCCCGGCGGCTGCGCTATCGGCGCCCGTCCGATTGATATTCATCTCAAGGGCTTTGAGGCTCTGGGTGTAAAAATCGAGCAGGGACATGGCTATATTGAAGCAAGTGCTCCCGAGGGACTGAAGGGTACTAGCATTTATTTTGATTTCCCGAGCGTAGGTGCTACCGAAAATATTATGATGGCAGCATCTCTTGCTGAGGGTACTACTATTTTGGAAAATGCTGCCGAGGAACCGGAGATTGTCGATCTGGCCAACTATCTGAATAAGATGGGTGCCAAAATCCGCGGTGCCGGTACCGATACTATCCGCATTGAGGGTGTAGAGAAGCTGCATGGTGCAGACTATACCATTATTCCGGACCGTATTGAAGCAGGCACTTATATGATTGCTGCTGCTATGACCGGCGGTGATATTGTTGTGGAAAATGTTCTGCCGGAGCACCAGAAGCCGCTGATTGCCAAACTGCGCGAGGCAGGTGCCGTGGTTGAAGAGGATATTGATAAGGTGCGTGTTATCGGCAAGAATCCGCTGAAGGCCGTATCTATCAAAACTCTGCCTTATCCGGGCTTCCCGACGGATATGCAGGCTCAGATGATGGCGATGATGGTTATTGCCGAGGGCCGCAGCAAGGTTACGGAAACTGTTTTCGAAAACCGTTTCATGCATGTTGTTGAGCTGAACCGCATGGGTGCGCAGATTTCTACCGAAGGCCGCAGTGCCGTTATTGACGGTCCCTGCAAGCTGACCGGCTGTGATGTGCGTGCAACCGATTTGCGTGCCGGTGCCGCTATGATTCTGGCAGGCCTTGTGGCTGAGGGTACAACACGTATCGGCGATTTGCACCATATTGACCGTGGCTATGAGAACATTGTTGCTAAGCTGAAAAATCTGGGTGCAGATATTGAACGCATAGATGTAGATTAAGGAGATATGACTAATGTTTAAGAGTATGGATATCGGTATTGATTTGGGTACCGCTAACATTCTTGTTTTTGTCAAGGGCAAGGGCGTTGTCCTGAAGGAGCCTTCTGTTGTGGCAATCGACAAGGTGCGCAACAAGGTGCTGGCTGTGGGTGATGATGCCAGAGAAATGCTGGGACGTGCTCCCGGCAGTATCGTTGCTATTCGTCCGCTGAAGGAGGGCGTTATTGCGAACTATACCGTAACGCAGAAGCTGCTGGCTTACGTTATTGAGAAGGTTGCGGGCAAGAGCCTGTTTTTTAAGCCGCGTGTTATGACCTGTGTGCCGATTGGCATTACTTCGGTAGAAAAGCGTGCTGTTATGGAGGCTACTACCCAGGGCGGTGCGTCTAAGACTTATCTGATTGAGGAGCCGCTGGCAGCTGCTTTGGGCGCCGGTATTGATATTTCTGTACCGCGCGGTAATATGGTTGTTGATATCGGCGGTGGTACTACCGATATCGCTGTGCTGAGCCTTGGCGGTATTGTTGTCGATTCTTCTATCCGTATCGGCGGCGACCATTTTGATGAGGCTATTGTGCGTCATGTGAAGAAGGTACATAATGTGCTTATCGGTGAGCGCACGGCTGAGGAAATCAAAATGAATGTTGCTACTGTTATTGCTGACGGACGCAATGAGTCTATTACTGTACGCGGCCGTGATATGGTTACCGGTTTGCCGACTACCTTTAGCGTAAGCTCGGAGGATTGCCGTGTGGCATTGGAGGATGCTGTTGCTTCTCTGATTGCTACTGTGCGCGGTGTTCTGGAAAAATGCCCGCCGGAGCTGGCTGCGGATATCGTTGATAACGGCATTTATCTGACCGGCGGCGGTGCGTTGCTTGACGGTCTGGCTGAGATTATGCAGCGTGAAACCGGTATTACTACTCATATTGCCGATGATCCGTTGGAGTGTGTGGCTCTTGGTACCGGCAAGGCGCTGGAGAATCTGGATAAGTTGCATCCGGGTACTGTTTATACTGCGTCTAATTTGGTTGATTGATGCTTGGGTATTGATTATTGATTTTGGGGAGGAGCTGCCTTTGGCAGCTCCTTTTGTGTAGATGTGAAGAAGAAATATATTTGGCGTTCTGCCAGCCTTCTTGCCTGCCCCTTGGGTAAGGTGCCGAGCGAAGCGAGGCGGAAGGGGGTTGTGTGCTACGTAATTGACATATCGTTACGCTCAGGAAAAATTTTTCCGTGCCCACAGGGCACAACGCAAATTTCGTGTGGAACCAGGACGAAACGTGCGGCGCCGATTTTGTTCGCAAGTAACTTTTAGTTTTCGGTTGCCTTGTTTCTATGGTTCCGGACACTCATTTGCTAAAATTTTTATTCGCTGCACGATATATAAATTACTTGCTTTGGCGTTTTACTGTCCTTCTTGCAATTTTTATATGCTCCCTGAAAGGGAGCTGGCATCGCCGAAGGCGATGACTGAGGGTTGTGTTGCGATATATAAATTGCTCCTGTGCTTTAGCTTAACCTTCTTGCCTGCCCCTTAGGGGAAGGTGCCGAGCGTAGCGAGGCGGAAGGGGGCTCACGACGCTCTAATACACTCTTCTTCCTTCTGCCTTTGTTTTTCTCTTAAGAGGTCCTATATGAATTGCAAAAAAATAATATGTTCTGTTTTTATGCTGGCTGCGCTGTGCACTGCTCCGCTCGCGGCGAGCGCCGCTCCCGTCACAGCGGTGCGCAGCAGCGTTAGTCCTGCGCGAGTACGTCTGGTGTTCGACAGTACGGAGCCTGTTAAATATACTGCCGAAAAAAACGGCTTGCAGCTAGTTGTTACCCTGCCTGAGGGCACGGCGCTGACGCAGAAGCCTGTCTTTAAGCAGGACGCGGTGATTAAAGGCATTACCGTTCCTGATAAAAAGAAGAAAAAGGCCCAGGTGGTTATAGATTTAACTAAGGATTGCCAATACAAGCTGTATAACCTGAAAAATCCTGACCGTCTGGTGCTGGATATTTACCGCATTCCTATCAGCAAAACAACAACGCAGCTTGCAGGCGGCGTTACCTATACCTATGCGCAGGAGGAGCTGAACGGCAGACCGCTGGTAAGCTATCTGGTGAGCGTTGCGCCTTCGGCGCGCCTGGAGCTGAGGCCTTTTTCGGCCGCAGGCATGTATAACGGACGCGGCAGTTTGGCTAAGCAGGCGGCGCAAAGAGGTCTTGTGGCTGCCATCAATGCGTCGTATTTTGATACCGACGGCTGGGTTATCGGCAACGTTAAGGATAAGGGCAATTTTGTCGCTATGGATGCTACGCCGCGCAGCGGTTATGTAGTGCAGGGCAACGAGCAGAAGATTGTGCGCGACATTGCCTATACAGGACAAGTAACACTTCCTGACGGCAGAGCGCTGCAGCTGAAGGGCATGAACCGTGCGCGCATTGCCAATGATTTGGTGCTGTTCAACTCCTATTACGCTACCTCGACCAAAACGAATCAGTACGGGCGTGAGGTAAAAATAAAAAATGGTCGCGTTGTGGCTGTTTCCACGGCAGGCAATATGTCCTTGGAGCCGGGCTGCGCAGTGCTTTCCGGTCATGGCACAAATGCGGCTGCTTTGGCAGGCCTGCGCCTGGGCGACCATGTAATGCTCACGCAGAGCCTGGGCAGCAGCATAGCGGATGCGGCAACGACTGTTGTCAGCGGCGGTCCGCTACTGGTAGAAAACGGCAGGGTGAATGTGCGTACTGCGGAGGAGCAGATGGCACCCGATATCGCACGTGGCAGAGCGCCTCGTACTGCGCTAGGCCTGAAACAGGACGGCACGCTTCTGATGCTCGTTGTTGATGGCAGAAGCAGTGCTTCCGCAGGCATGACGCTCGCGGAGCTGGCGCAGTATTTTGTGAAGCTGGGTGCGGTGAGCGCTGTCAATTATGATGGCGGCGGCAGCAGCGAAATGGTCATCAACGGAAAAATTGTCAACAATCCTTCGGACGGACGCGAGCGCTTAGTGAGCATCGGTCTGGGGCTGTTTATTAAATAAGCTGGTTATATAGGCAAAATAAAAAAACAAGGGGCGGTCACACTTTAGCTGTGACTGCTCCTTGTTTTGTTGCGGGTTATAGTTTAATCTTCGGTAATGATAACGCCTGTGCCGATGCCGCCGTTATCGCTGCAAACAAGCTCCTTGAGGCTTTGGATATCCGCATTGCGCAGGCGGATGCAGCCTTCGGAGGCCATCGTGCCGATAGAGGCGGGGTCATGCGTACCGTGAATGCCGATACCTATCCAGCCGGTGTCCAGCGAAAGGAACCAGGGGCCGTAGGCACCTTCGATTACGCCCTTGCCGTCACCGAAATCGTGCGTCCAGTAATGCGCCGGGCAAACCTCCTCGATGCGGAAAGGAACCTGCGCTGAAGGCACACCGACAGCCGCACCTGTGTAGTAGGGCGGAATTGCTGCTGCACTGCCCCAGGAGGTGGGGGTGCGGTTGTCGCCGGTGTACTGCTTGTCACCGGGATTTTTGGCAACAGCGATAGGATAGCTGCAGACTGCTTGCTCCACGCCCTGCTGATAAACGTCAAGGCGGTAGCTTTGCTTGTGGATGCAGATGAGATATCTGGCGTTGCCGAACAGTGCGGACGCAGGTGCCGCAGCTGCTAAGCTGCAGCTTAGCAGCAGGCAGACGCTGAATATTAAGCCTAAAAGTTTTTTGAGCATTGGTGATACTTCCTTAATGCTTATTTAGCAGGCTGCGCGGACAAAATCTGCGCTTACATAGCCAACCTCACCTTGAGCGTTAATAGCCTTCCACCATTTGCGGCCTTCGGCTTCAAATGCGCCTTCTAACGGTGCTATTTCTTCGCCGGACATCAGCGAATCAATTACATTGCTGCTTGTGGAGGGGGCGGTGCGGAAGTTTACATAGTCACCGGTTAAAACCAGTTTTACGCCAGGAGCCCAATAGCTGTCCATGTTTTCAAATTTGCTGTAGAGGTTGTATATCCTTTGATTGGAGTATTGTAAACTTTCGGCAGACATGCTGTCCCCGTATTGAGCATAGCTTTGGCTGGCAGGGAGAGATTGTGCATTTTCGGTGCGGAGCTCATCGTAGGTACTGATAAAGGCATTGATATATTTTTTGTTTTCATAAATAGTAGTCAGCCAGTAATCACCATCGCCGGAATCTGCTTCGCCCTTGGCGCTGAAGCTTACTGTGGAGCCGTTGCTGCTCTGCTGCACATCGTACATCTGCAAGGCAGCGAAGGCAATAGCTTTGGCCTCCATATCGCTGATGTAGATGCCCTTGCGGCTGAAGCAGGGAGCAACATATTCCTCGGCATATTTTTCGGTCATGGTATGCTTCACATCAAAGCGGGTATTTTTCAGCAGAAAGGCTTCTGTTCTGCCGCAGCGGGAGTCAATATCAGTAGGGGGTCTGCTTGCGGAGGTATTGTAGACTGCTGCCTCCATAACAGATGTACCGGTGAAGAGCATTGCTGCTGCCAGTGCTCCGATAGCAAAATTTTTGATTTTCATAACAACATCTCCTCGTATAATATGTTTGTAAGCCAAAGCCGCCACGCCTACAACGTAAACTTT
>CAVKUS010000039.1:20292-21802 GCA_963659725.1 Bacteroides sp. CAG:545 | reverse complement strand
AAGCTGGCATATCTTATTGACGCAACTGCTGCGCCGATTTGTATTATTGCGCCGGTTTCCAGCTGGGCTGCAGCTGTAACCTCATCAGTACCTAAAGGCTCTGATATTAACGGCTTTAACATGTTCCTGCAGACTATTCCGTATAACTTCTACGCAATTACTACATTATCTATGATGCTTCTTTTGACTATCATGAAATTTGATTTCGGCAGCATGAAGGTTCATGAGGATAACGCAAATAAGGGTGACCTGTTTACTACTGCTGCTCGTCCGTATGGTGATGATGATGACAATACCGATAAGCCTAACGGTGCGGTTATTGACCTTGTACTGCCTGTAATTGTACTTATTATCTGCTGCATTATCGGTATGATTTATAGCGGTGGTTTCTTTACAGGCGAAAGCTTTGTTGATGCTTTTGCAGGTGCTGATGCTCCCAAAGGCCTGGTGCTCGGCAGCATGGCAACCTTCTTCTTTACCTTCTGCTTCTACATGGTACGCAACGTAATGACCTTTAAGGAATTTACTGAGTGTATTCCTGCAGGCTTCAGAGCAATGGTTGCGCCGATTATGATTCTGACCATGGCTTGGACTCTGTCCGGTATGACCGGTCTTTTGGGTGCAAAGTTCTATGTGCATGATCTTGTTGCAAACTCCGCAGGTATCCTGAAAATGTTCCTGCCGACAATTATCTTTGTTGTTGCTATGTTCCTTGCGTTCTCTACCGGTACAAGCTGGGGTACCTTCTCTATTCTGATTCCTGTTGTTTGCAACGTTTTCGGTTCCGGCGATACCTATGAAATGCTGATTATTTCTATTGCTGCCTGCCTGAGCGGCGCGGTATGCGGTGACCACTGCTCGCCTATCAGCGATACAACAATTATGGCATCCGCAGGCGCACATTCCGACCACGTTAACCACGTTTCCACACAGCTGCCCTATGCTTTGACTGCAGCTGCTGTGTCCGTTGCCGGCTATCTGATTGCTGGCGGTATTGCGTACTTTACGGAAAGCTCCTTAGCGCTGATTGCTTTGCCTATTACGCTGTGCTTATTATTCGTAACATTGCTGGTTATGCGTACTTATATGCGTAAACAGGCTGCTTAAACGAAATATTTTATGATCGAAAAGCCGGTACAGAAATGTATCGGCTTTTTGTATGTTAAGCATTGCTTATCATAAGCGTTATATTATGCCTTATAACTATAACCGGGCATAGAAAATATCAATTTGCTATTGCCTGATTTTAGTATTATAATATCTATCACTAGCTAAAAGAAAGAGAAGGTATTGAAGATATGCGGACAAGCATGGACATGCTTAATGGTTCCTTATGGGATAAAATATTTAAATTTTCTATGCCGGTAGCTGCAACAGCTATCTTAGAGCAGTTTTTTACCGCTACGGACGTAGTAATTGCCGGCAACTTTGCCAACAGCGACAGAACAGCGGCCATGGCTGCCGTAGGAACAGATTTGCCGATTATCGGTATGATTATTTTTCTGTTCTT
>CAVKUS010000039.1:0-20036 GCA_963659725.1 Bacteroides sp. CAG:545 | reverse complement strand
GCGGCTATTTTCCGCAGTATAGGTGAAACGCAAAAACCGTTGATGGCGCTTATTGCAGCCAGTCTGGTTAATATTGTGCTGGATTTATTCTTTGTCTGCGTATGCAAGCTGGATGTTACCGGTGTAGCTATTGCTACCGTGTTGGCTAATGCGGTTTCTGCTTTGATTCTGCTCCGCTTATTGCTGAAAACAGATTCTATAATTAAGCTGGAATGGAATAAGCTGCACCTTGATATGCCCACACTGAAAGAAATTGTAAGCATCGGCTTGCCTGCAGGCATTCAGGGCGCAGTTTTCAGCTTGGCAAATGTAGTTATTCAGGGCGCAATCAACAGCTTGGGCACAGAGGTTATTGCTGCCTCCAGTGCTTCGCTGATTCTGGAGATGGTAGCGTTCAGTATCTTCAGCTCTTTTACGCAGGCGTGTACTACTTTTGTCGGACAAAATTATGGTGCACGGCAACTGGCCCGCTGCCGTGAGATTTTACGCTTATGTCTGCTGGAGGATGTTATCTGCACTGGCTTTTGTATGCTGATTGTATTTGTCTTCGGTGATAAGCTTATTGCGCTCATCAATGATGACAGTGAGGTTATCAGGCTTGGCTATATCAGAGCTTCTATTGTATTCTGCGCGTATATTTTCAGCCTTTCGTATGATGTTATGTCCGGTTATCTGCGTGGCTTCGGCATATCGTTTTTACCGTCACTGCTTACGATTTTAGGTGTCTGCGGTGTACGCTTCTTGTGGGTTGCCTTTGTTTTCCCGGTGTATCATGATTTCCGTTCCCTGATGTACGTTTATCCTGTAAGCATGGGTGTTACCGCTGTACTGATTTTTGCAGCGCTGATGTGGTGCAGACCTTCCAAAAGATTTGCTTAAATAATTTCGAAGCATTTTTTGGGAGCAAAATACTGCTGTAAGTGAATATTTTGCTGGTATAAAAAGAAATACTGTTCATTATAATATGCCGGTACAGAAATGTGCCGGCTTTTTTGTGCGCTAAAGCTAACTTTATTGTTTATCCGGTTGGAATTTCAGTATATTTTTGTTATAATGAGTAAAGAGGATTCAAAGGAGGAAGGGCCATGAAAATAGAATTTACAAAAATGCATGGTGCTGGTAATGATTATGTCTATGTAGACTGCACCAAGGAGATGTTGCCGAACCCGGGCGCTATTTCCGAATATGTAAGCCATAGACGCTTTGGTATTGGCAGTGACGGTCTTATCTGCGTTTGCAAATCTGACGTTGCTGATTTCAAAATGCGTATGTTCAACGCTGACCGTAGCGAAGGCAAGATGTGCGGTAACGGCGTGCGCTGCGTAGCTAAATTTGTGCATGACAAAGGTCTGACCGATAAAACTACTATTACGCTGGAAACTCTTTCCGGTGTTAAGGAAATTGAAATGGTTGTCGAAAACGGCGAGGTTGTAGGTGCGAAGGTAGATATGGGCAAGCCTGTTTTCCGCGCTACCGAAATTCCGATGAACTGCGATCATTATATTTTTGTTGATCAGGCAATTGTTCTGAATGATAATCATGATGATGTAACCAAAGAAAAGGTTTTCTATAACGGTACGGCAATTTCTATGGGCAATCCGCACTTTGTTACCTTTGTGGATGATGTGGACAGCCTGAATCTGGAAGAGCTGGGACCGCAATTTGAACATCATAAGCTGTTCCCGGAAGGCGTGAACACTGAGTTTGTGCAGGTTCTGGACAAAAACACTGTTAAGTTCCGCGTTTGGGAGCGTGGCAGCGGCGAAACCTGGGCCTGCGGCACCGGTGCGAGCGCTGTTACCGTAGCCTGCATTATGCTGAATAAAGCAGGCAAGAAGGGCGAACCGCTCAATGTACATTGCAAAGGCGGTCTGCTCAAGGTTACGCATGAGCTGAACGACCATGTTACCCTGGAGGGTAACGCAGTCGCAGTATTTGACGGCGTAATTGATATTCCTGAGAGTGTTATTAACGAGTAAACAAATTGCTTGAACTACTGGCTGCAGGTATCGCAATGCTTGCAGCTAGTAATTTTTCAGGCGTTTGCTATAAATTTAAAATGATTTTAATAATGGGGGTTTTTCAATGGCATTTGTAAACGAAAACTATTGTAACTTAAAAGAAAGCTTTCTTTTTGCTGATATTGCGCACAAGGTAAGCGCATATGCTGAGGCACATCCAGACAAAAAGATTATCCGCCTGGGCATTGGCGACGTTACCCTGCCGCTGGCAAAATGTGTTGTTGATGCAATGGCAAAGGCTGTAGCAGAAATGGGCGTACAGTCTACCTTCCGCGGTTATGGTCCTGAGCAGGGCTATGATTTCCTGCATGCAGCACTGGTAAAATATTATGCTTCCTTCGGCGTTACCCTGGAAAGCGATGAAATTTTCATCAGCGACGGTGCAAAGAGTGATTGCGCTAATATTACCGATATTTTCAGCAATGCAAATACTATCCTGATTCCTGATCCGGTATACCCTGTATATCTGGATACCAACATTATGTGTGGCCGTCACATCATTTATATGGAAGGCAAGCCGGAAAATGATTTCCTGCCGATGCCGGACGAAAATGTAAAGGCTGACGTAATTTATCTGTGCTCTCCGAACAACCCGACCGGTTCTGCTTATACCAAAGAGCAGCTGGAAGAGTGGGTTGCTTATGCACTGAAAAATGATGCTGTTATTCTGTACGATGCTGCTTATGAAGCATATGTAACCGATCCGGCAATTCCGCGCAGCATTTTCGTTATCGAAGACGCTAAAAAATGCGCTATTGAGCTGTGCTCTCTGTCCAAGACTGCAGGCTTTACCGGTACCCGTTGCGGTTACACCGTTGTTCCGCATGCACTGGTTCGCAAAACCGAAAGCGGCAAGGAAATGGAACTGAACAAAATGTGGCTGCGTCGTCAGACTACTAAGTTCAATGGTGTTCCTTACATTATCCAACGCGGTGCAGAGGCTGTATTCAGCGAAGAAGGCATTAAACAATGCCGCGAAAGCATTGCTTACTACCAGGAAAACGCACGTATTATCATGGAAGGCTTTGATAAGGTTGGCATTAAATATTATGGCGGTGTACATTCTCCGTACATTTGGCTGCAATGCCCGAACGGCATGAGCTCTTGGGAATTCTTTGACTTCCTGCTGGAAAAACTGCAGGTTGTAGGTACTCCGGGCGCAGGCTTCGGCAAAATGGGCGAAGGCTTCTTCCGCCTGACTGCTTTCGGCAGCCGTGAAAATACCATCGAAGCTATGGAACGTATTATTAACGGACTGAAAAAATAAGCTTAAGCATTTCAAGCCGTACTGTTTCTTGCGGGAGATAGTACGGCTTTTATGTAGCAGTGCTCATGTATACATTATATCTGTGCTTGAACTCTTGCTTTTTTGACAGTAATATAGTAAAGTATTACGTAACTTAATAGATAATTTCACAATGAAAGGTGTGTTTTTGATGAACTTGAAGAAATTTTTGAAAGCTGCTCTGTGCGGCGCTATGGTTGTTGCAATGGCTGTTACCGCTGGCTGTGGCGGTGGCGATAAAAAAGCTGACAGCGGCAAAAAGGTATTGAAGGTTGGTATGGAATGTGCATACGCTCCGTACAACTGGTCCCAACCGTCTGCTGACGGCGGCGCTGTTAAAATCGCCGGCTCTAACGAATATGCTTACGGTTATGACGTTATGATTGCTAAAAAATTAGCTGATTCCATGGGCGCTGACCTGGAAATCCATAAAATCGAATGGGATGGCCTGGCTCCTGCAGTAGTAAGCGGCAAAATTGATGCTGCTATTGCCGGCATGTCCATTACCTCCAAACGTAAAGAATCAGTTGACTTCACCAAACCTTACTACTATGCAACTGTAGTAGCACTGGTTAAAAAGGATTCCCCGCAAGCTCAGGCTAAGAGTGTTGCCGACCTCAAAGGTTCTATTGCTACCTCTCAGCTGAACACCATCTGGTATGACCAGATTGACCAGGTTCCGGACGTTAAAAAGCTGCCTGCTATCGACAACGTTCCCGGCATGATTGTTGCTCTGAAATCCGGCAAATGCAACCTGATCGTAACCGATATCCCGACTGCTAAGGCTGCTGCTTTTGCTAACCCCGAACTGACCATGGTAACCTTCCCTGAAGGCCAAGGCTTCAAAACCTCCAAAGAGGATGTTGAAATCGGCATTGCTATTAAAAAAGGCAACAAGGAACTGGCAGACGCTATGAACAAGGTTCTGAGCGGTATGACCGAGGCTGACTTCAATAAGATTATGGATGAAGCTATTAAGAAACAGCCTTTGGCAAAATAAGCTGTATAAGAATGGAATAGCTGCGTTGCAATAACGAGTTACGCCATTTGCAAGGGGCGGCGGTTGTCGCCCCTTTTTGTATTAAATTAAGGTGGTGTATGTAATGCCGGAAACATTTTTTGGCTGGGTAGTTTACCTGCTGCAGCAATATGGCTCTGTCCTGCTGAAGGGCGCGGTCGTTACTCTGCTGCTGGCAGTAGTAGGCACATTTATCGGCTGTATTATCGGCCTTATTGTCGGTGTTATCCAAACAATTCCTTTGGAGGATAATGACAGCAAGGTTAAAAGAACTTTGGTGCGCTGCGTGCAGCGCTTGTTAGACGCTTACGTAGAGGTGTTCCGCGGTACACCTATGATTGTACAGGCTATGGTTGTTTATTACGGTGCAATGAGCTTGTTTGATATCGATATGTCACCGCTGTTTGCAGGCTTTTTGGTTGTTTCGATCAATACCGGTGCTTACATGGCAGAAACTGTGCGTGGCGGTATTGAATCTGTTGATCCTGGACAAAAGGAAGCAGCAATTGCTATCGGTATGGACCATATCCAGACCATGCGTTGCGTTATTCTGCCGCAGGCTCTGCGCAACGTTATGCCGCAGCTGGGCAACAACCTGATTATCAATATCAAGGATACCTCTGTATTGAACGTTATCTCCGTAACAGAGCTGTATTTTGCTTCCAAATCTGCTGCAGGCGTGTACTACAAATACTTTGAAATTTTCTTCATTACCTGCGTAATTTACTTTATTATGACCTTTACCGCTTCCCGCCTGCTGCGCTGGTTGGAAAGCAAGATGGATGGCCCGAAGGATTATCAGCTGGTTACCTATGACCCGATGATGGATCCCTGCGGTGATATTCCTCTGCCTACTAAGAAGCCGAAAGGACGGTACTAAGCTATGGAAAAGGAACTTTTGTTATCAGTCCATGATTTAAAGAAAAGCTTTGGCGAGCGTGAAATTTTAAAAGGCATCAGCTTCGATGTCCGTCGCGGCGATGTTGTTTGCATCATCGGTCCTTCCGGCAGCGGCAAGTCCACGCTCATCCGCTGCGTGAACTATTTGGAGCATCCGACTGCCGGTACTATTGATTACCGTGGTACGGATGTCAACGAAGCTTTCAAAAAGCTCACTATGTATCGTACTAAGGTAGGTATGGTGTTCCAATCCTTTAACCTGTTTAATAATATGACCGTTCTGGAAAACTGCATTGTCGGTCAGGTTAAGGTTCTTGGCAAAAGCAAGGAAGAAGCTCGCACCACTGCGCTGAAATATCTGAAGCATGTTGGTATGGATACTTATGTAAATGCGAAACCGCATCAGCTGAGCGGTGGTCAGAAGCAGCGTGTGGCAATTGCACGTGCGTTGGCGCTGGAGCCGGAGGTTCTTTTGATGGACGAGCCGACAAGCGCCTTGGATCCGGAAATGGTTGGTGAGGTTCTGCGCGTTATCCGTGACCTGGCTAAGGAAGGTCTGACGATGGTTATCGTAACGCATGAGATGGCCTTTGCCCGTGATGTTTCTAACCGCGTTATCTTTATCGACCAGGGCGTAATTGCTGAGGAAGGCGAGCCGCAGGAGCTGTTTGCTCATCCGAAAAATAAGCGTACCCAGGATTTCTTAAGCAGATTCGCTAACGCTTAATTTAATTGTATACTGTAAAAGTTGCTCTCTGTTTCAAGGTGTATTTTGAAGCAGGGAGCTTTTGCTTTAGAATGAGCTTTTATCTTAAATAAGGGATGCGAGAAGAAATTATAAGTCAACGCAGGAATTTTATTTATTGCTGTAGAAATTCTATTAAGGCGAGGAATATCTCTGCTTAGAAAGAGTTAAAGGTAGTGATAAAAATGATGAAGGTTTTGCGAAGTGTGTTGCTTTGCGCTTTACTGTTGACTACTCATACAGCATTTGCCGCTAAGGGCACTCTGTTATATATACCCATGGACAACAGACCGGTGTGCCTTGATTACACAGTGCAGACAATGCAGGCTGCAGGCTGGGATGTACAGCTGCCGCCGGCCGAATATATTGCCGGTGCTCAGTCAGCCGGGCAGCCGGAAGAGCTTTTTAACTGGCTGGAGTCTAAGGCCGGTGAATCGGTAGCCATTGTTGCTTCCGCAGATGCTTTGCTTTACGGAGGCTTGGTAGCATCGCGCACCCATGAAATCTCGCCGGAGCTTCTGCAGCAGCGTGCCGAACGCCTGGTAGAGCTGAAAAAGCAGCACGGCGGACAGAAGGTTTATGTTTTTACCACTATTATGCGTTCGCCTAAGGCCAGCAGTGCGCCGACAGAGCCTGCATATTATAAGGAATGGGGCCCTAAGATTTTCCGCTTGGGAGAGCTGGAGGACAAGCTGGAGCTTAAGCAGATTAAGCGTAAAGAGGTAAAGGAGCTGGCGGAGCTGCGCAGCAGCATTCCCCGGGAAATACTGGCTGATATGTTTGTGCGCCGCAGCAATAATATCCACGCTACGGAGCTTTTGCTGCATGGTGTGGAAAGCGGCGATTTTGATTATATGCTTATCGGCCGTGATGATACTGCAGCCTATTCTCAGGCACACAGGGAAGCACGCGAGATGGATATTCTGGTAAATGAGCTGCCGAAGGAGAAAATCCGTTTCTTCGCCGGCGCTGATCAGCTGGGCCTGCTGCTTTTGAGCCGTGCTGCCAACCGTCTGCAGTATGAGCTGCCGCTGGTAAATGTAACCTATGCTGCCGGCAAGGGCGGGAAAACAGTGCCTACCTACGAGGATGATACTGTGGCTGTGAGCGCCAAGCAGCATATCTATGCGGCAGGTGCCTTCCCGGTATATTCGCGCAAAAATGCGGATTTGGTCTTGGCTGTCAACACTCCTGCCGACGGTGTGACGCATGAGGCGTCTGATGCAAGCAACAGCTATAAGGTATTGCCTGCTACCGTAAATTTCGTCAATAAGGTTGAACGCATTCTTAAGCATAACCATCCTGTTACTGTGGCTGACATCCGTTTTGGCAACGGTGCGGACAATGCTTTGGTAAAGACCTTGTTTGACAAACAGTTGGCATATCGTCTGGCATCCTACGGCGGTTGGAATACTGCGGGCAACAGCTTGGGCTTTGCTCTGGCGCAGGGCCTGCTGCATAAGCAGTTAACACCGGAAGCAAGAGAAAATCTGCTTAATGTGCGTTATCTTGATGATTGGGCTTATCAGGCGAATGTGCGTATGCAAACCTATCAGCAGCTTATCTGGCCTAACTATTGGCCCAACAGCGGACTGAATGAGGAGCAGCGTACTGCGGCGGAAGCATATATTACCCGGGAAATCAACAAGGTGAGCAAGCCGTATATGGGCAATACTGCCGAAGAATATAAATTTACGCTGCCGTGGAGCAGAATGTTTGAAGTAAAGGTGGAGCGATAAAATGTCAATGAAGTATACGCTTCGCCTTGCGAAGCCTGACGACGCCGAAAAGCTGTTGGAAATTTACGCGCCCTTCGTCAGCAGCAACGACAGGACGCTCAGCGATGTGTCATTTGAATACGAGGTGCCTTCAGTAGAAGAATTTACTGAGAGAATCAAAAATATTTCTGCAGCCTATCCTTATATAGTTTGTGAGTACGATGGCAGACTGCTTGGTTATGTTTATGCCCATCCTTATATTCAGCGTGCTGCCTATCAGTGGGGTGCTGAGGTAACTATTTATCTGGCACCCGAGGGACAGGGGCGTGGCCTGGGCAAGGTTATGTACGCAGCTCTGGAAGCTTTACTGCGCCTGCAGGGAATAGTTGTGACCTATGCCTGCATTACTGCAAGCAATGAGCACAGCGTCAAAATGCATGAGGCTTGTGGCTATAAAATTATCGGTACCTTCAATAATACAGGCTTCAAGTACGGCCATTGGCTGGACATGGTATGGATGGAAAAGGTTATTGCCGAACATCCCAAGCAGCCTGAGCTGATTAAGAAGATAGGAGAGCTGCAGCCGGAAACCGTGACAGCAGTTTTAAAAGAGGCTTCGGCAAGGCTGCAGTAATAGCTTAGCAGAAAGCAGTTTTTGTGTATCAGCGTAACAGTATTTTAAGAAGCTGTTGAAAAATGTTAGCAGAAAAAGAAAAAGCACTGTCAGCTCTATCTGATATAAGAATATCAGTGAGCAGACAGTGCTTTTGTATTTTTAAATGTTTTTCCAGGGGATAGCCTTTCTCTCCAACCATTGCAGGAACAGGTTAAAGAGCAGGCCGAGCAGCGACAATACAATAACTCCGGCCATCAGGCGGTCGGTAATCATCAAATCGCCGTAATGCAGGATGAGGGCGCCGATGCCGACCTGGGCGGCAATCATTTCTGCAGCTACCAACAGGAGCAGAGATGTGCCGGCGGCAAGGCGCAGGCCTGCGAAAATCATAGGTAAGGCGTTAGGCAGAACAACACTTTTCATCGTTTTCCACCAGCTGGCGTTAAAGCTTACAGCAACCTTGATAAGCAGTGTATCAACATTTTTGACACCGCTGTAGGTGTTCATTGCTACCGGAAAGAAGACGCCGAGCGCAATAATCGTTACCTTCGACAGTTCGCCGATTCCCAGCCAAAGAATGAACAACGGCAGCAAAGCGATTTTAGGGATAGGATAAAGAGCGTTGACAACAGGATTACCGATTTTATCTGCCAGTGCCGAGGTACCGGTAACAAGACCGACTGCAAGGCCGATAAGGCTGCCGACAGCAAAACCGATTAGGATACGGTACATGCTGGCTGCCAGGCTTACGCCGATTTCACCGTCAGCAAGCATGGTAAGCAGGGCGCTGATAATCTGGCTCGGTGCCGGCAAAAACAGAGAAGAAACCAGGCCGCAGCGGCAGATAGCCTCCCAAAAGAGCAGCAGGATGATGATGGAAGCAACGCTTACCCAATGCGGATAGGTCTTTTGCCAATGCGTCATACGGTTGCGTACGATATATTCGTTAGCTGCGCTCGCAGCAGTTTTCTTTTCAGGCATTGTCTTCCACCTCCATTAATGCAGCACGCGCATCCTTGCTGATATGCTCCCAGATGATACGGACAAATTCCGCAATTTCGTCTGTATGCTCAGGCTTAGCACGCTCGGCACGCGGAATGGTAATCTGCAGTATTTTGCTAACCTTTCCGGGGCGACGCGAAAGCAGTACAACTCTGTCAGCAAGCATTACTGCCTCCTGAATATTATGTGTAACATATAGCGTGGTCAGACGCGTCTTTTCCCACAGCGTTACCAGCTCCTCCTGCATGATGGTGCGTGTTTGCGCATCCAAGGCAGAAAACGGCTCATCCATCAGCAGCAGGTCAGGCTCGATAGCTAAAGCACGGGCAATGCCAACGCGCTGACGCATACCGCCGCTTAATTGGTGCGGGAAGGATTTTTCAAAGCCCTTTAAGCCTACAAGCTCAATGTAATGCTTAATGCGTGCTTCCTTTTCATCTGCTTTCATGCCTGCTGTTTCCAAACCGAAGGCAATATTATCATGCACATTACGCCAGGGGAAGAGGCCCGTTTCCTGAAAGACGATACTCATGCGAGGCTCATAGCCCGCGGCGACATCAGTAAATTTTACGTTACCGCTTGTGGGTTCCAAAAGTCCGGCGGTTATATTGAGCAAGGTTGATTTACCACAGCCGGACGGTCCTACCAATGCTACAAATTCTTCCTTATTAATGCTGAGGTTAATATCCTGCAAAACAGGAAGCAGCTTACCGCTGGTGGTGGTGAAATCCTTGCAGATATTTGCGATTTCTAATTTCATTTTCTACCATCCTCCAAAAAGACTGGCGCTAATATATCAGTCGCAGCGTTTTGGTGCTAAAGCATCGTCAACGCATTTTGAAGCTGTTACATTTACGCCAGTCTTGCTTTAATACAATAGTTTATTTCTTCATTGCTTCATCCAGAAAGCTGGTGTTGGCAACATCCTTCGCATCCAGTGTGCCGGAAATCATCTTGTTGTCGGTGTACCATTTAATCTGGGTTGCAATGTCGCTGACAAGCAGCTTGCCGTCCTTGGCAATATAGGGCAGGCCTGCTTTAATGTCTTCAGCCGGAGCCTTAACGTATTTGGCTACAATATTAACAACCTCTTCCAGCTTCTTGGCATCCTTCTTTTCTACTGCAGCTTCGTAGTAATAGTTGCAGGCCTTGTTGTAAGCACGCATGAAGCGTACTGCCGCATCCTTATTCTTCATAAAGTCAGGTGAGTAGAAAATAGCAGAGGTTTGGTAAGGAATAACGTCGCCAACCTGTACGACCAGTTTGCCGTAGCCTGCTTTTTGCACCTTGGTGATGTTAGGCTCGTTTAAGATACAGCCGTCAATCTGCTTGCTTTCCAGAGCAGCCATAACAGCACTGAGCTTGCTCAGGGGAACAATTTCCACATCATTGAGGCTCATGCCCTGGGTTTCCAGCATTCTGCCAAGCATATAATGGAAGGTAGAGCCCTTTTGCGTAATACCGATACGCTTGCCCTTCAAATCCTTCAGGCTTTTTACGCCGGCGTTGTAGTTGTCGGTGGTCACAAGCAGTGCAGAAGAGGAATAGCCTTTTTGTTCACGTCCTTTATCCGCAACAATGCCAAGCTTTTGTCCGTTGGCTGCCATGTTATAGAGGCTGGCCGTAATGCCGGTAGCGCCGACATCAACCTTAGAGGAAGCAGTGGATACGGCAATCGGATGAGCGGCATCAAACCATTGTGGTTCGATTTCAATACCTTCTTCAGCAAAGAAGCCCTTATCCATAGCGATAAATAAAGGAGCGCTGCTTGTCAGGCGCAGCATGCCAAGGCTTACCTTAGTCTTTTCTTTGGGTGTGTCTTTTTTTGAATCGTTACCGCCACAGCCTGCAGCTAATACTAATAGGCAAAGGCTGAGCAGAAGAGCAACAATTTTCTTCATTAATAAATCCTTCCCTTCTCCCAAAAAATCATAAAATACCGCTTTTATTCTACACTATTTAACAATAAAAAGCAGTAATATTAATGAAAAAATCGTTTTGAGAAATAAGAAAAAGCCTTTTTGTACGAAATGCAACAGAATTTACCGATGTTTGTGGTACCTTTATGTAAAAAATCTGTGTTTTAACAGCTACTTATAACAAAAAAATGCTATAATATAATAGTACGTTTGAAGAAAGGACGTGAAGACGTGAAGATAAAATGGATGGTGCAAGGCCTGGCCTGCAGCAGCGTACTTTTCTGCAGCACTATTGCTGCAGCCGCTGACACGCTGTTGGCGCAGGTGCCGCTGCAGCTGACTGCAGAGCAGACTGTTACTGCCGAGCTTTGGGGTGACCGGTTGCCTAACGGTTACGCCAATGATCTGCTTATTATGATTAAGGATAAGGACAAGAAGCTTTTGACGGCTCATGCACCTTCTATTAATGGCGGATATAATTGCCAGCTGCAGCCTATTAAGCTGTGGGCGGGCAAAAGCGCCAGACAGCAGCTGCTGGTGAGTGCTGCTCAGGGAGATTGGCATGCGCCAAGCGAATACCGTGTGCTTTCCTTTGCCAATAAGAAAAATGTGCGTGAGGTCTTTGGCGCTGCCGAAAGCATGGGACTGGTGACGCAAGCTTTTGCCAAGGACGGTAAAATGCATGTAGCTTTAATCGACGGCAATAAGTCGGATTTGACACCGGCTGCAGGCAGTGAGGTTGAAGACGGTAAGCTGGAGTATGGCGGTTTGCATTCTCTCGTAGCACACGATGTAGATAATGACGGCGCAGATGAATTGTTGGGCTGTCAGCAGCTGGTGCAGAAAAAGCAGCCTCTGGCAGATGTGGGCGCTATTTGGAAGCAGGACAAGAAAACTAAGGAATGGAAGCAGTTTTCCCTGACCATTATGACGCTCGCGCCTACGCCTAAGGATAATACCGTAAATGACGGCAAGGATTTTGCTGTCGGAACTATATTGGTACGCAAGATGGTAGTTCCTGGCGGTGAAGCTACCTTCCCGGTTTTTGCCGGTAAGGACGTAGAGCTGCAAAATAAAATGAATAAACTGCTGCAGGATGAGTGCAAAGAATATCTGGAGCATTTTTACAAGGGTGAGGCAGATATGGCGTTTAAGGTTATGCGTGCCGATGAGCAGATTCTTAGCCTGCAGCTGATTAGCGGTAAAAACAGCTTTATCCACCATCAGCTGAACGTAAATCCAAAGACTGCCGAAAAAATCAGCCTGGATGAAGTGCTTAATGTCAAGGATAAGGATTTGCTGCCGCTGCTTAATCTGCTGAATACCAATAAGAAGGTTGTATATAAGGACAGACTGCCGGATGAATGGTATATTGAAGGAGATAACCTGTTCTTGATGCAGCGTATTGATGGCGTAGACCAGGTATCGGGTTTTGCTTTGGGCAATCTGCATAAATTTTTGCTGAAAAAAGAGCTGTTGAACAGCAAAAACTGACTGGTCAGTCAGCAAAATTTGTGAGACGAAGCTAAGTGAAGAAAATGCAAGAAAAAGCGGCGAAATTTGTTTAAATGAAGTTTGCATTTCTGAAAAATGTCCATTATAATAGTAGTATTCTGAAACTGGAGCAGGAATATTTTCAGGTAAAGGTGCTATCGACAATATAGCAGTATCATTTGTCATTATATATATTGAGTAGTTTCAGAGTGAAGGTGAAGGAGGTTTTTTTATGTTAAGTTTTATTCGCTCCGGCCGTGCGAGAAAAGCAATGGCTGCGGCGCTGGCGGCAACCTTTGTACTGAGCGTTGCAGGCTGTGGTCAAAAACAGCAGCAGGGCGGCAATAAGGCAGCTTTGGTTAAAACCATGAAGGTTATTAAGCGTGACACCCCTCTGGTATATGATTATACAGGCTTTGTACAGGCTCAGCAGGAAATGGAGCTGAAAGCTCAGGTAAGCGGTCAGATTACAGCCAAGTATTTCAAGGGCGGTGACAATGTAAGTGCAGGCCAGACCTTGTATGCTATTGACCAGCGTACTTATCAGGCCAACGTGCTTAACGCGCAGGCAGGCCTGGCTAATGCCCGTGCGGCTTTGGCTAACGCAGCTCTGAATGCTGAGCGTTACAGCACTCTGTATGCACAGAATGCAATTTCCAAGCAGGTTCTGGATAACGCTATTATGCAGCGTGACCAGGCACAGGCTTCTGTAAATGCGCAGGAAGCAATTCTGGAAAATGCGCAGATTAACATGACCGATACCAGCGTTTCTGCTCCGTTCAGCGGACGCATTGATACTACCGCGCTGGAGGTTGGTAACTATGTAACCGCAGGTCAGACTACTCTGGCCAAAATAAGCAATACTGACCCGGTATTTGTACAGTTCAGCATTGCTGAGCCGGAATATCTGAAGCTTTCCGGTGCTCATGATAACAGTGGCGCTGCTTCTCTTGACAACCTGACTGTTGTTTTGAGCGATGGCAGTACCTACGATTTAAAAGGCACTGTAGCAGAGGTTAACCGTGGTATCAATGATAACACCGGTACTATGACTGTTAAGGCTTTGTTCAGAAACCCTGCACATCGTCTGCTGCCGGGCATGTTTGCTCACGTACAGGCAACCGCAGGCACCAAAAAGGATGCTCTCTTGATTCCTATGCGTGCAGTTGTTGAATTGATGTATAAGAAATTTGTTTATGTTGTTGGCAGCGATAACAAGGTTACTATGAAGGAAGTAACTCTTGGTCCTTCTGTTGGCCGTTTCTACATGGTTGAAAGCGGTCTGACCGGCGATGAAACAATCGTAGTCGAAGGCACCGGTAAGATCAGACAGGGTGCTCAGGTTAACCCGCAGCCGATGACTGAGGCTGATCTGGATACTACTGTTGACAACAGTGCTACCGCCGGCAAGAAGCAATAAGGAGGTTGGCTAGATGGCTCGTTTCTTTATTGATCGCCCTGTATTTGCGATAGTACTGGCGATTATTATTACCTTATTGGGTACGATTGCCGGCTTCAGCCTGCCTATCGCCCAATATCCTAACATTACCAAACCGCGTATCAGCGTAAACACCAACTATGTAGGTGCAAGTGCTGATATCGTTGAAAAGGCTGTAGCACAAACCATTGAGCAGAAGGTCAGCGGCGTAGAAAATATGCTGAATATGTCCTCTGTAAGTACCTCCAGTGGTGAGTACAAGCTTAATGTTGAGTTCAACCTGGAGAAAAACGCAGATATCGCTTCTGTAGAGGTACAGAACCGTGTATCCCAGGCTACCAGCTCCCTGCCGAGCGAGGTTTCCGGTTATGGTGTTACTACTGCAAAAGAATCTGCCGAGACCATTATGTATTTTGGTCTGTATTCTCCTAAAAATACCTATGATGCTATGTTCTTAAGAACATATGCGGATGCGAACTTTCTGGATGCCGTAAAGCGTGTTAAGGGCGTATCTACAGTTGGCGAATATGGTCCGGAATATGCAGTCCGCATTTGGCTTAATCCTGAAAAAATGGCGCAGCTGGGTGTAACTGTAACCGATGTTTCCAACGCTATCAAAACGCAAAACATTCAGGCAGCGGTTGGTTCTATCGGTAACCGTCCTACCGTTGACAAACAGGAGCGTACCTATTCCGCAAGCGCTCAAGGTCGTCTGAATACACCTGAGGAATTCGGTAACGTTATTATTCGTTCCAATAATGGCGATAACCTGAAGCTGAAGGATATCGCAACTATTAAAGAAGGTCCTCGTAATGACCTTATCGTCAGCAAGCTGAATGGCGGCGATTCCGTTGTCTTCCCGGTATCCCTGACCTCCGATGCGAATGCTATCGAAACTGTTAAGAATATCCGCGAGGTATTAAAGGACGCAGAAAGCCGTTTCCCTGATGATATGAAGCTGGTCGTTATTCAGGATAACACCCAGTTTATTACCGAATCTCTGGAGAAGGTTGCTCATACATTTGTTGAAGCCTTGATTCTGGTTATTCTGGTAGTATTCATGTTCCTGGGCAGCTGGCGTGCAACCTTGATTCCTATTCTGGCTGTACCGGTATCCTTGGTTGGTACCTTCGCTTCCTTCGTAATTTTGGGCTTTACTATCAACACTTTGACTGCCTTTGCGATGATTCTGGCTATCGGCCTTGTTGTCGACGACGCTATCGTTGTAGTAGAAGCGGTTGAACATCATATTCAGGAAAACGGTATGTCTCCTAAGGAGGCAACCTACCGCGCTATGAACGAGGTTTCCGGCCCTGTTGTGGCTATTGCCTTCGTACTGTCTGCGGTATTTATTCCTGTAGCCTTCACCGGCGGTACTGTCGGTGAATTGTACAAGCAGTTTGCGATTACGATTTCTGTATCCATGATGCTTTCGGCGATTGTTGCGTTGTCTTTGACCCCTGCGCTCTGCTCCCTGATTCTGGTGAAGAAGGAGGAGGCACCGAAGGGCTTTATCGGCAAGGCTGTAAAAGCATTTGACGATTGGTTTGCAAGAACGTTGGCTAAATACGTGAAAAACGTTGAAGGCTGCATCCGTAAATCTAAACTGATTCTGACCTGTCTTGTTGTTGTTGTTATCTGCATCGGTTTCCTGGCCAAGGCAACGCCGACAGGCTTTGTACCGAACGAGGACCAGGGCATGACTGCTGTATCCATCGCTTTGCCTGAGGGTGCTTCCAGTAACCGTACGCAGCAGATTATGGCAGGCCTTGCACAAAAGATGAGAAAGCTTCCCGGCGTTAAAAACGTTATGGAGGTTAGCGGTATTGATATCCTGTCCATGGGCCAGAAGGCTAACGCCGGCCTGGCCGTAGTTACTATGGAGGACTACAGCAAGCGCAGCAACAGTGTACAGGATGTTATTCCGATGATTTTCGGCATGGGCGCACAGATTCCTGATGCAACCGTTATGGCCTTCCAGCCGCCTTCTCTGCCCGGTGCTTCCAGTACCGGTACTCTGAGCCTTTATCTCATGAACCTTGGCGGTGAGGACGTTAACACTATGGGTGAGCGTGCTAACGAATTTTTGGCTGCTTGTCGCAAGCGTCCGGAAATCGGTATGCTGTACACTACCTTGAACACCAATACTCCTATGTATCAGTTTGAGGTTGACCGTGATAAGGCACAATCCATGAACGTTCCTGTATCTACTGTTTATTCCGCATTGCAGGCGTTCTTAGGCGGTAACGAAATCAACGATATCAATAACTTCGGCCGTACTTGGAAGGTTGTTATGCAGGCTGATGAAAAATATCGTACCGGTGTAGAGGATATGCGTTACTTCTTTGTACGCAGCAATGACGGCAAGTCTATTCCGCTGAATACACTTGTAAAGCCTACTCCTAAGAACAGCTCTGTTGTTATGACACGCTTTAACGGTGCCAGTGCGATTAAGATTTCCGGCGACCCTGCCAGCGGTTATTCCTCCGGTCAGGCTATGGCTGCTATTGAAGAGGTTGCTAAGCAGGTTCTGCCTAATACCTATACTTACGAATGGACCGGTCAGAGCCTTGATGAGATTGAAGCCGGCAGCCGTTCCACTCAGATTTTCATTATCTCTCTGATTTTCGTATTCCTGTGTCTGGCAGCTCTGTATGAAAGCTGGACAATTCCTCTGGCAGTACTGCTGTCTGTACCTTCCGCAGTTTTCGGCTGCTTCCTGGTACAGTATGCACGTGGCCTGCAGAATGACGTTTATATGCAGATTGGTCTGATTACACTGATTGGTCTGGCAGCAAAGAACGCTATTCTGATTGTCGAATATGCTAAGATGAATATGGAGCAGGGCATGGATGTTGTACATGCGGCTGTTGAAGCTGCTCATGTCCGTCTGCGTCCTATCCTGATGACATCCTTCGCCTTCATCTTAGGCTGTCTGCCTCTGGCTATTGCTACCGGCCCGGGCGCCGGTGCGCGTGTATCCATGGGTAACGCCGTAGTAGGTGGTATGACCATCGCTACTCTCTTTGGTATCTTCCTGATTCCTGTACTCTTTGTAGTTGTTGAACGCTTCTTCAGCCGCAAAAAGAAGGGGACTGCCGAAGACAATGTAACCGAACAGCTGTAATGCTGCTAAAAAACGCCGCTCGTTTGAGCGGCGTTTTTAATTTTCGATAGCTGGTGTTAGGCAGTAAAATGCATAGTTTTAATTTTATACATAAATAATAGCATAGAAGTTAATGGTCATTATGATTTGAAAAGCAAGCTCAAAGAGCTTGCTTTTTTAAGTTACATAAGTAAACTAATCCTTCTCAATAACAAAAGTGCTTTTTAAATTTTAATAATAATAACAAATTTAAAACGAATACAATCTGTAAGTAAACTAAGACCGTCCGTTTATTATGTGTGACATAAGCAACGGAATAACGGCAGAATTATTTTTATACTTAATTCAGCAAGGCAAAAAGGGGTGTTTGAAGTCAAATATCCGGAAGCATATTGCGGTAAATATTATATTTAAATTTATTTGGAAGGGGTGATTTATATGGGTTCCGTAACAACTAATCCGTGGCTGATTTCTATTATCAACATGACAATCGTTTTTGGTGTGCTCATTGCTTTAGGTGTACTCATGAGTATGATTCAGTTGGTTGACCCTACTAGAAATAAGCATTGAAGCAAATGATGCACTTTTTCCTTGTCTGATCTATTAACAAATGCACTTATTTTCCTGATATGGGCCAAGAGGAGGATTATTCTATGTTTGAGGCATTTATCGTCGCTTTGGCTTCTGTTTGGGCAGACTCAGGTTTTTCTGCTCTGACAAGTGGCAACGTAATTATGATTGGCGTTGGTTTGGTTCTGCTTTATATGGCTATAGGCAAAGGTTTTGAGCCTTTGCTGTTGTCACCAATTGCCTTTGGCTGTATCCTGGCTAACATTCCTAAAAACGGTTTCGAACAGCCGGGTGTTATGTCCGTTATTATGTACGGTATTCACCATGAAGTATTCCCGCCGTTGATTTTCCTGGGCGTTGGCGCAATGACCGACTTCGGTCCGCTGATTGCTAATCCTAAAACCTTGCTTTTAGGTGCTGCTGCTCAGATTGGCGTATTTGTATCTTTGATGGGCGCTATGGCTTTGGGATTTACTGTACAGGAAGCATCCGCTATCGGTATTATCGGCGGTGCTGACGGCCCGACAGCTATTTATCTGGCAGCTAAAATGGCTCCGCATCTTTTGGGTGCTATTGCCGTTGCAGCTTATTCCTACATGTCCCTGGTACCGCTGATTCAGCCGCCTGTAATGAAGCTGTTTACTACCGAAAGAGAACGTAAGATTGTTATGGAGCAGCTGCGTCCGGTAAGTAAATTTGAAAAGGTCGTTTTCCCGATTATGTGCACCATCGTTATTTCTCTGCTGCTGCCGCCGGTAACAGCTTTGATCGGTATGCTGATGCTTGGTAACCTGTTCAAAGAAGCAGGCTGCCTGGACCGTCTGAGCGATACCGCACAGAATGCATTGATGAACACTGTAACCATCATGCTGGCAACCGGTACCGGTCTTACCATGAGTGCCGAAGCCTTCCTGAACTATCAGACTATCCTGATTATCTGCTTAGGTCTGGTTGCTTTTGCTGCAGGCACCTGGGGCGGTGTAGTATTCGGCAAGATTATGTGTATGGTTGATGGCGGCAAAACTAATCCGCTTATCGGCAGTGCCGGTGTATCCGCAGTTCCTATGGCTGCCCGTGTATCTCAGATTGTCGGTCAAAAGGCTAACCCGGCAAACTTCTTATTAATGCATGCTATGGGTCCTAACGTAGCAGGCGTTATCGGTACTGCAGTTGCTGCAGGTACTATGCTGGCTATGATTGGCCCTGTTGCTAAATAAGCAGTTATTGTGATAACTCTCCCTAAAAAAGTAAAGCCCGTCCGGTTTTTACCGGATGGGTTTTGCTTTTGTTTAGCTTTAAATAGACGTACAGTCATTAGGCTGTGCCTGTTTGAAAGCAAAAAAATAACCAGTTCGCAGCTGGTTATTTTTTATTGCCAAAACTAAATTCGCAGTCGTTTCAGCATTCTCCCAATCTCTCTAAAGACAAATTGAAAACTGAGAGGATATTAAATTGTTGCTTTGCAGTATTTATTTTAGCAAACTCAAAACGACAATCTGTTGCACAGGCAACAAAAACGATTAATGAACTTTTGAAATAGTATAGAAGTTAAAGTGAAACGATTATGTAAATAAAGTAACTGTTTGACGGAAAACAGTGTGGCCTGTGCAACAGAAGATAAAAAAATATAACTTTATACTTATTAAAGTAAGATAAGCATCTTGCTTATAGAACTTAGTTCCCCTTTAATTATCTTAGGAAGAGGTGATAAACAGTGGGTCCTGTAACAACAAATCCGTGGCTGATTGCCATTATCAACATGACCATTGTCTTTGGAGTTCTAATCGGATTAGGCATGTTGATGAGTTTAATTCAGGTAGTCGATCCTACCAAAGCTAAATAAGATTTAGCTGAAAAAAGGTTTCAAAGCAGTGCTGCTGCTTTAAGCAGCTTCATAAGAAGAAATGACATTTTCTGATGTTCTGCTTGCTTCGCCAAGCAGACCACAGGTAGACTAGGGGAGGCTGTGGTGATACAGTTAAAATGAAAGTGTTGTAGCATTATTGTGGAGCTTATTTGCACTTATAACATCCCAATTAAGGGAAACAAGGAGGAAAAATTCACATGTTTGAGGCATTTTTTGTTGCTTTGTCTTCTGTATGGGCAGACTCCGGCTTCTCTGCACTGACAGGCGGTCATGTAATCATGATCTGCGTTGGTCTGCTTCTGCTTTATATGGCTATTGCTAAAGGTTTCGAGCCTTT
>CAVKUS010000038.1:0-22650 GCA_963659725.1 Bacteroides sp. CAG:545 | reverse complement strand
ACTAAACTTCTGCTAGGATGTCTGAAGAAATTTGCGCAAAACTATTGACAGTACCTATAGTTGCTGAAAATATCAACTGCAGTGTCTGCTAAATCATAATCAACAGAGCGCTGATTATTAGCTTGCTAAAAAGATTGAGTGATTATTCTTCGATATCAATGCGTTCGATTTTGAAAATAACCGGACGTGTGCCATCAGAACAGCATGTAATCATCGTGTTTTCTTCCTTCATCCAGCCCTTCATGATAGAACCGCCTTGTAAGCCTGCATAGATATAACGTGAAATTGCATCCCACGCTTCGGAGCAGTGCGGCTTATTTGGTCCGCCTGCTACGGTTTTCGGATCTGCGCTGCTCTTGACAAGAGTGTTTAAACCCACCTGCCAGAAGCTGTCACAAACCTCGTCACGGCGAAAAATAAACTCATCACCGACGTTATAGCAGGGGCAGGCGCCAGATTGCGTATCAGTGCAGTAGGCTTCCTGCAGCTCGGGGTATAATTTTTTGTCGATAACAGTGACCTTTACTTGGTATTTCATGAATATCATCCTTCCTTGAAAATAAAATTATGTAATGATATAATTGCTAAAAAGAGTTTATGAGGTGAGAAGATGCTTACACCGCGTTATTGTTTTGCTCATGATTTCAGCCAGTTTTATGAATATTTTCTTGCTCAGCCGCATTGTGTTAAAAATTTTCGCAAGGGTGAACTTTTATGGAAGCCTGCGCAGCCACATGGGAAAATACATTATATTGTTTCTGGTGCAGAAATGCATTATGCTGACCATGAAAACGGCAGGCGAAAGATAATCAGCTTTCACAGCGAGGGGACAATATTTCCGGGGTATAGCCTTAACGATTATAAAATTGAACTTTCTTTGGTGACAGTGGCTTTGACAGATATGCAGGTGCTTGAATTTACAAGACCGCAGTTTAAAGCGATGTTTGATAGCAATGCAGCCTTACGTGAGAGTGTAATCAACTGGTATTCGATGTATGTGAATATGTTTTTATTTGAAACCATACATCAGGGTTATAACTCATCATTAGTGAAAATCAGCAATATATTATATTTGCTTTCTGCCAATCAGCCGCAGGCTGATGTAATAACCATGACGCAGAACGAACTGGCAGAGATACTTAGTTTGAGCCGTGTGCAATTGACACGCGGGCTGGCAGCCTTGCGTGAGCGCAAGATTATTACTACACAGCGTGGCAGGATAAGTGTTATGGATATGCCGGCGCTGGCGTTACTTTGCTCTTCAGAAGCATTATAAGCTTTTTGTTGCTTTTTATCAGCATCAAATGATACATAACATGGATTTATATAGGGTAGAATAAATATGATTTAAAGCCTTTTGGCGTAAAAAACTCTGCAGTTTGTATTAACACAAAAGCAAAAGGACTAGAATTGGAGAAAATACTCGAATTCTAGTCCTTCTTTAGTTTATGAAGTTAATTTTGTTTTGGCTTCATAACATTATTACTACGTCAAGCAGCTTCTTTATCTTCCATCCGGGATACGAAGATAGTACCTGCAAGGTCGCCAAGGCAGTTGTTGGTAGTAGTACCCATATCAAAGATATGATAGAATGCTGCGATAATACCAACAATTTCTGTAGGTAAGCCAAAGGCTTCAACCATGATAAACAGTTTTACGATACCGCTGCCAGGAATACCGCCACCACCAGTAGAGAGGATAGCAGACATACCTACGATTTTAAGCATTGTAGGAATATCAAGCGAATGTCCTACGACCTGAGAAATGAAGACAATTACGCAACCGTAAAGGATAACGCTGCCATCATAGTTCATTTGTGAGCCTAACGGGATAGTGAAGCTGGAAATACGCTCCGGAACGCCGAATTTTTCCTTAGCAACTTTAATGTTTACAGGAATGGAAGCTACGCTGGAACAGGTTGTTAAGGTATAAATCCAAAGCTCCATGGAGTCTTTGATAAAGCGGAAGGGATTAATACCGTTAGAAATCCAGAGCACACCGCCGTAAACCAAAATAACGTGGATGATGCACGCAAGATAATAGGTGCCAGCTAAATATGCCATGCTTGTAAAAAGGCTTGCACCATATTTAGCAAAGGAATCAGCCATAAGGAAGAAAATACCGATAGGAGAAGCTTTCATAACCATGGTGATAAGAGAGAATACCATATCACTTACAGCTGCAAAGCCTTTTTTTAACATTTCTTTATTTTCTTCATTTGTAACTTTCATGATTGCAATACCGAAGAATACTGCAACAATAAGGGTTTGAAGAATGTTGCCTTTAGTGAAGGTAACGAAAATGTTAGTAGTAAACATATCAGTGAAGAATTTTGCCATGGTTATGTTAGTGACTGCAGCAACTTTTTTCGATGCAAGACCGGTAAAGTTAGCAATTTCGCCGGGACGGATAATTTCTGTGACTGCCAGACCAATGACGGTTGCTACAAGTGTTGTCAGCACATAGTAAGCTATAATGCGACCGGCAATTCTTCCTAAAGAACTTAAATTCTTCTGAGAAGTGATACCGGTGATGATAGTAAAAAATACCATTGGAACTACAATCATCTTTACGCAGTTAAGCCAGATGGTACCAATGAAGGCTACTTGCTTCATTATGTCGCCACAAATAAGTCCGGCGATGGAGCCAATAATCATGGCAACAAAAATCTGAGTCGTCAAACTAATTTTCTTTCCACCAATAGTCATGATGTTTCCTCCTTATAAGCTTTTATCAAGCTCCAAAATAATATTTGCAGCAGCTTTAGCATCTTCTGCCGTAATACCTTTGTAATATACTAAACGCACGCAGGTTTTAAGCACTGTTTTTATTAACAGGCCTTTTTCTTCTGCCATTTCGCAGAATCTTGAGGGAGATACTGAAGCTTTTGCTAAATCCAAAACCAGAATGTTGGATTGCACTTCTTTTTGCAAGGAAATATGCTGTAATTTTCCTTGTAATAAAGAAGCTGTTAAACGTGCATTTTCAATATCCTCAATCATACGACTGATGTTATGCTTGAAGGCATAAATACCAGGTGCAGCAAAAACACCTCCTTGGCGCCATCCGCCACCTAAAATCTTACGAATTTCTCTACCTTCATCAACTTTAGTTTTAGTAGAGCACATAAGAGCACCAACAGGGGCACCGATACCTTTAGAAATGCAAACCATTATAGAGTCTACGTATTGGCAGATTTCTTTTGCATTTACGCCTAGGGATGCAGTAGCATGGAAAAGTCTGGCTCCATCCATATGAATTTTAGCTCCATATTTATCTGCCACAGCACGGAGCTTTGCCATTTCCTCTACGGGAATTACATAACCACCTGAAAAATTATGAGTGTTTTCTATGCAGATTAGTTTTGCTCCGCTTTCCTTCAAAAGGTTATCAATGGCATCAATATCAGGTGTGTTATTAGCATTAAATGGATATTTTATGGGTTCCATATGACAAAACTGATCGGAGAAAAGGAACTTTTCGGTTAACAACATATGTTGCTGTTCGTGTACCAGTACCTTTTCGCCGGCTTTGGCCCATAAGAGAGCGCCTACTGTATTAGCGAAAGTTCCGGTAGGGCAAAGCAAGGCTGCTTCTTTACCGGTAGTTGCAGCTACCAGATCCTCTAATTCGTTGATAGTCTTATCTTCACCACGATTATTTTTGTCAGTACGTCCATCATCTCCGAGCGGAGCTGTTAATATTGTTTCTAGCATTGCTCGGTCGGGCATTGTAAGGGTATCACTTCTTAAATCAATCATGTACTCACTCTCCTTAAAAAATAAAAAACCTCTAGTTTTTACTCTAGAGGTTATAGTCTGGTAATAGCTATAATGCTCTGTCCTTTGGCCTGAGAGACTCAAGAATTACTTCTTTTCCACCTTCGGCGCCCATAAGGGACTCTCCAGAGTAGTGCACAGCTTTCTGCGTGAAATATTGAGAAATGTTGCTTTGCACTGTATATCAATCACTATATATAATATATCTTATAATCAGTGACTTGACCAATACTAAAAACTATGTTTTAATATACAAAAAAAGCTATATTATTTTTGACGGAAACAGCGTGTCAACTGTATTTTTCGAGGGTATAGCGGACGTAGAATTTTAGTTGTAATTACTTGTGTATTTATTATTCATGGCATTGGCGAGGCAATTATGGAAAGAGTTATGGAATATATTTTGGCTATTGCAAAATTCAAAAGCGTATCCAAGGCAGCAGAAAATTTATTTATCAGCCAGCCTGCTTTAAGTGCAATAGTAAAAAAAGAAGAAAAACGATTGGGCGTTGAACTTTTTAATAGGCAATACAAGCCTCTGCAGCTTACTAATGCAGGAACTATATATGTTAATGCAGCTAAGAAGATAAAAGATATTGAAGAAAAAATGCTTTACGACTTAAATTGTAAAGAGCAGAATAGTGTTAGGAAAATAACAATAGCAAGCTATGCTTTTCTGTTTACGCATTTTCTCGCGAATTTTGTTGAGGACTTCAAAACACGGCTTTCACGTGATATAGAGATAGAGCTCATTGAGAAGCGTACTGAGGAAGCTCTTCCGGGAATACAGAAAGGTATTTATGATTTTGCCATTACGACTCATCAGAGGCACGTAAAAGGTTGTTCTAGTGTACCTTTATTAAAGGAAAAGGTGATTATTGCCGTACCTAAAAGCTATGCGATTAATAGTTACATAAAAAAATATGCTTTAAGCTATCAGGATGTAGTTGCCGGAGCTGCAAACAGTGATAAGTATAGCAGCGTTTCCATCAGTTATTTTGCTGATTATCCTTTTATTTTACATGTAAAAACTAAAGAAATGTATCGTAGGGCTCGCAAAATATTCCGCAATAGTGGTATTAATCCCAAAGTGGTTTCATATATGGAGGATTTTCTGTTAATGTATTTCGTTGCGAATTCCGGGCAGGGAATTATTTTTATGCGAGAGGCTATGATACAATATATGGAGCCATCAGATAAGCTGGTATTCTATAAAATTAATGATCCGGCAACGGTATATAATGTCAATGTATACTATAAGAAGGAAAGTGAAAATAAAAAAGAAATAAGAGCATTTATAGATAGCTGTAATTCTTATTGGAATGCTAATTATAACGAGGAGAGCTTAACGTGAATATAACAGTATATCTTGTATCATCAACTTTCAATAATCCTAAATTTACAGCAGCAGTTAAAGAGTAGAGTATTTTGATTGGTGTATGTGAAAAAATGTCAACTATATAGTGAGTTAAGAAGTAATTAGCAGAATGCTGATAAATATTTTGTCATAAAAAAGCCTACCGGATTACGTAGTCAGTAATTCAGTAGGCTTGATTTTTTGGAACATGTCGGTGTTCAACCGATGAACAAAGTATAACATATTATAGTGAAGCAATCGTGGACAAAAAGGTGCGCGTTGCGGAAAATAGAAATCAACAAAAAGCTGACGCTTCGCATTTACGCAAGGCGTCAGCCTTTTTGCACAAAAACACTTTAATGGTTAGCCTTATATGCCTCGCCCCAGGTGAACATGCAGTCAAGGATTGGCTTCAGGCTTAGACCGAGCTCAGTCAGCGAATACTCCACCTTCGGCGGTACTTCGGCGTAGACCTGGCGATGGACAAGGCCGTTTTCCTCCATGGCACGCAGCTGCGCAGTCAGAACCTTTTGGGAAACATTGCCTATGGATTTCTTCAGCTCTCCGAAGCGCTTTGTTCCGGTCAATAAATCACGCAGTATTAAAACCTTCCATTTATTACCTATGAGTGTTAGGGTGGTTTCCACCGGGCAGGCGGGCAACTCAGCTTTTTTATTGATTTCGCTCATATTCGTTAGCCTCCAGTTTTGCAAAATGCTATATTCAAGGCATACTATGCGCTGCAGCTATTATTTTCGCGTAGCTTTGCTTGGCGCAAGCGTATGCCTACTTCATGAAATATATTTATGGGATTATTATAAGGCCAGAGAAAAAATATGGCAAGGGGAAGTCTTTAATAGTCACCGGCAGGTAACCATACCACAATATTGTGCGTACTTCACAAGCTGCTCAATGCGTATTACAATAAAAGCATCACGAAACATACTATAGCTTGGAGGTACTAATAATGAAAAAAGTAGTAGAATTTCTGAATGCTAACTCTGTGCAATATCTGGCCACCGTTGGCCGCGATGGCAAGGCAAAATGCCGTCCCTTTATGTTTGCCGGTTTGCTTGACGGCAAGCTGTGGTTTTGCACTAATAACCAAAAGGATGTCTATAAGGATATGCTGAAAAATCCGGAAGTTGAGCTTTCCGTGTCCAGTCCGGAGTATGCATGGATTCGTTTGCATGGCAAGGCTGTTTTTGAAAATAATATGGTAGCCAAGGAAATGTGCCTGCAGAATCCCATTGTAAAAGGTCAGTATGGTGAAGCCACCAATCCCATCTTCGAGGTATTCTATCTGGAAAACGCTCACGGGATTATTGCTGACTTCTCAGGAAATCCTCCCTACGAATTCTAAAAAATAATGCAGCAGCCTTTGCGAAAGCGAGGCTGCTGTAATGCTATAGAAAGGACGGCTGATAAAATGCAGAACGCTGATTATTTGCAACTGCTGGTTGATTATATTCACTCTGCTACGCTTGCAACCATTTGGGCAGACGGGCATCCGCAAACACGAATTATAGATATGATGCTGTGGGATGAGCAGGGGGTATATTTCATCACCGCCAAAGGCAAGACTTTTTACGCTCAGCTTATGGAGCAGGGATATGTATCTCTGTCGGCAACGAAAGAAAAAATTGCTATTTCGCTGAGGGGAAAAATAAAGAATATCGGTAACAGCAGGCTGGACGAAATCTTTACGAAGAATGTTTATATGCAATCTATTTATCCTGGAGATACCCGCAGTGCTTTAGAGGTTTTCTGCCTTTATGAAGCAAAGGGCGAATATTTTGATATCAGCAATCCGGCGCATATAGTTCGTGACAGTATTACCATAGGTAAACAAGCGCAGGCCGCAGCGGGCTACTATGTAGGCGCTGGCTGCATAGGCTGCAAGCTGTGTTACTCTGTTTGCCCACAAAAGTGCATAGATATTGCGCAAAAGCCAGTTGTCATTGATCAGCAGCATTGCCTTGGCTGCGGCAGATGTGCCGAAATCTGTCCTAAGCAGGTCATAAGAAAGAGAGCCTGAGCATGAAGCAGAGTGAGAGGCGAATTTTCCTCATTAAATCGCTTTTGCAGGAAAGAACGGAATATAGGGATATAAGCATATCGGCAGATACTGAGCAGCAAAAGCAGCTGCTGCGGGCACTGATGAATGTTCGCACTCCGCAACAGATTGGTAAGGAGTTTTTGCGTATACAGGATGAATATCTGAAGTATGAAATTGCGGCTAAGGGCATTACGGATGTTGCCGAACTTACGCCTGTTCAGCAGGGAATCTACCTTTGGCAAGGAGATATTACTACTCTGAAATGTGATGCTGTTGTGAACGCTGCCAACAGCGGTATGACAGGCTGTTATATTCCCAACCATCGCTGCATTGACAACGCAATTCATACCTTCGCCGGCATGCAGCTGCGCCTTATATGCGATAATTTGATGGAACAGCAAGGCTATCCTGAACCTGCAGGAAGTGCTAAAATTACGCCGGCTTTTAATCTTCCGAGCAGGTATGTATTGCATACCGTAGGTCCTGTTATCAGCGGCAAGGTAAAAAAGTACGAGCGAGAACTGCTTGCATCATGCTACCGCTCTTGCCTGGAGCTGGCGGCGGAGAATAAATTAGAAAGTGTTGCATTCTGCTGTATTTCTACAGGTGAATTCCATTTTCCCAATGAGTTGGCGGCAGAGATTGCCGTGCAGAGTGTTAAGAAGTTTTTCAAGCTACAGACGGGCGTAAAGAAAGTGATATTCAATGTTTTCAAAGATTTGGACAAAAACATCTACCAAAAATTACTCGGAGCAAATTAAGCGTTTGCAAGCCGCACTGCAGGAATGTGAGGCTGTAGTTATCGGTGCAGGCTCCGGCTTGTCGACAGCGGCTGGGTATACCTACACAGGGGAGCGGTTTCAAAAGTATTTTGCAGATTTTGCGAATAAATATGGCATTCGTGACATGTACTCCGGTGGCTTTTATCCGTTTCCTACGCAGGAAGAGTTTTGGGGTTATTGGAGCCGTTATATTTTTATCAACCGTTATATGGATGCACCGAAGCCTGTTTATGAAAAGCTTTTGCGCCTGGTGGCAGATAAGGATTACTTTGTCATCACAACTAATGTAGACCATTGCTTTCAGAAAGCTGGCTTTGCTAAAAAGCGGCTTTTCTATATGCAGGGAGATTATGGCTTGTTTCAGTGCAGTGAGCCATGCTGCCGGAAAACGTATGATAATGAAATCAGCATTCGGAAAATGCTGGAAGAGCAGAAGAATATGCGAGTTTCTGCTGAGCTGATTCCGTATTGCCCTATTTGTGGCAAGCCTATGACGATGAACCTGCACTGCGATGCTACATTTGTGCAGGATGATGGCTGGTATCGTGCGTCGCAGCGGTACAAGGAGTTCCTTGAGCAGCATAAGGGCTTGAGGGTGCTGTTTTTGGAACTTGGCGTTGGGATGAACACGCCGGCGATTATAAAATTTCCTTTCTGGCGTTTGGCAAATGAGTGGGAAAATGCTGCTTATGCCTGCATTAATCTAGGCGAAGCCTATGCGCCGGAAGAAATAGAGGCAAAGTCAATCTGCATTAACGAGGATATAGGGATAGCTTTACAGAAGCTTATTGATAGAGGTTCAGTGCAGGACATTTATTAATATCCCCAATCAACAAGCCACAAATTTTTAGGCATTTATAGCTATAATTCATAGCATAGCAAAAAGGCTGACGCTTCGCATTTACGCAAGACGTCAGCCTGTTACTTTGGTAAATGATAATCTGTTTAAAGTTTTTCGTGCCAACAAAAAAACGCAGCTATTATACATGTAAGAAGCTTGCTAATAGCTGTGTTTTTTATGCTCATATCAAGGAACATGTCGGTGTTCAACAGATGAACATATAACATATAATAACGAAGTAATCGTGGCAAAAAGGTGCGCGTTGATTTATTATTGCTAGGTATAAGGAGGATAAATTAAGTCCTCAAGGTCGAATATGCTTTCTGCAGGTTGATGCTGACGCTGATTTTACATGCAGTATTAACTACGCTGCATAAAAGTAGGTGATATAACCTCAAAGAAATCTCCTCTTCAGGTATCATAATTCCTACCATTGTAGTATAATTAAGTTGACGAGAAATAAACTTTTTATATAAGGATGGTGAAGTAATGGAGACTTTTATTGGCATACTGATACCTTTTATCGGGACAACACTCGGTTCGGCGTGCGTGTTCTTTATGAAGAAATCGTTGAGTGACATGGTACAGCGCTCGCTTGCGGGCTTTGCTGCCGGTGTTATGGTTGCAGCATCAATCTGGAGCCTGCTGATTCCTGCTATCGAGCAATCCGAAAGCATGGGAAGGCTGTCCTTCCTCCCTGCGTTTATCGACTTTTGGATTGGAATATTGTTTTTGCTACTGCTTGACCACATGATTCCCCATCTGCATGTGGGAAGTGAGCAGACGGAAGGCCCCAAAAGCAATTTGAGCCGCACTGCGATGATGGTTTTAGCAGTTACGCTGCACAACATACCTGAGGGAATGGCAGTCGGTGTGATGTATGCCGGCTTTCTGGCGGGGAATACGCCAATTACGGCGGCAGGGGCGCTTGCATTGTCCATCGGTATTGCTATTCAAAACTTTCCGGAGGGCGCAATTATTTCTATGCCGCTTCGCGCAGAGGGAGAGAGTAAGAGCAGAGCGTTTTGGGGCGGTGTGCTTTCCGGTGTGGTGGAACCAATCGGTGCAGTGCTGACGATACTTGCTGCTCAGTTTGTAATACCGGTGCTGCCGTATCTTTTGAGCTTTGCTGCCGGTGCCATGCTTTATGTTGTTGTGGAGGAGCTTATTCCTGAAATGTCACAGGGAGAGCATTCCAATATCGGCACGATTTTCTTTGCCGTAGGCTTCAGTGTGATGATGGTGCTGGATGTTGCGTTAGGGTAGAGAATAATTTCGGTATATCAGAATACTGCCGCTTGCAAACAGTATAGCGGAAAGCCTGAAAGAGACAAAGAATATTATGAAATGAGAGATTGCTGTGAAAACAAAAACAGCATTAAGAAATTTGATGGCAAAATCGAGCTTCTTAATGCTGCACTTCACAGTAATCTCTCTTTAGTTAAACAGTTTATCTGGCATGCTCAACATCTTCTTTTGCAGATAGACAGATTCTGACGTAACTCATCATCAAGCGATATATAGAAAAATATTTCATATCGCTTGCACGGGTATTTTTATAGTGGTAGACTAAATTAAACAATACTCGGAGGTCTTAACATGAATATAACAGTATATCTTGCCTCATCCACAGGCAATGATCCTAAATTTGAGGATGCAGTCAAGGAGTTGGGAACTTGGATTGGTGCGAGTGGAAATACATTGGTTTACGGCGGCTCTAAGACAGGTCTGATGGGGGAGCTGGCGCAAAGCGTTTTGCAGGCAGGCGGTAAGGTTATCGGCGTGGAGCCGCAGTTTTTTGTAGATGAGGAATATCAATATGAGGGACTGACGCAGCTTATAGTTACCAAAGATATGGCAGAGCGCAAGACGAAGATGATTGAGCTTGGCGATGCCTTTATTGCTTTTCCCGGAGGCGTGGGAACGCTGGAGGAGGTTAGCGAGATTATGTCCAAGCTGTCTTTGGGACATCTGCATGCACTGTGCATCTATTATAATCTTGACGGTTATTATGATGATATAAAGCACTTTCTGCAGCAGATGATTCTTAAAGGTTTCTCTTCAGAGGAAAAGCAGCAGGGAGTATATTTTGCGGAAAGCTTGGAAGAAATCAAGAAGTTATTGAAATAAAAGAGTGTTGCTGAGAATAAATAAAGGCTGACGCTTCGCATTTACGCAAGGCGTCAGCCTTTTTGCTGCTTAGTATGAGAGTTTATTTATAGATTAAGCCTTAAAGCTCATGGCATATGCTTCCTGCAGCTTGCTGCTGCCGCTTTTAGTCTTTCTGTAAATAGGGCATGAACTGAAAATTTTTATCTAAATATTGACCGGCATAAGCTACGCCTTTACCCATGGTGAAGGCTGCCAGGATGGTGCCTATTCCCAGTCCGTCTATATGTCCCAGCAAGAAAAGTGTCAGCAGTGCCGTGATAGCCAGGCAGGTGACGTCAAAGGTGATTTTGATTTTGGCGTACTCGATTTTTATGATGGAGCTCAGCTCACGCGGGAACAAATCCGTAGGAATAATGGGCAGACCGCAGCGGTTAGACAAAGCAATGCCGATGCAGATTAAAATATAGCTTACGACAAAATACAGCACGCGCCAGGAAAAGGCCTGCGGCAGCATGTTTATATACAGCTCAAACAAATCAAGAAATTGGCTGAATACAAAGCCTACAACAAAGCTGAACATATAGGACGCGATAAACTTTTTGCGCAGATACATCAGGCTGGAGATAAGCAGGCCCTGGAAAATGTAGGTCCATGTACCGAGTGTGAGCTTGGGAAAGGCTTCGCTGAAGGCAAAGGGAACGCTGCTGATGGCGCTGATGCCGGAACCGGAGTAGAGCATGAGCACGACGCTGAAGCTGTTGATGATTACCGCAACCAAAAGTGCTAGCTCACCGCATAAGGTCAGACGTGAATTTTTTTCGTTTAAAAGCATTTTTTAACCCCTCTCGAAAACAATAAATTTATCAAAAATGCATTTCCTATTATAGTACTAAATTTTGCGTTTGGCAAATCTGGGAAGCAAAAAGTTTTCTAAGATTATTACAAAATAAAGGATGAGCTTCAAACCGTGGCTGCTCCTGTTTTTAACTGGAACCATGGCTTGCAAGCTCATCCTTTTATTAAGTGAATCCATAACACGGCAGGCGTCTGAAAAGACGTCGACTCCGCGAGGCCTTCACTCAATATACCTTGAGAATCCCGCCATCCCAGAGACAGCTTCCCTGAAAGATGGCGGGAAAGGAAACGCTTCGAAAGAAGATATTCCCTTTATATATAGTTTAGCAGGCAGTTTTTTAGCTGTCAACGAGTTAAATCGTAAACAAAAAAGCATCTGATTTCTTCTAAGCAGTTCATGGCATGCAAGAAATTGTTGGCTGAAAGGTGATTACAGAGGATATTTTGAGGTTTAGGGATTTTCCTTTTTGATTCATGTGTTATGATTTATTTGAGCATGGTATAATTAAAGAAAATACGCTTTGTGAAAAAATCGGGAGAGTGTAAATATGATAATAAAAAGTCTTATAGCCAAGGTTTTGCTGATAATGTCATTGTTTGCGGCGTTGCCGCTAAGCCTTCATGCTGATAGTTGTGTTTATGCTGCAAGTGACGAGCTTTTGGATCTTGAAGAAGAAAAGTCCGATATAGAGGATGAAATAGCAGAAAGAGAAGCTAACGGTGAAGACTATGATGATTTGGAAGAGCGTCGTAATGATGTGCAGGATGAAATACAAAACATCAAGGATGAGGGCTGAGGCTTTCAGCAAAAGCCGTACATAACCTTAAGCTCGCAAGTGCGCATATTTTTATCAATGGTAACACAAAAGCGCAGCTGTTACACAAGCTTAAAGCATGCTGATAGCTGCGCTTTTCTTGCTGCCTATGAAAAGCGCAGAAAAAGCTGCATTTGCTTTTTTATTTTAGGACGCAGTCAATTATTTGACATAGACAAAATCTGTCACTATTATGTGCTATACTAAAGATAAATCAGTGCTTAAGTAAAAAAGTGGTGCTGAATTATCAGCATATTTTTTGGAATACTGTTCATCGTATTTGCTGCGGAAGGATGGTGCTGCTTGTGGCTTTTAATGAGTTAATAAAAAACTTTGATAATATACGCCTGCTGATGCGTGATTTTTATGTCTTTGGCTTTAAGAGCAGAGCTGATTTTGCGGATAAAAGCGCCCGCAGCTATGACAATGAGCGCAGACGTATTGAAAGCTGGCTGGGCGAATATATGTATTTTCGTCAGAATACCGGCGGCAAGAACTGCTTTATTTCCGTAGACAGCAGAAAAATCCGGCATAATCCTTTTTATAAGGCGTTGAAGGCTAAGAGCTTTACGGCGAATGATATCATGCTGCATTTTTTCCTGTTGGATATTTTGCAGCCTGGTGAAAAATTTACTCTGCGTCAGCTTATGGATAAACTTGATGCAGAGTATTTATCCTGTTTTGACGAACCGGCGGCGCTGGATATTTCTACTGTGCGTAAGAAATTGGCAGAATATGCAGAGCTTGGTTTAATAGAAAATGAAAAATGCGGGCGGGAATTATATTATGAGCGCAGCAGGGATGAAGTTGATTTGGAGGCCTGGCGTGAGGCCGTGAGCTTTTTTGCCGAAACGAATCAGATAGGTGTTGTGGGTAGCTTTATAGAGGATAAATTTGCTGAGGGCAGCAGTGTATTTTCCTATAAGCATCATTATCTGCTGCATGCCTTGGAGAGTGACGTTTTGCTTGATTTGCTGGCGGCGATGGAGCGCAGGCAGTGCGTGCGTATTGAAAGCTGTTCTTCCAAAGGAAAGAACATTTCTTTCCGCGTGCTGCCGCTCAAGATTTACGTAAGCACGCAAAGCGGCAGGCGTTATGTGATGTGCTGGTTTTTTAAGGCGCATAGGATTATTTTCTGCCGTCTGGATAATCTGGAACGCGTTCTGGAAGCGAAGCCTGTGCGTGATTACGACAAGTTTTGCGCCATGGCAGAGCAGATGGAACAGCATTTGTGGGGCGTATCTATGAACAGAGGGCCTGCTGATGCCTTGGAACATGTGGAGCTTGTAGTGCGCATCAGCAGTGATGAGCCGTATATTTTACAATGCCTAGAGCGGGAAAAGCGCTGCGGACGAGTGGGAAAAACAGATGCAGAGCATTATCGCTTTGTTGCCGATGTGCATGATGCAGGCGAAATGCTGCCCTGGCTGCGTACCTTTATAGGTCGCATTGAAAGCTTTTCCTGCAGCAATAAGGCTGTGGAAGAAAAGTTTTGGCAGGATTTGGCGGAGGTGTACGCTATGTATGGCGTGAAGAAAGCAGGTGAAGCGTAGATGAGCACAGTGTTCAGCGAGGTTTACGGAACCTATTATAATGTTGTGGCGAAGGTGCTGGCACAAGCGCTTGACGGAAAACTGTCTGCAGCAAGCATGCAGCAGCTCGTCCGTGAGGGTGCTTATGGCGACAGCGTGCTGCAGCTTTTGCCTGCGCTTGCTGACGGTACATGGAAACTGTTGACGCCGGAGCTTGGGACGCCACTGAAAAATAAGCCGACGATGCCTTTAACTAATCTGCAGAAACGATGGCTGAAAACCTTGCTGCTTGATGAAAAAATCAGCTTATTCTTTTCTGATGAGGAGATTGCGAGGCAGCAGGCTGCTTTGCAGGCTGTAGAGCCTTTGTACAGGCCTGAGCAGTTTGTCTTTTTCGACCGCTTTGTGGATGGTGATGCTTATACCAATCCCAAATATAGAGCAAACTTCCGGGAAATTCTTCATGCCGTGTGGGAAAAGCGGTATTTGAATGCTTCCTACAGGAGCAACAGGGGGACGATTATCGTCTGGACAGATTTGGTGCCTGTGTCCTTGGAATATTCGGCCAAGGATGATAAGTTCCGCTTGCAGGCGATAGCTGAGCGTAAGCTGGTTACACTGAATTTAGGCAGAATAATTTCCGTAGAAGCGGGCGAGGCGGTAGAGCATGTGAAAACCTTGAAGAAGGGAGATCTTGCCAAGCAGACGCTCGTTTTGGAAATTGAGGATGAACGCAGTACAATGGTACGAGCACTGATGCATTTTTCCGACCTGGCGAAGGAAACGGAAAAGCTGGACGAGTCGCACTATCTGCTGACAGTGCAATATGACAAGGGCGATGAAAGCGAAATGCTCTTCCGTGTGCTGAGCTTTGGGCCGACGGTCAAAGTGCGTGAGCCGGAGGACTTTAAGGAGCTTATCAGGAAAAAACTCAGAGAGCAAATGCAATGCAGAGCAGAATTTTAAGTGCGCATGTTTTTTTCCATGATTATAGCTTGCTGCTGTGTTAAGATTAACATAGCAACAAGCTATTTTTATAAAACAGAACAGATGATGGAGGGATAAGCATATGGAAAGATTTGTAAGCTATGAGAAAATGTCGAAAAAACAGCAAAAGATAGTCAACGCCTCCAAACGAGGCAACTGGGGAAATGTGAAGCCGATTACCAAGGTCAAGGCTTCGGCAAAAATTTATAATCGTAAAAAGAAGCAGAACTCCGGGGACTATGGCTATAGTTTCGGGAGTTCTGCTTTTTTATAAGGCAGGGAAATGTTATGAGCAAGAGCTTAAACGAATGGGGAAGATTTTTGGCGCTGGTGCTGCGGCATAAACCGCAAGCAGTCGGCATTGAGCTGGATGTACATGGTTGGGCGCAGGTGGAAGCACTGCTGGTTGCCTTTAACCGGATAGAAGAGTTTAATATGCTTATGCTGGAGCAGATTGTTGACGAAGATAGCAAGCAGCGTTTCGCATTCAGCGAGGATAAGAAAAGAATTAGAGCGAATCAGGGGCATTCAGTGAAGGTTGATGTGGAGCTTCGTGGGCTGTACCGCCGGAGCTTTTATATCACGGAACAGGCGTCAAATATGTTGCGAGCATCAACAGGCAGGGACTTATTGCCAAGCAAAGGCTGTATGTGCATTTGTCGGCGAATGTCGAAACAGCGCATAATGTCGGCAAAAGACATGGAGAGCCGTTTGTCTACGAAGTTCTTGCAGGCGAGATGGCGCGAGCGGGCTACAAGTTTTATCTTTCGGCCAACGGCGTGTGGCTGACGGAAAGCGTGCCCAAGAAGTTTTTGCGGGAAGGGAGAAATGATTGATATGAGAATTTTATTATTGATGCGTGGTGTGCCGGGCTCCGGCAAGAGCACGTTTATAAAAGAGCAGGGGCTGGAGCCTTATACATTGAGCGCAGATGCGCTGCGTCTGCTATATGCTTCGCCGATGCTTGATAATGCAGGCAGATGGTGTATCAGCCCGCATTTTGACAAGCAGATGTGGCCGTTTTTGCTGCAGACGCTGGAGGAGCGCATGAAGCGAGGCTGCTTTACGGTCGTGGATGCCACCAACATTCGTGGCAGAGATATGACTGCGTACAAAAAGCTCGCCAATGAGTATAAATATCGCATTTATGTGGTTGATTTTACTGATATTACCATTGAGGAAGCAAAGAAAAGGAACCTGCAGCGTGAGGAATACAAACAGGTTCCGGAAAATGTTATTGAAAGAATGTATGCTCAGCTGGCGGATAATAAGGTTCCGTCCGGTATTACCGTAATCAAACCGCAAGAGCTGGCGCAAATCTGGTATAAGCCACGCGATTTATCTGCCTATAAAAAGGTAATTCATATCGGTGATATTCATGGCTGCTATCAGCCGTTGAAGGAATATCTTGAGGAAATCAATCCGCAGAACTACTATATTTTCCTTGGCGATTATATTGACAGAGGCAGCGAGAATGCCGAGGTTATGCAATTATTGCTGCAGCTTGCCACGTTAGATAACGTTACGCTGCTGGAGGGCAACCATGAGGCTAACTTGCGGGATTACAGCTTGCCGGATGGCGTTGCATCGAAGGAATTCCGCCTGCAGACGGCGCCGGAGCTGGCGCAAGCAGGTTTGAGCAGGAAGGCAGTATATAATTTTTACAGGAAATTATCGCAGTGCTTCTGCTATACATATCAGGGAAAAAAGGTTTTAGTAAGCCATGGCGGACTGGCGCGTATGCCGGAGAATTTATCCTTGGCAGCGACAGCGGAGCTGATTTACGGCACTGGTGTGTATGAGGATGCGTTGGACGTTGATATGTGCTTTGCCAAACACGCTGCTGCGGACGAGTACCAGGTTCACGGGCACCGCAATTATGAGGGCGTGCCGGCGGAGGTTAACGAGCATTGCTTTAATCTGGACGGAGCAGTAGAAATGGGAGGTCAGCTGCGGGCGCTGGAGCTTAGCGAGGATGGCTTTGCCGTAGTTACTGTCGGTAACGCTTTGGAGTATCTTGATAAAAAGAAAGGCGCAAAGGACAGCAAAGCAAATGCCAAGATTGAGAATGTGCAGCAGCTTTTGGCTAACTTTGCCGGTAATCCGCTGATTAAAGAAAAGAGCTTCGGCGTGATTTCTTCCTTCAACTTTACCCGTGACGCTTTTTACAATAAGGCGTGGGACGATGTTACCTGCAAGGCAAGAGGCTTGTATATCAACAAGCGGACAGAAAAAATTGTCGCGCGTAGCTATGATAAATTCTTCAATCTTGATGAGCGCCCGGAAACGAAGCTGAACGCATTACGGCATAATCTGCAGTTTCCGGTGCAGGCCTATGTGAAGGTCAACGGTTTTCTTGGCATTGTGGGTTATGACAGCGCACAGAAAAAGCTGCTCGTAACCTCTAAGGGCGATATGTATGGCTTATATGCGAAGATTTTCAAAAACACCTTGGCTGCAGAGCTTAAGGAGCGTATGCAGCTTTTGGAGGATTTTGTTAAGAAGAATAATTGCTCGGTTATCTTTGAATGCATTGAGCCGGAGATGGACCCGCATATTATCGAATACAAGAAGCCGCAGGTTGTACTGCTGGAGATTATTGAAAATGAGCTGAATTTTGCGCATCGTTCGTATGCGGAGCTGGTGGCTTTGGGCGAGCAACTGCAGGTTGAGGTTAAAGAGCAGGCTTGCACATTGGCGTCTTGGGATGAGCTGCAGGCGTGGCTGAAAACGATTATGCAGGAGGATTATCTGTATGACGGAAAGCATATTGAAGGCTTTGTTATCGAGGACAGCAGGCGTTTTATGACGAAGCTGAAGCTGGCGTACTATTCTAAGTGGAAAAGACTGCGCCGGGTGGCGGAGGCTACGCTGCGTCATGGCGCTGTAAAGGCTAAGTGGCAGCTGAATGATGAGCTTAGCAGGGAATTTTATCAGTGGCTGCAGGAGGAGATTTATCCTTTGCACAAGGGTGATGGGACGTATGCCTTTGCGACGGATATAATTTCTTTGAGAAAGAGGTTTGAGAAGCGCTAATCCTGCGTGTAAAACTTTTAGAGAATCGGAAGTCTGTTTTATAAGATGCGAAAATAAGAAGGCATAATAAGCTGTGATAATGCAGCTTGTTATGCCTTTTTTTGCATGTTTTAAATTTTAAGAACCAAAAAAGAACTCCCGCACGTTAGAAGCTGGTGACATAGTGCCCCAACAACGAATTATGGGTAGTTATTTGTAGGAGGGACTAACCAAGCATCTGTGTCCCTCATCCGACCGCTGATTTCCAAGTATGATGCTATACTCCATCAGCCGGTAATTCAATTATATCATAAGCATCATCATCCATCGTGGAAAAAAGCTTGCGCATAAGTTGCACTTGCATTGTTATAGTGTTAGACTAAATTAAACATATCATGCATATTTAAAAGCAATTTAATTCATACAGGAGCAGAAAAATGATTGATAAAATGCTTATTCGCGGCGCGAAGGTCCACAATCTGAAAAATATTGATATAGATATTCCCTTGGGGAAAATCGTCGGCATTGCGGGTGTATCCGGCTCCGGCAAATCATCTCTGGCGCTTGGCGTGCTGTACGCAGAAGGCTCACGCCGCTATCTGGAGGCGCTTTCTACCTACACGCGCCGCCGCATGACGCAGGCCGCCAAAGCATCTGTAGATGAAGTTTTGTATGTTCCTGCGGCTTTGGCGCTGCACCAGCGTCCGGGTGTACCGGGAATCCGCAGCACCTTCGGCACTGGTACGGAGCTGCTGAACAGCCTGCGCCTCATGTATTCGCGCCTTGCCAGCCATCGCTGTCCCAACGGACATTACTTGGAGCCTACGCTTTTGGTTGCCGCAGGCAAAAAGCTGACCTGCCCTGAGTGCGGCGCGCAGTTTTATGCGCCGTCTGCCGAGGAGCTGGCCTTCAACTCCCAGGGTGCCTGCAAAACCTGCGGCGGTACAGGCAGCGTCCGCACGGTAGATATCAGCACGTTGGTGCCGGATGAATCGCTTACCATCGAGCAGGGCGCTGTTGCACCATGGAACAGCCTGATGTGGTCGCTGATGACGGATGTCTGTAAGGAGATGGGCGTGCGCATAGATGTACCGTTTTGCGAGCTGTCGGAGCAGGAGAAGGATATTGTTTATCATGGTCCTGCGGAGAAGAAGCATATCCTCTACCATCCGAAGAAAAGCAACTCCAACGATTTTGCCGAGCTTGATTTTACTTATTTCAACGCTGTTTACACAGTAGAAAACGCGCTTGCCAAGGTCAAGGACGAAAAGGGCATGAAGCGTTTAGAAAAGTTTTTGAAGGAGGATATCTGCCCCGACTGTCACGGTACGCGTCTGTCCGCAGCTACACGTGCGCCGAAGCTGTTGGGAATTTCGCTTGATGAGGCCTGCAGCATGACACTGGCGCAATTGGTGGCGTGGGTGCAGCGCATTCCACCAAGCTTGCCTGAAGCAATGCGTCCTATGGCGGAACGCATCTGCGAAGCATTTACCGGCACAGCGAAGCGTCTTATGGATTTGGGATTAGGGTATCTTACGCTCGACCGCTCCGCTGCTACACTTTCTACCGGAGAGCTGCAGCGGATGCAGTTGGCACGCGCCGTGCGCAACCGTACTACCGGCGTTCTTTATGTGCTGGATGAGCCGTCCATAGGTCTGCATCCTTCCAATATCGTGGGACTGACCGGCGTAATGCGTGATCTGGTGGCAGATGGCAATTCCGTAATCCTTGTGGATCACGATACTCAGATTTTGCATGAAGCAGACTGGCTTGTGGAAATGGGACCGGAGGCAGGTGCCGGCGGTGGTCATGTAATTGCACAGGGAACGATAGCAGAGATAGAAGCAAATCTTTCTTCGCAAATCGGCCCATTCCTTGCGGGCAAGGCAGCGGCAACGCGGAAAAGCAAAGTGCAGCAGGAGCTGTTCGCTGATGGCACCATTCATCTTTCTACCGCGTTGATACATACAGTAAAACCCTTAGAAATAGATATTCCCAAGGGACACCTGACGGTTGTAACCGGCGTATCGGGTTCAGGCAAAACAACGATGGTTTTGGAAAGCCTTGTGCCTGCGATGGCTGCGACGATTGACGGCAAGTCGCTACCGGAGCATATCCGTGCTATTGATGCTGATGGGATTGAGCACGTTAAGCTCATTGATGCGACGCCTATCGGCATTAACGTCCGCTCGACTGTTGCTACCTATGCAGGCATTCATGATGATTTGCGCAAGCTCTATGCCAAATTGCCCGAAGCCAAAGCGCATGAATATAAGGCCGGTGCTTTTTCGTACAACACAGGCTCGCTTCGCTGCCCCGGCTGTGACGGAACAGGCGTTGTCAGTTTAGACGTACAGTTTTTGCCTGACGTGGATATACCCTGCCCGGACTGCCGCGGTTCGCGGTACGCGAAAGCGGCCTACGATATCAGGCTGACGAACGAGGCGGGGGAGAGTGCTTCGCTGCCGGAGCTGATGGCTATGGATGTGAATACTGCTCTTGGCTTTTGCAAAAATATGAAAGGCATCAGCCAGAAGCTGAACGTCTTGCGTCAGCTTGGTCTTGGTTATTTGACACTGGGCGAGGAAACACCCGGTTTATCGGGCGGTGAAGCACAGCGCCTGAAGCTGGCCAGCGAAATTGGCAGGACGCAGCATGATTCCGTCTTTGTCTTTGATGAGCCTTCGATTGGCTTGCATCCCTTGGATGTACAGGTGCTGCTGGAGGTTTTTCAGGCGCTGTTGGATAATGGGGCAACTGTTGTTGTCATTGAGCATGATCTGGATGTCATTCGTAACGCTGACTATGTGCTTGATATGGGCCCTGGCGGCGGTGATGCAGGCGGAAGGCTTGTGGCCTGCGGAACGCCGGCAGAGATTAAAGCAAACGCAAACAGTATTACCGGCAGATTTTTATGATTGCGCTTGTAGTGACAAGATAATAGTAAAAAAGTAAGAGCTGACTTTGGCGAATTGCGAAAGTCAGCTCTTTATAAGGTTCTATTGTTTATATGTTAAAGACAAAAAATCAGGAAAGATATTATTTTACATAACGCTAAATCAACAAAGCATACAAAATACAATTCAAATGGGGGTTGATATAGAAAAATAATAAGTGAAAATAATTCTCTAATTAAGGCAGGAAAAAAATATAAGTTGTAGAATTTGTATAAAAGTAATATTATATGAATTATACAGAAACAGAGGTGTGTTAAATCAATTTTCATATCTTGAGAAAAGCTTTATACTCAATACTTTTTTGATAACAGAGTGCCATTTAAGAGGAGTGTTTTATGTTCATCGTGAAAGTAAAATTGAAAAGCAACATAAATATGATTTTCATAGGAGGAGAAAAATGGTAAACAGAAAAGCTTATGATGGAATAATTGAAAAATTAGGAGAGATATACTCTCATCATAAAGGATTTGATTCTGAGACTTCATTAGAACAAATAAATGAGATTAGAGATAATTTTGATATAAAACTTATGATTGTAGGGCATTTCAGTGCAGGAAAAAGTACTCTGCTTAATATGTTGATTGGGAAACCAGGCTTTTTAAAAGAAGCACAAGAACCACAAACAGCTATTGCTACAGAATTGATATATGATGAGAATGAATCAGCATTTGCATTTGACGAAGATGGAAATAAAGAATTGATTGAAGAACAGAAAGAATATTCTCCCAAGGACTATAATCATCTTGAGTATAGAATCAATTCCGAAAATCTAAAAAAGATTAGTGATTTTACAATTGTCGATACCCCTGGGTTTGATGCTGGTATAGAGATTCATGCCAAAGCTTTAGCAAATTATATTGGCGTGGGATCTGCTTATTTAGTTGTTATTGATCAGGAAAAGGGTGGTATAGATAAAACAACACTTGAGTTTATCCAGGAAATATCAAATTATAGCTCACAAATTGCTGTAATAATAAATAAATGCGATAAAATAACGGATAATGTTGCGGAAAGCATAGCCGAGTCTGCAAGATTTACTTTAGAGACTTATGGTTACAACTATGGTGTTTATACTTTATCTCGAAGAGATGTTGATATTGCAGAAAAATTAATATCTATTATTTCGACATTTAATGCTCAGGCTGCTTTTGATAAAGTTATGCTAAAGCATTTAAAATCAGAAATGATCAGCTCTGAAAAATCATTATCAATTGTACAGAAAAAGATATTTTTAGATACGTTCGATTTAGATGTTGATTTAGAAAAATATTCAAGAGTAGTTAAATATCTGTCTGAAACATTTAAAAAGAAGAAAGATGAAAGTAAGGAAAATCTTGAAAATAGAGTACAAGAGGTAACAAATAGAATTAGGGCTGCATTAATCGAGCGGGCAGATTCTGTTGTCGATGCTCTCCTCAGTGGTGATAATGTTGCGGCGGAAGCTATTGTTCTTGAAATAATTCGTCCTATAATGCTATCGACAATGAAAGAAATAAGTATTAGAGAAATTGATAGCGTGACAAAGGAGCTTAATTTTACCGGGTTGTTAAAAGAGGAGG
>CAVKUS010000037.1:0-23201 GCA_963659725.1 Bacteroides sp. CAG:545 | reverse complement strand
GAGGCGGGAATTTATGCTTATGGAAGCACGTTTGTTAGATGAAAGACGTGAAGGCTTCGCTGAAGGCGAAGCTGTTGGCGAAGCTAGACATCAACTTAAAGTCGCTAAGCTCATGCTTGCTAAGGGTTGCTATTCTCTGCAGGAAATCACGGAACTTTCCGGTTTGTCTCTCGCTGATGTGGAGAATCTGAAGAAAGAGGTTTAAGCACGTAAAGCAAGCTTAACACGAAAAAATTAAACGCAAAGCACTAAAACCCATGTCCCGCCGAAATCGGCAAGACATGGGTTTTCTGCATTCCCAGCGCACGCTTTAACAGCGTGCGCTATTTTATTATCTTCTGCAGTACGCCTGCAGCTGCAAGCCTCTGCTTTACCCCTTCTGATACAAATTATAATAATGCCCCTTAAGCGCCAGCAGCTCCTCGTGGCTGCCGCACTCCGCAACAGCGCCCTCGTCAAGCACCACAATCTTGTCCGCATGACGGATGGTGGAAAGACGGTGCGCAATAATCAGCGTGGTTCGTCCTACCGCCAGCTCGTCGAGCTCCTTTTGTATCTGCTGCTCCGTAATATTGTCGAGCGCACTTGTAGCCTCATCCAGCACTACTACCGGAGGGTTTTTGAGGAAGACACGCGCAATCGCCAGACGCTGCTTCTGACCACCGCTCAGCTTCACGCCGCGCTCACCAACCTCAGTGTCATAGCCCGCAGGCAGCTTTTGAATAAACTCATCGGCTGCCGCTGCCTTCGCTGCCGCCTGCACCTCGTCCGCTGTCGCATCCGGTTTGGCGTAGGCTATGTTATAACGCACGCTGTCGCCGAAGAGAAAGACATCCTGCTGCACCAGGCCGATTTGGCGGCGCAGTGATTCCTGCGTAAATTCACGGATATCGCAGCCGTCCAGCAAGATTCTGCCGCTCTGAGGCTCGTAAAAGCGCAGCAAAAGGCTGGCAATCGTTGTTTTGCCTGCTCCCGTAGCGCCCACAAAAGCCACGGTTTCGCCTGCTGCCACATGCAGCGAAAGATTGCGGATGACAGGTCTGCCGTCAGCATAGGCAAAGCTGACGTTATCAAATGTGATATTTCCCTTGCAGGGCGGACAGACTTTAGCATCCGGTGCATCAATAATCTCGGGCTTTTCCTGCAGTAGCTCATAAAAACGCTTGAAGCCTGCCATACCGCGCTGATATACCTGTATGAAGCCTAAAAGCTGCATCAGCGGCTTCATAAACATGCCCACGTAAAGGAAGAAGGCCACCAGCTCACCGAAGCTCATCAGCCCCTGATTTATCAGCAGACCGCCCACGACGAGTATCGCCACATTGATAAAGTTGCTGAAGAAAATCATGCTGCCGACGAAATAAGATGTTATTTTAAAGGATTTTTTGCATACCTTCAGATAGGCATCAGCCTTTTCCATAAACTGCGCCATATCGCTGCGCTCGCCGGCAAAGGCTTTAATCAGGCGCACGCCACTGATGCTTTCCGTCGCCTTCGCCGTCACCTCACCCATCGCCACACGATTGGCGAAGAAGGCCTTTTTCATGCGCAGATTGACGAAAACGGTATGCACCGCCTTTATCAAAAGCAGGAAGGCGATAAGGCTGCCCAGCATGGGATTCATGTAAATTAAAATAACCATCGTACCAAGCATCGTCAGGCCGCAGACAGTAAGATCAATCGGCGCATTGCCTGCGAAGCCGTTAATTTCGCTCAAATCGCTGGTGAGGCGCGAAAGCAGTTGGCCGCTTTTGTTTTTATCGTAAAAGCCGAAGGACAGCTTCTGCAGATGGCTGAACAAGTCACGACGCATGTCGCGTTCCATGGAATAGCTCATGGACTGCGCCCAGTAGATGATGCTGAAATGCATGCCGAAGTTTACCAGATACATGGCAAGCAGTGCTGCCGACCATTCAAGGAGCAGCGGCAGATTTTTAAGCGGCAGCTGCTGTTCCAGCATCAGCTTCACTACATAGGGAAAGAACAGCTCGAGCAGTGCGCGCAGCAGCGAGCCTATCACAAGAAAGAGCAGAATGCCCTTATACGGTTTATAATAGCTGATAAATGTTTTGAACATAAAGCTTTCCTATCCTCTATTCATATATATTTTAAAGCGCGGGCAACAGCTTTTGCCGATGTACTTGGCGCAAAGCGCTGCCGTGGCATGATATACTTTATTTTATAATGATACAGTCTACACTATATAGCAGGTATAAAGTCAATAGGATGTATTCTTAAATAATATCACAAAGCGAGTTGTTTGCCAACTGCCATAACGCAAGCGCTTCACTAAAAAACTGCCTTCCGAAAATTGAAAGGCAGTTTTTGTGTTGCTTAAGCCTTATTCGGCAAGCAGCTTGCCTGCTTCCGCCAGCTTGGCCATTGCTTCGTCGTCGGGAGCACCCAGCGCCAGTACGCCGTCAGCGACAAGTGTTGCACCCGCGTCCTTAACGCGTGCTTCCCAATCCTGCATATAGGTTCCGCCCCAGCCATAGGAGCCGAACAGCGCTACCTTTTTGCCTGCCAGCTTGCCTTCCAGCTCAGTGAAGAAGGGTTCGAATTCGCATTCCTCCAACACCTCTGCGCCCATTGCCGGGCAGCCCAGTACCAGAGCATCGTAGCCTGCAGCTTCGTCAGCAGTGATTTCGCTGACATTTTTTACAACAGCCTCCGCACCGGCAGCGTTGATTGCTTCCGCAACAGCATCTGCCATCATTTGTGTATTGCCGGTACCGGTCCAAAAAATTACAGGAATTTGTTTCATGATAGTGTCCTCCTTTTGCTTTAAACTTTACTTTTGATAATAACCCTGGATTTGCTCCAACAGGAAATCAGCACCCTTTTCGCCCATAAACGGCAGGTGCGTTGCTACCACACCATTCATAAACGGCGCGCTAATGAGCACCTTCATATTGCTGTCATCAGCCTGCGTAAGCGCCACATCGTCCGCAAAAAGCAGCGTGTTGCGCAGCTCACGGATTTCCTGCAGCCATTCGCCCTCCTCGGCGTAGGCTTCCACGTCTGCCGCCGGATTGGTGATGGCCTTCAGGCTGTGCGCGCACATTTTGTGCGTCACGCTGATGCCTGCCTGCGCCAGGAAAGCGCCCACACCACGCACCAGGTCATAATCACCCTTGACTGCGGCCTGCCTCGGCTTGCTGCCGCCCATCATAGCAAACATGCTGAGCATGGACATGCCCTTTTCCTTCATTTTGATGCGCATCAGCACCATGGGTTCAGGAGCTTTGCCAAGTGCTGCGCCAACCTGCTCCAAAAAGCTTACGGTGCCGCTGTAGCCGTAGGGAACGGCGTAAACATAAGGCGTGCCGAACTTTTCTTCAAGGTATTTGGCAGCGGCCAGGCCTTCATTGCCCAGCACAATATTTACCTGCGCCTTGCCCATAGCCTGCAGCTCATCTACGCTCGTGTCGCAGCAGAGGCAGGCATTGCAGCGCAGTCCCAGCGCTTCACCCAGCAGACTTTTCACCTCCCAGATGTCGCTGGCCATGCGGTAACGCCACGCAGAGGCGCCGATGATGTTATACACGCCCGCCTCCTGCGCCATGCCCTTCTGCGGCAGATTGCGCACGAGCAGCTTATAGGTTTCCGCCAGACCGACGCTGTAATCACCGCGGAAGCCGCCCTGCTCAAAGGCTACAAGCTTAGCCTTGACCTCGTTTTGCATATAACGGCACACGCCCTTGATGTCGGTACCGATGACGGCAGTTACGGAGGAGGCTACGACGAAAATAACCTTCGGCGCATAGCTTTTATCCAATTCGATAATTGCTTCCTCCAGACGTGTTACGTCACCCATGACAACATCATCCTCGCTCATATGCGTGGTGAAGAGGCGGTTTTGAAAGCGCAGTCCCAGACCTCCGTATAAGCCCATGCTGTAGTGCGTGGTGCCTGCGGGGCCGTACTCCAGCACGATAGCTCCCTGTACGGCCAGCAGGCTCCAGATAATTCCCATTCTGTCCGACGGTGTCGGTAAAAATCTTACTAAGCTCACAGGCCGGCCTCCTCTCTGAACTTTTTGGCATCAGCGACAGCCTTCGCCACCGCCCGCAGCATAAAGCTGTTGCATTCAAAGCCCAGCATTTTGCCTGCCGGGTCGCTGTGCAGCAATGCGATGCCCTTGCGGCGCAGACGTTCGCCGAATTCGTGGCCCATGTAGAACCACGGATGCAGCACGTCATAAACGTATTGCAGCGGTGCGATATTCGCCGCCTTGCAGATATACGGATCAGTGTTCGCCAAAATGCTTTCGATATCCGCAAAATTAACCTCGCTCAGCTTATTGCTCTGAATCAGCTGCGGCACCAGGCCCAGGCTGCACAGATAGCTGTTGAGTTCAAAGCAGTCATACTGCGTGTTGCCGTAGATATAGGGCACGCCCTGCAGCGCCGGCTTTGTTGCCTGCTCCAGCGCCTTGCATTCCTCAAACTTAGCGCCAATCTCCGCCGGCAACGGCAGCTCCAGATAATTAAAGAGATGCTGATAAGCCTGCAGAATCTTTTCCGGTGCGGCAAAGCGGTTGAAGTAAACATAACGAATGCCGTACTGCTCCTGCATTTCCTGCGCCAACGGCAGCGCGATATCGTGCACAACGATGTTCACCTTCGCTGCGGGGGCACGGCGGATTTCCTCGGCAGTGCAGCCGCTGGGCAGTTGTACGCCGATTTTTACGCCTGCTGCCTGCAAAAATGCGTGCAGCTCCGTGTCGGCAAAATTGCCCATGCGCTGGCCCAGAACGTTAACGCTGCCGTCGCAGTCCTGCTTTTGCATCATTGCGGCGCAGGCAGTGATAGCACGCTCCAAGCCGGGGAAGTGGTCCTCGCACTTAAAGTGCTCGGTGTGCACCGCCATTACAGGAATGTTATATTGCTTCGTCAGCTCTGCGGCAATGGCGTCATAATCGTCACCGATTACCTCAATTACGCAGGTGGTGACGAGCATTACGCATTTAGGCTGATATTCCGCCACTATTTCTTTGAAGGCCTTGTGCATGCTTTCGGTGCTGCCGAAGGTCACGTCATGGCTGTTCAGAACTACGGAAACACAGCGTCCCGCAATACCGCCGTAACGCTCGTTGATGGTGAGGCTTTTGGTGTAATAGCTGCATTCATCCGTGCCTACGATTACCAGCAGGCAATCATCGATACCGCCTGCCACCATCGCCGCGCCCATCAGCGGGCAGTGGGTGCCGGGGAACAGCGCTGTCGTTAGCTGGGGCACATCCTTGATTGTCTGCACCTTGCTCAGGCGGTTCAGGCGGCCTAAGATTTCGTTGCCGTCCATGCCTGCAGCCTGCGGCGGCATGCCCATTTTCTCAGCCATTTTGCGCATTTCGTCCTTTTTGTCACCCTTCATGGCCTGCATCATGCTCATCATTTTGCCCATGTCGGGCATAGCGCTCTTGTCGCCGTTTTTCTGCTTTGCCTTGATGGCTTCGATGGCGCTTTTGGGCATGCCCATTTTTTCGGCCATCTTCCACATTGCATCTTCCTTTAAGCCCATGTACTGCCTCCTATTCTTCTTCGTCCTCGCTCATAGCCAGCACGCGCTCGGCCAGCTCGTTATATACCTGTACCATCGGGGAGTCCTTGACGAATTCGCTGACGGTGCCTCCCTGATTTTCGGCGATTTGGATGTCGCCGCTGCGCGGAACGTACTGCACAACCTCGGTGCCGATTTCTGCTGCAGCCTTGGCTACCAGCTCCTGTTCATTCTCAATGTTTTTGGCGTTGAGGATGATGCCCTTTAAGCGTGCGTAACCGCGACGGCCGAAGTTTTTGATGGCCTGGGCGATGTTGCTTGCCGCGTAGAGGGACATCATTTCGCCGGAGGATACGATGAATACCTCGCGTGCATAGCCTCCACGAATGGGCATGGCAAAGCCGCCGCAGACTACGTCACCTAAGACGTCGTAGATGACGATGTCAGGCTTGTAGGTTTCAAAGGCCTCCAGCTCGGCCAGCTTTTCGAAGGCGGAGATGATGCCGCGGCCTGCACAGCCGATGCCGGGGGTGGGGCCGCCGGCTTCTACGCACAGGACGCCGCCGAAGCCTTCAAAGACTATGTCTTCTAATTTCAAGGCTTCGCCTTTGGCTTTCAGTTGTTCTAATACTGTGGGGATGCGTTTGCCTTCCATGAGGTTTTTGGTGCTGTCGCTTTTGGGGTCGCAGCCTACTTGCATTACTTTGTAGCCTTTTAATGCAAGTGCTGCGGATAAATTAGAGGTGGTGGTGGATTTGCCGATGCCGCCTTTACCATAGATTGCTATTTTTCTCATGTTTTTCTCCTTGTGGGTATTATTATTATTTATGAATTGGTGTGCTTCCTTACGCTTGTGTGCTATGATACTTTTTGCCCGGGGCGGCAAAAAGTATCCAAAAAACGCCCTTAACGGCTGCTCCGCCGGATTCCGGCGACTAGATTCGCAAAATTTTTCACGTCGCTGATTTTTGCATGGCGTTCATCCGCAGGGTACGTCAACACTCCAGCGAAAAATTCCTGTGCCTGTCCGTTGCTTGCGCAGTTCGCTTAACATCGTAGTTTTGGCGAGCCCGTCGTCCGTTCCGGTCTGCGCAGCGCCGAGGGTGGTGTGCTGTTTGTTTGAGCAGATGGTTGATGTACTGATACGTAATGCGAAGGATAGTCTGCTTCCTTACGCTTGTGTGCTATGATACTTTTTGCCCGGGGCGGCAAAAAGTATCCAAAAAACGCCCTTAACGGCTGCTCCGCCGGATTCCGGCGACTGGATTCGCAGAATTTTTCACGTCGCTGATTTTTGCATGACGTGCGTCCGCAGGATGCGTCAACACTCCAGCGAAAAATTCCTGTGCCTGTCCGTTGCGAGCGCAGTTCTCTTGACATCGATGTGCTTGCGAGCCCGTCGTCCGTTCCGGTCTGCGCAGCGCCAAGGGTTACGTTCTGATTGTCGAAGCGAAGGATTGACTATCAAGCGCAATGAAAGTTTGAGCGAAGTGTATTCTGCGCAGCGCCAAGGGTTATGTTCTGTTTGTTTGAGCGAAGCAAAGACTATCATGCTTTACGATAGTTTGAGCGTAGTTTAAGTGAAAATTCCTTATTACAAATCCTATTATTTATATTCAATTACAAACGGGAATCCTTGGACAAAGTAGCAGCGTACTTTTTGGCCGGCGTCGTTTTTGGCAGCACTGAAGCGCCATTTGTAAAAGGCGCTGAGGGCGTTGTTATCCAGAGTGCTGTTGCCGCTGGAGCGCACTACTACAGCGCTTTCTACGCGCCCATCGATGCCTATAACACCACGCACGACAACGCGCCCGCCGATGCCCGCATCACGCAGTGCCTGCGGATAAACCGGAGCCGCAGTTGAGGCTACACGCGGAGGCACCTTGGGATTGCGCGCAATGCCGGGGCCGACGCCATCGCCGACACCGGTGCCGTGTCCCGCACCGTGACCGCCGCCGCTGCCACTGCCGCTGCCTGCACCAATACCGCTGCCGGTGCCTGTGCCATGCCCTGTTCCGTGACCGCCGCCGCTGCCGCTGCCTTTTTTTGCACCTGCAGGCACATGCTTCACTACATGCTTCACAACATGCTTATGCTCTATCTTGCCATCAGGCAGAGTAATCGTTTCTTCTTCCACGACTTCCTCCACCTGCTCCTCGCCATCGTCGGCAGCATCAGCGACAGCTTCATCGCCGCCACCGCCTCCTCCGCCGCCGGCATCTAAGAACACAACAGTGTCAGCATCCGCAACCGGCGGCTGCATGGCAAAAACGCCCGAAAACGCCAGTGCGACGAACAATATAAAATGTAATATCAGTGAGCCGCAAAAGCCAAAGCGCTGACGTGCCTTCGCCTGCAACTTTTCTATCTGCTTCATCGTTACTTACCGCCATCCGTCGCCAGGCCGAAGCGTGCTACGCCTGCACCCTTCAGCTTATCTACCAGCTTAATCACCTCGCCGTACTCCAGCGCCTTTTCCGCACGGATAACCACGGCGAAGTTTTTGTTCTTCTTCTGCTCCAGACCTGCCTGCAGCGCCAAGGCCTCCGCATCCGTTTGGGCATCGCCCAGATAAATGCTGCCGTCGGCCTTCATCGTCACGGCGAAGGTTGTCGTAGTATCCGTCGCCGCATTTTTGGCCTGCGGCAGCTTCACCGGAATCGTTTTCAGGTCAATCATATACATCGTGCTCAGCATAAAAAAGACCAGCAGAAAGAACATAATATCAATCATCGGGATAATCATCAGCGGCGGCGTTTTTCTGTTACGCACATCTCGCAGCTTCATGATCTTGCTCTCCTTGTTTCAGCCTCCAGCAGCGCGCTGAAGCACTGCTCCATATCCGTAATCATGTTGTCCATACGGTGAGCAAAATAGGAATGCGCGCACAGTGAAAGAATGGCTACGCACAAGCCTGTCGCCGTTGCAATCAGCGCTTCGCCGATACCGCCGGTAATCGCCATCGGCGCACCCGCTTCTGCGTTGAAAATGCTGAAGGCACCGATCATGCCCACGATAGTTCCCAAGAGGCCCAACAGCGGTGACATCGTTACGATAATGCCCAGATAATCCAGCTTATCGCGCAGCGTCGCCATAAAAATACCGGCACGGCTTTCGAGGAAGGCACTCTTTTCCGCCTTACCGCCTGCCACAGACGCTACATCGGCAAGCATCTGCGCGCACTGGCCGCTGCCCTTGCGCGCCAGCTCCGTCGCCACAGCAAAATCACCGCTGCGCACGGCGGCGCAATAGCGGGCGGCAAAGACAGCACCGCTGTCCACGCTCTTATAATATATAAACCGCTCAATGGCGATTGCTATCACAGTTATAGAACAGGCGAGCAATGGCCACATAACCAGTCCGCCCTTATGAAAGTACATTATCAAATCTGTTATTGCCTGCATATTTTCCTCACAAATCTACACTTGCTGCCGTACTTTTACAGGAGGTGCATACTGCTCTCCAAAGTACAGAAAGGAGCAGTATGCTGTATATTATGGAATCAAAGCTCTAATTAAAAGGTCATCTCTGCGCCGACACGCCAGGTGCGGCCGTCGATGCTGTAGGTATGATAGGTGTCATACAGGAAGGATTTATTGAAGATATTATCTACACCGGCATAGACGCGTAAATTCTTGTTGAACTGCTTGCTGACAGTCAGGCCGGTGGTGCTGTAGGAATAATCCTGCTGATAGCCGTCGGTGTTGCTCTGATGATAGTTGAAGTAATATCTGTTATACAGGTTTACGGTCAGCGGATTTTCCTTGGCATCGGTATAGGTCAGCTGAATCAGGCCGTTGTGACGTGCTCTGTAGGCCAGGCGGTCACCGGTTTCCAGATCCTTGGCATCCAGATAGTTGTAAACGCCTCTTACGCTCCAGTGCTCATCTAAGTTATAGCCGATTTCGCTTTCCAGACCTTTGATTTCTACCTCACCGCGGTTGATATACTGGCTCCAGATGATATTCTGCGCCAGCTTATCGGGATCATAGTCACCGCCGTCAATCATGTTTTTAATCTTGTTATGGTAATAGGTTACCTTGCCGTTAACCTTGCCCTTTTCAGCCTCCAAGCCAAAATCAAAGTTGGTGCTTTCCTCCGGCTGCAGGTTGGGATTACCGATAACGTTTACCGGCATCGGTGCCATGCCAACCTTCTCCATCTGAGAATACAGTTCGTATAAGGTCGGTGCGCGGTAGCCCTTACCCCAGTTTGCCTTCACGCGGGCATTTTCGCTTAATTTATAGGTTGCGCCCAGCTTCGGAGAGGTGTGGGTGCCGAAGGAATCGTGGTGGTCAATGCGCACTGCGGGAATCAGCAGCAGCTTGTCGCCGAGCTTCCATTCATCCTGCAGATATACAGCAGCAGTTTCCGAGGATACCTCAGAGGAGGACTTGCTCTTGCCATTAACGGTTACGTCATGCAAACCACTGCCGCGGCCCTTCAGATGCGTGCCGTTCATAATATCCTTTTTGTATTCGGCACCGAAGGTCAGAGTGTTGTTGTCATCCATTTTGTAGGAATCCTTGCCTTCGACAACGAGCTGCTTGTAATTGTTCTGGTCGAAGTCTACGAACTTGTCAGCATTGGTGTTCAGATTTTTATACCAGGAGGTATTGTCCTTGCGCAACTCACTGAAGTAGGTGCGGAAATTATAATCATGCTTACCGTCCTTGCCGTTATAGCCTAAGCTGTAATCGGAACGGGTGTTGTTATAGAAGTGAGAGGAAAGCATGGGATATTTTTCCGGCATAGCCATATCGCCGTATTTTTGCTGCATCTGCGCCAGCATCATGGGATACATTTTGTTATACATAGCGTTGTAGGCTGCTTCATAACCGGGCTTATCGCTTGTCATTCCCTGCTTGGCAAGAGCGGTTTTAACAGCGCCTGCCGCAGCTTGCTTTGCTACGAAGGTAGCCATGCTGCCTTTGTTGGTGTAATCGGAGCCCATGCTGTTCCAGGAGAAGCTTTTGAGCTGCTCGCGCATGAAGTTCATATCAAAATCAAGGCTATGGTTATCGTCAAAGGCATAGCTCAGGCCGGTGTTCAAAAAGCGGCGTGTGCCATACATGTTAGTACTGCTGGCATCGGTTGAAGTAACTGCACCGGTCATAGAATTTTTAGAATAGTTCTTGTAAACACCGCTGTCGAGCTTGCGCACCTTTTCAATGCCGCCGCCGATTTTCAGGCTCAGCTTGCCCTGTTTGCCGGAGGAATACATAAAGCTGGTTGCTTCATCCTTGGTGCCGGTGTGCATGTTGACGCTGATGCTGGGGGTGGTAGATTTTTTGGTGATGATGTTGATTACGCCGCCGATAGCGTCGGAGCCGTAGAGGGCGGAGCCGTTGCTGCGGATGATTTCGATACGCTCAACATCGGAAATGTTGATACGCTTCAGCTCATAAGCATTTTTAGAGCTTTGGGTATTTTCTGCTGCCATGCGCTTGCCGTCAACAAGAATCAGGGTGTGCATGGTGCTGTTGCCGCGCATCTGTACCTGATTGCCGGTCATACCGTTATCCTGTACGTCAATGTTATTTGCCAGGCGCAAGGCATCCTGTACGCTGTAGGCACCCAGGTCTTTAATCTTCTGCTCGGTAATTACCTCAACGCTTTGCGGAACCTCTTTTTTCTCCAGCTGCGTTTTCGTCGCGGTCACAACGTAATCCGCACCGCTGTATTCATCGTAATTATCTGCTTCCGCAGCAAAGGCCATATGGCCGACTGCGCTGACAACGCAGGCAGTGAGCAAGGCTATCTTCTTTTTGTTTAAATTTCTCATAATGCACCTCTTTATAATATATTTGGTATATTTCATGCCCGTAAGGTCAGCGACAGCTAACCCACGGGCAAAAAAAATATCGGAAGAATTATTCTGTCGTCGTGTACGGAAAGCACACGGGGTACTGCGTCCCGTTGGCCTCGACACGCATTATCACGGCCTTCACATCGTAAAGCTCCTCGATTACAGGCTGCGTGAACACCTCGTCCGTAGGTCCGTCTGCCATGATCGTGCCCTTCTTCAGCGCAATCAATCGCTCACTGTAGCGCGCCGCATGGTTCAAATCGTGCAGCACCATGATGACCGTCAGCCCCATTTCGTTGTGCAGGCGTACCACAAGCTCCATCAGCTCCAGCTGATGATGCACGTCAAGATAGGTCGTAGGCTCATCAAGCAGCAAAATCTTCGGCTTCTGCGCCAACGCCATCGCTAACCACGCGCGTTGGCGTTCACCCCCGCTCAGGGTATGCACCAGGCGCGTACGCAGCGGTCCGAGCTCAGTAAAGGCCAGCGCTTCTTCAATCGCCAGGCGGTCCTCCTGATTGAGGCCGTCGAAAAACTTGCAGTACGGCATGCGTCCGTAGCACACCAGCTCCTCCACCGTCGTGCCGCCGGGAGCGTTCGCGCTTTGTGCCATCACTGCTAGCGTGCGCGCCACTTCCTCGGTTGACATTTTGTTGATGTCCTTGCTGTCCAGATATACCGCACCGCTCGCAGGCTCCAGCAGGCGGCAGAGCGCCTTCAGCAGCGTTGATTTGCCGCTGCCGTTCGGCCCGATAATCGTCACAATCTCCGGCTGGGAAATATCCAGCGTCAGGTCTTTGATTATCGTGTGCTCGCCGTAGCGCAGGGTAATTTTTTGTGTATGTAAAGTTGGGATATTCATAGCTTAACGCATCCTCCGTTTCAGCAGATACAAAAAGAACGGACCGCCGATGAAGGACATGAAGATGCCCACAGGAATTTCCAGCGGACTGAAAAGCGTTCTTGCCGCCGTATCAGCCAAGGTTACCACCGCACCGCCGGCAATCGCCGCACAGGGCAGCAGGTATTCGTGGTCGCTGCCGATTAACAGGCGCATGATGTGCGGTACGATGAGGCCCACAAAGCCCAGCATGCCTGCCACGCTGACGGAAACCGCCGCCAGCAGCGCGGAAAGAAAGATTAAAATTGTGCGCATGCGCATCACGCGAACGCCCAAGCTCTTGGCCAGCTCATCACCCAGCTGCAACGCGTTCAGCGAGCGGGCGCAGAGGATGGTACCGATAATACCGATGGCGCTGTAGGGCAGCAGCATCTCCACATGCCCCCAGCTGCGTCCCTGAAAGCCGCCGGCCATCCACATCACGGTTCCCTGGATTCTGTCGCTGTAAAACACGTTCAGCGCCGCCATACCGCCGCCGAAGAAGGTGGCAACCGCCACGCCTGCCAGAATCATGCGCAAGGGGTTGATGCCCTTTTCCCACGCCAAAAAAAAGACGATACCCGTGGAAAGCACGGCGCCGACGAAGGCTGCCAGCGGCACCATGGCGGACTGCTCGGGAAAGAGCAGCATCACAATCATGGCGAACAGGCCCGCACCGGCGCTCACGCCGATGATACCGGGGTCTGCCAGCGGGTTGTGCAGCACACCCTGCAGGTTGCAGCCTGCCAGCGCCAAATTGGCACCCACCAGCACGGTCACAATCGTGCGGGGCAGGCGGATGAGGTTCACGATGCGGTCGGTGTCAGCATCTGCCTCGCCCGTCAGCGCTGCCCAGGTTTCGCCCACGGAAAGGCTCACCGTACCGCTGCCGATGCTCACGAAGATGCCTGCCACAAGCAGGATGCACAGGCCAAAGAAGACCGCTATACGCATTTTTTCTTTTGTTTTGGCATCATTGCTCATTCTTTGGCCTCTCCATAGATATATTCTTTCATAATCTTCATAGCGTCGATGGTGTGCGTGCCGGGGTTAACGGTAAACAGGCTCGGCGGCAGCTGGTAGACGCGGTTATTCTTCACGGCATTTACGTCATGCCAGATGGCGTTGTCACGCATATTGGCGCGCAGCTTTTCTAAAATCTCCTTGCTGCCGCCCATGGTAATCAGCATCACGACGTCGGGGTTTTCCTTGGCTACGAATTCCATGCTCAGCGGGATGTAGCTGCTGTCCTTCACGTTTTCGGCCTTGTCCGCAATGTTTACGGCACCCAAACGCTCTGCCAGGTCACCACCGAAGCTCTTTTTGGTGGACATGTTGAAGCTGTCCGGCGAGCCGAAGATGATCAGCACCTTCGGACCCTTGCCCTTCTGTACGTCCTGCGTCAGCGCGGCATATTCCTTTTCTATCTGCGCACGCTTGGCGGCAGCTTCCTTTTCTCTGCCGGCAAAGCGGCCGAAGTCGTCTATGCTTTTCAGCACGTCCTCATAGGAGTTTATCATGTTCAGGTAAAGCGGCACGCCGGCCATTTCCAGAGGCTTGCGCAGCATTACGTGGAAGGGTACGTTGGTGCCTACAACCAGGTCAGGCTTCAGGCTCATGATTTTTTCCAGATTGGGCGCGTGGATCATGCCTACTTCGGGGATGTCCTTAATGCTTTCCTTGATGTCGTCGGGATATGAAGTGCTGGTAGGTCTGCCGACGGCCTTGCCACCGATGGAGGCGAAGATTTCCAGATTGGAGGCATTGAGAAAGACGATTCTTTTGGGCTCCGCGGGGATGTGTACCTTGGCGCCGGTGCTGTCGGTTACAGTTACGGCAGCGTTGCTTGCTAGCTTGTGCTGGCCTCTTGCCAGCAGGAAGTAGCCTGCCAGGGCTATGATTACGACAAATACGAGTAAGATATATTTTTTCATACGCAACTCCCTTTACGATATTAGCTAGCGATATCTTTAAAATTAAATTAGCCTAGTCTAACTTTACTATGACATTATCTTATAAGATGGGGGTTTTGTCAAGATAAAATTAGCGTAGGCTAATTAAACGAGTCAGTTTGTTGTATGAAATTTCAGTGAGATATCCATTTTCAGCACTTCTTTTGCCTGCATGTCGCTATGCAAGTGCAGCTCTTTAACTTTGTAGCCGTCGCGTTCTGCCTGCCGCAGCCAGCGCAGCAGGGAATAAAAATCACCGACAGCACTTATTTTCACTGTCTGCAGCTGCAGACCCTGTTGCAAAGGCACAGGCTTGCCATCCAGCTGCATACTGCTCAGTTGAATACTTTGCGTCTGTGCCTGCTTTTGCAAACGCTGCAGCCTATTATTCAAGCGCAGATTCTGTTCTGCCTGCTCCTCCAATTTCTTTTGCTTACCCAATAACTTGATTTTATATGTCTTATAATCACTGTGTTCATTGGCAAAGCGAATCTGCTGTGTCAGTTGCATCTGCAGCTTCTGTGTCTGTTCTACCGTCAGTTGCCGTTCTTTCGAAAGTTCCCATGCCTGTATTCCCAAGCCTGCAGCCAACACGAAAGCTATGCAGGCAAGCAGATTAAGTGTTTTTTCTCCTGCTTTCATTGCTTGCCCTCCTTAATCTGCATCTGCAGCTTATATGTAAGAACGTTATCCTGCTGCTGTGATTGCAGTAACTCCACTCTGCTGTAATTTCCGCATTGTTGCAGTTGCTCCACAAAGCTTTCTAAAGCCAAATTATCCACCGCCTGTCCTTGCAGCACTAAAGGCTTTTTGCTGCCGTTATATTCCAATAGTGTCAGCCAACACCCGGGGATCATTTGGCGGCAAATACGTTCCAGCTCACCACCGGCCTCTTTCGATGGTTTAGACGCTGCAGCCAACTGCTTTTCCAAACGCTGACAGTTGCGCTCAACAGCCTCGCTTTCCTGCATACGCTGCTCCCACTCCGCATACTGCGCTAATCGCTGCTCCACCTTCTGCAAATCGCGTTGCGCCAGATAACAACCTCCCCAGGCCCCGCCATAAGCTAACAGTGCCAAAGCCAAGGCAGCGCCGCTGACATTAGGCAGCCAGCGTCCAAAAGCGGCCGCTACACCATGCAAATACTTTTGCTTCTGTCTATATACAGTTGGCAGCGGCTTACCGGTAAACCACTTCTCTGCAGTTTCATCAAGCGTCATGTCACTTAACAAAATGCCCTGTAGCTTTAAAAGCAGACTGCTGCACAGATGCTCCAGTTCAGCGCGTGACGTATCCTGTAAAGCTGTAAAAGTCACCTGAGATTGCTGTTCATCTCGTTCACTGACCGCAACGGCCTCAAAGCTATAAGTATAGCTCGCTTCAGGCCAAGGAACACTCTGCTGTACTTCCCATTTTAAGGCAGCCTGCAGTTCACGCCGCCGCATTGAAGGCAACACCAGCTGTTCAGAATACATCATTTTTGCTGCAGGCAGCAGCAAAACCATCGCACCTTCTTCCACCTCACGCTTCAAAAGCATTTCACGTAAAGTATCGGCAAGTCTTTGCTTATTTGTCAGGCACTCTTCATCCAGCTGCTCCTGCCAGCTATGCTCACCATTCTTCCAATATGCCACCTGCCCCGTTTGCAGCGACAGCAGCAAAAGCGCCTGCTTACGGCACCATCGGCAGCGCAAAGCGCACAGTACAGGCTCAAACAGCTCCTCAACACTAATACTTTTACCATACTTCATCATAAGAACATCCTCCAATACCATGTAATGATTTCTTTACCACAAAAATATGCAGTGACTGCTGCCGCGCACAAAAACGGTCCGAAGGGAATCGCCTGTTTCAGCTTCCCACGCCTGCACAGCAACAGCAACACCCCCACAATGCCACCGCTAATAAAGGCAAGCAGCAAACATAGCAGTCCCTGTTCCAGGCCTAGCCAGATACCCAACGCCGGCGCCAACTTGACGTCACCCTCGCCCATACCGCCGCGGCTGGCAAAATACAGCACCAGCATTATTGCCAACATAATTCCAGCGCCGTAAGCAGCATCAAAAAGCTGCCTCTCATACCACGCGCGTACTAAGCCAACCGCCGCTAAAATTAATGTTATCTTGTCATAAAGCAACATAGATTTCAGATCGGTATAGGTGTGATAAAGCAATCCAAGAACCAAAATAACGGAAAACATGATTACCTCCTTAATTTTTTCCAGAAAAAAGCAAATAGGACCCCTGCATTGCATTACTACAACACAGGAGTCCTAAAACTCTTTACTGCATATTTACTTTTTCTGCTTCCAGATAAAGCCAATGCGCTTAGCCAAAGAGCTGAAAGTCTTTAATTGCCTCTTACCAGTTCAGGTCCTCAACCTCTTGACGGCCTTTGCCGGTCAGAGCATCCATCATGATGCGTTGCTCGATTTGAGCAGCCAGCTTCTTGGTGAACTTAACAGTATCCGGGTTAACGGACATGCTGTCGATACCGCTCTTAATGAGGAACTCGCAGAACTCAGGATATACGCTCGGAGCCTGACCGCAGATAGAAACGGTCTTGCCATCCTTATGCGCAACCTCGATCAGGTGACGGATTGCACGGCGTACAGCCAGGTTACGTTCGTCATAGATATGGGAAACAGTATCATTATCACGGTCGCAGCCCAGAACCAGCATGGTCAGGTCGTTGGAGCCGATGGAATAGCCATCAACAAACTTGTTGAACTGATCAGCCAGAATGATGTTGGACGGAATTTCAGCCATCAGCCAAACCTTGAAGTCCTTACCACGGGACAGACCGCAGTCAGCCATAATCTTAGTAACCTTTTCGCATTCCTCTACGTTACGGCAGAACGGAATCATAACGTTCAGGTTCTTCAGGCCGAACTCTTCGCGAACCTTGCGAACAGCCATGCATTCCAGCTTGAATGCTTCGATATATTTAGGATCATAGTAACGGGAAGCACCGCGCCAGCCCAGCAGAGCGGAAGGCTCGTTCGGCTCGAATTCGTCGCCGCCCTTCAGGTCGCGGTATTCGCTGGACTTGAAGTCGGAGAAGCGCAGGGTTACCGGTCTCGGAGCCATAGCCTGGCAAACTTGGCGGATGCCTTCAGCCAGTTGGTCTACAACCTTTTCCGGTTGACCGATTTTAATCAGATACAGCGGATGTTCATGGATATAGGTAGTCCAGATGAACTCTTCGCGCATCAGGCCGATACCGTCACAAGGCAGAGTAGCATATTTTTCAGCCAGCTCAGGATCGCCCAGGTTCATATAAATCTTGGTGCCGGTCGGCGGGAAGTATTCAGCAGCAGCAACTACCTGTTGTGCCGGTTGTTCAGCCTTCGGCTCTTCGATGATGCCTTCGTATACAACACCATGGGTAGCATCAATGGTTACGTCAATGCCATCGGGAATGGTGGTGGTAGCAGCTTCGCCACGGCTCTTGGTACCTACGATACAGGGAATGCCCAGCTCGCGGGATACGATAGAAGCATGGCAGGTCATTCCGCCGCTATCGGTTACGATTGCTTTCGCTTTCTTCATAGCCGGTACCCAGTCAGGAGCGGTCATTTCGGTTACGAGAATTTCGCCTTCCTTGAACTCGTCGATATGGGACGGATCCAAAATTACATGTACGCGGCCTGCTACATTACCAGGGCTGGCAGGCAAGCCTTTAACGATAACTTTGCGATCAGTAGTCACTTTCTTCTCCTCTTTCGGTGCACCATTTTCTTTGTTACGACGGCTCCATACGGTTTCAGGACGGGCTTGCAGGATGTAAACCTTGTTATCGCGCTCGTCAACGCCCCATTCCATATCCATGTAGCAGCCATAGTGTACTTCAATTTTCTTAGCGCATTCAGCCAATTGTTTGATTTGCTCATCAGTCAGCTTCTGCTCGTTTTGCTCATCCAGCGGAACAACAACCTCTTCGCAGTCGCCGTCAGCTTTACGGATCAGCTTAATGTCCTGCGCGTTAACGTTCTTTTCAACAATCTCGCAGGTAGCTTTATTTACAGTATAGTTATCCGGAGTTACGGTGCCTTGAACAACATATTCGCCCAAGCCCCATGCGCCTTCGATGAGGATGTTCTTGTCGTCGCCGGTAGCAACGTTAACAGTGAACATAACGCCTGCAGCCTTGGAGAATACCATCATCTGTACGGCAGCGCTCAGTGCTACATCCAGATGGTCAAAGCCTTGTTTTTCACGGTAGTAAACCGCACGGTCGGTAAAGCAGGAAGCATAGCATTCCTTAACCTTAGCAACGATGGTTTCAGCACCCTTAACGTTCAGGTAGGTGTCCTGCTGGCCTGCAAAGCTTGCATCCGGCAAGTCCTCTGCGGTAGCGCTGCTGCGAACAGCAACGAACGGATCAGCCTGGCCAACCTTTTCACCCAGCTCTTTGTAAGCTTGGGCAATCAAGTCCTGCAGATCCTGCGGCATTTCTTCGTCCATAATTGCCTGGCGGACCCTAGCGCAAACCTCGCGCAGCTGAGCGCTGTTGTCTACGTCCAGACCGGCAATTAAAGCTTTGATCTTTTCATACAGACCGGTCTTTTCAAAGAAGTATCTGTAAGCGCAGGCAGTAGTTGCGAAGCCATACGGTACAGGTACGTCAACATGAGAAGTAAGCTCGCCCAAGGAAGAAGACTTACCACCGGCGATTGCTACGTCTTTTCTCTCCAGCTGGTCAAACCACAGCAGGAATGCTTTTTCTTTCTCCATAATAAAAATGCTCCTTTTAAAATACTATACTTTTTTCTAGGGAAATCCTTAATATAGTGTATACTATATCACATTTAAAGAGCATATTCAAGCGATTTCTGCAGTTTTTTTTAGATTTTTTGTGGAAAATTCCTGCTGAGCCATGAAACTATTTACGCAGACGCTCATATCATGGGCGTCTTTTTTTGTGTGGGAAGAAAATCACAGCATAATACTTATTTCACTAAGTATAACATCACTTCCGTCAATCCGCCCGAAGCATCACTAAATCCCCCTTAACATCTGCGCATTCTTTTGCTGTACAGCCTTGCAGCTATGGGAAAGCACACCAGACCTACGGCAAAAAGCAGTGCCGCGTTAGTATTCAGGCGATAATAATAGCCATAAATATATAAGCTGCGGGCAGCCTCCGACACGTAGGTATAAGGCGAAAAATATGCCAAAAATCTTACCCATGACGGCATAGGCTCCAAAGGCCAGGTAAAGCCGGATAAAATAAAGGCTGGCACAGTGTAGCTTACCGAGATACGGGTAAACAGCAATTCATCCTTGCAAAGCCCGGCCAAAATACTGGCCAGCTGTATTAAGCAGAAGATGAAGCTGCCGCCGATAAGCAAATGCTGCTTTAAGCTGGCAGCCACTGGCAAAGCAAAAAACGTACTGCCGATATTCAAAAACAGCGCATAGGACGCCATGCCTAAAGCCCAGTAGATGCAGCTTTTCAGCAGCCAGCGCTGCCACGGCTTCAGCTCCCATTCTGCCTGCAAGGGCTTGTTGCCCTGCCACAAAACAGCTGCCGCAACCGCCAAAAGTATACCCTGCTGCATAGCAATCAGCGCCAAACCGAAAACGAAAAAGCGCAGATAATCCAGCTGCGGATTACCTAAAATACGATAATTGAACTTAACAGGCTCCAATCTTAACTCCGCCAGATACGGCACCTGACTTACATCGCGGGCAATCAGCTTACGCCCCATCTCCTGATTAAAGGACTGAACGATATCAAAGGCCGCAATATTGCTGTTGCTGCTGACAATGATATTGCTGGCATCAACAACCAGCATAACGTTGCTTTGGGTTTCGGTTTGAATCTTTTTGCCAAAATCCTTGGGAATAACCAAAGCCGCACTATGGCGTCCTTGCGTGTGGAACCAGTTTTCTACATCCTCCAGCTTGTCGCCCCAGGCCACAGCCTCAAAGGCATCACTGTCCGCAAACTTCTGCGTCAAATTTCTGCTGATAGCAGTGTTATCCTGGTCTACAATCAGCATAGGAATATGATTGACGATACCGAACAGATACAGCCAGGAAAACAGCAATAAATATGCCGAAGCCGCGAAAATAAGCACAATACCGCGCCTGATATCATGAAGAAAAATATTGGCTATTTCATATTTAACAATCGCAAAGATTTTTTTCATACCTCAACCTCCTGCCATGCACGATGGCGCAAAAGCAGATAAGCAGCGATAAAGCAGACCAGGCCTGCTCCCGCCAGTATGCCAATATTTTTTACAAGCAAATCCGACCAGCCAAGCAAGGATAAATCTCTCATCGGCATCGCCAGATATGTTATAGGAAAGATGACACGGATATAAGCCGGCAAAGTGCTTAACCATTCATTAGGCCAGCTTAAGCCGCTGTACAGCATGCCCGGCATAATAAACAGCAAGGATTCCTGAATCATCAGGATAGGATTAGGAAAGGCTAAAGAAAGCATCATGCCCAAACCGGCAAAGAAGAAGATAAAGGCTGCCTCCAGCGCCAAAAACTCGTACCATGCGCCGCGCAGCGGAACGGCAAAAAGCTCCTGCGCCAGCAAAATACTCAGGCTGAAAGCCAAGCCGGATATCACTTCAATCGCCAGCAGCTTGCCTAAAAGCAAGGCGCTTTTAAACCGCCAGCTTTTGCGCCTGTTTTTAAAGAAAATATCAGCAGCATAAAGGAACAGTGAAATCTGTACGCCGTTACAAATCAACCCCAACAGCATAAAATTACAGTAGCCATGAGTAGGGTTATTTAAAATGCGCACACCATATGTAGCAGGATAAGCGGTTCGCAAAGCCCTGTCCGGGTAATAGGTCATGCGCTCCAAAATTCTCTGACTGCCTGATACCAGCAGGTTTAAATTGATTTCTTCCGAAGCAACAAGCGACGCACTGCCGTAAACCATATTCGAAGCCTCAATATAAATACCGATTTCGGCAGGCTTTGCTGTTTTGATATTCTTATCCAGATCAGGCTCTATATACAGTCCCACCTTGGCTTCGCCGTTTTCTATCGCCCGGAGCAGCTCCTCCTGTGTGCCTACATGCTTCACCACAGTAAAACGGTCGGATGTATCATAATTGGACACAACCTGTCGTGATATTTTGCTTTGCTGCAAATCGCAAACCACCATAGGAATGTCGTTCAGGACGTTCGCGCTATAGGCAGCACCCAAAAGAATTGTATATATAAGAGGAAGACACACAAGGAGCAGCAGCGCTGTTTTATTAAGGCATCCTTCAGCCTTAAATTCAGCAACGAAAGCTGCCCTCAGATCCCTACACCATTCTCTCAGCATTCTTCTCACCCCTGCAGAAGCTTAAAGCGCATGCCGGGACGCACACGCGCATCATTAGTCTGAACCTTGATATTAAATGTTATAATATCATCATCGTTGCCTCTTTCACTGGTAGCGCGATATGTTGCAAAATTAGGCTTTTTAGAGATATCAACAATTTTTCCCTGCAGCTTCAGCTCGGGATTGCGCCCCTGCAGCATAACGCTGCTGTTAAGAGTATATTTTTCCAAATCAGTTTCCTTAACTTTAAAATTCACCCAATTATCGCTCGGGCTTTGGATAGCAACAATCGGCATACCGCTGGAAATCATCGTGCCTACATCCGAATACTTTGTTGTAACAACACCGTCAAAGGGAGCCACCAGAATAGTTTCACCCAAATTGATGCTTGATTGCTTCAAGGCCTTCTCACTAGCCTCCACGCTGGCATTCGCCTGCTCGTAAACAGCAGCCAGAACCTCCTGCTTGCTGCTGTATGCTTCGTAAACAGACTTGGAAACAGCACCGCTTTGATAAAGCTGCGCATAACGGGCAAAATCACGCTGCGCCTGCTCATAATTAGCCAGCGCCTGCAGCCTGCTGGCCTTGGCAGCCTCCACCTTCGCCTTGGCTGCATCAGTAAGAGCGTCCTGCTCTCTGGCATCAATCTGCGCAATTTTATCGCCCTTTTTAACCTGGCTGCCTTCATGTACATACAGCTCAACCAAACGGCCGGGAACCTTCGTATTCACATCCACCTCGGTTGCATCTGCCTGTCCCCAGACAGCATTCGGATCACGTAAATCATTTTTGCCACAGCCCGCATTAAGCAGCAGCGCTGCCAGTGCAAGGCATATAATAAGTAAATTTTGCCATTTTTTCATGTCTAAAACCTCCCGAAACCATTGGTACTATAATATTATTTTTGGTACCAATATGCAAAAATAAAAATGCAACGCCACGCTGCATTTCTATTCTTTTATTTTGATAGCATACCTTTAAACAAAATATCCAAAAGCTCCTGCATCGCCTTTTTATAGGTTAAGCCGTTGCTTTCCAAAAAGCTGTACGAGGTAAAGCTGTCAAAAGCATCCTTCAGTATCTGCCCTACCAAATTTACGTTAACAGGCCTGAGCACGCCATCCTGAATGCCCTGCTCAACTAAAAGCTGCAAATGCTTTTGCCTTTCAGCTCTGGAAGCTTCAACCTTTTCCCACTGCTTGGGAAACAAGCGGCGCAAATCCTCATAAATATTCTTATTGAACATTTCGGCAGCATAAGGATGCAGTGTTAGCAGCTTTTCCAGCTTACTAATTACAGGCGCATCACCGGCATAAATCTCCTGCTCCTCCTGCGCCATATCTGCCAAAATTATATCAACCATTTCATCAATCAAATTTTCTTTAGAGGAAAAGTTTTCATAAAGCGAGCGCTTGCTCACCTTGAGCCTTGTTGCCAAATCCTGCATGGTAAAACGCAGGCCGCGCAGATTGACTTCCTCCATTGCCGCATTGATAATAATATTTTTCATGATACTTTTGGTACTCCTATATTTTTCTTAGTACCTTATTTATATCACTTTCTTCTGTGCTTGTCAATATTTAGAACACGGCGCACGCTCCGTCACCTTTTCTAAAGACAATTTGTAAACAGGAAAACAACTGCATTCTTTTTTTGCGCACAAAAAAGCGGTCCTACCAAAGTAAGACCGCTAATTAACAATTGGTGGAGACGAGGAGAATCGAACTCCTGACCCCCTGCTTGCAAGGCAGGTGCT
>CAVKUS010000036.1:0-24527 GCA_963659725.1 Bacteroides sp. CAG:545 | reverse complement strand
TTATTTATAATTAAAACTCTTTCTCTTAATTCTCTTTCTTGTAAAGTTTTAAACGAAATACCTAATGAATATTGGAATATTACATTGCGAAAAAAGCATTTCTCTTTATCTGTTAGAGCAAATATTGTTTTTTTGCTTTATAGCTTTCTTATTTCTTATCTTGGAAGTTTAAATAATTTAGGATTATTACAAGATGATGTTTTAAAAATTATAAAGAGTAATGATTTTATAGAGTTTGATAAAATTCTCTTGGGTAATTTCTCTGCTAATTTTGCAAGTAATCAGGAGCAGCTTTCCAATCTCTCGCATTTACTTGCATCGAGAGATCAGGATACTCAGCCCTGTTTTAGTCTTCAGTAACGCAAAAAAGCTTTGTAAAGCCAGTTTTTCTGGTCTTACAAAGCCGTTGTGTGAGTAAAATTTTAAATTGTCTGTTATGCAATACAGCTAATTTCGTTTCAAAATGCCCTGTATTGCATTTTTTATTGCCTACGCATACAGGAATACCTAAATTATGGTTTCATACCCTTAGAAGCGAAATATGGCGTTCTCAGTGGCATGTTTATTTCTTTTTGTGTTGCGTTTTCTTGTCAAAAGCTGATTTGGGATAAAAATCATGCCTATTGCGCAGCTATTGCAGCTGCATTTTCTGAAATACAAAAAAGCGGTCTATCTTTCGATAAACCGCTAAAATTACTGGTGCCGAAGGCCGGACTCGAACCGGCACGAGCGTGAACCCGCTTGATTTTGAGTCAAGTGCGTCTGCCAATTCCGCCACTTCGGCATAATTTCCAATCACTCGGAACAATAGTAATTATACTCGTTTCTTAAAGCTTTGTCAATAGCCTTATTTAAAAATTCTTATAGAGGGTTACTTGCTGCCCAAAGACCTCTTAGAACAGACTATCCATCTGCCCTTCATCAGCCACCTCAACACGCGCCAGACTCACAAATTCACCATCATTACCGGCAATATGCTTGCTTTTCAAATAAGAAATATTACTCAGCTTAGATGAAATCAAGTTTAAAACATAAATATTGTCATAACAATTATAAATCGACTCACCACCAAGTCCGGTAAAGGATATTAGCTGGGTATTATTCTTTGCTGCCATCTCCATTAATGGTGTAAGCAGATGCGCAGCATTAGTCTGAGCAAACGGATTATCCATCATTAGTACCTTGCCTTCATTGCGGTCTGCATAAACGTCTGCATCATCACGACGCATGTAATACAAAAGGCTTGAAAGAATAACAAATGCTGATAAAAAACCCTCGCCACCGGAATTACGCGCTACCTCACGCCAGGAAATCTGTATTTCTCTCTGCGCTTCAACCTTGAACATCTGCACATGAACATTATTAATACCAACAACAGCATCGAAAAGTTCTTTGGTAGTCAACAGCTTACCAAGCAGTTCAGCGAGGGGTTCACCTTTGCTTAATTTTGCCAATCCTTTTTCCGCTATTGTATCTACTAAATCTGTAATACTACGATGATAAATATTAGCGCTTTCCTCCCAGTCAGGAAGCTGCAATTTGAGCATTTTTACATAATGACCACGAATTTGAATGCTTGAATTGCGATCAATGTATCCTAATTGCTTGTGAACATCCTTGAGATAATCTTCTAACTGAGTAATGATTTGTTCTTTTTCCTGCTTAACTATAGCAATATCAACCTGCAGCTTTTCAGATATTCTGACATAGGACTCTAAAACAGCATTAAGCTGCTTTACAAAGATCTGCGCATCGCTTGTAAGCTCCTGCAGCATCTCTATACATTTTTTATAGGAATCCTCTTGAAAAGCTTCTACATTGCGCAACCTGATTAGAGCCTGCTCCAGCTTTCGTTTCGCCTCATCTTCCTGCACCTGAGCAGTCTTATATTCTTTTCTCAACGATAACGTATAACTCGAGAGCTCTTCTTGTGAAAAATCCTCCAAATTAAAGCTTTCACACCACTCTACATTTGTCGCTCCTTCACTATATTCAGCCAAGCCAACAATATTCTCCCTAATATTCTGCTCCTGTTCTCCCAAGGATTTTTGCAACTCTTCCTTTAGAGTGCGCTTATACTGAAGCATATTTTTCTCTTCTGCAAAATTTTTCTCAACAACTTCATCCTTAGGCAAAGGCTCCGCAGCATGGCATTTTTCTTCCATCTGTCTGTGAATATTATTCTGCTCTTCCTGCACCTGTGTTAATCTTTTTTCAATATCTATACGTGCATCTCCAAGCTTTTTCTTATCTTGAGTCAACTGCTCCTGCTTCGCATCCAGCTCTTGCATTTTGGCTTCACTATAACGCTCATTCACCCAGTCTTTACTTTCAAGTCCAAAACGATTTGCTCTATCTCGCAGCTTTTGTTCAACCTTTTGCACTTTCTTTGCAAGATTTGCTCTATTATCCTCAAGCGCTCTTAGTTCTCCGGAAAGCTTTTCCTGAATACTCTTAAGATGCGCTTTTAATTTATTAACATTCTGCGCAATCTCATCAGCAAAATTTTTTGGCTTAGGCACCTGCTTGTAGCCTGCATATTGAGCCATTTCATCATTCAGATCTTTCATATTACCTGAAAGATCCGCAAGAGATTTTATTTGCCACTCCAACTTATTTTGCAATTTTTCAAGCTTATCGTCTAGACTTTTCTTTGCATTTTCTGCTTTAGACAAAGTATTACTGCATTCATATAGCTGACTATTATCAAGCAGATATTGTTGATATTTTGCTGTCAGCTGCTGCAATGCCTCCTGATGCAGTTTCAGCTTCTCTATCATCTGGCCTATTTTCGCTAAATCCTGGCTAATATTTTCCTGTGTCAGTAAATTATTAGCTTTTTCTGCCTGGCACTGCTCCTCCCGCTTCTGCAGCTTGGCAATTGCCTCCTGCAAAGAAATCAGCTCATCCTTCAGCCTCTCATAGCTTTCTTTGGTAAGGCTCTGTTCTACCAACTCGCTATATTTCGCACTGTATAAATCATATTCATCTTTTCTCTGCTGAAGCTCCTGTTCAATCTTCTGTAGCTTTGCCTTCAATTCAGCCAGCAGACGCTGCAGTTTTTCTTCGTTTAGCAGATTATCGTTAAATAGCATAAAGAAATTCACATCTGTACTTTTAAGGACACCATTATCGACCTTTGTCTGTGTAGCTTGCGTTAAGCTTTCGCGTAAAATAATCGGCACCGGGAATGAAGTATAAATATTTTTTTCAGCCCTTTGCAGGTCTTCTATTTCTTTGCCTGTCATAATCAAAGCATACGGCAGGAACGGATGCTGTTTTACTAACTCCAGGTTCAATTTCTCACTATTTTTATTGTTTTTCAGCCATTCCATGCCATATACAATATTTATGCCCAAACGCTCCAGCATCTGCACCAGTTCAGCTGACAGCTCCACGGTTTTGCCAGTCTGCAGTCCCTGATGCTTTTTATTTACTGTATCTAATTTATGCAACAGCTTTGTTCTGGCTTCATCCATTTCCGAAAGCTTTTTGGATAGCTCTTTTTGAATATATTCTTTATCAAAAAGATATATCTCGTCAAGCTGAAGATATTGCAGCAAGGTTTTTCGTTTTGCAAGCTGTTCATCAAGCTGTTTTTTAACCTGGGTACGCTCAACTAAGAGTTGCTCTTTACTGCCCCTTTCTTTTGAGCAATCCTGCAAGCTACGCTCCAAGTCACTAAACGCAGTTTTCAGGCTACTTAAATTCTGCTGTTGCTGTTTCTGCCTATCACTTGCTTCCTGCTCATCAGCTACCAGCTTTTCTGCCATAACCTTTAACGCACCGGCCTCATATTCTCCCAGCATATTACGCTGCAAAGCACCAGCGCCAGGTTGCCACTTTTTATTATAGCTTTCCTCAACATTATCATAAGCCTGCACTAAGCCCTGAAGACGTCCCTGCGTAGTATGCAGCTCATTCAACCTGCTGATTAGCTCTGATAGTTCTTGTTTGGCTTGTTTTTGTAAATCAAGACAAGCCTTTTTATCACTCTCTTCCTGCTGAAATCGCCCCCGCGTCTTTTGCAGCTCCTGCTCAATATATTCTTTCAGCAAATAGCCAATATATTCGCGTTCCGGCTCAAGGTCCTTATTCTTTTTACGGGAAACAGCAACTCTCTGCTCTACTCTTTGTAATTCCAACACATCTTCATTTAAGCGCTCCTGAATTTCCGCACAATCCAGAATATGCCGCCGTCTTTCCCATAATTGTGACTGCTCTTCCAGTTGACTGATTTGCTGTTCATTATCTTCTTTTAGTACGATTAACGCTTCTTTTTTATCTTCTGCATAATAAAACTTACTGGAAAACTCTTCATGCAGCAAATGCACCAATTGTTTGCCTAAAGCCTCCAGTTCAGCATTACAAGTAGCAATTTCCGTTTCATTTTTAACAGCGAACCGGCTAAGCTCGGCCAGGCACTCATAAATTTTGTTCAACTTAACAGCAACAGCAGAGGAAGAAGCCTCATACTCATTGCCAAATGCTAAAATAGGTGCTGCCTCCTGCTGAAATGCAGTAAGCTTTTCCTGCTGTTTGATTTTATTAGAGTTTTCGTTATAAGTAGCAATATATTTTTCCAGGATATTACGAAACTCCTGCATCCTGTTGTTGCCTTTATTCAGCTTATTTTCCACAGCATCAAGGAACCATTTTTCTACCAGGCCCTTCTCATCCTTGCATTCAGCAAACAGCTTAGAAAGGCCAGACTCCTCTTCGTTGATTTTCTTAATAATATTCTGCCATTCGCGATAATCTATACCATATTCTGCAAGCTTAGCAAAGTACTGCCTGCTTTGCGCAGAGTTGTTCATATCATAGCAAAAAAACTTGTTTATTCTTTCCTTTTTATACTCATCAAACATCTTGTGACAAGCATTGAAGCTTTTAATTCTGAGCTCCTTTTTATCACTCTCGACAACAGGCAGATGATTTATATCCTGCTCACATGGCTCGGTATACTCGCTGATAAAATTTATCAGCTCCAGCTCCTCTTCGTTATCAATATTCTGGCTCTTACGCACCATCATTCCTGTAAGGCAGTAACCGGCGTCATCCTCCAATACCCATTCCACCATAATAAAAGATGGTTTAGATGTAGTAAAATAGCTAGCAAAACTACGCTCATTAAGATTTCGGTAACGCTTTTGTACAAATGGTGCCGTCAAAAGTTGCACCAGTACGGACTTACCACCGCCATTCTGCAAGGAAATCAAAGTGCTTCTACCACTAAAGTGCAGTGTTTCATCACTGATATGAATGGAATTATGGTTATAATTTACATTAACCAACCTGATAGCATTAATCTTGCTCATTTTCTTCCGCTCCTAAAATTCTCTGCACCCGCTCAAAATTATTCTTATTCAACAGATTCCAATCCATAAAATGATCAAGTTTGCGAGTTGTCTTAATCATTTCATCCTGCTCAATATAATCTATCAAACCCTGCTCCTGCAGAAAATGTAAAATGCTGAACATAAAACCTTCTTTAGTGGTTTTCTGACGATTTCTTTTTTCATCAGAACGCAAGGACTCATAAGCCTCTCGCATAGCAGTAAAGGCCATGCCATTCTGCGCCTGCTCATCCTCCGAATAACGCGCTGCCCCCTCCTTGAGCTTGTCTGTTAAGGAATTCTGCAAATCTCCCAATAGAATAAAATCACGCGTCTTAGAGCTGCTGCCCTGCCCGTCATAAAACTCCAACAACAGAACCAGGATAACAAATTGCACCAAATAATAATCCTTATCGGTAGCATTACTGCGGCAAAGCTCCTTCTTCAGCTGTCCTTTGGAATAGCCTAAATAATTATTTTCCTGCCCTGGTATAAGATAAATAATGCCACCATACGTTTCTACATGGCTATCAGCAGCCTCTGCCTGCGACTTAACCAGCGTCTGCACCTCATCCTGCTCAAGATAAGCTTTATGAAGCTCTGGTTCATTTTCCTCCCTCAGCTCATGATGCTCTAATAAATAATAGAAAATTTTCTGCGACTGCTTAATTGTCTCTATCTGATAAGCCATACTCTCACTCCCAAACTGCCTTCAGCATTACGTCAGAACAACGAATATTTTTTAAAATCCCGGTATTTTCATCAAGCTGTTTCAACAAAACCGGATTTACATCAGGCAAACGATATATTATAAGCTTTTTTACACTCTGCCACTCTGCTCGTTTGTCAAGAATATCTAAAAGCATACTCTGCAGCCTGAAATCCTTCGTCTCCTCTTGAATATATTCTGCACGCTCAGTACGTAAACTTAAAATATCAATTTCATTAACCTTGAGCATTTCGACCATAATTTCTTTAAATACAGATATTGTTGGTATCAACCGCTCGCGTTCCTCCTGACTAAGCTGCTTTATCAATTCAGAAAGCTTTAACTGCCTTCTAACAAGCATATGCTTAAGAATAACTGTCAAGCTTGCTTCATATTGGGCAAGCTTTGCTTCCAGAAGGTGCTTTTGCTCTTCCTCCCAAGCATCGGCGTCAAAGCTTTCTGTTTCTTCTTCCTCCCATTCAGCCTCTAACGAGCGTACTCTTTGCGGCTCTAAAAATAAATTCAGGTTAATGGTCTTATATGGCGCCCTATTAAACAAAGGGTGCAAAAAGACATCTAAATCAGCCAGACATTTAGGATTAGCTAAAAGCCTCTCGTAAAGATTAGTGCGTAGATTAAACCTCTGCACAAGTGACATTTCTGAAATTTTCTCCAACTCTATATTATATAAAGCCTTAAGATCAAAATGATTGTTCAAAATGCGTTGATATTCATCAATTGCCTTGCCAAGATACTTATCTATCTCACGCAGATTTTGCAACTTTGCCGCATCATTAGGCTGCAAAGAGTGTAAATTGATATTCTCCTGCTCCATTTCTGAAACGCGAGATTTAACAATCTCCCGATAACCCTTAAATTTATCCTTTGACTCATCAATAGTCAGCAAATTTTCCTGCATAAGCTCGCTATATTCCTTAACGCTGTACTCCAAAGCATTACGCCTTATACGTAACATAGCTGCCTGAATCTTTTGCAACTGAATGCGCATCAGATTAAAGATATTTTTTACATCATCCAAGGCTTTATCATAGCTTTGCTTTTCAAGATGCAGCTTAAATATCATCTCCTGAATCGTCAGCTTCAGATTACTTTCAACCTCCAGCGTTCCCAAAAGCAGATTATAGCCATCGTCTGTAAGATAATATGAAGTACGCCGCATATCAAGCTCATCATAAACAATACGGTTGTTGACATAGCTTATATGCAGCTGCTGCATATTCTGCTGCTCATAATCATATCCTGCAAAATACATCGGCTTACCTTCATTGGAAAGAACTATATTCACAATAAAATCTGCTAGCTCACGGCAATTGTCATAGCTCAGCTGTTTTTTATAATACTGCTCATTGATACTGTCCAAAAAAACAGTAATATTATCAATAGTACAGCTTTCTTCCTTCAGTGACTGCTCCATAATATAAAGCATCACAGAAAAAATCACATTCAACTGCTCGTCTAAAGCGTTAAAGCCCCGTTCCTTCCAGATATACTTCTGACTGCTATTATCATAAAGCATAGCATATAAGCCTACGCATTTCATGCGTCTTGTAAAATCCTTCAAAAAATCGTACTGCATAATCAACCTCAAAAATCACTTATCGTCAAAATCTCCTGCGGGATATACAAATCCTTCTGCAAAATACTTTGCATTTGCGCTTGCGCATCAGCGGAAAAATAACGGAAGAATGCTCCCTGCAGATTGCGGTTCTGGTCTTTTTTCGTGGACGGCAGCTGCTTGTAATTGCCTGCCTTCGCCAGCATCGCCAGATACGCAGGAACAAACGGTTTAATCTCCCCCTGCTCAGCAAAACCTTCTGCCAGCGTTTCATAAATGCCTATGCCTTCGTAATCCAAATCGCCAAAGTACAACAGCTCATTTCCGTCTGCCAGCATATATGGTTCCGCGCTGGCGTTAAACTCCTGAAAATAGCTGACAACTCTTTTGCCGGCGCCGTAAATAATAGTACTTATATTTTCTCCCAAAAGCTGGCTGTTTCCTGCCAGCAGATGCTTTCTCATGCTAAAAAAGGTGTCTTTATTTTCTATAATCAACAGCTTTTGCGGTACTGCGCGTGTTGAAGCAAAATAAGCAAAGGGCTCAGCAGTACTGTAACAGTTGAGTTCAACAAGCTCCAGGCCGCAGTGACTCAATATTTTTTTGCCTGCTCCCTGAAGCAAAAACTTTTCTCTTTGCCAGATTTGAAAGCTACGCTCGTTATAAGAAACCTGCTTCGTAAGTAAAGTTGCACTATTCTGCAAGAAACTGCTCAACGGCAAAACATCCTTACGTTCTTTATTATAGGCTTCAAGATTATGCTGATAATATGTTATATCAATTTGCGGAGCTAGGTTAAACAAAAGCTCCCGCTTCAACGCTGAATAATCCTGCTTCTGCTCCAGCTCCCAATATTCCCGATACAATGCTGGCTTCTTGCCGTTTTTCTTCGACGCAAGCACAGGCTTTATCCGCCCACTATCTACAAGCTTCATGATATAAGCATGCTGTTCGCTATATTCTGCATTAATCTTACTGCCTAAAATTTCTTCCAATGTCCTGCGCTTTTTCATTTTGCACCTCAAACAAAAAACTCCTAAAGCAGCTAAAAACTATCTGCTTTAGGAGTATTATAACATATTTTTATCTTACTTTAATTTACTTTCCCAACAGCGCCTTCAGCTCCTTGAGCTTAGCAGCAAACTTCTGCAGCGTTACGGTTACAGGCTGCGGCGTATTCAAATCTACGCCGGCGTTCTTCAGGATGTTCAAAGAATAATCGCTGCCGCCCGTATGCAGGAAGCCCAGATATTTTTCCACTGCTCCCGCTTCGCCGCTTAAAATTGCGCTGGCGAAGGCGGTCGCTGCACTGTAGCCTGTTGCGTACTTATACACATAAAACGGCGTATAGAAGTGCGGTATGCGTGACCATTCGCTTGCCAGTTCCTTGTCCACAGTCAGCGCCGGGCCATAGTAATCCCTGTTGCTCTGCAGCCAGTATTCCTCCAGCTTTTCAGCCTGCAACGAACGGCCTGCAGTGATTTCGCCGTGAATATATCTTTCGAATTCAGCAAACTGCACCTGTCTGTAGACCGTTGTGCGCACTGCCTCCAGGAACTGGTTCAAAAGATAAATCTTCTGCTCTGCCGTAGCATGCTTCAAAGTATGCTCCAACAGCAGGTTTTCGTTCGTCGTGGACGCAACCTCCGCGCAGAAAATCGTATATTCCGAATTAACGTAGCTCTGCGCCTGACTGCTGAAATAGCTGTGCATAGCATGGCCCATTTCGTGCGCGATGGTAGAAATGCTGTTGTAGCGCGGCTGATAATTGAGCAGCACAAAGGGATGTACGCCGTACACGCCCCAGGAATATGCACCGGAGCGCTTGCCCTTGTTTTCGTAAACGTCAATCCAGCCTTCGGTCATGCCTTTATGCAGTGCCGTCAGATATTCCTTGCCTAACGGTGCCAGTGCTTCCTCAACCTTAGCGCAGGCCTCCGGGAAGCTGCAGGCAAAGCTGTCGCCTGCATTGGAAATAGGCATATACATATCATAGTAATGGAATTCATCTACGCCCAGTACGTCCTTCTTTAATTGGATGTATTCATGCAGCGGTGCAAAATTATCATGCACGGTATCAATCAGTCCGTCGTAAAGACTAGCCGGAATATTATCCTCTGCCAACGCTGCTTCCAATGTATCCTTGTAGTTATGCACGGTAGCATAGAAATAACCGGTGCGCGCAGAGCCTGTGAGCGTTGCTGCCAGCGTATTGCGGTATTGATGATAGGTATTCATCAGACCGGTAAAGGAATTTTTACGCAGTACACGGTCAGGAGAAGTCATATTCAGCAGATAGCATCCCTCGCTGACGCTCGTCTTGTTGCCCTGGCCGTCGGTAATCTCCGGGAACTGCATATCGGCACTCACAAGTGCGCGGAAGGCCGCTGCCGCAGTACCTGTTGCTAAATGGCTTTGCGCAAAAACAGCCTCTTTATCTGCAGAGAGCACATGGTCGGAAAGACGCACCATATTTTCAATATAAAAACGGTATTCTGGCAATGCAGGCTCTTCGTCCAGCATCTGCAGCAGCTTTTCTTTGCCTAAGGCCAGCATTTCCGGCTCTACAAAGGCGTTAGCGTTACTGAAGGCTGCCGCCATACCTTCGGCCTCGCCTGCAAGCGCCTGCAGCTTCTGGTCCGTATTATCCGCATCCTGTTGTAAGCGTGCATAAGCATAAATCTTGTCCAGCAGCTTTGCCAGCTCTTCCTGCAGCTTTAAGGCTGCGCAGACTGCGGCTGCAGTATTCAGTTTACCCTGCATAGCCCGCAATTGCGGCAGCTTGCTCTTATATTCTTCGCAGGCCGCCTGCCAATCCTTTTCACTGGCATATATATCGCTTACATGCCATTTGCAGGCTGCCGGAATCTGCTCTCTGGCAACATTGCTGCCGTGTAACGGAGTAGTATTTTTTTCTTCTGTCATTATCAATCAGCTCCTTATTAAACTGCTCATTTAGGCCACAGGCTTGGGTTTCCGTATTTGGCATCCAGCTCATCGCTGAACCAGCGTCCGTTCAGCACATTATGAATGATATAATTTTTGCTTTGCTCATTAACGCTCTTATCATTAGCCATCTCGGCCAAAATGCCGGCATAGCTTACTCTGCTGTTGATGTTGCTGATGCGTGCATGCTGACGGTTGGCATCCAATACAAGCTCCGGACGGTAGGTGGGATTCCATGCCTGCCACGTTGTTCCCAAGGCCGGAGTATTAGGATTACCGGTACGCATAAAGGCTGCAATCGAAGCAATAAATGCTTTGCTCAGCTCCTTGGAGCCTGCCTGCTCAAAGGCATCGGTATTTTTGGTATAGCCATAGCCCTGATCCGTCAGGAAGGGCTGGAAGATGCCATGCAGCGCACCGTTGCGCACCATGTATTCCTTGCCGACAACATCAGCAGTATGGCCAAAAGCAAAGCTACAGACATACATATCAGCCTTATAATGCGGATACAAAACCTCGGCAGACTGCTGGCCGTTGAAGAAGCCATACAAAGCACTGCCGTATTTATTGGCAAATTTAAATTCACTCGTAGTCTTGTAATCGTTGTTAATCAGGTTCAGGCGATCTTTGAAGAAGGGGTCACGTGCAGCAAAGGAGCTGAATTCATCAGCACTTGCCAGCATCAGCAGCGGTACGCTGTAGTAATGCTTCGTAGCAAAGCCTTCTTCCGGCAGTACCTCGCCGTCACCGTAAAGATGCGGGAAGGCGCTCATGCGGATGACAGCGCCTGCCATCACCGGAGCCAGACGCTCTGCCGACATTGCCTGCAGATATTGACGCACGGCCTTTTTATCCTTGCCATTGTCGCTCAAGAGCCAGTTTTCGGCGTTAATCAGGTTATTTTGCTTACCGTCCTCTACCACCATCGGCGCTAATTTCTGTGCGATAGTTTTCTTGCTCTTGGCAGCATCGGCAACAGTCAGGCCGCCGCTGAAGGAAATAGCCTTATCGAATTTATTTTTGAAAACAGGCGAAATCAGCATCGCCATAACATCACGTCCGCCGGCGGAAAAACCGGAAACAGTAATATTCTTGGCGTCACCGCCGAACTCCTTGATATTTTCGCGCACCCAGTCTAAGGCTGCAGCCTGGTCAAGGAAGCCGAAGTTACCGCTCTTTTCTTTCTTGTTGCCGTCTGCCAGAGCAGGCAGATTATTAAAGCCCAAAAGTCCCAAGCGATACTGTACGGAAACATAGACCATGTTTCCTTCCTGCGCCAGCTTGTTGCCCTCCATCAGATGGCTGTTGCTGGCCTGATTATTGCCGCCGTGGATATAAACCAGTACCGGCAGATTTTTTTCCTGCGTATCAGGGCGCACGATATCCAACGTCAGCATGCCCTCCTGACCGAGCACCTTTTTGCCATTGTATTGGATATTAGCCGGTGCAGCCTTGGTGCAGTCCAAAATTCCCTTATGCTTCTTTGCCTGCTGCGCTTCACGCCAACGGTCAGCGCCCGTCGGCTGCTGCGCATACGGAACGCCCAGCCATTGCACTACCTGATGCTTGTCGTCATAAGCACCGGCAACAACACCCTGCTGGGTTTTAACTTCATTATTAAAATTAGCAGCCTCGGCCGCAGTTGTAAAAACGCTTGCCGCCAGCAGCGAAGCAAGCACATATTGCATCTTTTTCATCTGTATCATCTGCTCCCTCATAGAAATTTATTAAACACTTACTTTCTATTATAAAGAAGTAACGCCAGCTTGACAAGCTAAGGCACGAAAAAAGAGGCCGCCTTCTCAGCAGCCTCAACTAACTATTGTGATTGACTTTTTCAAATTACCTTTGCAGCGTAAAGAGCGCACAGGGTTTTGGCATCATACAGCTCGCCGTCCGCAACCATGCGACGCAGCTCTGCAGGAGTAAAGGCCTGCACGCCGATGAATTCGTCCTCATCGGTATGCTGGGCAAACTTTTGCAATCCCCAGGCTTTATACAAATGAATAATTTCATCAGAAAATCCCGGCGTAGTCGCAATGCTAATCAGCTTCTGCCAATGCTCTGCATCATAGCCTGTTTCCTCGCTCAGCTCACGCTTTGCGCATTCCGCAGGGTCCTCCTCCGGACCATGGTCCAGCTTGCCGGCGGGAATCTCCCACAGCAGCGTAGCAAGCGGATAACGGCACTGCTTTACCAGCACCACGCTTCCGTCAGACAGCACCGGCACAATTGCCACTGCACCCGGGTGACGGATATATTCGCGCGTTGTATCATTACCGTTCGGCAGCGTTACATGGTCGCGCTGCACCTTCAGCAAACGGCCGCCGAAGACCTCCTCATTGCTTCCCGGTACATATATTTCATCTAAAGCTGCCTCGTGAAATTTTTTCAGCATTATCTTACCTCATTTCTCCTGCAGTCGCTTTAAGCTGCTTTTTATCTGCTCCGCACCCTGCAGCAGCTCGGTAGCACTTTCAAAGGCCGCCCTGCTGGCAGTTGCGCCTGCTGTCATACGCACTAGCTCCTGCAGACGTCCGTTATAATCAAGCGTTGTCAGCCGCGTTACCGTGCGTCCGTCGGCACTTTGCTTTTCGATATGGATATGATTATCCGCAAAGGCAGCAATCTGCGGCAGATGTGTAATACACAGCACCTGGCCGACACTGGAAATAGCAGCAATTTTTTCCGCCATCTTCTGCGCCGTAACGCCGCCGACACCGGTATCAATCTCGTCAAATACCATCGTAGCAACATCGCCGCTGTTCATCAATACAGTCTTTACCGCCAACGCAATACGGCTCAGCTCGCCGCCGCTAGCAACCTTTTCCAGGTCATTCAGCGGCTCGCCCATATTCGCACTGAAAATAAATTTCAGTTCATCACGGCCCAGCGGCATAAACTTGTCCAACTGACCGCACTTTATCTGCAGTACACCGTTAGGCATCGCCAAATCACGGATATGCTGCGTAATACGCTGCGCCAACGCCTGCGCGCTGGCTTCACGCAGCTGCGTCAGCACTGCGGCAGAACGACCCAAACGCACAACCGCTTCCGCTACCGCCTTCTGCGCCTGCTCCAAAAGCTGTGCAATCTGCTGCAGCTGCTCCAGCTTTTCCTGCGTCTGCTGCAGATAATCCAACGCCGACTGCGTACTACCGCCGTATTTCTTCTGCAGGCGGTAAATTACATCAAGACGCTGCTGCACCTGCGCAGCGCGCTCACCGTTGAACTCACTGCCTGCCATATATTCGCTAAGCTCAGTACGGCAATCGTCCAAACTTATCCAGGCACTATCGGCACATTCAGCCAACGGCGCCAGACGGCTGTCATAGCGTGCCGCATACTGCAACTGGTCGCGCACACGTGCCAGACGCGAAAGAATTGCGTCCTCCTCGTCAAGCTGCTGATAAGAGCTGTCCACAGCCTTCATAATGCGCTCACTGTTCTGCAGCAGGCGGGCCTCCGCCTCCAGGCCATCTTCCTCGCCCGGCTTCAAGGCCGCATCCGAAATCTCCTTGATTTCCCAGGCGTAACGGTCCAACAGCAAATCTTGTTGGTCATTCTCCTGCTCCAGGCTGCTCAAATGCTTGACGGCAGCAGTATATTCGCTGTAAAGCTGCTTATACTCCTGCAGCGCCTGCGCCAGCTTCGGACCGCCAAAAGCATCTGTCAGATGCAGCGGCGCATCCGGCTTCAGCAAGGCCTGGTTCTCGTGTTGGCCATGAATATCCACTAAACGCGCACCGATAGCCTTCAGCACAGCCAGAGGCACCTGTACGCCATTGATATAAGCGCGGCTCTTGCCCGCAGCGCTAATCTGACGCTTAAGGAACAAATCATCCTCGGCTTCCAAACCATGCTCCGTTAGTAGCGCTTTAATCTCCTGCTGACCGCTCACATCAAAAACAGCCTGCACCCACAGTCCGTCAGTACCGCTGCGCACGTAATCTGCAGATGAGCGTCCGCCAAGCACCATACCGAAAGCATCTATCAGAATAGATTTACCGGCACCGGTTTCACCTGTAAAAACATTGAAGCCAGGAGTAAAATCAGCATGAGCGTCCTCTAACAGGGCAAAATTGTGAACATGCAATGATTGCAGCATTATCCTTAGCCTCGCTTATCTGTATTCCTTGAAGCGTTCCAGCAAAGTGATCACAGCTTCTTTATTCGGCAGAGCAATGAAAACGGTGTCATCCCCGGCAATAGAGCCAAGAATCTCCGGCCATTTCATGTAGTCTACGGCAAAGGCAACAGCCTGCGCTGTGCCCGGCAGAGTACGAATTACCACCATGCTGTCGGAAGCACGTACACTTACGATAGAATCGTTGAAGGTACGTTCCAAACGCTCCATGGTCAGCATCGTGCTGTGCTCCTTCGGATAAGCATAGTGATAATGTCCGTTGGCATCCGGCACCTTGACCAGCATCAGTTCCTTGATATCACGCGAAACAGTAGCCTGCGTAACATCAATGCCCTGATGACGTAAAGCGGAAGCCAAATCCTCCTGCGTTTCAATTTTATTGTTGTCAATAATCTCTTTAATTTTAGCGTGTCTGGTCATTTTCATAGTCAATCACCTCTAAAAGCAAAATATTTCTATGTCTTATCATGCGCCCTGCTACGTCTAGACCTCGCCTTCGTCACGGCACACGAGAAGGGTAACGATGGCGTACTACTGCTACGTCGAGGAGCCCTGATAATGTATACGATAGTGCCTTATCATGCGCCCTGTACGTCTATCCTTCGTTTACGCCACAGCACACGAGAAGGTGCCGAAAGCGAAGAAGAGTAACGATGGTGTACTTACTGCTACGTCGAGGAGTCCTGATAATGTATACGATAGTACCTTATCATGCGCCGCGCCCTGTTCGCCTACACATCGCCCACGTCACGGCACACGAGAAGGTACCGGAGACGAAGAAGAGCGACGACGGCGTACTACTGCTACGCCTAGGAGCACTGATGATGTATACGGTGCCTCATCGTGCGCCGCCTATAAATTGCGCATTAGTTTTTGTTGCCAAGTCTGGTAATAGTCGCGTCGCGTAAGTCTAACAAACTTCATCTCATAAGGCGATTTGGCGATATGCACACTGGTATCGTTCGGCACCTCAATAACATTTTCACCGTCAGCCGAAAGCAGCATTTCCTCACTGCCGGGAATCGGCCTGAGCTCTATTGTTTCCGACATAGGAATAACAAGCGCTCTGTTCGTCAGCGAATGCGCACAGACAGGTGTAATGACGCTAACATCCAGCTCCGGCATAACAAGCGGTCCGCCTGCAGACAGGGAATATGCCGTAGAACCGGTTGCCGTCGCGATAATCAGACCATCTGCCGCATACTTACCGGATAAGCGTCCGTTGATAAAAAGCATCATATGCGCCAGCTTGCTGAACATGCCCTTGGCCAGAACTAAATCGTTGAGTGCGTGTGCTGTAGCAAGCAGCTTATCGCCGCAGATAACTCTGGCCTGCAGCAAACTGCGGCTTTCCAGAGTATAGTTGCCCTGTGCCAGACGGCTGATAGCCTTATGCATCCCCTGCAAATCAATCTCTGCCAAAAATCCCAGCTTACCGAAGTTAATGCCAAAGGCAGGCACATCAAGCGGTGCAAGGTGACGCGCCATCTGCAGCAGCGTACCGTCACCGCCAAGGCTGACACCGAAGTCCAGCGTTTTCAGCGTCTGCGGCTCACTTTTGTTGTAGCTGCTCACGCCGTACTGCTGCGCCACTTCCTCAGGCAGCACCGGTTCAAGTCCCCAGTCCTTGCAAAGCTGAACAAATTCCGGCAAAGCAATGCAGACGTTTTCTTTACCAAGATTGGGAAAAATCCCTAAACGTTTCTTTTGCATCTCATGCCTCTGTCTTTTCTGCTTTCTTATCTAAATCGCCATGACTGCGGCCCACAAGCTGTGCAACCTGTTCGCTGCTTACGGCATCTTCATTACCAAGCGTCAGGTGCAGCAGATATTCAATATTGCCCTCAGGTCCCTTAATCGGAGAAAAATCCAGACCGGCAATGCCAAAGCCTTCGCCTTTGGCAAAGCTGATAACGTTATTGATAACCTGCTCATGTACGGCAGCGTCACGCACAACGCCCTTCTTGCCGACATTTTCCTTGCCTGCTTCAAACTGCGGCTTAATTAAAGCCACAACAAATCCTTCGGGCTTAAGGATTTTGTGTACCGCCGGCAAAATTTTATCCAGCGAAATAAAGGCTACGTCGATAGTAGCAGCATCAACCTGCTCGGGCAGGCTGTCTGCTTCCAGATAACGCACGTTGGTGCGCTCCATGTTCACTACGCGTTCATCATTGCGCAGCTTCCATGCCAGCTGGCCGTAGCCTACGTCAATCGCATACACCTTCGCAGCACCGTTCTGCAGCGCGCAATCGGTGAAGCCGCCGGTAGAAGCACCGATATCGGCAACAACCTTGCCATCTACGCTGATGGGGAAAATCTGCAAAGCCTTTTCCAGCTTCAGACCGCCGCGGCTTACATAGGGCAGCTTGTTGCCCAGCAGACGGATAGTAACCTCCGGTGCCACCGGTGTACCCGGTTTATCTATTTTCTGTTCATTGACCAATACCTGTCCTGCCATAACAGCAGCCTGCGCCTTGGCACGGCTTTCAAACATACCGCGGTTAACTAACAGAACATCAAGTCTTTCTTTTTTCACTCTTCTTCACCCTTTACAAATGCTGCAGCCTTGGCAGCAATGGTTGGCGTATCCAGTCCCAAATCACGGAACAACAGCTTTTTGTCGCCATGCATAACAAATTCATCGGGAATGCCGAAGCAACGTACCTCACACTGCTCCAGCAGTTTATTTTCATTAAGCTCCTCGAGAATTGCGCTGCCGACACCGCCTGCCAACACGCCTTCTTCCAGAGTAATAATCTTGCCGTAGCTTTGCGCATGCTCACGCAGCAGTTCAACATCCAGCGGTTTGGCAAAGCGCATATTCACAACGCCGGCGCTGATTCCCTGTGCTTCCAACAGCTCCGCTGCATCGAGCGCAGTCTGCACCATGCTGCCAATCGCCCAGAAGCAGACATCTTTGCCTTTACGTAGCACCTCTGCCTTGCCGATAGGCAGCTCATGGAACTCCGTATCCAGAGCCACGCCCACACCGCTGCCACGCGGATAACGCACGGAAACAGGTCCGTCAAAATTCAAAGCAGTTTTCAGCATATGCTGCAGCTCATTCTCATCCTTCGGCGCCATAATGGTCATGTTAGGAATACTGCGCAGATAAGCGTAGTCAAAAACGCCGTGATGCGTATAGCCGTCATCACCGACAAGACCGGCACGGTCCAGGCACAGTGTTACGTGCAGCTTCTGCATGCAGATATCGTGCAAAATGGAATCATAAGCACGCTGCATAAAGGTAGAATAAATTGCCGCCACAGGCTTCATTCCGGCAGCAGCCATGCCTGCAGCCGCAGTAACCGCATGCTGCTCAGCAATACCAACATCAAAGAAATGGTCCTTATGCGCCTCGGCAAAAATGTTCAGGCCGGTGCCGTCAGGCATTGCAGCCGTAATACCCACGATTTTATCGTCGGTATCGGCAAGCTTAGTCAAAGTTTTACCAAAAACCTCGGTGTAGCTTACAGGTGCATTCGGATTAGTAATCTTTTTGCCGGTAGCAATATCAAAGGGGCCGGTACCGTGGAACTTATTGGGGCTTTCTTCGGCAGGCTTGTAGCCCTTGCCCTTTTTCGTCAGCACGTGTACCATAACCGGTCCGTCAATCTTTTTGGCAGCCTGCAGTACATCCAGCAGGCCATCCAAATCATGTCCGTCAACCGGTCCCAAATAAGTAAAGCCCAACTCTTCAAAAATAGAGGTCGGCACCATCAGGTATTTTACGCTGCCCTTCAGGCGGCGGATAGCCTTCAGCACATCACTGCCGAATTCCATATTTTTGAGCCAGCCCTCAATATCATTTTTAATTTTGTTATATGTTTCGCCTGTACGCAGCTGGTAAAGATATTCGCTCATCGCACCCACGTTTTTGGAAATAGACATTTCGTTATCGTTGAGCACAACAATCATATTCTTATGCAGCATACCGGCGTTGTTCAACGCCTCAAAAGCCATGCCGCCGGTCATAGAGCCGTCGCCGATAACGGCTACGACATTATAATCCTCACCCTGCAAATCACGGGCACAGGCCATGCCCAAAGCAGCGGAAATAGACGTACTGGAATGACCGGTACCGAAGGCATCATGCTCGCTTTCGCTGCGCTTAGGGAAGCCGGAAAGGCCGCCGTATTGACGTAACGTAGAAAATTGCTCCCTGCGTCCGGTAATAATTTTATGGATATAGGCCTGGTGACCTACGTCGAATATAATCTTATCTTCCGGCGTATTGAAAACCTTATGCAAGGCCAAAGTCAGCTCTACCACGCCCAGATTCGGCGCCAGATGGCCGCCGGTGTGCGAAATAACGCTGATTAAAAGCTGTCTGATTTCCTTAGCCAGCTGCTCCAGCTGCGGCACGGAAAGCTTTTTGACATCAGCCGGCGAATTAATTTTATCTAAAAATTTATTCTCTGCCATAATTACTTCTTTCTGTCAGTCATCAGGCGAGTAATTTCACGTAACGGCTCTGCGTTCTCGCCAAACATTTCCAGACATTCCAAAGCCTCTGCCACAGTCTTTTCTGCCAGCTCGTGTGCTGCCTGCAGGCCGTACAGTGTTACATAAGTAGATTTGTGGTTCTTGGCATCGCTGCCTACCGGCTTGCCAAGCTCCTCCTCGGTGCCTTCGACATCAAGGATATCATCGGTAATCTGGAAGGCAAGTCCCAGCAAATCAGCAAATTTGGTAAGAGCCAAAAGCTGTTGGTCATTAGCACCGGCCAGATGCGCACCGCCGCGGATAGCAGCAATAAAAAGCGCACCGGTCTTGCCCGCATGCAGTTTGCGCAGCTCCTCCGGCGTAATCTTTTTGCCTTCAAATTCCAAATCAAGGCCCTGGCCGCCAACCATACCGAAGTTACCGGCACACATAGCCATTTCGCGTACAGTTTCAATCAAAACTTTAGGATCAACATTCTTCTGCTCCAGCATTACCTCAAATGCCAAGGTGAGCAGGCCGTCACCGGCCAATACTGCCATAGCCTCACCAAAAACCTTATGGTTGGTCAGACGGCCACGACGATAATCATCGTCATCCATGCATGGCAGATCATCGTGAATCAGAGAATAGGTGTGAATCATTTCCAGACCGCAAGCCACAGGCAAATAATTGTAGCCCTTGCTGCCCACAGCCTCTGCCGCAGCCATCAGCAGAATCGGACGAATGCGTTTACCGCCTGCCATCAGGCTGTATTCCATAGCTTCATCTACCTTGGAAATCCCCTTTTTGGCAATTCTGTTCTTCAAATAGTTTTCTACAAGTTTTTGCTGGTTAGCATAATAAGCTTTAAAATCCATTATTTTACCTCCAAATCCTGGAATGCTTCTAATTTATAGCCAACGTCATTACTATCTGTAACAACGATTTTTTCAACCTCCTGCTTCACTGTTTCCAATCTGCTGCTGCAGACACGGCTCAGCTCCACACCGTATTTGAATACCTCCAGAGCCTTGTCCAAAGGCAGCTCGCCGCTTTCCAGAAGCTGTACCTGTGCTTCCAGCTCGCTTAAGGCATCTTCAAACTTAATGTTCTTTGCAATTTTTTTCGTTGCCATCCTTTACCGCCTTTCTACCTGCTGCACAACCGAGGTTATCACACCGTCTGCGACTGTTGTCAGCAGCTCGTCGCCCCATCTGAGGTCATCAACACTGCTTACCAGCGTATAATCGGATTTTTGGCTCACAGAATAGCCTCGTCCCAAAACAGCCAGCGGACTGAGGCTGTCCAGCCTTGCTGCCGCCAGCGCCAGCTTATGCTCATCCTGCTGCAGATGCAGCTCTAAGGCCTCACGCAGTCTGCGCGAAGCAGTATCCAGACGCTGCGACTGGTCGGCAAAAAGCCTTTCCGGGTCACGCAACGCCCACGAATTAACTAAATTATCCAATCTGCGCTGCTGCTGCGTCAGCAATGCCGACAGCAGACTACGCGCACGCTGTTCCAGATAAGCAACGCGCTGCTTGTAGCCTTCAACATCAGCCACCACCAGCTCCGCAGCCTGCGACGGTGTCGCTGCTCTCACGTCGGCAGCAAAATCACACAGCATAAAATCTGTTTCATGACCTACGGCGCTGACTACCGGAATTTTGGAGGCAGCCACCGCTTTTACGGTAATTTCTTCGTTAAAGGCCCACAAATCTTCGATAGAACCACCGCCACGTCCCACAATCAGAACATCGGCCAGCTTTTTGCGGTTAAAGAATTCAATCGCCGCAGCAATTTCTGCCGCAGCGCCCTCACCCTGCACCTTAACGGGATAAAGCAAAAGCTTTATGCCCTGATTTCTTCTGCGCGACACTGTTATGATGTCACGCACAGCGGCACCTGCAGGTGAGGTAATGATGCCCACAGTGCGCGGATGCAACGGCAGCTGCTGTTTACGCTCAGGCACAAACAGGCCTGCGCGCTCCAGCTTCTGCTTCAGCTTTTCGTAAGCCTGCATCAAATCGCCCACGCCCTGCTGCAGCAGTAAATCGGTATACAGCTGATAAACGCCGTCGCGTTCATAGACTGCCAAGCGCCCTACGGCAACAACAGTATCGCCGTTCTGCGGCTGAAAGCGCAGACTGACAGCCTTACTGCGGAACATTACGCATTTGAGCACCGCACCGGCATCCTTCAAAGTAAAATAGCAATGACCTGAAGGATAGCGCTTAAAATTAGAGATTTCACCGACAACCTGCAGATTACGCAGCTCCGGCTCCTGCTCCAGTATATGCTTTATGAAATTATTTATTTCGCTTACCGAATAAACAGCTTCAGTCATTTTCCTTATGTAATCTCCAGGCAACAGCGGCACAGCCACTGGCATTATCACAGCTGAAGCGGCCTTCCGGCACCCACAGGCGCACCCGGCGCTTCGCCAGCTTTTCTTCAACATGTTTGCGGATGTACTTGTTGGAGCCTACGCCGCCAACCAAAATCACATCACGCACAACATATGCCGCTGCACCATTACGCAACAGACGGGCAAAGGTCTCAGCCAGCGTATACTCTACGCCCAAGGCCAGAGAAGCAGCATCCGCCCCCGCCTCCAGCTTGCGCATAGCGGCAGTTGCAGGTCCCGATAAGCTCACATTCAGCTTCCGCACGGACACCGGCAGCTCAAGCGGCTCTTCAGCCTGTTCTGCAAGCTGCTCCAGCGCAGGACCGGTCGGAAACTGCAATCCGAGTGCCACACCGATGCGGTCTACAAACTGACCGGCGTGCAAATCCAAACTGCCGCCAATCTGAGTCAGGTTGTAGCGACTGTCATCACGGCGTTCGCACAGCAGCAAATCGGTAGTGCCGCCGCTGGCATGCAGCAGCAAAAAGCGCTCTGCCAGCGGACCTCCTGCCGACCAAAGACCGGCCTCCAAATGATTTTCCTGATGGCTGATAATCTCCAACGGCACCTTATAAACAGCCGCCAGACTGCGAGCAACGCTCATACCGGCTAGAAACGCCGGCATATAGGAGTCCTTAAGCGGACGCGGATAACCGCTGACACCGATTGCCGCCAAGGTGCAATCCTTATCGGCAAAGACCTCCTCTACCAAGCGCGGCAGATTGCGTGTATGCTGAAAAACCATCTCGGACTGCTGCAGGCCGCAGCGTCCCGGCTTAACGCTTAAAATCTGTCTGGCCTCGGCAAGCAGGCTGCCATCCTCCGCCAAAAGAGCGGCTGAAGTAGTGTAACAGCTGGTATCAATGCCTAAATAAACCCTCTGGCTCATTTTCTTGCCAGCTTACCTAAAACACCATTGATAAAGCGCGGAGATTCTTCGGTACCATAAGCCTTGGCAATCTCCACTGCCTCGTTGATAGCAACACCTGCAGCCAAAGCAGGCTTTTCATGGCGCATTTCAAAAACTGCTACGCGCAGGATATTTCTGTCGGTAGCAGGCATGCGCTCTACAGTCCAGTCGGTTGCACAGCTGTTCAAAGTAGCATCAATAGCCTCTTTGTTTTCTACAACGCCGTTAACAAGCACCATGGAATATTTCTTAACATAGTTTCTGGCACTTGCTGCTCCCAGCTCCTTATGCATATCCAAAGCCTTGTCTACAGCAGCCTCGGGATGCAGCAGTTCTTCATGCTCATCCAGAGCTGCGTCAACAGCCTGTTCTACCTCATTACCGGTAAAGTCTATTTGGAATAACGCCTGTAAGGCAACCTCTCTTGCAAGTCTACGAATCATTTGCACACTCTCCTTGTATAAAAAATTTTAATAAATATCTTGTATGATAATAGATTCAGATTAGGCAGATGGTGCCTTGTCTTTCGCCACCACCTATTAATTTGAGGCGAAATAGAAGGTATCAGATGCAACGCAAGGGCGACGACGGCGTATGCCGCGTACTCCTAGGAGCCCTTGTGAAGCAGATGGTGCCTTATCTTTCGCCGCTACCACTGTTATCTGTGGTAGCCTGGCGGCAACAACCTATCCAACCACTCCAGCAAATCCTCTTTCTTATCTAGCTTGAAACCGATAAAAAAGCCCAAGCCGATGCAAAGCATCAAAAACAGTGCCTGAAAAAAGCCCAGCCACAGCACTATCACGCCAATAAACAGGCCAAATACCGAGCACAGCAGGCGGCCGCGATAATTATTCCAGATATCATTGAGAATATCGTTCAACATAGCTTCTGCCTCCTATTCTTCCTTAGCCTTAATCTGTTTGAAGAACAGCTCTATTTCCTTAACCTCAATGCCAGTAACCTTTTTGATGGTTTCACGGACGTTGGTCTTAATCTCACCGGAAGTTTCCGGAATATTTATGCCAGGTTCAATCGAAGCATTAATGCGTACATCAATGCATTGCTCCTCCAGCTTCACAATAACCTTAACATGATGGATGCCGTATATTTCCTGCGACAGAACAGCAATATAATCCTCCAGTGCACCCTTGCCTACGAGCACCTTGCCCTTATCGCTGTCGCTCAGCTTCAGCGAGCTTACGCCCGTCAGTCCCAGGCCGGTAATCAGCAGGCGTACGCTCACCAGCAGCATAATCACGCCGCCGACAGCATAAACCCAGTTTCCTGGGATATGGCTGATAAACGCCACCATACCGGTATCAGAGAAAACGCCCAGACTGCACAACAGCGTCAGCACTGAAGCTACCGTCATCAATATCGTATACAGCGTCAGGATAATTCTATCCGCAATACCCATAACAGTTAATCCTCCTCTAAAAACTTCCTATGCTTTTCATCCATGTCTTCCTCCGGCGGCAGTTCAAAATCATGGTCATCATGCAGATTAACCAACTGCTGCTCAAAGGAATTGGCCTCCGTTGCTTCCGCACGCTTAGCCTGCGCCTGCAAAATCTCTGCCATATCAACATCAGATGAGCTTTCCTTTTCCAGCTCACTTTCACGCCTCTTGGCCACGCCTTCAACATTGACGTCAACAAACTGCACCTCGTAACCGGTCATAGCCTCAATGGCATCTTTAACCTTTTCCTGTACCTCCAAAGCAATCTCAGGAATGCAGCAGCCGTATTCGATAACAATATACACACTGGCATTTACCGTCTTGCCTTCAAAATGCAAACGCACGCCCTTAGAAGCGTTTTCCTTGCCCAAGAAGCGGTTAATGCCATCTGTCAGACCACCGCTCATTCCTACAACTCCGGGCACCTCCTGCGCCGCCAAACTGGCAACGATACAGATAACCTCGTCGGCTATACGGATATCACCATATTCCTCTTTATCCTGTGCTTCCGCTGCTTCGGCAGCAGCTTCGGCGGCTTCGGCAGCCTTGGCCCTGATAGTGTCCTTTATATTTTTTTCTTCCATATCCGGCACCTCCTGCTCGCTTACG
>CAVKUS010000035.1:0-24785 GCA_963659725.1 Bacteroides sp. CAG:545 | reverse complement strand
TCAATACCCATCATTTTGCGCGGCGGCAGGTTAACAATAGCAACCAAAGTCTTGCCTACCAGCTCTTCAGGCTCATAGAATGCATGGATACCGCTCAAAATTACACGATCGGTACCGGTACCGTCATCCAGAACAAATTTCAGCAGCTTTTTGCTCTTGGGTACAGCGGTACATTCTTTAACCTTAACTACACGGATATCGGACTTGCAGAAGGTGTCAAAATCAACATATTCTTCATGGGCAGGCTCAATAACAACCTTGGAGAAATCGATAGTTTCCTCCTTAGCCTCTTCTACGGGTGCAGCAATAGCAGGAGCCTGCATAAAGTCAGGCTTCTCGCTTACAGCCTTGCCCAACGGTTTCATGGTCGGGAAGAACAGTACGTCACGAATGGTAGAGCTGTTGGTCAGGAACATTACCAGACGGTCGATACCAATGCCTAAACCACCTGTCGGAGGCAGGCCGTATTCCAGGGCGTTGACAAAGTCCTCGTCCATCATATTTGCTTCTTCATCGCCGTTAGCGCGTTCTTCAACCTGCTTTAAGAAACGCTCCTTCTGGTCGATAGGATCGTTCAATTCGGTAAAGCCGTTGCAGATTTCGCGGCCATAGATATAAGCCTCGAAACGATCGGTGATTTCGGGGTTTTCCGGGTTGCTCTTTGCCAGCGGGGAAATTTCTTTCGGGTGACCGGTAATAAAGGTAGGCTGAATCAGCTTATCTTCAACATATTCTTCGAAGCAGGCGTTAATAATTTTGCCAATACCAAAGGAAGGCTCAATAGCCACATTCAGCTCTTTAGCGATAGCGCGTGCTTCTTCCAGATCGGTTACATCGGTGAAATCCTTGCCGGAATATTCTTTTACGGCCTCAATCATGCTCATACGCTTCCAGGGAGAAGCCAGCTCGATAGTAGTGCCTTCATAGTTGATAGTGGTAGTGCCCAGAACCTTCTCAGCAGTCTTAACAACAACCTCTTCGGTCAGGTCCATCATATCGCGGTAATCGGCAAAAGCCTGATAAATCTCAACACTGGTAAATTCCGGGTTATGACGGTTATCAATACCCTCGTTACGGAATACGCGGCCCATTTCATATACGCGGTCCATGCCGCCTACGATAAGGCGTTTGAGGTACAGCTCAGGCGCAATACGCATATAAACCTGCATATCCAGAGCGTTATGATAGCTGATAAACGGACGTGCGGCAGCACCACCTGCAATGGTGTTGAGGATAGGAGTTTCTACCTCCAGGAAATCATGGCTGTCGAGAACCTCGCGTACACTTCTGATAATCTGGCTGCGTTTTACAAAGGTATCGCGTACTTCCGGATTAACAATCAGGTCAACATAGCGTTGACGGTAACGGGTTTCAACGTCCTTCAGACCGTGCCATTTTTCCGGCAGCGGACGCAGGGATTTGGACAGCATTTCTACGGAATTTGCTTTAATAGACAGCTCGCCCATATGAGTACGGAAAGCAGTACCGGTAATGCCTACGGTATCACCGATATCCATCAGCTTAATCAGCGCATAGTTTTCTTCGCCGATAACGTCTTTACGTACATATACCTGGATACGGCCGGTCTTGTCCTGCATATCCATGAAGCAGGTTTTGCCGTGGCCGCGGATAGCCATAATACGGCCTGCCATTTTAACTTCGGTTTCTTTTTCGGACAGCTCATCGAACTGCGCAGCGATATCTGCTGCACGATGAGTGTACAGAAAGCGATAGCCGAAAGGTTTCCAGCCATGCTCCTCAATTTTATGCATCTTGTCAATGCGGACCTGCATTTGCTCGTTGATTTCGTTTTCGGTAAGCACTGCAGCTTCTTCTGTATTAGGTTTATTCTTTACCTCTGCCATTGTCGCCCTTGCTCCTTTTTATTTAATTTCCACGATTTCGTAGGACAATTCACCTACAGGGGTTTTAGTAATAACAACATCATGCACCTTACGGCCCAGAATTGCTGCGCCTACAGGAGATTCGTTGGAAATACGGTTTTCGAACGGATCTGCTTCGGTAGTACCAACGATGGTGTAGGTTTCTTCATCGCCGGTTTCTACGTCCTTCAGCAGTACGGTAGAGCCAAGAGATACAATGCCTGCTGCTTTGCTGGCACTGTCATCGATGATGGTAGCAGTTTTAATCATCTGCTCCAGCTCCAGAATACGGCCTTCGTTTTTACCTTGGTCTTCCTTGGCCTGATCGTACTCGGAGTTCTCGCTCAAGTCACCCTGTGCTCTTGCTTCTTTCAGACGTTCAACAATTTCTTCGCGGATTTCGCCCTTACGTTGAGCTAATTCTTCTTGTAATTTTTTTAAGCCATCAGCTGTTAAAATAGTTTCCTTGCTTGCCATGTTCCTGCTCCTTTATCATTATTTATATAAAAATTTACTTACACGCATATATTGATTATATATGTTGCCGGATTTACTTGTCAATATCAGCAGCCATGCACTGCCAGGGCATGCTGAGCGTTATGCTTTACTTCCTCGATATGCTGAGTAGAAACAGCACGTTCAAAATTGCGGAAACCCGCCATCTTGAAGTTATGCTTATCTGCCAGCTGTGAAATAAGATTGATCTTATTGATATCCAGGGATCTTCCCAAAGAGAAGTTTTCATAACGTCCATCCAGTGCCAGAATCATGGTTTCTGCCATGCACGCATAGGACGTATGCGGCGGGAAGCCGAAGTTGAAATGAAAATCTACGTCACCTGGCACGTTAATAACGCCGCCTTCGATTACCAGTACATCGTTGCGCTTCAGTGATACATCACGCGATACGTTACGCGGACGCGCGACATCGCATACTACGGCACCGGGCTTCAAATCGCCGGGCTCAATTAAAAAGTCGAGCGCACTGGTTACGGTAATAACGATGTCAGCCTCCTGCAGGGATGTGCGGATATCCTGACTTACGGCAACCTCACAATGATTTTGCTCGATAAGCTCCTGCGCCAGCTCCTCTAGCGGTCCCATATGACGGGCAACAAGCGTAATATGCTTAACCTCTTTTGCCAGCAGGCGTACGGAAGCAGCACCGATAGAGCCGGTAGCACCTACTACGACAGCACGGCATTCCTTCAGGTCCTTGCCCATCATTCTGGCGGCCTGCTTGGTTCCCTGAATAGCGGTAGCAACGGTATAGCTGTTGCCGCTGGTAACTGCTATATCCAGATTTTTTGCTACGGTAATGCCTGCATCACCGACAATAGAAGTGAAAGCTCCCAGGCCGACAATCTTAGCTCCCAGCTCCTGAGCAACCTTGCCGGACTCGATAATTCTGTCCATAACAAATTCCTCAGGCAGCTCCACCATCTGCTTAGCAGTCAGCGGACAGCCGATAAACCAGCCTTCGGCTTCGGCATAAGGACTCTTGATGCCGGTAATATGAGAAACCTTGAAAGGCTTCTTCATTTTCAGACAGGATTCGATTATCGGGTCGGGAATATACCTCATCAATGGTGATAAGTGTTCCATATCCTCCAGGGATAATGGATGTAGAATAAAAGCAAATTTTTCCATAAAAACAAACTACTCCTTCGTACCAAAGTACTCAACAGAAGATTCTATATGATAATGCTCTAAAAGCTTCAGATATTCATCCGCCGTGAGCGGTCCTTTACCGCCGTGCAATGCAACCAGCATGGCCTCCATAACATTGGTGCCGAAGCTGCGTCCTTGAATACAGGGAGTTGTCGTAATCAGCATTTTGATTCCCGCCTCCTGCAGCATCACTCTATCAGCAGCAGTAACTGTATTAGTAATAATTGTTTTTCCCGGCAGCTTATCCGGCATAAACTTTTTTATATAATGAAAATCACCGGCAATGATATCATTCTCCAGAAAATATTCCGGATGACGCACTACCCGCACTTCCTGATCCTTGCCCATGGGGTAAAACCAGCTTACCGGCAGCTTGGTAACAAGCGGTGCCAGCAGCGTTGCCCACCATGCAAGCGCCTTCAGCGAATACAACGGCTTATTGACATTCAGGCCGAAAATAAGGTCACCGAAGGTAACCTCAGCGCCTGCCTCCAGCAAAGCCTCCGCCATACCAAAGCGGTCTACGCCGCAGACCATCAGCACCTTGCTGCCCTTTATCGGCACTTTGCTGCCGGCCGCAAGCGATTGAATCAGCTTACGCTCCAGCGAATTCTTCAGGCCGCTGCCATCCAAAACCGGTGTCTTTTTTACATTGGCAATCAGATGAGCCGATTCACGGAAGGTATAACGCTTTTTACCTGCATAAACATATAAATCCGTACCGCCCAGACCGATGGCATCAGCTTTGCCGTCCCAGCGTTCCAGGAGCTGACGTGCTTTGTCAAAATCGCCGTCGGTTCCCCGGCGTTCGATGCTGATTTTGCGTCCTCCCAGTTCCAATATGGCGCCGGCATCACGCTTAGATGACCCCAGACTGATACTTACTACATGTTTTGCGTTGTTAGCTGCTTCCATGTTTTTAACTCCCTAAATGCTTCTTTTACAAATTATTATTTTAACATATTTGCGCGTCTTAGACAATGCCAGATGCAAAATGTTTTTCTGTTTCATAATAGCGATGCGCGCATTCGCTGTATTCCGCTAGCAGCTCCAGGAACTGCTCCTGCGTATCAACCTTATGGAAGCGTCCTCTGAATTCCGCTGCATGCGGCATGCCTTTAAGATAGGCAGAAATATGGCGGCGCATCTCCTTGACCGCAACCACTTCGTTCTTGTAAGCAATGAGCATATCCAGATGCTCTGCCGCCTGCGCCAGACGCTCCTTCAGAGAAGGCGGCTGCGGCAACGGCTCGCCGTGCAATGCTGCCGCCAGTGCGGTAAACAGCCACGGGTTGCCGTCAGCGCCGCGTCCGATCATCAGTCCGTCGCAGCCTGTCTGCTCCAGCATCCGCAATCCGTCTGCTACCGTAAAGATATCACCGTTGCCGAATACAGGCACCTTTACGGCCTGCTTCACGTCGGCAATAATGCTCCAGTCAGCCTTACCCTCGTAAAACTGCTGGCGTGTACGTCCATGTACGGCAACAGCGCTCACGCCTGCTGCCTCCACGGCACGCGCAATCTCCACCGCGTTGCGGTTGGCATCATCCCAGCCCGCGCGGAACTTTACCGTCACCGGAATCTTTACTGCCTTTACCATCGCCGCCAAAATATCATGCGCCAGCTGCGGATTCTTCATCAGCGCCGAGCCTTCGCCGTTATTGACAATCTTCGGCACCGGGCAGCCCATATTGAAATCAATCATATCCGCACCGCTGGCCTCTACCATGCGCGCAGCCTCGGCCAGCTCCGCAGGCACGCTGCCGAAAAGCTGGATGGCCGTCGGACGCTCGCCGTCGTCAATACGCAGCATTTCGGTAGTCTTGACGTTTTTGTACAGCAGGCCCTTGGCACTAACCATCTCCGACACTGTCATGCCGCAGCCCAGACGGCGGCAAATCAGGCGGAACGGCAAATCCGTAATGCCTGCCATCGGCGCCAACGCCAACGGTGCAGACAGCTCTATATTACCAATATTCATAAATATAACTCCTATCGAAAAAAGCTGCCGCGCAGCAAAACGCTACTCACGACAGCTTCAAACTTTTTTCTCACGAGCGACGGAATAAATCCCTGCTCTTATTTAGCGTTTTTTTCGTACAGAATGCGCAGTCCGTCCAAAGTCAAGAAAGGCTCTACAACATCAATACAATCAGATTCTGCAGCCATAGTATTGGCAAAGCCGCCGGTAGCAATAACATAAGCATCACCGCCGAGCTCCTTCTTCATATGGTCAACAATGCCCTCCATCTGACCTACAAAACCGTAAATAGCACCTGCCTGCATAGAGCTTACAGTATTGCGGCAGATAACGGATTTAGGCTTAACGAGTTCGATACGCGGCAGCTTTGCTGCGCGTTGGAAGAGCGCTTCAGTAGAAATACCGATGCCGGGCGCAATAGCACCGCCCAGATATTCACCTGTCGGCAGCAAAGCACAGAAGGTGTTGGCAGTACCGAAATCGATAATAATCATCGGTCTGCCCATATGACTAAATTTATGGAAGGCTGCTACAGCATTGACAATACGGTCTGCACCAACCTCCTTGGGATTATCATATTTAATGAAAATGCCGTTTTTAACGCCAGGTCCTACAACCATCGGTTTAATGCCGAAATAGCGCTCACACATGTGGCACAAGGGAATCAGCACCGGAGGCACAACACTGGAAATAATGACGGAAGAAATTTTATCCATTTCCACATCACTATAAGCAAACATGCTGCGCAGCATAATACCAAATTCATCTGCAGTTTTAGAACGGTCTGTAGAAAAGCGCCAGTGTACCTTTAAAGTCTTATCCTCGAAAACACCAGCTACGATGTTTGTATTTCCTACATCCACAACAAGTAACATTCTAAGTTCCTCCTCGGAAATCTGCGTTCCATTCGCAAAATACGGCATAAAAGCCTTTTTTATTTTACCACAAAGCGGAAATATTGCAAGAAGAAATTGTAGCTATTTAACGCTTACCGTTTTACGCGTACTCATTCCCCTTAGCCTTAGCCGGACGAATAGAAACATCACCAGCAACAACCTTTTCCTTGCTGCCGTCCTCGCGGCGTACAATCAACAGGCCTTCTTCATCAATATCCTCGGCCGTACCGAAATAAGTCATATCCGGAGCAATGACCTTTACTTCCTGACCTAAGGTGCAGGAATAACGGCGCCATTCGTCAAATACGGGGCCAAAGCCTTCCTGTACCGCAGTTTCATACAGGTCCTCCATATTTTTGAGGATATCGCACAAAAGCTCTACTCTGGTAAAGGGCTCCGTTGCGGCATCAGCCACGGAAACAGCAAGGTCGCGTACTTCTTCCGGATAATCTTCGGGAGAAGCGTTGGTGTTGATACCGGTGCCGATAACAACATAATTGATATGACCGAATTCGGCATTCATCTCCGTCAGGATACCTACAAGCTTGCGTCCCAGCAAAAGCACGTCGTTAGGCCATTTGATAGCGGCATGAACGCCGGCAATCTTGTTGATAGCCTTTACTACAGCAACTGCTGCCAAAAGCGTACATTTGGAGGCCTCCTGCGGCAGGAACGGCGGCTTCAGCACCACGGAAAACCAGATGCCCTTCGCATAAGGGGAAATCCAGCCGCGGGATAAACGTCCTTTGCCTGCGCCCTGCTCCTCCGCTACTACCAGCAGACCGTTTTCACAGCCTTCGTTGGCCAATGCTTTGGCAAGATTGTTGCTGGAATCAACGCTGTCACGGTAGCAGATATTGCGTCCCAGCCATTTTGTCTGCAGGCGGGACAAAATTTCCTGTGGGAACAGACGGTCCGGCACCTTGCGCAGAATATAACCGCGCTTAGGCACAGATTCAATCTCGTAGCCCTCGTTCTTCAAAGCCTGGATATGCTTCCAGATAGCGGTGCGCGAAACCTCCAGCTCCTTGGAAATCTCTTCACCGGAAACCGGTGTCCCCTTACTGTTTCGCAGCAGCTCCAAAATACGTTTACGCATATATTTCATCCTCTCCGATTCTCTTAATGCTCTTCGTTATCAGTCTAAAGTATGTCTGTGCAGACATTCCGATATGCAAAGAGTAACACCAGGTTAACCAAAAGTCAAGTCTAAAGTGAACGATGCCTTCGATAAAAGTAAAAAGCAGCAGCTCATAATGAACTGCTGCAAGCGTTATGGGTTGGAAATCAGCAAGCCTCAATCTTAGCCAACAGCGCCTCCTGCAATGTTTGGCTGAAATTAACGCCAATAGCCTCGGCGCGGGCATTAAGCCATGCCGGAATCGTGCAGTTTTTCTTCACAACACGTGTACCGTACTTTTTCCTGTATTCATCAAGATTTACATCAACAAAGGTTACTATAGCATCCTTGCTGACATTCAGCTCCATTGACGCAGGCTGCGGAATACTTTTTCCGGATTCCTCCAGGTCAAGCAGCCACAAGCAAATCAAATCACGTGCCATTTCCATAGCGTCCGCTATATCTTCCCCCTGTGTGTATCTGTCAATATCAGGTACGGTTACAAAATAACCATCGGCTTCTTTTTCTAAAATAATAGGATAAGCTACGCTTTTCATGATAAGTACCTCCGTAAATCCCTTAAAAAGCAGGGCCATCAAAGGCCCCACTTTTTAATCAGCGCTTTTGCCAAACGCTCATTGATATCAGGATGACGCGGAACAGCTTCACTGTCAACGCCATTTGTATAGATATCATGCTGCGAACCATTACGTTTCAAATACCAGCCAGCTTTGACAAAAAGCTTCAGAAGTTCGCGTCTTTTCATTAGCTCCCTCCCTGTTATCATTATACGTATTGATACGCATGATGTCAAGATGAAAGAAAAACCGCCACACCTAAGTGCAGCGGCTCAAAAATCAACCTTTATTTGATATACTGGTCCTCCAGCTTATCAAGCGTACCATCCATATCTTTTTCTTCCATAAAGAAGTTTACGTAGTTCAGCCAATCCAGGTCACCCTTAGCCATCAAGATGCCGAAATGATTTTTCGTGAACGGATCATCTAACAGCGGTGCTGCCAGACGGGCATCATCACGCACATAGCGACGTGCTTCCATAGTTTCGGTAATCATAACATCAGCCTTGCCTTCGGCAATCAGCGCAGGAATTTCTGCATTTTGCGGATGTACCAAAAGTGTGCAATTAGGCAGATTGCTCAGAGCAAATTTTTCATTTGTACCGCCGGGATTAACCATAACGCGAACGCTCTTCTTATTCAAATCCGCTTCGGATGTGAATTTCTTTGCATCAGCCTTGCGACATAAAATCGTCTTACCGAATGTCAGATATCCATGTGACATATTCATTTTTTGCTCACGGGCAAAGGTTCTTGTAATACCGCACATAGCAATGTCAAACTTTCCGGCCATTGTATCAGCCTGCAGAGTTTTCCAGGTAGTCGGTACATATTGCACCTTAACTCCCAAAGACTGTGCCAACAGCTCTGCTACCTCAACATCAAAGCCCTCATACTTGCCGCTTTCTTTATTAAGATAGCTCATAGGCTTATAATCACCGGTACTGCCGACCAGCAAAACGCCACGAGCCTGAACATCTTCAATTTTTCCTGCCTCTGCGCTCGGAGTCAAAGCACCCATACCGCAAATTGTCGTTGCCAGCAACGCACCTACACATAATTTCTTCAAATTTACCATACTACCATCCTTCTTTCTTATCTGCTATGCAGCAGATATTTTGGATGTATTATACAATATTTATCGACGCTTAGCCAGAATTTTATCACTTTTCCACAGAAACAAATTCAATTAAAAGAAAAGTGTTAAGCTGTTTACACATGCAAGCCTCTAATACCATTTACTCTGCACACGCACCCAGGCACCTGCTCCACCCTTGCTGCGCACCTGCAGCCACGTTCCTTCATCAACCGGCTGCAACAAGGCCTTATCAACCTCCAGCTTAGCAGTTGCGCCCTTCACCGTCTGCACCTCAATAACGCAGGGAGCATTCGCCTTATCCATGCGTGCTTCCGCCAGCTTATAAACATCGCCCTCACGTAGCTGATATTTAGTGCGGTTTTTATCCTCTACTATCTTTGTTTGCAATACCTTCACTGCAGTAGGTGCCGCAAGCTCCAGCTTATCCGTCACATCCAGCTCCTCGCCCTTGGCGAAGCCGCCTGCCAACTGCGCAGTCACAGAAGGCTGACTGTAAAAGCTGTCACCATCCTTCACGCTGTAGCTTCTGTCCTTCAGGCCAAAAATATTCATACCGATTGCAAAGCCTGCCAGCAGGCAGAGCAATGCCGCAATTCTCATTACCAGCTTATTACTCATCATGCCCACCTCACATCAGCTTTGCATCCGAAAGCTCATTGTATTTCACAAAGCCCGGCTTGCCGTTGAACTCAACCTTTTTCCACTGACCTACATAAGGGAAGCGCAGCAGATTGGTAGAAAAATCAAGGTCATATTCCTTATCATCAACCAAAACCCGGCCCTTGGTTTCGCCGCTGCCTCTGTCCGCCTGCAGAACAAGTACCTGCGTACCCGCAGGAATAATATGCCGCCTTCCGAAAAACTTGCGGAACTGCAGTTGCTGCTCCACAACAGCATAGCGTTCATCCTTATCCTGACTGGAAACAGTGTCGATATAATCCAGCTTAACGCCGGCAGACAGATAATCGATAACCTTTCCATGCAGCCCCGAAGGGTCGCTGTACATAGCAGCCTTATCCTGCAGTACAACGCACTGCAGCCTGCCGGTTTCTACCTTGGCATAATGCAGCTCATTCGTAAGCTTTGCCGCATTGTAATGCGGAGAGGTTTTATTGCTGCTCCAGGCATAGCCTGCCCCGGCGATAAAGCCTATCAGCAACGCAGCCACACACACAGCAGCAGTTTTTCTGTTTATACTCTGCAATTTATCAAATGCCATCAGCACACACTCCCTTAGATAATAATTTCAGAAGCTTATACTATACTTACATTTTCTCATACTTGCAGAGCTTTCGCAAGCAAAACAAAAAAAGCCCAAGAGCCATGCTCTTAGACCTGAGATTTAAATGGTGCGGTAGAGAGGATTTGAACCTCCACGGGGTCTCCCCCACTAGCTCCTGAGGCTAGCGCGTCTGCCGTTCCGCCACTACCGCATACTGTATTCAGTTCGTTGCCGCCATAAGCAACATAGATATAATAACACAAACGGCAGGTCATGTCAACATTATTTTTAAATTTTTTCTGCAAAAATTTAAATTAAATCTGGAGGTAGCATGTAAATGTAAGAGGTATGCCTTTGAACCATACCCTTTAGCACCAGAAGCAGATTTTATCAGCCGAATAACTGCTTGATACTTAAGCAAACCTAAAAAAGCTGACTTCTGCATATTGCAGCTACATTCTTATAATATAGCAAAACCAAAACAAAAAAGGACTCATGCGTTAACATAAGTCCTCATAGATTCAATGTTGGTGCGGTCGGTGGGATTTGAACCCACACGGGATTTCTCCCACCACCCCCTCAAAGTGGCGTGTCTGCCGTTCCACCACGACCGCGTCTTTGGGATAAAGTTCATAAATAAAAATGGTGCGGTAGAGAGGATTTGAACCTCCACGGGGTCTCCCCCACTAGCTCCTGAGGCTAGCGCGTCTGCCGTTCCGCCACTACCGCATGCTTTATTCATTTCGTTGCTGTCATAAGCAACATAGATATAATAGCATATTCTGACGCACTCGTCAAGTAACCTTGCGAAAAAAATTTTATAAACTTTTCTTTTGCTATTATTTTATCTTATCCTTATAAAGCAGATAGTATTTATCCCTATCCTGCATAACCTTAGCTACATATTCACGTGTATCGGGGTAAGGAATAGATTTTATATCATTGAAATTATAGTCCCAACCGTTTTCCTGCATCCATTCATGCGTCTGTCCGCGCCCTGCATTGTAGGCCACCATCAGCAGTACCAGGTTATGCTGAAATTCGTGCTCCAGCTCGCCCACATACCAGCAGCCCATGCGGATATTCTTTTTAGTCTGGTACAAATCACTGTCCTGATAATTCTCCAGGCCCATCTGCTCGGCAATCCAACGTCCTGTTTCCGGCATAATCTGCATCAGGCCTACAGCTCCGACTTTGGAAACAGCATCATGCTTGAAATTGCTTTCATTTTTGATAATGGCAGCGACCAGAAAAGGATCTACATTATTTTTCTTACTGTAGGTCACAATATCCTGCTGATAATCCCACATATAAACGAAGCGCATCTGCACGGTATCGCTGCTCCAGACCTTCCAGCCGCCGAAGGCTATGACAAGCAATACGCCTAAAAACAACAGCCATCTGTACAGCCTTCCGTGTGTCTTAGTCCGTCTGCTGCGGGCTTTGCGCTTACTCTTCACCGACGCCACCCAAAAGCAGCTTCAGCTGCGAACGCACAGCCTGCATGGTTTCCGCCTGACTGCCACTGTTATCCAATACTACATCGGCATATTTTTTCTTTTCCGCCAGGGACATCTGCGCCTCAATGCGCGCATTAACCTCGTCCGCAGTCATGCCGCTACGCAGCATTGCTCTTTCAACCTGCTGCTGACGGCTGACAGATACCAGCCACACGCTGTCCACATTCTTATGCCAGCCGCATTCAATCAAAAGCGGCACATCCAGCACCGCTGCCCTATGTCCCTGCTTGCTGCTTGCTGCCAGAAAGCTTTCTGCCTGCTGCCAGACTATTTTATGGATAATTGCCTCCACTGCCTTCAGCGCTTCCTTGTCATGAAAAATGCGCTCAGCAACCTTGGCTCTGTCTAATGTTCCTTCCTCGCTCAGATATTCTTTGCCCAATACGGCAATCACCTGCGCCAGGCCTTCGCTGCCTGCAGCTACTGCCAGACGTGCTTCGGCATCCGCATCAAAAACAGGCAGTCCCAGGCTGCGCAGCTCTGCCGAAACTGTACTTTTACCGGAAGCAATGCCTCCCGTCAAACCTATTGTTATCATTATTCTCCACTCCTACCTTTGGCAATGCTCGCAATAAACCGTGCCTCTGCCGCCAACCTTGGTTGTCTGCAGCAGCGCACCGCATTTTTTGCAAGGTTTGCCGCCTCGGCCGTATACCAGCAGATGATTCTGGTTATCACCCTTATTTCCTTCGCCGTCCTTATAATCACGGAAGGTTGTGCCGCGATTTTTGATGCCCTGCGCGATTACCGCATTGACTGCTTCACACAAGCTGCCTACCTCAGCAGCGCTCAGGCTGCAGGCTTTGCGCATGGGCAAAATGCCTGACAGAGCCAGGCATTCATCGGCATAAATATTGCCAAGACCGGCAATAATCTGCTGGTCCAGAATAAAGCTTTTGATAGCCTTCTTGCTTTTTTGCGCCAACGGCAACAGATATTCGGCCGTAAAGCCTTCACTCAGCGGCTCCGGCCCCAGCGTTTCGTAGCCTTCAATATATGTATTATTATCGGTTACCAGATACAGCGTACCGAAGGTACGGATATCCGTAAACCACATTGTTACGTCATCAGAAAGCGTAAACTTGATTTTAGCGTACGCCGGTGCAGGTGCAGCCGACGGCTGCGCCAACAGCGCGCCTGTCATGCGCAGATGCACTATCAGCTGCTGCTTAGGTGCTGTATGCAGCACCAGATATTTACCGCGTCGGCCCACGCTGCTGATAGTTTTGCCCACCAGTCCTTTGATAAAGGCATCAGGCTGAGGATATTTTATCAATCGCTCCAGATATACTTCTACTGCTAAAATTTTCTTTCCTTCTATATGAGGCGCAAGTGTTTTGCGCACCTGCTCCACCTCAGGCATTTCCGGCACAGGTCTTCCCCTCTTTCCGTAAAGTATCCGTTATTTTGTTTCCGCCCAGTCACGACCGCAATTAACGTCGGCCAGCAGCGGAATATCCAGTGACGCAGCACCTTCCATGGCTGTGCGCACCAGTTGTGCAACCTGCTCCTTCTCATCCGCAGTCACCTCCAGCACCAGCTCATCGTGTACCTGCAGCAAAATTCTGCTCTTGCACTGCGCCTTGTCCAGCTCGCGCTGCACGGCAATCATTGCCTTCTTCATAATATCTGCGGCAGTTCCCTGAATCGGGGTGTTGATAGCGGTACGCTCCGCAAAGCTGCGCAGGTTAAAATTACTGCTGCGGATTTCCGGCAGATAGCGTCTGCGTCCCATCAGCGTGCTTACATAACCCTGCTCACGTGCCTTGGCTACAATATCTTCCATGTATTTTTTTACACCAGTATAGCGCTCAAAGTAGCTGTCAATATAGCCTGCTGCCTCCTTGCGGCCGACATCCAGCTGTTTGGCCAGGCCAAAATCGCTGATGCCGTAAACAATACCGAAGTTAACAGCCTTCGCACGGCTGCGCATTTCGGGCGTTACTTCTTCAAGCGGCACACCGAAAACCTCGGCAGCGGTGCGCGCATGGATATCCTGACCATGGCGGAAGGCCTCCAACAGCAGCTCATCCTGCGCAATGCAGGCCAATATACGCAGCTCAACCTGCGAATAATCACAGCTCATCAGCAAATCATAGCCTGCTCCCGGAACAAAAATACGGCGAATCTGTCTGCCCTCCTCCGTGCGTGCAGGAATGTTCTGCAGGTTAGGATCAGTGCTGGACAAACGGCCTGTTACCGTTACCGTCTGCTGGAAGTGCGTATGAATACGTCCCGTTTTGGGATTAATCAACGGCTGCAGGCCTTCCAAATAGGTGGACTGCAGCTTCGCCAGCTTGCGGTGCTCCAGAATGGTGGCAATCAGCGGATGCTTGCCCTCCAGTGCTTCCAATACCTTGGCATCGGTAGAATAGCCTGTTTTCGTCTTTTTGATTACCGGCAGCTGCAAGCGTTCAAACAAAATCACGCCCAGCTGCTTGGGAGATTTCAGGTTAAACTCTTCGCCTACCTGCTCCTGTGCCAATGCCTCTAGCTTGGCAATACGGTGCCCCATATCCTCGTTCAGCTGCAGCAAAAGCTCCTTGTCCGGCGTAATACCGGCAAACTCCATCTGTGCCAGCACCGGTGCCAGCGGCAGCTCAAATTCTTCGTACAGCTTGAGCTGTTGCTGCTCAGCCAAAAGACTGCGCAGCTTAGATGCGAGCTGCAGCAGATTTTCGCAAGGCGTTGCCAGCACTCCCGGCAGATTGCGGCGGCTCAAATCTTCGAGGCAGTAGGAGCTGTGGCCGGGGTCGGCAACATAGCCTGCCAAGGCAACATCATCAGCTATTCCCTGCACCTTCACCTTACGGCACAGGCAGCATTTATAAAGCTCCTTGCTGTCTATCGTTATCTTTTTGCTGTCTGCATCTGCCAGCCAGCTGTCGAATTTATCCCAACAACCGCTTTGCGCGTCCAGCACATAAATTTTATCGTCAACCAAAATTTCGGCACTGCTGAAATACAGCTCCGGCAACTGTCCTGCTACCTGCGCATGCACTGCAACCGGCTGCTGTGCTTTAGCCAGCGCAGCAAAAAGCTCCTCCGCCAGCTGCGGTGTATTTACCGCCACCTGCGGCAAGCCTTCCTGCTCAACTGCTTCACCGAAAAGATCAAAGCTGTCCTGCGCGCCGCCGAGTACCGCGGCAAAGCGCTCGTACATATTGCGGAACTCCAAATCCTGCAGCAGGGTACGTGCCTCCTCCTTCATCGGCTGCAGCTCGTAGGTCTGCACAGCGGTATCAACCGGTGCTTCCGTACAGATTGTTGCCAGCTGCTTAGAAAGCAATGCAGAGTCCTTGTTATCCGTCAGCTTCGTCTTTAACGACTTACCGGAAACCTTCTCGATATTCTCAAGTACAGTTTCAACATTGCCGTATTCCTTAATCAGCTTCATGGCTGTTTTAGGACCTACGCCCGGAACGCCGGGAATATTATCCGAGGTATCACCCATCAGGCCCTTCAGCTCAATCAGCTGCTTAGGCTGCAGGCCCTCATAATTAGCAGCAAATTCCGCCTCATCAAAAATCTGGATATCGCTGATACCGCGCTTGGTATAAAAAACCTTGGTGCGCTTATCAATAAGCTGCAGCTCGTCGCGGTCACCGGTAACAATGATAACCTCAACCTCCGGCGGTGCCTGCACAGCAAAGGTGCCTATAATATCATCGGCCTCATAATCATCCAGCTCCAGCGTGCGGATTCCCATGCATTCCAAAACCTTCATCGCCAAAGGAAACTGCTCGCTCAGCTCGCTCGGAGTCGGCTTACGCTGCGCCTTATACTCCGCATACAGCTTGCTGCGGAAGGTTTTGCGCGATTTATCAAAGGCAACTGCCATATAACGTGGCTTCACCTCATCCAAAAGCTTCAGCAGCATATTGCACAGTCCGTATACCGCACCCGTATGAATCCCCTGACGCGTAGTCAGCGGCGGTAATGCAAAAAACGCTCTATGTATTAAGCTGCTGCCATCTATTACTAAAAATTTATCTGCCATAACTGCTCCTCCTCTATGCTGCTCACATAGAATAAACATTAATGTAATTATTATATCATAGCAGGGCAAGAAAATATGTAACTAATATGTAAGAAAGACTAAACTTTATACCCTGCAGCCTCTTTGATATCCATACAACACAAAAGCGCAGAACCATCTGCAAATACAGTTCTGCGCTATGCTGCCGTTTAAAAATATATTTTTTCCTGCGGATAATAATCGTGCAGTATTTTTCTTAAAAGCGAAAAATCATCAGACTTAAAGTCCACCAGAGAATACTTATTTTTAATATAATCTATAAAACCCTGCAAATTATCACATTTAAGGTAATGCTCCTGGGAATCATCCCCGATATACTTGCCGATTACATCGTTGATAATCTTGATTGTTTCCGGAGCAACGTCTGCTTCCGGCACAAGATATAATTGCGAAATAATATTATTAAAGCTATAAGCCATAGGTTTATGCCAACGGCTTTGCGACAGCATAAACAGACGGGCAAAAGCGATAAGATTACGCAAGCTTTGGTTGGCACGATGTACATTGCCTGCCGGTTTCCCTTCCTGCTCAAACGCTGTCAGCTTCGGCGGTACTTTCATATCCCAGCATTGGAGCAGCTTGAGTCCTCTTTTTTCGGTAAAAACCGGATAATAGGCAATTCTCTTTTCCAAATCGCACACCTTCAGCATAATAATGTCATCCTTTAAAAAGTGATCACTGCCATTAGAATTATGAATAAAACTCCATGGCGGCAGCTCCTCATAAGCCTCTACCTGAACGCTGTGTTTATTATTCATTCCTATAGCGTCTGACAAGCTCTCACAAAACTCTTTTTGAAAAGCAATGATTTCCTTAGTGCTTGCTTCTCTGCACTTATACATTGCATCATCCCTTCCTTAAATAATAGGTTATCTACTTATCTTTCCCCCCTGCCCTTCAAGCCTGCTCTCCTTTCCCAGATTATAAAAACACCATAATTTGATAATTTCGTTTATTCATGCTCTTTTCTTTATTCGCAAAATTTACTGCTATTTTTTACGGCTATTTGAGCTTCATAAATCACAAATAGCCGTAGTAAATTTTCCGTTCCTAATGCAGTTTTATTAACTGCTCTTTATGTGGATAATTATACTATACCAAATTATTTTTGTCTAGTATTTTTTGAAAATTTATCCAATTTTTCTTTTCGTGTCTAATTATTGTTCATATTATTCTTCGTTTTTTTCTTATTGAAAACATTTGTCAAATCTACTGTTTTCTATTCTTCATCCGTGCGCTCATTTATTCTGGCACAAAGCAGTGTCAGACCGCCCAAGGTCCAAAACAACAATCCCATCTGCGTATTAAAATACACATGGTCCGTTAAGCCGCCCACGATTATACCAACTGTTGCCAGCACATAGCCACGCCCCATAGCCTTCAGCCACAGGCTGCGTCCATTATATGCCAGCCTCCAGCCCGCAGGCAGAAAAATACCGAACCAGATAACAAGGAAGGCCAACAGCCCCTGCGCTCCCAGCTCCGCCCAGATATTCAAGAAAATATTGTGGCAATGGTACATGATAACGTTCTTGTCCGCCAGATAGAAATTATATGTAGGATAAACAAAACGATAGCCATACCAGCCAACCCCCAAAGGAAATTCCTCAATAATCCACTTAGTGCTCTTCAAATATGCCATGCGCAGAGCAATAGAGGTATCACCGCCATAACCGCCGTGGATAGATTCCAAGCGCTGCAGCACCGCCTGCCCGCCAAGCGCCAGAGCCGCCGCACCGCCGCCAAGGACAGGAATAAAAGCCTTACGGCAGAAAAGCACGCAGAACGCCAGCAGCATCACAGCGCAGGCCACCCAGTTACCGCGTGAATACGTATAAAGCAGGCAGACAGCTGCCAAAAGTCCCGTTACAAGAAATGCCAAGCGCCATTTTTTATACGCCTTCGTCTGGTTGAAGAAGGCTGTGCTGTACGCCACCACCAGCACCAGATATCCTGCCAGAATATTGGGATTGACCAGCGTAGAGAAAACGCGCACCTTTAAATCAGGGAACTGCGCCGGGTCCACCCAGATGCCCTCAGCCGTAACGCCGAAAATCTTCTGCGCTATACCGATAGCGCTCACGAGCAGCGATACGCCCAAAAAAGCACCGATTAGCTGCAGCGGACGCGGCAAATTAGTGAATAGTTTGTAGTAGTTAGTGATTAGCGGACAGTGGTTAGTGATTAGTGAATGGTGGTTAGTGTTCGCCAAACCTTCACTATCCACTATACACTTTTCACTATTTACTACCAAGCCGTAACGCAACAGCACAAAAAATAGCGCCGCATACTGGCCTACAACATAGACAAGATTCCAAAAAGATAAGAATCTGTCCATAGAAAAATATACCGAAATAACCGCAATCAGCAAAAGTGCATAAAACGCCCCCTGCTGCCAAGGCTTCAGCACGTTCTCCTGCTGCGGACGTCCCTTAACATGCGACACAATCACTGCGCCGACAAAGGTCATCGCAACGCAAAAGGAGGTGAACTCCTGCTCCAGCGGAATAACCGCCACAGTAAACAAAAGCATATACCATATTTTATTTTCAAGATAATTTGCCAGTTTTGTCATGATCTTATTGTTTTACTTCAGTTCATCCCACGCTTATCCGCCAGCAGCATCTTCTTAAACTCGCCCACCAGATACAGGCTGCCGCACACGCATACAACACCATCACTGCCTGCCCCGCGGATAGCAGCATCATACGCCGTAGCAAGATCAGCTTCCGCAACGGCATTGCTGCCCACCAGCTTCGCCAAATCCGCAGCTTCGGCAGCACGCGCACCCTTATCGGCACGCACAGTATAAACAACATCGTCCTGCTTAATCAGTGTTTTGATAACACCGCTCATATCCTTGTCACCCATCATGCCAAAGACAAACTGCACCTGCTTGCCGGGATAGTATTTATCCAAAGCATTGCGCAGAGCCTTGGCACCGTCAGGATTATGCGCGCCATCCAGAATAATATCCGGGTTTTGGTGAATGCGCTCCAAACGTCCCGGCCAAACGGTGTTGGCCACGCCCACATGCAGCGCCAGCTCGTTAATGCGGTCATCCTGCTTGCTGACAAGCTTGGCAGCAACAATCGCTACGCTGGTATTCTTAATCTGGTGCTCGCCCGGCAGCTTTATTTCATAATCAGAATGATAGAAATCACCTGCATGCAGCGTAAAGGTCTGGCCCTCCATCGAGCTTTTGACCTCCGTACCATGAAAAGCCTTGCCATAAAGATAAACCGGAGCTTCCTTAAACATAGCCAAGCTGACAATAGGACCAAGCGCTTCATTGCCCTCGGCTGCAGTAACCAGAGGCACCTTTTCCTTGATAATGCCTGCCTTCTGCATAGCAATGCGCTCCAGCGTTTTGCCGCAGCGGTCAGTATGGTCCAACGCAACGTTGGTAATAACGCTGACTACCGGCGTAATTACGTTAGTGGAATCCCACAGGCCGCCCATGCCTACCTCAATAACAGCGTAATCCACCTTCTGCAGATAAAAATATAAAAACGCTGCAGCAGTCAAAATCTCAAACTGCGTCGGCTGCTCGCATACGCCCTTTTTGACAACGCTGTCGGCAGCAACCTTTACCGCAGTAATCGCCGTGGCAAAATCCTCGTCGCTGATATCCTTGCCGTTGAGGTTAATGCGTTCGTTGTACTTCACCAGATGCGGGGAAGTAAACTTGCCCACCTTAAGATTTGCTGCCAGCAGAATATTCGTAATCATGCTGGTAACAGAGCCTTTACCGTTAGTACCGGTTACATGCACTGTTTTAATCTTTTGCTCTGGGTTTCCCAGCTCACGCAAAAGTCCTTCAATACGCTCCATACCGAGCTTAATGCCAAATTTGCCCAGGCTGTCTAAATATGCCAGGCTTTCTGTATAATTCATTGTGCTTACGCCTCCATTAATAATTAGCTAACAGTTTATTATAACATAGTTTTACGCGCCGCGTCTTGCTAAAAGCGCAAAAATAGCCGCTGCGTAACAAGAACGAGCGACTATTTTCATAAGCTTAATATCAACATATTTTATATGCTTAAAGCCTGCCTACTGCTGCAAAGGATCGTCCCCGTATTCGTTCGGTCCCTCCGTTCCTTTGAAGAACAGAAGATAAAGGCAGAAGAAAAGGTTAACCAGCGGCACAATCAAAAGCAGCATCCACCAGCCGCATTTATCCAAATCATGCAAGCGGCGCACGCCCATCATAATATTAGCTGCAAGCTGGAATATGCCGAGCACAAAAGCGGCAATCGAAAAAAGAAGATCCAGAGCACCGAAAGTATCGGCCGCAAAGGACAAAATCCCCTGCACTACAAAAAGCACCACTGACAGGAAAAAGCTTCTGTAAATATATGACTTGCGGTTCAAGCGTCCCTCAGACGTAAAGAACAGCTCCTTGAAAACAGCTTTCTTATCCGCACTACTGTCCTTAAACAGCAAATCCAGGCCCTCGCCAAGATTCAAAAACTTCTTGCCTGCTCTCGGCGGTGTATTATAAGCAGCAGAAGCGTTATCATCCTTGCTGCCAAAACGTTCATCCGCAAACTTTTGCTGATTATCGGCAGTAAAATTATTATAGGAATTTGCCTGACTATCGGTATTATGATTTACCTGCGCAGCATCAGCCTTAGCTCCCGACGCAAAATTATCGTGGCTGTCGCCAATGCTTTTTTTATAGCTTGTATCGGCACCGGAAGCAGCACCGGCTGCACCAACAGCTCCGGCAGCCGCGGCAATTCTGCCTGCTCCCTCCTGCGGCTTTTGCTCCTGCTCCAGCTTTTGTCCGCAATTCTCGCAAAATTTGGCACCCGGTTTAATTTCACTTCCGCAATTAGTACAGAATTTTGCCATCTTCATCGCCCCCCTTTTCTTTTATTGTAACCCAAGAAGCACTGCAATTCAAGAGAGTAAAAAGCGTACAGCGCCAAACTTTCACAGCTTGTTCGTTGTACGCTCTTCATTCTTGTGGTAAAATATTTTTATGGTGCTTCCATAACGGTAGGCGGTTGCCCTCTGACGTGATCAATTCAGTTTCACTGAAAATCCCACAAGAGGGAGGTGTTACTGATGGATATACTCGAAGTTATTGCTTTAATAAGCTTATGCATAGCCTGCATTAAACTAGGTATTGAAATCAATAAAAACGCAAAAAAATAGCCGCCCAGCTCCGCAAAAGCAGCGACTATTTTTTAGTTAAATTCTTTTGAGGGCAACCGTCTATCGGCGGCACCTTTTTCATATTTATAATAACACAGATAAGCGCTTTTGACAAGCGAACACAGCTTATTTCACAAATTTTGCACGGCTTTCGCCGTGCTTTTTATTTTTCGCTCAGCGCCTTATACAGCTTCATCAGCTCTGCGACGCAGGCTGCTTCGCTGTTAAGCTTGCCCCAAAAGCCATAGGCTTCCATGACTGCTTTGTCGTTGGCACGGTGTGCCTTGCGCAGCTCCACCGGCATGGTCAGCTCATCGTATAAATCAGCCAGGCTGCTTTCGGGGTACAACGCCCGCGCGTCCAAAATCGCCTGCGCTGTTTTTTCTATACGCTCTTTTTGCGCAGGGGCTGGCGTAGGCCAAGGAAAGTTGTTGTAGACGATGGTGTTTGAATAACTATATCGCATTTCTAGTCTACCGGCAACAGCACGCATCCACGCCATATGTACGTTAGATGTAAGAACGCCAAAATCGTATAATGAAGCATTTGGAATTATAAATAACTTATCACCTGGAATGACAGATTCATCCAGATAACCGATTGGCACGTATTTTCTATTTTCAGAAGATACTTTAGGTACAGCTAAATAAGTCCGTGGATTTAATTGTTCTCTAAACAAAGTTGGCGTGTCTGCTAAATCTCTTGTTTGTTTAAACGTGCTTTGCAATCTCGATTCGCGAACTTTTTTCACACGTTCCTTAACTTTAGGCAAACTATTTAATTCTTGCGGGGTAATTCCTACCAACCACAAACAATACCTGAATTTGCCTCGTATATAATCAGCGCCCATCGAAAATTTCTTAAAAAACTTGGTTGCATTAGGTTCTGCCTTAATAAAAGCTTCCATTTCATCTTGCTTAAATAATAAATGACCGCCATCAACAGGTCTATTACCGCCAATCATATTAGGAACCTGACTGACGGGAAGTTTTCTGCCTTCAATAAAAATTGTTTCAGCATCAACCAGGTAAGGGCTGATATTCTCCACCTTCTGCACGCTGCCCTCATCATAAATAATACGCGCTGCAGCGTTTGCTGCTTCACTAAAGCCCACAATCACGCAATGCACATGCGCCTTAAGGCTTGCCTCGCTGTCCCAGCGGAAGGTGCGGTGCGCAAAGTCAATATGCACGCCAAAGCGCTCATACAAAGGCTTCCACACGCTTGCCACCTGCTCGCCCTGCGTAATGCTGTTCGTCGATACAAAGGCAGTGCGGATAGCAGTATTGTGCATCAGCTGCGCTGCTTTATAATACCAGCCTGCCACATAATCAATCTTGCCTGCTGTCTTATAAGGCTTGCCCTTTTCATCAACATAAATCGCCAGCATATCCGCCTTCTGCTCCTTGCTCTGCAGGCTGTAGCCCACAAACGGCGGATTACCCATAATATAATTCAGCCTTGCTTGCGGCACCACGCTTTCCCAATCAATACGCAGCGCATTGGCCTCCGTAATATAAGCATTCGTTTTCAGCGGCAAAAAGTCCAGATTCATATTCACGATATCTTCCGTTTCCTTCATCATCTGGCTTTCGGCAATCCACAGCGCCGTCTTGGCAACCGTCACCGCAAAATCGTTGATTTCAATACCATAAAACTGGCTGATGGAAACCTGAATCGGGTTTTCCAACGCACCCAGCACAATCTGCGCACCCAAAAGCTCCTTCAGCACCCTGTTTTCCAAACGGCGCAGGCTGATATATGTTTCCGTAAGGAAGTTGCCGCTGCCGCACGCCGGGTCAAGAAACACCAACTCCGCCAGCTTGCTTTGGAAGGCACGCAAGCGCTTTTCCACTGTTGCCGTCTGCTTCAGCTCCTTAATCTGGGCAAACTCGTCCTGCAAAGCATCCAAAAACAACGGGTCAATCACCTTATGGATATTTTCGATACTCGTATAATGCATACCGCCGCTGCGACGTGTTTCCGGGTTCAAAGTGCTTTCAAACACCGCGCCAAAAATCGTCGGGCTGATGGCGCTCCAGTCAAAATCCTCACTGGCATTGGTCAGGATAAGCTGGCGAATCTCCTCCGTAAACTGCGGAATCTCAATATTTTCGTTTTCAAAAAGACCGCCGTTGACATAAGGGAAGGCAGCCAAATCCTCCTCCAGGTACGGGTCGCGTTCCTCGGCTTTAGTATCCAAAACCTTGAAAAGCTCTATCAAGGCACGGCGCATATCCTTAGCAGAATCCTGCTCCAGATAATCATGGAACATGTTTCTGCGCCCGAAAATCCCCGCATCCTCAGCGTAAAAGCAAAAGACAAGGCGCACGCACAGCATATTAAGGCTTTTGAGGCTGTGCTCGCTCGCTGCATCCTTATATTGTGCCAGGAGCGCATCATACAGCCTGCCCACAATCTCGCCGGCAGCAATAGAAACCTGCAGCTCCTTTTTAATATGCTCGCTGCCGCTGTCAACAAGAAACTGCAGGCGGTAATAATCCTTCTCCAAATCCTTCAGATAAACTACTTCCGGCTCGCCAAAGGGCTTTTCCATATCATAGATATAAAACTCCGCAAAATTGCAGGTCACAATCCAGCGCGGACGCTTGGAATAAGGCAGCTCCGCCGCATACCGCTTGGCCTGCTGAAACGGCGTCAGCACGCTGCCGTCCGACTGCTTAATAGGCTGGTTCAGATTTTTGCCCAGGCTCTTTTGCTCAATCAGCACATGCGTGCTTTCGATTGTACCGTCGATAAAGCTTGTATGGTCAAGCATAATCTGGTTTTCAAAGCTGATAAACTGTGCCGGATGCTCCACGCCCAGCACCTCGCCGAGAAGCTGCAGCCAAAACGGCTGGCTTTCGCCCTTTTCGTATCCCTTGCCTGTCCAGCTCTGCACAAAGCTTTTCGCAGCCAGGCGCTGCTTGCTGTCCATCATCTATATCACTCCGCTCATAACAAAATATAGCTTTATTATAGCATATCTTGCAGGCAAACAAAAAGCGTACCACGCCAAACCTTCAAAGCTTGTTCGTTGTACGCTCTTCATTCTTGTGGTAAAATATTTTTATGGTGCTTCCATAACGGTAGGCGGTTGCCCTCTGACGTGATCAATTCAGTTTCACTGAAAATCCCACAAGAGGGAGGTGTTACTGATGGATATACTCGAAGTTATTGCTTTGCTTAGCTTATGCATTGCTTGCATTAAATTAGGTATGGAAATCAACAAGAACGCAAAAAAATAACCGCCCAGTCCTGAGAAAACTAACGGTTATTTTTTTATAACTTATCTTTTGAGGGCAACCGTCTATCGGAAGCACCATTTCTATATTTATAATAGCACAAATACAAGCTTTTGGCAAGTTTAAGCAGGCCTACTTGCCAAAACTGCGCAAATACTCCTTTAACAAAAAAATGAGCCTATTTCGGGGTGCTGACAACAATTTCATGAGCCTATTTTGAGGTGTTCACTACAATTTCATGAGGATATTTTAAACTTCGCCAACTCCATACCGTACACATGCAAAAAACCGTACAGCCCCCAAGCCTTATGTGATATGTACCCAGTTTGCTGGACACCGCTAAAAATTTGAATAATTATATTTACA